>NZ_RZNH01000040.1 GCF_013141825.1 Marinifilum caeruleilacunae
ATCTGTTTGGATCTATAATAACAAGAGACCTCATTTGAGTTTGAATTATAAAACACCTAATTTTATACATCAAAAATCCAGTGAGGCTAGCCTCACTGGATCATATAATTAATTTATAAATGTGTCAACCTATTTTAGGACGACTCAGTATGGTATTCTTACTTCACAAGTAATTTACCTTTATAGATTTTTTCACCAGTAAGATTGATGATATGAACTCCTGGTTTCAACTGTTCTCGATTAATGGTTACATTATTATCGGTAATGTTTTCAATAATTCGAACAACTCTACCATTCGCATCCACAACAATTAACCTGTATTTCTGGTTCCTATCGTTAGGGAATTCAACCTTAGTTTTGTCCCTCATTGGATTAGGATAAATCAAAAGTTTTTCAACTTTTCTATTGCCTAAGTTATCATCGATACCAGTTGCACCTGCATCGTATCCAACCAAAGCTTTAATCGCTAATGATGTGTTAGGATTTCCAGAGAAGATATCGCTATAAGCGCTCCATGAATCATTGTAATGCATATAAGCTGTATTGTCCCAACCCTTATCGGATTCTAAAGGAAGGTGAGCTACAGCAAAACTATCGATAGGAGTGGTGTAGTTAATTTCGTATCCAACAAAGAAATTGTCTTCTACTGCTACAGAAAAGTCAAGATCGATAATGTTAAACTCATCTTCTGTTAATTCTGAGTAAGGAACTACTTGCGAGTATACTTCTTGTGTAGGCTCAGTTGTGCCATTCCAAATTTTGATAGTAACACTTGGATCTGCCGAGTTTGACTGCATTACAGATGGGTAAATATGAACCTGTTTTACAGAGTTTAAGTTTGAGTTTGTAATTTCAAACTTCTCAGCATACTGATCGATTAAAAGATTCGTGTGTCCTGTTACATAACCATCATTACTACCTGTAAATATGAATTGAGTTAACTCACTTTCGTTTTCCGGTAAAATGTTGTAAAGAAGGTCATCTTCAAAATCGTTAGGATCCTGAACTGTAATATAGCCTGTCTTCACTTCTGTATCGGTAAAAGTACCATCGCTTACAGTTAAGCTTACATCAAAAGTACCTACCGAATTGTATGTTACCGAAGGACTTCTTTCTGTTGAAGTTTCAGGGGTTCCTCCAGGGAAACTCCAGGTATAACTGGTTGGAGTTGATCCTGACAAGTTGTTGAACTGAACAGTAGTTCCTACGTCAATTGTAGTGTTATTTGTTGAGAATTTAGCTTCCACAGACTTAATAACAATACCACCAGTAATGGTTTGAGTGTGACTTCCTGTTGCGTTGGTTACAGTCAAGCTAACATCGTAAATACCAGGTGTATTGTAAACGATACCTTCTGGAAATTGATCATTTGAACTAGTTGTTTCAGCACCTGCAAAAGTCCATGCATAAGTTGTAATGCCATCTCCAATACTTCTGTCCATGAATTTTACTGATTCTCCTGCTTGAATCGTATCGGCAGTCATACCGATTAATGCAACAGGAGCAACAGAGCTATAATCTGCATCAGCAGTAAATACACCATTACCATGTGTAGCAGCAGCGATGAAACCATCTCTTCTTGCTTTGATCATGTCAACAACGGTAGTACCAATTTTATCAGCAGCATCGTGTGTCCATACCGTAGAGCTACCATTTAAGCTAGATGTACTGTACAAACCAGTACTTGTTCCTGCAAAGTAAGTAGTGTCGGTTGGAGAAACCATGATTGCTACAGCACTTACCGAAGGACCATTGCCTGAATCAGTACCATCTTCAAGGTTTCCTGAGATTGCTTGCCAGTTTGCACCACCATCATTGGTATAGAATACACTCTCCACTTTATAGTTTGAGAAGCTGACAATAACTTCGTCTGCATTTAATGGGTTTGCATCAATAGAGCTTACGTATGCACCTGGCATGTTTGAACCTGTAATATCGGTCACTTTAGCCATTGAGTTATGAGAGCTTTCAATTTTGTAAACTTTCCCTGCCGAAGTACCATAATAAAGAACATGAGCAGGATAAGTAGATGATTCTAATGCTGATACCGTTCCGGAAGCTTTAGATATTTCTAACTTCTCCCAGTTGGTTGTTGGCGACTGTGAACTAAATTGAGGGATGTCAAAAATATTGCTATTTCTCCAAACATATTGTCCCGCAGCATAGTACATTACTTCACTATTGTTCGCATCAACAATAAATGGATTAATAAACAATTGACCTTCAGCTCCAGCTGGATCAACACGTGTCCAGAATGAGTCTCCTGGTCCGTTTGGATCATTTTCAAGGTAAACTACTCCGTTCTGAGAAGAAGAAAGAAAGTGTCTTCCCTGGTCTAAGATACTTGCATAACTACCATCTCCTGATCCCCAATAAACCCAGTCGGAAGTAGCCAATGCATCTCTTCCAAGCCAGGTACCATTGTCCTGAAATCCGGCCAATAAGAACTTATTGCTGGTAATATCGTGATCGATGGCAATTGTGTATGGCTGAGTTGTTAGGTAACTGTTATTTAGGAATACCCAGTCAACAGGCTTGCTATCATCTCCAGTGTTAGAGTCATCTGTTTGTTTGGCGTTGTTGGTTAAACTAATACCACCATCGTGTCCACAAAGCAATGTTGTATTGTCAATAAATACTAAAGAATGTATATCAGGGTGATGATTGTCGTACTGACTAACGTTATTTTCTGTTGCATAACCACCAATCCAGTATGTGTTCGAGTTATTTGTAACCCCATTACTTAATGGGCTTGCTTTTGTTGCAAATGCATCATCCGATCTAAATAGGTTGGTACCTCCAATGAAAACCATATTTTCATCATCAGGAGCAACTTTTACCACCATGTTATATGATCCTTGCGAGTTGTATCCATTTACATCTCTATCGCCTGATCCTCCTTCAGGAAGATTTTGAGAACGATCTTCCCAACTTGCAGTACCGTTATAAGTAAGTTTCCAAAAGCTATGGCCTTGTAAACCTGCACCTGAAGTTTGGGCTAAAAGATAGATAATGTCCTGGCTGGTATTACTTGGAGCATGCGCAATTACCATTCTTCGGTAGCTGGTAGGAAATCCACTTGTAGGTGTAATATCTTCCCAGATAGCATCTACAGCAGTTCCTTTTCTCCAAACACCTACATTTTTGTTTCCACCTGAGCTTAAAGTAGCATACTTTACACCTGCAGGAGTACAAATAACATCTGTAAGAGCGGAATAATCTCTGTCATCAGCTAAAAGGGTTGCGTCAATGGTTTGGATATCAAGACTCCATGAATCTCCGCCATCTTTCGAAACATAGATTCCACCATAAGTTGCAACATATACATCGCCATTATTAGGGTCAACACATACGTTCCAGCAGATATCGAATAAATTGTCGAAAGAAGAAAAGGTGTTCGTAGCTGTTGCATCAAGTTTCGTCCAAGTATCGCCGTTATCAGTCGATTTAAATACACCATTACCTGTATAAAAAGCACCTGAAGCACTTGCCGAATTTCCTACGTACTCACCAGTTGTATAATACCATGTTGATGTGTTACCAGCTCTAGGGTCCTGTGCAATAGCTGTTACACTAGGGTGCTGATCTAGTCCGGTAGTACGTGTCCAGCTTTGGCCTCTGTCGGTTGATTTCCACATTCCTCCACTTACACCACCAGCTATGATCGTATTCCCAGTTGCATCGGCGATATCCACAGCAAGAGCTCTGGTTCTACCACCAACATTACGAGGACCACTATTGGTATAGTTTAATCCAACTGATTTTGTTTTGCTCATTAATCCTGATCTGGCTGAAAGTGCATATGCTCTTTCCAACTCTTTAATATTGGCTGGAACTTCACCAGTTAAAGGATTTTTAAGCTTCTCAATTTCAAATAATCTACGTGCTAAAGGATTATCGGCTACTTTTGGTTTGCCTGAATTTCTATCAGCAATTTTAGATAATTTTCTTTTGTTTAAGGTTCTTTCGGTAATGTCCTTATAGGTCTTTTCGGTGATAACAATATCTTTAACACCTGTGTTTTTTTGCTCTTTCGCGGTTAACCCCTTGTTTTGTGCATACAAAGAACAACTGAAAAGAATGATAGTCAGAATGGTTAATAAATTCTTCATTTTAATCTGTCTTAAATTCTGTACCCAGATAAAAAAGGTACAATTTGTTTTTCATGTAATTAAAAAAGTCGTTGGCATAAGGGGGATATTTAGTTTAAAGGGGAACTAAATTTATTACCACGACAAATGGATTAGATTTATTTTACTTCAATTAACTTCAGGTATGTCTTGTTACCCATTTTTTCCACTTGGGAGATCACACAGGAGAATTCACTTCGCTTGTTTAACTTTTGTACATCCTGTTTATCAATCTTGATAACAATTTCCTGATTCAATTGAATGACCTCAGTAAAACCTGCACCATATCCATGCAATTGAGAAACTTTTCCTTTAATCATTTTCTGATCGGAAATGATTTCACAATCCTTTAGAGATAAATAACAAGTACCTGGGGCAATTTGTTGATTTTGATCAACTTTTTGTTCTTGAGGGGGGGAAGGGGAATTGGAACTATTATCGCTCATTTTTTTGGGGGGAGCACACCCCAGGCAAAACAACAGCAATGCCAGAATAGGTAAAATTTTCTTCATACTTTTTGTGATTTATTAGTTAGCAGGGTACAAGGTATAAAAATTAATACACACATCTTCAACGGAACACAAAAAAAAATGCCTCTGCATACGCAGAGGCATTAAAAATCATAATATATATGAGATTATTTAGTTTCAATAATCCAGTTCTTAGCATTAACAAATGCTTCTACCCATGGAGTTAATTCATCTTCCATTCGGTTTTCATCGTAATGCGCCCAGTTCCAAGGGTAAGTGGCACGCTCCAAGTGAGGCATCATTGCCAAATGACGACCATCTTTTGAAGATATTGCCGCAGTTGCAAATGGAGATCCATTAGGATTAGCCGGATACTGATCGTAGGCATATTTCATTGGAATATTGTACTCTTCAACTGCATATGGCAGTTCGAATTTACCTTCACCATGAGCAACCCAAATACCCATTTTGCTTCCTGCAAGAGTGGATAACATTACAGAATTGTTTTCAGGAACTTCAACACTCACGAATCCAGATTCGAATTTATGAGAATCGTTGTGTAACAATTTTGGATGTTTTTCATGTTCTGGATAGATTAATCCAAGTTCGGAAACCAACTGGCAACCGTTACATACTCCTAAACTTAAAGTATCTGGTCTGTTATAGAAATTATCTAATGCCGCCTTTGCTTTTTCGTTATAAAGGAATGCTCCGGCCCAACCTTTTGCCGAACCTAATACATCCGAATTTGAGAATCCACCCACAAATACGATCATATTCACATCACTTAAATCTTCACGACCCGAAATCAAATCGGTCATATGAACATCTTTTACATCCATTCCTGCAAGGTGCATGATCCAGGCCATTTCTCTATCACCATTTACACCCTTTTCGCGGATAATGGCAGCTTTAACGCCTGACTTGTTTTTTCTCTTAGGATCGATACCGTACTGAGCAAATTTACCAGTAAAGTTTTCAGGGAATTGATAAGTTAGTTCATTCGTCTTATAACTTTCAAATCTTTCCAAAGCCAGTTCTTTGCCAGATTGGTTGCGATCCAATAGGTAAGAAGTTTTGTACCAAAGGTCACGCAGACTTGGAATATCAAGGCTAAATGATTGTTCATTTTTAGATACTTCCAGTAATCCTGCTTTAGCTGGAGAACCGATAAAGTGGAAACGAAGACCATTCTCAGCAAGAGTTTTGCCAACTGCCTCTTTGTCCTTCACCTGGAAAATAACTCCCGGATTCTCACTAAATAATACCTTAATCAAGTCTTTCTCTTCAATTGAGTTTAAATCAATTTTAGCGCCAAGCTTGTTATCCGCAAAACACATTTCAAGCAATGCGGTAATCATACCACCTGCAGAAATGTCGTGACCAGCCAATACCTTGCCGTCAAGAATCAATTGCTGTAAAGATTCAAATGCCTTAACAAAGTAATCGGCATCTGTAACATCTGGGGTTTGTTTTCCTAGCTTGTTAACGATTTGTGCAAAACTACTACCGCCTAATTGGAAGTTGTCATTTGAGAAGTCAAGATAAACCAAATGAGAATCCTGATCGTTTTTCATCACTGGGGAGATCATCTTATTGATATCAATAATTTCACCAACGGTTGAAATGATCACTGTTCCCGGAGAGTAAACAACATCATCTTTTCCATATTTCTGTGTCATGGAAAGAGAATCCTTACCTGTAGGAATGTTGATGCCCAGCTTAATGGCAAAATCACTGATTGATTGAACTGCATTATACAAACGAGCATCTTCGCCTTCGTTTTTACAAGGCCACATCCAGTTAGCAGAAAGAGAAATTCCTTTCAAACCTTTCTCGATTGGTGCCCATACCATATTGGTTAACGATTCAGCAACCGATAAACGGCTACCATTTTTAGAATCTACAAGGGCAGCAACAGGAGTATGTCCAATAGAAGTAGCAATTCCTTTTTCGCCCTGGAAATCGATAGCTACTGCTCCCAGGTTATTCAATGGCAATTGCAGAGGTCCAGCACATTGCTGCATCGCAATTTTACCTGTTACCGAACGGTCTACTTTGTTTGTTAACCAATCTTTACAAGCTACGGCCTCTAACTGAAGAACATCTTCTAAATATTCTTCGAATTTGTTAATATCATATGAAACAGCTTCGAAACCTTCTTGAACCGAATTGTCTTTCATGATTGTTTTTGGCGGTTTACCAAACATTTCTGAAAGTCCAAGGTCAATAGGGTTTTTACCTGTTTTTTTGTCTTCAAATGTAAATCTCATGTCTCCGGTAGTTTCACCAATTTGGTAAATTGGAGCACGTTCTCTTTCGGCAATTTTGGTTAAAAGTTCAACATCTTTTTCCTTCATTACCAACCCCATTCTCTCCTGAGATTCGTTACCTACAATCTCTTTAGCAGATAGGGTAGGATCACCAACAGGAAGAGCATTTAAATCGATCTTACCTCCGGTTTCTTCAACCAACTCCGAAAGACAGTTCAAGTGTCCACCTGCACCGTGGTCGTGGATTGAGATGATTGGATTTTCATCGGCTTCAGCCATTGCACGAATTGCATTGCATACACGCTTTTGCATTTCAGGGTTCGAACGCTGAACGGCATTTATCTCAATTGCATTGTCGTACTCACCAGTTGCAACCGACGATACAGCACCACCACCCATTCCAATTCGGTAGTTGTCACCACCAAGCAGTACTACTTTATCGCCTTGTTCAGGAACATCTTTTTGTGCTTGCTCCAATCTTCCATATCCAATACCACCAGCTTGCATAATTACCTTATCGTAACCATACTTCTTGTTGTTTTCGAAATGTTCGAATGTAAGAACAGAACCAACGATTAAGGGCTGTCCAAATTTGTTACCAAAATCAGAAGCTCCATTCGATGCTTTAATTAAGATTTCTTCAGGAGTTTGGTACAACCATTCTCTGGCTTCTGTTGCACTTTCCCACTTGCGTGATGCTTCTAATCTTGGGTAAGAAGTCATATAAACAGCAGTACCTGCCATTGGAATAGCAGCTTTACCACCGGCAATTCTATCGCGAATTTCGCCACCTGTACCAGTTGCAGCACCATTAAAAGGCTCTACAGTTGTAGGGAAGTTATGAGTTTCCGCTTTAAGCGAGATAACTGTTTCAATATCTTTTGTATAGAAAAAGTCAGCTTTGTCGTGCGAATAAGGCGCAAACTGTTCAGCTTTTGGTCCTCCAAGAAAAGCACAATTGTCTTTGTATGCCGATACAATTCTATTGTGGTTTTCCTTAGATGTTTTTTTAATGAGTTGGAACAGTGAAGATTCTTTCTCTTCACCATCAATTATAAAGGTGCCATTAAAGATTTTATGGCGACAGTGTTCAGAATTTACTTGAGAAAAACCAAAAACTTCTGAATCAGTAAGTTTTCTTCCAATTTTCTCCGAGACATCATTCAGGTAAGAAATCTCGTCAGCGCTTAAGGCTAATCCTTCCTGCTGATTGTATTCTTCAATATTATCGATATAAAGGATTGGGTCGGGTTGCTTGTCAATGGTGTAAACCTCCTGATCTAAACCTTTATACATAGATTGCAACATAGGATCGAACTCTGTATTTTCTGATTCGACCAAAATGTATTGCTCGATTCTCAACAATCCAGTCAGACCCATGTTTTGGGTAATTTCGACAGCGTTGGTACTCCATGGAGTAATCATTTCTTTTCTTGGTCCGACAAAAATTCCATCAAGTTTTTCCTGATCTAATTTTTCGGCATTACCAAAAAGCCACGAAAGCTTGTCAAGATCAAATCCATTCAATTGGTTTGTTGCCTGAACAACAAAGTGTACTTCGTCTTTTTTGAAGAATAAAATCATCTTAAAGTCAACTTATAAATTTATAAAATTGGTTGAATGTTGTTTCAAAGTGCAAATATAAATAAAAGACTTGCATTATTAACCTGAGTTCGATTAAAAATACCTTCACAGTTTGATTTGGTTTTGAGTAGAAATTTTCTCAAAATTTTGATGTAATATCGGGATATTTCGAAAGAGTTTGAGAAAATTTATACCAAAAGCAGGCAAACCCAATAAAATGTCATCTTCGCATTTAAAAGTAATCCTCAAAAATACCCAAGTATTCTTCTATTATTTAGTGTAAATCCCGAATAAATCTAATTTTCTGTGATTGATATTTTTAATCGAGTTCAGGTTGTTACTTTTATTTATGTGCTGATTTAGGCGAATAATCAATATTATTTTACTCTATATATAATGGTATAAATTCAACCTCTGCCAAAGACTTCGATTTACTCGGATTAATTAAAAATATCAAATAGAATTTGATGCAAAAACATGCTGTGGAGATATGTTTTGTAATAGTAAAATTTTTTTCAATTATTTTGAAAAAATCATATTCCTTTGAACTGTAATTCAAAATGACGACTGTTGGTGCAAAGGTTTTCGAAAAAAATAATTGAAATCGTTACCGTAAAATTTGGCAGTTTGCATTATTTGGCTGAAATTCAGCCTTTAGTGTCTTTGGGGCGATGATTTGAGAACATGTTGAAGAACAACTTTAATAATGCTAAAGATCATTGACCAAAATTTTTTGAATAGATATTTTTGTCCAAAATAAATTTTTAAAAATTAACTAGTATGAAACCATCGCATATTGAACATATCGGTATCGCTGTAAAAAGCTTAGAAGAAGCAATTCCATTTTATGAAAAAGTATTGGGATTGGAGTGTTACGCAATTGAGGAAGTTGTTGATCAGAAGGTGAAGACTGCTTTTTTCAAGGTTGGAGATACAAAAATCGAGTTGTTAGAATCAACTGATCCTGAAGGACCAATTGGTAAGTTTGTTGCTAAGACTGGCGGTGGAATGCATCACCTTGCTTTCGCTGTTGAAGATGTTCAGGAAGCATTGAACGATGTTCAGGAAGCTGGTTGCCAGGTAATCGATAAAGCTCCTCGTGGTGGTGCTGAAGGATTAAAAATTGGATTCTTACACCCAAAATCAACAATGAGAGTGTTGACAGAGCTTTGTGGCGAAAAATAAGAAAACTCAAAAATTAGATAAAAACTCAATAATTATATAATAACTCAATTATATAATAACTCAATAATAGTTATGGCTAGTCAGGATAAGATTAAAAAATTAATTGATTTAAGAGCAGAGGCTAAGCTTGGTGGAGGTGAAAAAAGAATTGCATCTCAGCACAAGAAAGGAAAGTATACAGCCCGCGAAAGAATCGACATGCTTCTTGATGAAGGAAGTTTTGAAGAGTTCGATATGTTCGTATCTCACCGTTGTACTAATTTTGGTATGGAAAAAACCAAATTCTTAGGCGATGGTGTTGTTACAGGACAAGGTACAATCGACGGACGATTGGTATTCGTATTCTCTCAGGACTTTACTGTTTTCGGAGGTTCGTTGTCAGAAACATTTGCACAGAAGATTTGCAAAATTATGGATATGGCAATGACAATGGGTGCACCGGTAATCGGATTGAACGATTCAGGTGGAGCTCGTATTCAGGAAGGTGTTACCGCTTTGGCAGGTTATGCTGAAATTTTCGAAAGAAATATTCTTGCTTCAGGTGTTATTCCTCAGATTTCTGCAATTTTCGGTCCTTGTGCAGGTGGTGCTGTTTATTCTCCGGCATTAACTGACTTTATCATGATGACTGAAGAGAAATCATACATGTTCGTTACCGGTCCTAAGGTTGTAAAAACTGTAACAGGAGAAGATATCACTGTTGAGGATTTAGGTGGTGCGAAAATGCATGCTTCCAAATCAGGTGTTTCTCACTTTATGCTTGAAGATGAGGAAGAAGGTATCATGATTATCCGTAAGTTGTTATCTTACATGCCTTCAAACAACCTTGAAGAAGCTCCTATCTTAGAGTGTAACGACCCTATTGATAGAATGGAAGATGTTCTTAATGAAATTATTCCTGACAACCCAAATATGCCTTACGATGTGAAGGATGTAATTTATGCTATTGCTGACGATGCTGAATTCCTTGAAGTTCACCGTCACTATGCTAAAAATATCGTAGTTGGTTTTACTCGTATGGGCGGTATGTCGGTAGGTGTGGTTGCAAACCAACCAAACTTCCTTGCTGGTGTACTTGATATTGAATCTTCAAGAAAAGCGGCTCGATTTATCCGTTTCTGCGACTGTTTCAATATTCCAATCTTAACATTGGTTGATGTTCCTGGATTCCTTCCTGGATCGGGACAAGAATTTGGCGGTATCATTACTCACGGTGCGAAATTAATGTTCGCTTACGGTGAAGCTACTGTTCCAAAAGTAACAATTACACTTAGAAAATCATACGGTGGTGCTCACGATGTAATGTCATCTAAGCAACTACGTGGTGATATGAACTATGCTTGGCCAACTGCCGAAATTGCAGTAATGGGTGCTAAAGGTGCGATCGAAGTACTTCATGGTAGAAAACTTGCCGAACTAAACGACGAAGAAAAAGCGAAGTTTATCGAGGAAAAAGAAACTGAATACAACGAGGCATTTGCAAATCCGTACAACGCAGCTTCATACGGTTATATCGATGATGTTATCGAGCCAAGAAATACTCGTTTTAGAGTGATTCGTGCATTCCAGTCTCTACAGACTAAAAAGCAATCGAACCCACCTAAAAAACATTCTAATATTCCATTGTAAAAAATAGTTCTATGTTAATGAATATTTTATCTATAGGAAGTCAAGGTGGATGGACAGTAGCAATTGTTGGGTACTCAATCGTATTTCTTGCGTTGGTATGTCTTGTTATTGTTTTCATGAATTTGCCTAAACTTTTACAGCTAAACTTGAGAAAGAAGCTTGTTAAAGAAGGTAAGCCTTGCGCTGAAGTTGAAGACTTGAATATAGAAGGAAATGTAAATGCGGCTATCGCTATGGCATTGCACATGCACTTTAATCAGCTTCACGATGAAGAGAGTAATATCATCACAATTAAAAAAGTTACAAAGAATTATTCTCCATGGAGCTCTAAGATTTATGGGGTAATGAATCAACCAAGATAAACAAAATGAAGAAGTTCAAATTTACTATACGTGGCCAGGAATACGATGTTGAAATCAAGGATTTTCAAGGATCGAATGCCAAAATTGAAGTGAACGGAACCAGCTATGATGTAGATGTTAATATTGAAGAAAAGGCATCTAAAACTCCTAAACTAGTTCGTAAGCCTGTTATTAACAAACCAGGTGAAGGAAAAATCCAAAAAGGTGGTGCTGGCTCAACTGTTGTTAAAGCTCCACTTCCAGGTAGCATTATTAAAATTAACATTGCTGTTGGTGATACCATTAACCCAGGAGATACTCTATTGGTGATGGAAGCAATGAAAATGGAAAATAATGTCATGGCTGAAAAAGGAGGTACTGTTAAAGCTGTTAAAGTTGCAGTTGGTGAGAGTGTACTTCAAGATGATGTGTTAGTAGAAATTTCATAAATGATGAATGTTTGATGATCAATGTTTAATTCAAATTTTACCAATAAGTTGTAAAGATTTTGCGTGTTATTTACAACCAATTGTAGATTTTCCATTAAGCACTAATCATTAATCATTAAACATTAAAAGACATAATGAGAAAACTTTATCAAATTGTATTTTCGATGATTTTAGTGATGGGACTTGCTTTTAGTGCCTTTGCTCAAAATCAGGAAGATGCAGCAGCAAAACTAACAAGCGGGAAATGGATTAACCATACAGATGGTTATATTCCGAATCCCATTGGTGAATCCAAAAAAACCGTAAAACGTTATAAAACAATTGAGTTCAAGAAAGATAAGACTTTTACAATGGACTCGATTAAGCAGAGATTTACTGGTCATTGGACTTTGGAAGGAACAAGCTTGACAATGACTTTTAATCCGAAAGAGGTAACTCATTTGCACAAAAACACTGATCCAAACTCAGGTTCAAATGCATATGTTACCACTTCTGAAATCTTAAAGTTGAAAGATCGCGTTGCGAAAATCGAAGGTGATCAGCTTAACTTTGGAAACCCAATGCTTGATTGTGAACACAACTCGGGTGCGGTTGTTGGCTTGAAAAACTTTTATGAGTTTACTGGCTTTGCAAACGTTACCGGCGGTCACCTTCTGATGATTTTGATCGGTTTAGTATTCATTTTCTTAGCCATTAAATATGACTATGAACCATTGCTATTGATTCCGATTGGTACAGGTATCATCATTGGTAACATTCCGATGTTCCAGGCGGTTGACTTTAACTTGAAGTTAGGTATCTATGAGCCAGGATCAGTTATGAATATTCTATATTCCGGGGTTGTTAACGGATGGTATCCTCCATTGATTTTCCTTGGTATTGGTGCGATGACCGACTTCTCGTCCCTAATCTCTAACCCTAGATTGATGGTTTTGGGAGCGGCAGCTCAGGTTGGTATTTTCGCTACTTTCCTTGGTGCACTTTGGTTAGGATTTGCTCCACCAGAAGCAGGTGCAATTGGTATTATTGGTGGTGCCGATGGTCCAACAGCTATTTTCCTTTCATCGAAATTGGCAAATGGTATGAACGTAATGGCCAATGGGGAAACCGTGAAGAACTTAATTGGTCCTATCGCGATTGCAGCATATTCATATATGGCATTGGTTCCGGTAATTCAACCTCCAATTATCAACTTGTTTACTACCAAGAAGGAAAGAACCATTAAGATGAAACCACCACGTGCGGTTACTCGTCTTGAGAAAATTATTTTCCCAATTGTAGGATTGTTGTTGACAGCCTATATTTCGCCAACTGCATTACCACTATTAGGTATGTTGTTCTTCGGTAACTTGTTAAAAGAATCGACTGTAACAAACAGATTGGCAGATACAGCAAGTAATGCATTGATTAACACTATTACTATTTTGTTGGGTGTTACTGTGGGTGCTTCAACTCAGGCTGATGTATTTTTAACTAAGGATTCAATCATGATTTTCGGCCTTGGAGCTGCTTCATTTATTGTAGCAACTGCTGGTGGTGTAATCTTCGCGAAAGTGATGAACTGGTTGTCGCCTAAAGATCGTCCAATTAACCCAATGATTGGTGCTGCTGGTGTATCGGCTGTACCAGATAGTGCACGTGTGGTTCAAAACCTGGGATTACAAAATGATCCTTCGAATCACCTTCTAATGCATGCAATGGCTCCTAACGTATCAGGTGTTATTGGTTCTGCAGTGGGTGCAGGTATTCTATTGAGTTTCTTGATGTAAGAAAACATCAAAAAATCATATTTTCAAGGGGTGTTCGTAACGAACACCCCTTTTTAATTTCCATTATATTGCAATAAATCATTGTTTTATGAACAATCTTGCCTTATATTTATAGTAACTAATTATATCAGATGTAAAAATGGTTTTAATGGGAGAGGCGCGAGAATAATTTCATTTTCCGTTTCTCCTGTTTTGCATCTTATACAAGTCTGGACCTATGGAAGAGAAAGTTAAAATCGGTATTGCCGGAAATTTTGATTCCAAACTAAGAGGCGATTGTAAAATCCAGATTGAACTCACAAAGTCTGGGGGGATTTGTATTGATTTAAATTCAAAGGTTAAAGCATTCTTTCAAAATTCTATTTGCCAATTGGTACAGGATATGTTGCATTTTTATGCCATCAAAAATGCCAAAATACAAATTCAGGATTTAGGAGCCTTGCATTATGTAATTGCAGCAAGAATGGAAGCTGCTATTTCTCAGCTAATAGATTCGAATAGGGAATATCTGCTTCCGCAAATAAAATCAAATTGTGATCGGGCTGTTCGCAACAGAAACAGGTTCTCCCGGTTGTACCTGCCTGGCAATACGCCCTATATGATGATTAATGCCGGGCTTCATCAGGCCAACGGGATTATATTGGATTTGGAAGATTCGGTGGCACCAGCTAAGAAACACGAAGCACGTTATATTGTCAGAAATGCCTTGCGGTCTCAAAACTTCTATGGATCTGAACGAATGGTAAGGATTAATCAGGGTGATATGGGGATTCAGGATTTGCATTTTGTAGTGCCGCATCATGTTCAGCTGATACTAATTCCAAAAGTTGAAGATAAGAGGGTGATAATAAGGGTAGAGGAGGAGATTAGTAGGATCAGAAAAGCACATAAGATTCAGTCGGAAATACTGTTAATGCCAATTATTGAGAGTGCTTTAGGAATTGAGAATGCCTTTGAAATTACAAGTGCATCCAAAAATATTGTTGCCATGGCGATTGGTCTGGAAGATTATACGGCTGATATTGGTGTAAAAAGAAGTGAGGGTGGCAAAGAGTCTCTTTATGCGCGGATGAAAGTTGTTAATGCCTGTCATGCGGCAAGAATTCAGGCCATTGATTCTGTCTTTTCTGATGTTGCGAATGTAAAAGCTTTACAGGAGAATGTAAAAGCTTCAAAAGCCCTTGGATTCCAGGGAATGGGATGTATTCATCCTCGTCAAATAAAGGTCATACACGAAAACTATGCACCCGATTTGCAGGAAATCGAAAAGGCAAAGAAAATTGTGAATGCCTATTATCTCGCAAAGGAGAAAGGTTTGGGTGTTGTTTCTCTTGGAAGTAAAATGATAGATGCTCCTGTAGTGAAGAGGCAACTTAAAACGCTTGAACTGGCAAAAGAGTTGGGCTTAGTATCGGAAAATTGGAGGGAAACAGATGAAAGCTGATATGATTACCAATGCTGCAGGAAGAAAAGTTCCTGATAAGATTAATGGAGAAGCTGTTATTCCCTACCAGGGAGTAGGAAAATACCATCCTCTGGGGAATAAATATAATGCCAGAATTTCTGTGGCTGCAAACTACCCATCGGATGGAAATAAACAGGTTTCAGACCTAAAATCAGCTCTGCTCAGGGCTGGTATAAAAGATGGGATGACAATTTCTACACATCACCATTTTCGAAATGGAGATTTACTGGCTAACCAGCTGTTTGATGTGGCAAAAGATCTTGGAATAAAAGATTTAATTTGGTTTCCATCAGCATCTTTTCCTTGCCACGAACATTTAATTCCTTATTTGGAAGATGGTACCATAGCAGGTATCGAAGGTAGTATGAACGGGCCTTTGGGAAAGTTTTGTTCCGAGGGGAAAATGAAAAGAACTGCTGTTCTCAGATCCCATGGAGGAAGGTATCAGGCCATTCAGGATGGAGAGCTTACAATTGATATTGCAGTGATTGGAGCTGCCAGTGCCGATGCATTTGGAAATGCCAATGGTTTAAATGGTCCATCTGCATCTGGTTTACTTGGATTTGCATTGGCCGATTCGCAATATGCCGATAAAGTGATTGTGGTAACAGATCATTTGGTTCCCTTTCCTTGTGTTCCATGGCAAATACAAGGAAACTACGTGGATTTTACAGTGGTGTTAGATAAAATTGGGATTCCTGAGAAAATTGTGTCTGGTACAACTCAAATCACCAAGAGTCCCGATCGATTGCTAATTGCGGAATTGACCGCAAAATTTTGTGATGAGGCCGGAATTATAAAGGAAGGTTTTTCATTTCAGGCTGGAGCAGGCGGCACTGCTTTGGCTATTGGTGATTTTTTTGCCCAAATCATGAGAAGAAAAGGCATTAAGGCAAGATTTGCAAGAGGCGGAAGTAATCAATACCTTATAAATATGCTCGAAGAGGGATTGATTGATTATGTACTGGATGGTCAAACTTTTGATCTGTCAGGCGTAGAATCGATGAGGAAGAATGAAAATCATGTATGGACAAGTCCATTTACCAGCTATAATTATCATGGTAAAGGAAATTTTGCAAGCATGTTGGATGTGGTGATACTTGGGGCCACCGAAGTAGATTTAAATTTTAATGCAAATGTGGTAACACATAGTGATGGTTATTTATTGCATGGAATAGGGGGATGGCAGAATTGCCTATTTGGAAAAACAGTGATCCTGCCCATTCCACTCTTTAGAAACCGAATACCGATTATTCGCGATCGGGTTACCACTCTTTGCGGACCCGGTGAGTTGATCGATGTAATTGTAACCGAAAGAGGGATTGCCATTAATCCTTTAAGGCAGGATTTGATAGAGAAACTACAAGATTCGGATCTTCCTATTAAAAGCCTGGGAGATTTAAAGCAAGAAGCAGAGGAGATTTGTGGTGTTCCTGAACCAGTTGAATTATCTGATGAGATTGTTGCGGCAATAAAATGGGTTGATGGAACCGTAATTGACGTTGTGTATAAAGTAAAAGAGATGTAAAAAAAAGCTTCGAGTAATCGAAGCTTTATATCTTACCAAAGTTTAAATCTACTTTGCGAACTTTCTTCCTTTTTAACAATCTTAGGTACCTCGACATCTAAAATGCTATTGATATAGGACATACACTTTCCACATCCGGTATTGGCTCCGGTGTATCGTCTTATTTCCTCTATCGTTGTAGCATTCTTATCGTGAATAGCACTATCTATTGTTTTTCTATCAACCATCTGACAGTTGCAAACTATGTCTCTCATTCTTATTCTGATTTTGATTTTATTCTGTTGTAAATATATACATTCTTAGATATAAAACAGAGAAATAAAGCATTTAGTTTTAATTTAATCTAAATAAGATGTAGAATTCAATATTCTAAAGCTGATTTTCCAGGAATATTTTCATCTGACGGTACATGTCTATCACTTCATCCTTTTTGGGTAAAGTCTCATACATTTTTTTAAGGTAGTTCTTCTCACTTACAATTTTAAAACTCTTCTTAAAGTTCAAATCATAAATCCATGACATTTGATGCAGTTTCAGCTCGTTTAAAGTAAGAACATCTTTATTGCTTACTACCTTTTCATCAACAATGGCTTTGTACACTTTTTTTGAAATTTCAGGCTGATCAGCCAGTTCCATTTCAAGTCTTTTATTGGTGCCCGATTTATATTCTGAATAATATTTCGAAACAATGTTCAAAGCATCAATTCTATCGGCATCACGCAATAATTTTGCTATTGTCAATGCATTTTCGTTTATCGACTTTGGAAGTACATCAACACCATGGTACCTGATGCATTCAAAAACGATCTCTTTTTTGTCATCATCCAATTCGCTTAAAACATTCTCCGATTGAAGTAAAGAAATACCTAAATCGATATGATTTACATGATCGGTATCCGAAAATGTCTCATAATTCATCAACTGCTCAAATCGGCCAACATCATGTACCAATGCAGATATCCTGGCAATAAGAGTCTCAGTTTCGCTTACACTGGCCTCTTGCATCAAGTCTGATAACAACTCAACGGTATTAAATGAATGATTCCTTTTTAGTTCGATATTGAACTGGATTTCATCATTTTCGCTGGTTAAGCTATTTGAGTAGGTATCAAACCAGGATCTAATATTTTCGTAAATTTCTTGATTCAAAGTGTATGTATTAAAATAGCTCGCAAAGCTACATTTTTTCTTCAAAAAGGGAAAGTAAAAACCTGATTATCGAACGGATATATTCTAAGATGGTTTCGCATATATACTACATCTGCATGAGAAGATGCGTATGTTGAAGATAATCAGAAGATGTAATTCGTTTATGCCAAATTAACAGAATTCTTCAATCTCGAAATTGGAAAAAGAAAAAGCGATCATATTAAATGATCGCTTTATATATATAAGGTATAGATTGAACTTAGTTCTTTGGTACGTTTTGAATAATATCAATCAGATGCAACCAGAATTTTTCAACAGTTTCAATATTGATTCTCTCGTCAGGAGAATGAACATCCCTTAAAGTAGGACCGAAGGAAATCATATCCATGTCTGGATATTTTTCAAGGAATAAACCACACTCCAACCCGGCATGAATTGATCTTACCACAGGCTCCTTATCGAATAAACGCTTGTAAGAATCAACAGCAACAGTTAAAATTTCTGAATTTGGATTTGGCGCCCAACCCGGATAACCATCGGTATGCTCGATATTTGCACCTGCCAAAGTTAAAGCACTTCCAACCATTTGTGCAATGTTATACTTTTCGCTGTCAACATCACTTCGTTGCGAAGTGGTGATTAAGATTTTGTTACCATCTACGAACTTAACAGATGCAAGATTGGTTGAAGTTTCAACCATGCCAGGCATTCTTGAACTCATTGAGAATACACCGTGCGGACATGCATAAATTGCATCGAACAAATTGTTACTGATTTCACGGTCAATCACAAATTCTGGTGTTTCAACCGATTCCAGAGTTATTTTTAATTTTGGCTCATAAATTTCCCAAACGTGTTCCATTTCTGCCGCATAAATATTTAAATCGGCACGAACATTCTCTTTAAATTCAGAAGGAATGGTAATAATGGCGAAGGCTTCTCTTGGAATAGCATTTCTTAAATTACCACCATTAAAATCATGAAGCCTGATGTTATATTTCTTATTGATTTGCCAAAGAAATCGGTTTAGAATTTTATTTGAATTCCCTCTTCCCTTGTTGATTTCATCTCCAGAATGACCACCCAGTAATCCTTTCACATCAATTCTTAATGCAAAATGTCCTGTAGGTACTTCTTCTTTTTTGTATTCCATATTGGCAATTGTATCGATACCACCGGCACAGCCAATAAAAATTTCGCCTTCGTCTTCCGAATCCAGGTTTAATAAAATTTTACCATCGAAAAAGCCTGGTTGCAAGGCAAACGCCCCTGATAAACCAGTTTCTTCATCAACTGTAAATAAACATTCAATCGGTCCATGCTCAATGTCAGTGGCAGTCAATAATGCCATTTCAGCAGCCATTCCAATACCATCATCGGCACCTAATGTGGTTCCTTTGGCCTTTACCCAACCATTATCAATCCACGGTACAATTGGGTCTGTATCGAAATTGTGCTCGGTTTCGTTGTTTTTCTCACATACCATATCCATATGCGATTGCAAAACAACAGTTTTTAAATCTTCCTTACCAGGAGTGGCTGGTTTCTTAATTAAAACATTACCAATTTCGTCTCTCTTAGTTTCTAAATTGTGCTTTTTTCCAAAGTCAAGTAAAAATTCAATGATTTTTTCTTCTTTTTTCGAAGGGCGTGGTACCTGACAGATATCTTCAAAATGTGCCCAAACTGATTTGGGTTGTAATTGGTCTAGTATATTTTCCATTGTTGTTTAAATTTTTCTCAAATGTAAGAATAAGAATTTGGATTGTATTTGTGAAAATATGCTAAAATTTTACATTCAAATCTTATTTTTTTAAGGGATTGCTCATTTTTTTTGGGTTTTATTTAATTTAAACTGATAACAATTAATTGTAGCAATTCATGAGCTAAGTGATACTTGATTATGAATAGATTATATGATGGAAAAATTTATGCTTTAAGATTTGTTTAACAAGACAGGGATGGAAACATGATAAAAGTCATACGGATAAAGGGCGCTTGGAACTTGTTAAAATTTGTTAAAAGAGATAATTCTACTATATTTATGATCGAAAATTACCATTAACCATATTAGAATCTTTACTTAATTACTAACTAAAAAAGTTTTTTTATGAAAAAAATGATTGGACTATTTGTATGTCTATTCCTGATAGGTATGCAAATAGTAAATGCGCAAAGCAAACAGATTTCTGGTACTGTAACAAGTGCTGAGGATGGGCTGGGTATGCCTGGTGTATCTGTTGTTATTAAAGGTACCACGATTGGTGCTAGTACTGATATTGATGGAAAATATTCATTAGAAGCTCAAGCATCGGACGTTTTGATGTTTAGTTTTGTTGGGATGATTACACAAGAAATTACAGTAGGAGATCAATCTGTAATTAACGTTGTGTTAGAATCAGAGTCAATTGGTGTTGACGAAGTTATTGTAACTGGTTATACTTCTCATAGAAAGAGTGAGGTTACTGGTTCTGCTGTTCAGGTAGACGGTGAAACTCTTGCTGACATGCCAGTACCTAATGTAGAGCAGGCACTTCAAGGTCGTATTGCAGGTGTTAATATCTCTGCTGCTTCTGGTACTCCTGGTTCGGAGCAAAAAATTCGAATTAGAGGTCGTAGCTCGATTACCGCTGGTAATGAGCCTTTGTATGTGATTGATGGTGTTCCTGTAATTAGTGGTAGTGTATCTAGTAGTACAGCTACTTCTTCTTTATCAGCTATGGCTGCATTGAACAGTAACGATATCGAAACAATTACTGTATTGAAAGATGCAACTGCAACTGCAGCTTATGGTGCTCGTGGTGCGAATGGTGTAATTGTAATTACTACTAAATCTGGTAAGTCAGGTAAAGCTAATATTAATTTCTCTGCTACTTATGGTATCTCTAACGATGCGGTTGATGGTCCTACTATGTTAACAGGTGCTCAAAGAGAAGAATTGTTTTATGAATCGTTAATGAATTCATTTGATCTATCTTCTCAAGCTGAAGCAAGATCATTTTATGAAGCAAATCCAAGTTCATTTGGAACTGACTATGTAAGCTGGAATGCTGCTGGTAGACCTGAAACTGATTGGGCTGACCTTATTACAAATGATAATGCTATTATGCAGGAGTATAACTTATCTGCAACTGGTGGTAAAGATGGTATTAAATATTATGTTTCTGGTGGTTATTTGAAACAAGAGGCTACTGTTATTGGTTCTGAACTAGAGAGATTTACAGGTTCTGTAAACTTAGATTTTGATATCTCACCAAAATTGAAGTTCTCTACTAAGAACTCTGCATCTCATATGTTCCAGGATGGTCTATTGGAAGGTAGTGCATACTTCTCATCTCCTAGAGCTAGTAAGTTCTTTATGCCTTCAATCGATCAGGCGTATAACGCAGATGGTACTTTAAATTACGAGACTACTTCTCTTCCTAATCCATTGTTCATTGCCCAGAACGATATCGATCAGCAGAGATTTACAAGAATTATTACTAATAATAGTTTGACTTGGCAAACTCCTATCGAGAATTTGACTTTCACTACTAAAATGTCTATCGACTACCAGGTTTTCAATATGAAAACTTACGATAACCCATTAAGAGGTGATGGTGATGGTGAAACAGCTGGTCGTGGTGAAGTTGCGAACAGAAACAGAGCAAACTACGTGTTCCAAAATATCGTGAACTATCAATTGTCTTTAGATGGTGGTCATGAATTTGACTTTAAGGCAATTCAGGAGTACGAAGAGAGAAGAAGATATTTCATGTATGCAGCCGGTGATAACTTTTCAGATGTAGGTTTAA
Source organism: Marinifilum caeruleilacunae (assembly GCF_013141825.1). Taxonomy (GTDB): domain Bacteria; phylum Bacteroidota; class Bacteroidia; order Bacteroidales; family Marinifilaceae; genus Marinifilum; species Marinifilum caeruleilacunae. Next base: position 21,767 of record NZ_RZNH01000040.1, read on the forward strand.
CTAACCTTAATTCTGCAGGTAATCCAACTGATGCAACTGCAGATTATACAGACGAGGTTCAAGCTTCTTACTTAGGTTTAATTCACTATGCATACCAAGGTAAATATGTAGCTGATGTTACTTACCGTCGTGAAGGTAGTTCTAAATTCCACCCAGACCACAGATGGGGTAATTTCTGGGCAATTGGTGGTGCTTGGAATATCAACCGCGAAGATTTTATGGCAAACTACGACTTTATTGATATGTTGAAGTTTAGAGCGTCATATGGTAAGTCTGGTAATAACAATATTGATATTAATCAATATCAAGCATTGCTTTTTTATGATTCTAACTATGGTGGCGAAGGTGCTTCTTATCCTGGAACTTTTGGTAATAACGGTCTAGCTTGGGAAACTTCTTATTCATTAGATCTTGGTCTTGATTTTGGTTTATTTAACAATAGATTCTCTGGTTCGATTGGTTACTATAGCAGAGAAACTCAGGACATGTTACTTAGAGTACCATTATCACTTACACAGGGACACCCTAATAGAAATGAGAATATTGGTAGAATGGAGAACAAAGGTTGGGAGTTCGAATTCAATGTAGACGTTGTTCGTTCAAATGACTTCAATGTATCTGTTAGTGGTAATGTTGCTACCAATAAGAATGAGATTTTAGAGCTGGCTCTTGATACCAATGGTGATGAAAGAAATATTACTTCAACTACAACAAGAGTAGAAACAGGACATCCTGTATATGGATGGTATATGCCAACATGGGCTGGTGTTGATCCTGATACTGGTAGTGAACTGTGGTATGTTGATGGTGTTGGTAGTGAAACTACTGATAACTTTAATGATGCTAACCAAGTATGGCAAGGTGGTAGTGCAATTCCTGAATTAACTGCAGGTTTGAACCTTCACGTTGACTACAAAGGATTCTTCCTTGATGCAAGTGCATTCTATGCAGGTGGTCACAAAATTTACGAACAATGGCACAGATATACCAATGGTACTGATGTATTCTCTACATTGTATTACCAAGGTGTAAACACATTGATGGACAGATGGCAAAAGCCAGGTGATACTGGAACAAGATTTGGTAAATTTGAATACACAGGTAGACCATGGCAAAGACACTCTAAATTCCTTTATGATGGTGACTTCATTCGTTTGAGAGACCTTTCTGTTGGTTATGATTTCCAAAAAAATATTACAGATGCTATTGGTATCGGTGGTTTAAGAGTATTCGTACGTGGTACAAATTTATTAACTTGGGTTAAGGATGATAACTTGAAGTATGATCCAGAAGTTGATACTGATGGTTTTACAGGTATGGAAACTCCTGCTGCTAAGTCATTTATTTTTGGTGTTAATGTGAAATTTTAAGAAAGTATGAAAAAAATAAATATATTATCTAAGATTGCAATGTTGTTTGTGTTCGTTGTTGCAATGAACGCATGTACAACAGACGATTTAGAGCCTTCTACAGAACAAAACAAAGCGGTTGAAGGTGGTATTGCTTCTTCAGAAAACCTTTATGGCGTTTTAAAGGGCGCTTATAGCCGTATGACAGAGTCTGGTTACTACGGAAGAGATTATATTATTAATAATGAGGTTCGTTCGGATAACTGTTTCTCTAATGGTAATTCAGGTCGTTTCACAACTCAGGCAGGTTTCAACTATTCTGCTAATACTGGTTATTTTTGGGATGAGGCTTATGAAGTAATTGCTAGTGCAAATATTGTAATAGGTGTAAATGCTGAAGATCTTACGGGTAGTCAAGATTACATCAAACACATGCAAGGTCAGGCTTATGTTATGAGAGCGTTGGTACATTTTGATCTTGTTAAACAGTATGGTCAACAGCATGCTGGTGGTACATTAGGAGTTCCTTATGTTACAGAATATAAGGGTGATAATTTGTATCCAGCTAGAAATACTGTTGCGGAATGTGAAAATTTCATCATGCAAGATCTTGCAACTGGATTTGGTTTGATGAGTACATCTCAAGATCCATCAAACGAGTTTATTACTAAGTATGCTGCTAAAGCAATTGAATCAAGTGTAGCTGTTTATTTTGGTGATTGGGCTGCTGCAATAGCTGCTGCAGAGGCTGTAATGAATAATACTGACTATGATATTATACCTGCAGGTGGATTTGTTTCGTCATTTGCTTCTGATGTGGCTTCTAACTCAATTTTCGAATTGGCATTTAGCTCGACAGATAACCGAGGTATTAATGGTTTGGCATACATTTACAGAACAACAGGTGGCGGTAGCTATGGTGATGTTCAGGTAATTGATGATGTGATTAACCTTTACGAAGTAGGTGATGTGCGTGCTGATATTCTTGGATACGAAGGTATTATGCTTAGAAATATTGGTAAATTCCCGGATAACCAAGGTTATGACAATGTAGGTGTAATCAGATACGAAGAAGTAGTATTGAATTATGCTGAGGCATTATTTAGAACTGGTGATGAAGCAAATGCATTAATTCAAATTAACTCAATTACTTCAAATCGTGGTGCATCTGCTTATTCTTCTCCTTTAACTGCGGATGATTTCTTATTAGAAAGAAGAAAAGAGTTCATCTTTGAAGGTAAACGTTTCGAAGATTTAGTAAGATTTGGTAAGAATATTACAAAGGAATATTTACAGCAAAACTTTTCTGAGACAATTCCTTATGGAGATTACAGAATAGCTTATCCTATTACTCAAGCTGAAATCGATGCTAACTCTAATATAGTACAAAATACTGGTTACTAGAAAATTAAGTAATAGATTATAATATGAAAGGCTGTCTCTTTGAGGCAGCCTTTTTTTTTGCCCTTATATTAACAAAAAAGGGGTGTGATTGAATTAAAAGTTACTAAATGTATACCAACCAATTCTTTACAAGGGGTGTGCTGTAAATTTGTTTATAATCTGTCTTAATTTCGGCTAATTTTATAAAAAATGTAAAAAAAATAACAAAAAGTGAAAAAGTGAATTATGTTCCGATTCGTTTTTTGAAATGCATGATATTTGTCAGGTTTTGGATACTTCTTATACGCAATTAATCAATCATTTATATTGAATAGTATTGAGGAATTTACATAGGAATATGTAAGCAAAATTAAGGAGTGGTGTAAACATAAAAACAGGCAATTGTTTACGTAAACGATTGAGTCACGAGCTGTTGTGAGGTTGTTAAAATTTGTTAAAACCATTTAAAGTGCTATTTTTATAAACTAAGAATTACCATTAACCATTTTGCATCTTTACTTAATTACTAACTAAAAAGTTTTTTTATGAAAAAAATGATTGGACTATCTGTATTCCTCATTTTTATGGGATTACAGGTAGTATTTGCGCAAAGCAAACAGATTACCGGTACGGTAACTAATGCTGAGGATGGTCTGGGCATGCCTGGAGTATCTGTTGTTATCAAAGGCACAACAGTAGGTGCCAGTACCGACATTGACGGTAAGTATACTATAGAAGCATCCCCTGAAAACATTTTAATGTTTAGCTTCGTAGGTATGATTACCCAGGAAATTACAGTAGGAGACAAAACTGTAATTGATGTAGTTTTAGAAACTGAATCCATTGGTATGGATGAAGTGGTTGTAACCGCCCTTGGTATTACAAGAGAGAAAAAAGCCCTAGGTTATTCGGTTACCGATCTTGGCGGAGATGAGGTAACTAAGGTAAAGCAGCAAAACCTTGTCAATTCCCTATCTGGTAAGGTGGCTGGAGTTCAAATCAGACAATCAAACAACTTTGGTGGATCTACCAACATGGTAATCCGTGGTAACTCGTCGATTTTCGGTGGTAACCAACCTTTATTCGTAGTTGATGGTGTACCTATTTCAGGTTCTACTTTTAACTCTGCGGCACAAAGAGGTGGTAGCACTGGTTACGACTATGGTAACGCTCTTTCCGATATCAATCCCGACGATATCGCAAATATGAGTGTACTTAAAGGTGCTGCTGCGACTGCTATTTATGGTTCTCGTGGTGCCAATGGTGTTGTAATGATCACGACCAAAAAAGGTAAAAAGAAAAAAGGTTTAGGTATCAGTGTTAATTCTGGTATTACGATTGGTAAAATCGATAAAGAAACCTTTGCTGAATATCAAACTGAGTATGGTGCTGGTTATGGTCCATATTATGGCTCTACAGGATATTTCGAAGATCTTGATGTTAACGGAGACGGTAATGATGATTTAGTTGTTCCTACCTACGACGATGCTTCCTATGGAGCTAGATTTAGTGGACAGCAGGTTTATCATTGGGATTCGTTTGTACCTGAGTCGGCAAATTTTGGTAGAGCTTATGAATATAAAGCTGCTGCTAATTCTCCTGTTGACTTTTTCGAAACAGAAGTTGGTTATACAAATAACGTTGAACTTACGGGTGGTAACGAAGATGGTACTTTCCGTTTAAGTTATACAAACTTCCATACCAACGGTATTCTTCCTAACTCGAAGTTGAACCGTAATACTGTATCCTTTAATGGTGATTACAATGTGAATCCTAAATTAAAGGTTGGTGTATCGGCAAATGTTTCACTTCAAGATACAAAGGGTCGTAACTCAACAGGTTATTCCGATAACTTGATGTCGCAAATGCGTCAGTGGTGGCAGGTTAACGTTGATGTTAAAGCTCAGGAAGATATTTACAAGCAAACAAGAAAGAACTATACATGGAACCACCTTGCATCTGTAGGCGGTGATGTATTAACTGGTTTGTATTGGGATAACCCTTACTGGACAAGATATGAAAATTACCAGACAGACTCGCGTGATCGTGTTTATGGTAATGCATTCTTTATTTTTGATGCTTTAGATTGGTTAGATATCACAGGTCGTGTTTCTTTAGACCATTATACTTCCCTTCGTGAAGAGCGTCGTGCTGTAGGTTCTGTTGCTGCTCCATTTGGTGTACTAAGAACTGATGAGCAATCGGGTTACCAAAGATACGAAATTGGTTTTACCGAGGTGAATTACGATTTAATGGCCAATTACAATACTGATATTAACGAAGATCTTTCTTTATCAGGTGTTGTTGGTATGAATATTCGCGATGAATCTACCGATAGATATCAAGCTTCTACATTGGGTGGTTTAGTTGTTCCAAACTTATACTCATTAAGTAACTCAGTAAACACACCTTCTGCTCCAATTGAAACTCTTGAAGAGAAGCGTGTTTATGGTGTTTATGCTCAGGCGATTTTAGCTTATAAGGATATTCTATATTTGGATATCACGAATCGTGTTGATAAATCATCTTCATTACCAAAAGATGAAAATACATATCACTACTATTCATTTGCAGGTAGTTACTTGTTCTCAACTCATACCGATTTACCATGGTTGAATCACGGTAAGGTTAGAATGAGTTACGCAACAGTAGGTAATGATACAAGTCCATTAAATGTGTTCGATACTTATGTGAAGAACGATAACTTTGGTAAGTATACATTATTCTCTTATCCAAATACAAAGAATAACATTGATCTTAAGCCTGAATATACCAAAGAATTTGAGGTAGGTCTTGAGACGAAGATGTTTAACAACCGTGTTGGTGTTGACGTTTCGTACTATACTAAGGAAACTGAAGATATGTTGATTCCGGTTGAGGTTTCGAAAGCTACAGGTTATTCGTTTAACTGGGTGAACGCTGCAACAGTTGAGAATAAAGGTATCGAGGTTGCATTATATGGTTCTCCTGTAAAAACGAATGAGTTTACCTGGGACATTAATGTGAACTGGGCAAGAAACCGTAATAAGGTATTAGACCTTTATAATGACGTTGAAAATATTGTGATCAACTCATACCAGGGTGGTATCTCTATTAATGCCACTAAAGGACAACCTTTAGGAACAATCCGTGGTACTGGATTCTTGTTCGACGACAATGGAAACAAAGTTGTTAACTCTTCAGGTTACTATATTTCTCAATCAGATCAAATTATTGGTGATCAGAATCCTAACTGGACTGGTGGTATTTCTAATACTTTAAGCTATAAAGGTGTAACATTAAACTTCCTGATTGATATTCAGCAAGGTGGTGATGTTTACTCACTAGATATGCACTACGGTCAAGGTACTGGTGTTTTGAAGCATACTGCAGGACTAAATGAACTGGGTAACCCTAAGAGAGATCCAGTTGCCGACGGCGGTGGTATTCTTAACCCAGGTGTAACCGAAGATGGTTCGGTAAATACTACAAGAGCTAGAGCTGATTATTATGGTGGAGCTTACTATTGGGGTAACTCTTCAAGAAACCCAGGTGCTTTAACTGTATACGATGCATCCTTTGTTAAGTTGAGAGAGCTTGCTTTAACTTATACTTTACCGAAGAAATTAGTAAGCGGTTTTGCTCAAAATGTTTCTCTTTCTCTAGTTGGAAGAAACTTGTGGATTATTCATAAGAATGTACCTTACGCTGATCCTGAATCAGGATTATCTTCTGGTTTGGCACAAGGTTACCTGTCTGGATCTTATCCAACGGTAAGAAGCTATGGATTTAATGTAAAGGTTGATTTTTAATTGATAATTGTAGAAAGAAATGAAAAAATATATATATAAATTAAGTATTCTGTTTCTTGCCGTTGCAATGGTTGGTTGTTCAAACCTTGACGACGAGCTGGAAGAAATAAACATCGACAAGAAGAATCCTTCTGAGGTGCCAGGTGAACCATTGTTTACTAATGGTGCTAGAGATATGTTTGATTTACTACTAGAGACCAATGTGAATAGAAATGTATTCAGACTTTATTCTCAGTACTGGGCTCAAACCACTTATCCAGACGAAAGTCAGTACAACCAGGTTACCAGAAATATTCCTGATAACATGTGGAGAATTTTGTATCGAAATACCTTAAAGGATATTACTGGTGCGCGAGAAATAATTTCTCAACAAGAGACAGTTACTGCTTCAGAAGAGGCTGTTAAGAATAACAAACTAGCTGTTATTACTATTGTTGAGACATTTGCTTACGCTACTTTAGTTGATATTTTTGGTAATGTACCATTTACAGATGCTTTGGATGTTTCTAATCCATCTCCATCTTACGATGATGCAGCTACTATTTATTCAACCATTATGAGCAATTTGGATGCCGCTATTACAGCAATCAATCAAGCAGAAGCTGGTTTTGCAGATCAGGATCCAATTTACGATGGTGATATGGCGATGTGGTATAAAATGGCTAACTCACTAAAACTTCGCATGGCTTTGAGATTGGCAGATGTGAATGCATCAACAGCTCAAACAATGGCCGAGCAAGCTGCTGCTAACGTAATTAGTGCAAATAGTGAAAACTTTACAATTGCCTATACCAACTCTTCTCCAAATACACATCCATTATGGGTTGATTTGGTTCAGAGTGGTCGTAACGACTTTGTTCCATCAAATGTTTTGGTTGATGTAATGAACGGAATCAATGACCCTCGTAGAGCGGTATATTTTACCTTGTTTGAAGGTGCTTACTCAGGTGGAATTTATGGATCGGCAAATGCTGCATCTGGATTCTCTCAGATTGGGGACTTTTTCAAAGAGCCTGATTTACCAGGAACTTTGTTATCATATGCAGAGGTAGAATTCTTATTGGCAGAAGCTGCAGCACGTGGTTATAGTGTTGGTGGTACTGTTGAATCACATTATGAGGCTGGTATTAGAGCTTCAATGGACGAATATGGAATTAGTACAGTTGATGCTGATGCATATTTGTTGGAAGCTGATGTTGCTTATGCTACTGCAGCAGGCGATTGGAAGCAAAAAATTGGTACTCAGAAATGGTTAGCCATGTATAATCTTCCTTTCGAAGGTTGGACAACTTGGAGATTGCTTGATTTTACAGGAATTTTCCAGGCACCAGAAGGCTTAACATTAGGTGATATTCCAGTTAGATTTATTTATCCTATCGAAGAAGCTACCTTGAATGGAGCTCAGTATGACGCTGCAGCTTCGGCAATTGGTGGTGATTTGAAATCAACCAAGTTGTTCTGGGATGTAAACTAGTAACTGAATAAACTGTATAATACAAAGAGGCTGCTGTAAAGTGGCCTCTTTTTTTGGGTTACGATCTAAGTTTAAATAGTTTGCAAGAGGCTCAAACATTAGTGCAATCAATCACAGACAGGAGGGTAAAAACAAAATTGTTAGCTTGATATGAGCCTTGCGAGAGTCGTAACAAGAATAAAAAAAAGGCTGATGTTAAAATCAGCCTTTGTTATGAGATTAGAATGATCAATTTAACTCGTTGTAATAATTAATAATTCTGGTGATATCTTCCAGTTTAGAAGCTTTTAACTTGTTGACATTCATAAATGCTAAAACTTCTTCTTTTTTATCATATAATACATTGATCAAATCTTTCTTGTTATCAATCAATATCGCATTTGTGCTGCCTTCTTGTTTTAAGTAAAAGGAGATGGGTTCCTGTTTGAATTTTGGAGGTTTGTACTCAACATAGCCGCTTGCTGGTTTTGCCTTCACATAAAGAACCGAAGCCTTGCTGTACAGTGTTACTTTACCATCTGATTGAATCTGAAAATAGCCCAATTTTTCTCCTTCCTTTGTTTTAAATACAAGCCTTTCATATATCTTGTCCTTAATCTTTACATACAATAAAGGAAACTGATTGGAAAGTTCATAGGCTAAATCGTCCTTTTTAAATTCGATAATATCTTTATAATTGTTATATCGAAGCATTAAGCCTGAATAAAGCAAGCTGTCTTTACTGATCACAAAACCTTTCTCAAAATATTTATGAATATACGGACTTCCCTTAATGGTTTCGTATTCATTCACATCCATCACTTTAGAAGTTTTGACTTGATTGTACAATTTTACTAAAGATGGTGCGTAAAGGTTAAGGTTGTCGTAAAGCCGTATCGAACTACGTTGAGCTTGAGCACTGCTAGCCATAATGCATAAGCTTAGGCTTATTAAAATAAAATACTTTTTCATATTGACATGCTTTTGTTAGTAGTAGTAAATTTAAACAAAATATGTCAATAAACAGGTAATTTGTTTTTGTAATGAGTTATAAGTCAATTGATATGGATAGATTGCTTGCTTAGAATGAACTGCTAAGTCCAATAATGAAATTTCGTCCGACTCCTGCTATACCCGATGAGTAAGGGCGATATCGTTTATCAAATACATTTTCAATTGAAAAATTCAGATGAAAGGTTTTTGAAAGTTGATAGGAGTTCCTCCAATTTACAATAAACCAATCCGGGGAGTAAGGATTTCCATCCTGATCTTTGGCATAAAGATATGCTTTGTCCTTTTCAACCTCTGCGAGCTCTTTATAGGATATTTCTCCATTGTACTCAAGCTCTATACCCGAATTGAAATGATTGGCCTTATAATCCAGTTTAAATGATCCAAACATGGGTGGAATATGGCGAACAGAACTTCCATCTTTATATTCTCCATTGCTGTAATTCCAATTGGCTGTGGCCGAAAGGTGTTGACTTATTTTTGCGATAAGCTGTATGTTGGCACCCCAAACCTTAGCATTGTCAGCATTCACAATGGCTTGTACTTCACTTTCAACTCCATCGTAAATAATGGTGTTCTCTCCACCAAAACTATAATCACCACGTATCATAGCATTATCCAGAAATGAATAAAAGGTGTTGAAGTCAATAAAAAATAGCTGGTTAAAGTTTCTACTGATGTTGAAATCAAAACTATAAATGTACTCTGGCTTCAAGTCATTATTAGGAACCACAACTTTTCCTGGTTCCGAATCAAATACCTTTCCAATGTCATCGATATTAGGAGCTCTAAAGCCAGAACTTGCATTTACTTTTAGGTTCCATCCCGAATCGGAGTTGTATGCAAGTCCAATGCCTCCGTTTAATGCTCCTGTTGATAAATCAAGGTCAGAAAAAGGAAAATCGTAAAAAGTGTTATCAAGTTTTGAGTTAATCCAAATGTGAGAATATCGGAGACCGCCATTTAAAACCCATTTGGAATTCAACTTGTGCTTTAAATTTGCATAAAAGGCTGCACTTGTATGTTGCGATTTGTCGGGATACCTACTTGCAATTTCTTCTTTTTCTCCTGTTTCTATATTTTCGCTAAAACCCTTCGATCGTAACCTGTTGTGTGTAATTTCAGAACCCCAGAAAAGGTGAGTAGCATTTGAAAGTTTCTTTTCAGCATCAGCATTTACAGAGTAGATATGCAATTTTTCACTACGGTTTCTTTGGGTTGCAGATTCAAACTTGCGATCGTGTCTGCTTTCCTTATAATTTTGATATGCAGTATTAACTTTAAAAGTATCGTAAATGGAAGTGGATTTTTTCAATGCAAGCTGAAAACTATGCATCTGCAGTTCTTGCGGACCGTAATACCATTCAGCATATTTTAAATTGTCACCACTGTACTGAATCAGTCTGTCATATCTCGGAATATCAGAACTGGTAGTGTAATGAAATCCATATTGTAATTCTGTATTTTCCGAAGCTTTATAACGAAGTTTTTGCACAAGGTTAAACTGGTTGTATCCAGTTTGTTTTTGGATTTCTGGATCTGAGTTGTCAATGATCTTATCTTCACCATTCTCTCTAATCACATATTGTTTTCTCAGGTAATCATCCGGACCATGACTTCCCATTTTCTGATCGTCGAAATCGCTATAGGTGATGCTTCCGGCCAGACTTAATTTTTCTTTGCCATAATTGTATGAAATATGGTTCATAATTTCGTTATTGGCCGACGAATAACGGTTTTTATACCTAAAGCTAATGTTCGACTTGCCAGAGGTAGAGAAAAGTGGTTTAATCGTATGAAAATCCATAACACCACCAATGGCATCGCTACCATAAATTATGGAGCCAGGTCCTAATATTACCTCGGCAGACTCAAGGCTGTTTGCATCAATATTAATTACATTCTGCAAATTTCCACTTCGGTATATTGCATTGTTTAAGCGTACACCGTCCAGCACCAATAGTACCCTGTTTGCAGCAAATCCTCTAATCATTGGACTTCCTCCTCCCAATTGACTTTTCTGTATGTACACCTGGTTGCAGGATTTTAACAGATCAGCAGATGTTTGAGATGTGGAGTGTACGATTTCATTTTTTTCAATTCGGTGTACTTTTAAAGGTACTTCCTTAATGTTTTGCTCCCATTTGTTTGCCGAAACAACAACTTCCTGTATGGGGAAAATATTAGATTTTAATTTTATGATGAAGTTAAGTTGTTGAATGACAGAATAATTTAGCTCCAAGTTTTCATAGGATGGATGTTGAAAATAAATCACTCCATTATGTGTGAAGGATGCAATATCAGCAGTCCCTGATTTATCTGATAGAATCGAATTGTGCGAATCGAAGATGTACACATTTTCAATGGGTTTATTGGTTTCTGAATCAACAATTTTTAATTGTTGAGCGAAGCAGAAATTTGCCAATATTAGTAGAGTTGATAAGGTCAGAAGGCGAATCATGTATTGTTGCTTAAAGAGAAAGTTCAAATATATGATTAATATTTTACTTCAGGAACGAAAAAAGGCATCTCTAAGATGCCTTTCAATTGAACTTTTATTGAAGCGTTTTTATTTTTCTGCGATGATTACTTTTTCACCCTGATCGTAAATTAAATCTTTAGGAATTTTAGCTCGTTGAATTCGATATAAATCTTGTAGCAATTCATTTCGAATATATCCTTTGTCTTTGATTAATTTATCGGCAGCGGCATAATCGCCAGTGGCTTGTATTTCGAGAACCATTTTGGCCAACGACTCGGTGGCTTTTTTCATTTTGTAATCATTAATTTTATAAGTTCCCGTTTTCGGATTGTACTTGAAAGCCTCTTGTTCTTCAAAGTAATAGAATCGAATCATGTTTGCTACACCTTGTGCGTCGGTCACTCCAAATCGAATCGATCTAAATACATCAGCCATATAGGTAACATAGTTGTCGAGCATTTCAATTCCTTCAATTTGTCTCATGTCATGCACCTGATTTAACAAGTACATTCGTAGCACATCATTTTTCAATTCATTAATTACATTGTGATGTTCCTTTAATGCATCTTTAACATCGCCATTGCCATTTATGGTACTGGTCATATCAATTCCACCAGTAAGCTCAAAAAAGATTGTATTTAAGAAGAACGACTCGAAGTTTACATTCTTACGTTGTTTTTCATCGATTACCAATTCGCTGATTGGGTTCAATATTTTATCGAATTTTGCCTGCATTACATTCTTAAAGTATACTCTCTTTACATCGGAGCCATTATTACCAACCGGAAGGTTTAAACCTATGAGTTTATTACCGGCATTGCAATGTCCCGAATTGTACAACACATTATAAATGGATAAATTGGCTTCACTGCTCGAAGTTTCGGCCTTGTATTTTTCGGTTAAAGGCAGGTTTTGCTGCAGGAATGGCATTAATGCAGCATATTTCGATACATTCTTGGTGCAGTCATTATCTCTTAATAGGATAAATGCACCATAGGAATACTTGGTCCAAATTAAATTGTCTTCTGTATTCACAATAGGTCCGGCAATAAAATCAAGCTCATTATCGGTAAGGTTCAGCCAAAGCTTGTCGCTCTCCACAAAATTATCCGAAACTAAATCGGCAGCCCGCTGTTCCAGGTAGGCTTTAAAATCTTCTTTTTCGGCCATTGCCGCAGCTTGCTTTAAATGATTTGCAGCAATCTGCAACTGGCTTTGATAGGCTTTGCTAAAAGGAATAACTTGTAATTTGCCACTGGCATCTCTTTCAATTTTAGTAAACGGACTGTACTTGTCATCATTATTTAACTGAAAGAACTCTTCCTGGTTGATATCTGCAGGAAAGAAACCAATGCCCAATGGTCGAGGAGGGAAGTCTTCGGTAAATGGTTTAAAGCCATCCAAACGATCCCACGGACCGTAATTAATTTTAGCATACTGTTTCATGTCAGGATCAGTAATGCTTTCCAGAAGTGCATTTTTATTACCGTATGCCTGCAGCCAGTACAGTTCATCGATGGCATCAGCAGCTTTAATCAAGTGGGAAAATAGTTTAATCTGATCGGCTGAGAGAGAGGTAAGATCTGCCGATAATTTTACTTCGGCATAGTTGGCTAATTTTCTTTGTATCACTGTATCCGAAGCTTTCTTTTCAACGGCCTTCTTTTCTGGTTGGCAAGAAACTACAAATACAATTGATATTAACAATCCAATTAAAAATATGCTATTTCGTATCATAATAGTAGGGTTTTAGATGAAGATGATGTAATCAGATGGTTTTATATCGTATCAATATCTGTCGAAATCTAAATCCTGTTAAGGAAGTGGGTCACACTCTATAAGTTACGAAAAATACTTGCTCAAAAAAAATGGAATCCGCCACTTGCAAATCCCATTTTCTCCAATAATTATTAATATTATCAATTTATGATTCCGACTTATTTTCTTTCGGATATTCTATCCTGGCATGATATGCATTTACCAGGTTGTTCGTGAAAATCTCTTTAATCTCATTAATGTTTTTAAAGGTGATATCGGCATTGGCAAATCGATTTTCATTCACCTGCTTGTCAATCATTTTATCGATTAATTCTCGAATGGTTTCGGGCGTTTTTTCTTTTAAACTTCTCGAAGCTGCCTCAATACCATCGGCCATCATAAGAACGGCGGTTTCTTTAGTGAATGGATCTGGTCCCGGGTATTTAAATTTTTCTTCATCAACTTCCCTGTCGGGATATTTGTTTTTGAACGATGTATAAAAGTACATTACTTTCCCGGCTCCATGATGGGTTTCAATAAAGTCGATAATTTGCTGTGGAAGCTTATGCTTCTTGGCAATTTTTACTCCATACTTCACATGATCTGTAATAATCTGTGCACTCTTATCAAAATCAAGATCATCGTGCGGGTTTTTATTGGTCATCTGGTTTTCGATAAAGTATACTGGGTGTTTCATTTTACCAATATCGTGATATAGAGCACCGGTTCTTACCAGTAAAGGATTTCCGCCAATTTTGTTAATGGCAGCTTCGGCAAGATTGGCTACCTGCAAACTATGCTGAAAGGTTCCTGGCGAGTGCTGAATTAACTGTCTCAGCAAAGGATGATTCTGATTTGAAAGCTCGATTAATGTAACATCAGATAAGAATCCGAATAGCTTTTCAAAGATGTAAATCAAAGAATAAGAAAAGGTAAGGAGTAGGCCATTAATGGCAAACCACATAAAATTGAACCACTTAATTTCTTCAATACTACCTTCCTGGGTAATCGCGAAAGCGAAATAGATTACACTGTAAGTAAAAAAAGTAATGATACCTGTTAATACAAGTTGACCGCGCCTTTCAAGCCTAGGCAAACTGTAAATTGCCATAATTCCTGCTGCCAATTGCAAAAAGACAAACTCAAATGCATTAGGAGCCAAAAATCCGGTAATCAGAACTGTAATAATAAAAACAAATAAAGCTGTTCTGCTATCCATCAAAGTTCTCACCACAATTGTAATTAAGGCAAATGGCAGAAGGTAGATGTGAATTTTCGGAAATTGCTGAATCAAACTGGTTAGGGCTACAAAAATCAATACCAGTAAAAAAATGAAGAGTATCTTTTTGTTGTCGTGTAAAATTTGTCTTCTAAAATTTCGCAAGTATAAAAACAACAGAACAATACAAGATATGATTAGGAGTGTTTGCCCACCAACAATTAAATAATGGCTTTGAGATGAACCAATCAGGTTTTCATGCTCTTTTTTTAATGATTCAAGAATTAAGAATGTTTCATCGTTAATGATATCACCAACCAAAACAATCCTTTTTCCTCTTTCAACCTTACCTTTGGTTAATGAAATATTTTCCAGCATGCTGTTCCTTACCTGGTCCGACATGGTTTTGTCGTAAAACAGGTTTTGAGCCAAATAAGAGTCAAGGTTCAACCCCTGGATAAAAGCCTGAAAAACTGGGTTCTTAAAATCGGATTTTACATTGCCATTGATATTCTCATAAGCTGTTCTTGCCGAAAAAACCTTATTTGTGGCAACCTGTTCGTTAATGTTGTTTACCGATTTATTAATGGTTTCGGGCAGGGTATAATTGAATTGTATTTTCTCATTTTGAAAATCGGCAATGCCAATTTCATAGTAGTTTTTTAGATTGGTTTTTAGGTAGTTGTAGCAAAGTAACTTTTCTGCTTCAATCCTTTTTTGCGAAAAATTCAGCTTTTGAAAGGCCTTCGATTTTTCGAATTGATTCCATTTTTTTTCAAAATTCTTTTCGAAACGTGCAATCGCCGAAGGATATACAGATGTGTCGACCTTAAAATACGGACTAAAGCGATTCAGAATACTATCCCGATCCTGGTTCAGTTCTTTTTCTGTTTTTAGAATTGGAAACTCGAAAGGTGCAAGAAGGGTTTCATGCATCCAAGGTTTGCCTTTCTGGTATTCGTACTTAAAATTCCCGGTGTTTGGGAACAAGAGCATTATCAACACAATGGTTATCGACGTAATTGAGAACCGATAAATGTTGCTTAAGTTTTGTCTAATGAACCTAAAGTATTTATTCATTCTGTTGGGGGTTAATGTGGTTACAGAACTGTTGAAATTCTTTTTATAAAATTAATTGAATATTCTTTGGTAAAAAATATTTATTCCTTTCTTTTACCCATGATATCTGGCGTAAATATATCAATGCAAATGTAAAAACATAATTATATTTTTTATATTTGATTGAATACAATTATTAAGCAACCAATAGATGAATTACGGAATTTCCGATTTAAGTATTATTCCTGTTCGAAGAGAACCAGCTGAAAAAAGCGAAATGGTTACGCAAATTTTATTTGGAGAACATTTTGAGCTTATAGAGCAAGTTGAAAACTGGAGTAAAGTACGTTTGGCCTACGATAATTACGAGGGCTGGGTCGACACTAAAATGATTAGCCCGATTGATGAGGAATTCTATCATTTGCTTTCTAAGCAGCTGTCCGCAGTTGCCAATGATACTTTTAACCTGGTATTTCAGGAAAAAGATTATTCGAATAAACTGATTGTTCCGGGAAGCTCTTTTCCTTTTTGCGATCGGGAAGAGAAATCTTTTAGAATAGGAGAGAAGAAGTATTTTTACCAGGGCAAGGTAACCGGAAATGGATCGGATGATCACATCAGGGATTCGATTATCGAAGCTGCACTAAAATATTTTAATGCTCCTTACTTATGGGGTGGAAGAACGCCTTATGGTATTGATTGTTCCGGCTTAACTCAAATTGTTTACAAACTAAATAGTATTAGTTTACCGCGTGATGCAAGTCAGCAGGTAATGGTTGGCGAACCTTTAACTTTTGTAGAGGAAGCATTGCCGGGCGATTTGGCCTTTTTCGATAACAACGAAGGAAAAATTACCCATGTTGGTATCATTTGGGACCGACACAAAATTATTCATGCTTCGGGCAAGGTGAGAATTGATAATGTGGATCACCAAGGTATATTTAATGTTGATACCAAACGCTATACGCACAAACTAAGAGTTATAAAACGAATCATTACTGAAGAATAAGTGCAGGTTTAATTGCAATTTCTCATTCTCCCGACGAATGTTGGGAGCCATAATCACCAAATTTAATCATGTATACATACGAATATCCACGTCCGGCTTTAACTGTTGATTGTGCCATTTTTTGTACATCTAAGAGTAAAACTTTTGTGTTGTTGATAGAGCGTGCCAACGAACCATTTAAAAACAAATGGGCTTTCCCGGGTGGCTTTGTGGATATGGATGAGGATATCGAACCTGCAGCATATCGTGAGCTAAAAGAAGAAACAGGTTTCGAGAATGTTACTTTATCCCAGTTTAAAACCTATGGTGCAGTTCACAGAGACCCTAGGGGCAGAACTGTTTCGGTTGTTTACCTTGGACAAATTGAATCGAATGAATTGCCACTGGTGAAAGGAGACGACGACGCCTTAAAAGCCCAATGGCTTGATGTTGAAAACTTACCTGAACTGGCTTTCGATCATGATGATATCATGAAAGATCTGAAAAAGAAGCTTGGTTTAGCCTAAGCAGGTTTCAAGATAGTGTGAGCTGTCTGGTCCCATGTTAAAGATCAAATCCAAGATACTCAAGTTTGGGATAAAGCCATGCTTATCGCCAAATACCTGGGTGTATGCCTGTGGATTGAAATTAGCATCAGCTAATCCTTTCGAAGCTTTTGGATGGATCATATTCCTATAGTCGATAAAGTCGGGCGTTTGCATTGGAATAAAATCATCACTTAGGGCATTTTTATTTTCAATTTCCAGAATCTCGCAAATCTCAGCTTGAATTTCAAGGTTAAAATCCAAAAGGTAATCCCATTTTTGCGTAAAAAATCGTTCCAAATCGTCGATGTAATACTCGTAGAATGGCGACGATTTATAAGCCGATTCAATCCCTTTCCAATGCAACTTTTGCCAGTTGGTATCATAAGAGACTTTTACATCCTTGGTTAAAACTTTCTTGTTGGTTGCTTTTACTACTGGAACAGATATTGCTAAAGCGCCATTTGCACCATAAATATTACACCTGTTTCGATACGATTGCTTCGAATAATTCTCCCACTGCTCAATCAGAACATTCTGATGTTGAACCAGTTTGCAATAGTATTGTATAGGAGCAAAATATGCTGTTGATAGTAAGGCGCTGCTATTTTCCATTTCTCTACGATTAAGAGTGCGAAACTACAAAAAATGCAGAAAAAGAAAAAGGCACCTTAATGGGTGCCTCTCTTTTATATTTACATTCTGTTTAGTGAATCCACTTGAAAATTCGGTTCCATCTTATTTTGCTAAATCCAGACTGATCTTTGTCTAATGAAAGCCAGATGAAAGATGCCTTACCTACGACATGATCTTCAGGAACATATCCCCAGTAACGAGAATCGGCCGAACGGTGACGATTGTCACCCATCATCCAATAGTAATCCATCTCGAAGGTATACGAAACCGCTGGTTCTCCATTGATATAAATGGTAGAATCTTTCACAGCAAGATCGTTTCCTTCAAACGCATTAATTGCTCTTTCATAAAGAGGAAGCGTTTCCAAGGTCAAATCAACAGTCATTCCTTTTTGTGGAATTACAAGCGGACCAAAATTATCTCTGTTCCAGTTGTAATGATCGCTAAACGGGAAAACATCTTCCGAAGTGCCTACTCCATGCACCATTTTTACCATAGAGGATACATTTCCAAGTTTGCCAATTTTATCGGCCTTTTCTTTTGATAGTGGCATGTGATACACCGATCCACTATGGCTGATTTCATCTCTGGAAATATTCATGTCCTCCAATTTTCGAGGATTGATTAAGGTACCATTGGTTCGAACTTCGTAATTAAACTGTACTTCTCCTACCTTTTCCTGTGCCTTGCCATTAATGTATAGTTGGCCATCAATACTGGAAATGGTATCGCCCGGCATTGCCACACATCTTTTGATATAGTTCTCGCGCTTATCAACAGGGCGTGAATCGATCTCCAGGTTTTGGGCAAAGTATTTTCTGGCAACACGTTCATAGGCTTTATCAGGCTGAATTGTTCTGCCTTTTCTCATATCATTTTCCTTTAAGGTGGCCGTAGCCGATCTTAACTGAGAGTAATAATCTGGGTTTTCCCTTCCTACTACAATGGTATCTCCTGCAGGAAAATTAAATACTACAACATCGTTACGTTTGATTTCGTTCAATCCGGCAAGACGTTTGTATGGCCAATTGATCCACTCAAGGTAAGATTTTGTTTTGGTGGTTCCGGGCATGGTATGGTGTGCAAAAGGGAAGGACAGAGGTGTATTTGGAACCTTTGGTCCGTATGCAACCTTACTCACAAACAAATAATCCCCTACAAGCAATGATTTTTCCATCGAGCTGGTCGGAATCGTATAGGCTTCGATAAAAAACATTCGAATAATGGTTGCAGCAACCACTGCAAAAATGATGGCATCAATCCATTCAACTGCAGTACTCTGTTTTTTAACGCCTCTTTTTTTCCAAAAAGCCCAATGTACCTTTTTACTGATGTATACATCAAAAAGGATTGGTAATCCAAATAAAAGCCAATAATTTCCAATCCAGATAATCATTAACAAAGCAACGATTAGTGCAACTGAAAACTTAAACCATTTGTTTCTTAGTATGTTTGCCATTCAATATTATTTAAATGATTACTTTATTTTCTCTTATAATTGTAGCAGATCCTTCATGCCATAAAAACCTTCTTTCTTTGGCATAAATTCGGCTGCCAAAACTGCTCCCAAAGCAAATCCTTTGCGGCTATACGCCTGATGTTGAATCATGATTTCATCTACCTCCGAATGCCATGTAACTGAGTGTGTGCCAGGAACCGCTCCATGGCGTTTGGCCAAAATGCTAAGTTCATCTTCTTTCATGCTGGTAGCTTCTATCCACTTGTCTTTTTTAGGGTGGTTTTCAAGTATTCCATCGGCCAGAGTTAAGGCAGTTCCGCTTGGCGAATCCAATTTGTGGATATGGTGAATTTCCTCCATATCTACATTGTATTCTTTAAATGGTGCCATTAGTTTTGCAAGCTTTTTATTCAGCTCGAAAAACAGGTTCACTCCTAAACTAAAGTTCGAAGCATAAAAGAATCCTTTTCCTGCCTTGCATTGATTCTCGATTTCATGCAATTTTTCCAACCATCCTGTAGTTCCCGAAACTACCGGTATATTTGCTTCAAAGCATTGTAAATAGTTACCATAGGCCGAATCGGGATTCGTAAATTCGATGGCAACATCAATATTTTGTAATTGATCTGCACACAAATCTTTCGGATTGTGCTGATCAATAATTAATCCAATTTCATGGCCACGTTCAAGAGCAATTTGTTCTATCTCTTTACCCATTTTTCCGTAGCCTATTAATGCAATTCTCATTTGTGGTTTGTTTAGGGGAAATTTGTTTGGTTAATAGTTTCCCAATTGTAATGATTTCAAAAATAGTAAATCCAAAGCATAATAGTGGTAAGCTGATTGGCTATTATTAGGCTTTTTCGATATTGTGCTCATTGTAAGCAATAAGCATTGCTTATTCAAAGTTGAAACGTAAAAAAGGGATTGTGAATCACAACCCCTTTTTAAAGTAAATAATTTATAGTACTATTTAGCTGCTTGTGCTTTACCCACTACAGCTTTAAATGCTTCTGGATGATTTACAGCTAAATCTGCTAAAACCTTACGGTTAATTTCGATATTAGCTTTGTGCATCAAACCAATTAGCTGTGAATACGAAAGACCTTCAAGTCTTGCCGCTGCGTTAATACGCTGAATCCACAATGCTCTGAAGTTTGATTTCTTTTTCTTTCTATCGCGGTATGCATACTGCAAACCTTTTTCGAACGTATTTTTGGCTACTGTCCAAACATTAGCTCTTGCACCAAAGTTACCTCTGGTTTCTTTTAAAATTCTTTTTCTTTTAGCTCTTGAAGCTACAGAATTTACTGATCTTGGCATAATTCCTAATTTTTGAATGTTAGCGTTCCACTTAAGGACTCTTTGGGGCTAACCACTCGGTTAATAACTAAAAAAATCAATAACTGATTCTTACAACATGTTAAGCATTAACTTAACGTTTTTCTGGTCTGCTTTATTTACAGTACCGAAGTAGGTAAGATTTCTCTTCCTTTTAGTGCTCTTTTTAGTCAAAATGTGACTTTTAAAAGCGTGCTTTCTTTTGATTTTTCCAGATGCAGTCAAAGTAAATCTTTTCTTTGCACTGCAATTTGTTTTCATCTTAGGCATTGTACAAATTTAAAAATTAATGTATATATAAATTATTCTACTTTTTCTTTGGAGTAATGAACATTGTCATACGTTTTCCTTCCAATCTTGGCATCTGTTCAACTTTCCCAATTTCTTCAAGATCCTGAGCAAATTTTAACAATAAAATTTCGCCTTTGTCTTTAAACAGGATTGAACGCCCCTTAAAGAATACGTACGCCTTAACTTTTGCTCCTTCGTTAAGAAATTTTTCAGCATGCTTTAACTTAAAGTTGTAATCATGTTCGTCGGTATTTGGTCCGAAACGAATTTCTTTCACAACAACTTTAACAGCTTTAGCCTTCATTTCCTTTTGTTTCTTTTTCTGCTGATAAAGAAACTTTTTGTAATCGATGATCTTACAAACTGGTGGATCGGCTTTTGGTGAAATTTCAACTAAATCCAATTCTTGATCATCAGCAATTTTTAATGCTTCTGAAATTGAATAAACTCCTGGTTCTACGTTATCTCCAACAACGCGAACACTGCGGGCTCTAATTGCTTGGTTAATCTTGTGTTGAGCCTCTTGAGGTCTTCTTTGACCTCTGTTTCTTTGATGAAATCCAGCTATGGCTAGGTCCTCCTACTTTAGTTAGTAATTCTCGATAGAAGACAATTGTGCTTCTACTTCTTTATTAATAAATTCTGAAAATTCTGTAATAGTCATAGATCCCATGTCACCCTCTCCTTGTTTACGAACCGAAACAGTATTTTCTGTTGCTTCTTTCTCGCCAACAATAATTAGGTATGGGGTCTTTTTCAACTCGTTATCACGGATTTTTCTTCCGATTTTCTCGTTGCGATCATCTAATACGGCGCGAATATCGGAATTATTTAACGAATTTAAAACTTTTTTTGCATAATCGTTATATTTTTCGCTAATCGGCATGATAACAGCTTGTTCAGGTGTTAACCACAATGGGAACTTACCACCAGTATGTTCAAGCAATACAGCAACAAATCGTTCCATCGATCCAAATGGTGCACGATGAATCATAATTGGTCTATGTTTTTGGTTATCACTACCTACATATTCCAATTCGAAGCGCTCTGGTAAGTTGTAATCTACCTGAATGGTTCCCAGCTGCCATTTACGTCCAATTGCATCTTTAATCATAAAGTCAAGTTTTGGACCGTAGAATGCTGCTTCGCCATACTCTACAACAGTTGCCAAACCTTTTTCTTCTGCAGCTTCGATAATTGCCTGTTCTGCTTTGTCCCAATTCTCTTCGGCACCAATATATTTCGAATGGTTTTCCTTATCGCGAAGAGAAACCTGAGCTACATACTCATCAAAATTAAGCGCCTTGAAAATGATAAAAATGATATCGATTACCTTCTTGAACTCTTCTTTCAACTGATCTGGAGTACAGAACAAGTGAGCATCATCCTGGGTAAAGCTACGTACACGTGTTAATCCGTGTAGCTCACCACTTTGCTCGTAACGGTAAACAGTACCAAATTCAGCAAAACGAACTGGAAGATCTTTGTACGAACGAGGCTTAAATTTGTATGCTTCGCAATGGTGAGGACAGTTCATTGGTTTTAGCAAATACTCTTCTCCTTCTTGTGGAGTTTGAATTGCCTGGAATGAATCTTCACCATATTTATCGTAATGGCCAGAAGTTTTGTAAAGGTTAATGTTACCAATATGCGGCGTGATAATTTGCTCGTATCCGAATTTCTTCTGAACTCTTTTCAGGAAGTTCTCCAAGCTTTCGCGCAATTGTGCACCTTTTGGCAACCAAATTGGCATTCCCTGACCCACATTTTGAGAGAAAGTGAACAATTCCATTTCCTTACCCAATTTTCTGTGGTCGCGTTTTTTTGCCTCTTCCATCATCACTTCATACTCATCAAGGTATTTTTTCTTTGGGAAAGTAATACCATATACACGAGTAAGCTGTGGACGTTTTTCATCGCCTCTCCAGTAAGCACCAGCTACCGAGTTTAATTTAATCGCTTTAATGTAACTAGTGTTAGGCAAGTGTGGTCCTCTACACAAATCGGTAAAACCACCTTGCTGATAGAAACTAATTGTACCATCTTCCAACTCGTTAATCAGCTCAACTTTGTACTCTTCCTTTCTTTCATTAAAGAAAGCAAGAGCTTCCTCTTTTGTTACATCGCTTCTCTTATATTCGTTCTTGCTGCGAGCAAGTTCAAGCATTTTTTGTTCAATTTTAGGAAGGTCTTTATCGGTAAGTACCGTGCCATTTCCTAAATCTACATCGTAGTAAAAACCCATTTCGATTGCCGGGCCAATACCAAATTTTACACCTGGATACAATACTTCCAGTGCTTCAGCCATTAAGTGAGCCGAAGAGTGCCAAAAAGCATGTTTTCCTTCTTCATCATTCCATGTATGAAGCTTAATGCTTGCATCTTCGTTAATCGAGCGTGTAAGATCATACAACTGATCATTTACGCTAATCGACAAAACTTCTTTTGCCAATCGACTTGAAATGCTTTTAGCGATCTCAATACCAGAGACGCCAGCTTCAAATTCTTTTACTGTTCCATCAGGAAATGTAATTTTAATCATCCTATTGTTTTTAATTTTTATTCACACCGCTACAAACCAGCATGATATACTTAAATAGAAAATACAAATTTCGCCAATAACAGGCTATTTATGTCTCAAAATGAGCCTCCTCGAAATTCAATCCACAAAGATATAACTTTCTGATCAATTAAAACTTTAAATCGCAAGCAATATTTAGCATTTCAATAGATTTAGCGATTTCTTAAAATGAGTGATTTCGAGATTTGTTGATTCGAAAAAGCTGTTGGAACACAGAAATGCCTGTAAACTCTGTTATTTCTGATTTTTATCAGGACTAAATTTTTTTCTTTTCTCCAAAAAAAGTGGAATCTTTGAATTTTGGAAAAACAACCTATACAAATTGTAAATAATTCAACAAACATGAAGAAAATAAGATTGATTTTAACATCTGCAATCATGCTATGCTTGTCGTTTACCATTCTTGCTCAGCAAGAGGTGAAGAAAATTAGCATGGAAGATTTGATGCTGAATCGTACTTTTGGTCAAAAGTCGGTGTATGGCGTGCGTTCGATGAACGATGGAGTACATTACACCACATTGGAAGGAAACGGTACTAAAATTGTAAAATACAGTTTTGCAACGGGGAAAGTGGTTGAAACACTTTTCGATCTGAGCAAAATGAAAGATACTGAGCTAAAGTATATCAGTGAATATAAATTTAGCAATGATGAAAACAGAATTCTTTTCACGACCAATCAAGAGAGAATTTACAGAAGATCTTTTACTGCCGATTACTATGTGTTTTCATTCAAGAATAAGGAGTTGGTGCCTCTTTCGAAAAATGGGAAGCAGCGTTTGGCAACTTTCTCGCCAAACGGAAACAGAATTGCTTTTGTAAGAGACAACAATCTTTTTATTCACAATGTTCTTTTCGGATCGGAAATTAGAATCACCAAAGATGGTGAATTCAATAAAATCCAGAATGGTACGCCTGATTGGGTTTACGAAGAGGAATTTGAATTCAATAAAGCATTCACATGGTCGCCAGACAGCAAGTTCCTGGCTTATATGAAATTTGATGAGAGTCAGGTAAGAATGTTCAACATGAACAAGTTCGAAGGCTTGTATCCGCAGGTAAAAGAAAATGCATTATACCCTGAAAACTATACCTACAAATATCCGAAAGCAGGAGAGAAGAACTCTGAAGTGAGTGTTTGGGTGTATAATGTTGATGACCGCATTACCAAGAAAATGAATGTGGGCGAGGAGAAGGATCAATACATTCCGAGATTAAAATGGACAAAAGATCCTAAGAAATTGACTATTTATCGACTGAATCGTCATCAGAATAAGTTGGAATTTTTGCTTGCCAATGCTAAAACTGGTGAGTCTGATATCATGTACACCCAGGAAAATAAATACTACGTAGAAGAACGCAATTTCGATTTTCTAACCTTCCTTGATAATGGTACACAGTTTATTTATCCGGATGAAAAGGATGGCTTTAACCATTTGTATTTGTTTGATATGATTACCGGAAAAGCGGTGAATCAAATTACTTCGGGCGATTGGGATATGACCGACTTTTTGGGTTTTGATGAAACGAAAAAGGTGTGCTATTATGAGTCGGCAGAGGTTTCGCCTATGGATAGAAACACTTATTCTGTAAAATTGAACGGAACGGGTAAAAAATTGATTACTCCTGCCAAAGGAACCAACAGAACGGTTTTTAGTAATGGTTTTAAATATTATATCAATTATTTTTCAAGTGTTACTCAACCTAATACCGTTAGTTTGTACAATTACAAAGGCAAGTTGATTCGTGTTTTGGAAGACAACAAAGCTTTGGTTGAAAAGTTGAAAAACTATCAGTACAACCCGAAAGAATTTACCATGTTGCCGGCAGCCGATGGAATGACCATGTTGAATGCCTGGATGATCAAACCATTCAATTTCGATCCATCGAAAAAATATCCTGTTTTAATTACTCAGTATAGCGGACCAAACTCTCAGAGTGTTCAGAACAGATGGAGCTTTGACTGGTATCAGTATTTGGCACAGGAAGGATATGTTGTGGTTTGTATCGACCCAAGAGGAACGGGAGCCAGAGGTCAGGAATTCCGCAAATGTACCTACATGCAATTGGGAAGACTGGAATCGGACGATATGATTGCAGCTGCAAGATCATTGGCAGAAGAGTCGTTTACCGATGAAAAAAGAATGGCTATCTGGGGATGGAGTTTTGGTGGATTTATGTCCTCGCTTTGTTTGGAAAAAGCTCCGGATGTATTTGCTGCAGCCATTGCGATTGCGCCTGTTACCAACTGGAGATATTACGATACGGTTTACACAGAGCGATTCATGAGAACGCCACAGGAAAACCCGAAAGGTTACGATGATAACTCACCAATTAATCATGTTGATAAATTGCAGGGAAGTTTATTATTGTGCCATGGAACGGCTGATGATAATGTTCACGTACAAAATGTATATGAATTTGCAGAGCGCCTGGTTCAGGCAGACAAACAATTCGAAATGCAGATTTATACAAACAGAAACCATAGTATATATGGTGGGAAAACAAGATTGCATTTGTACAAGCGATTCAATAAATTTTTAAGAGATAATTTATAGGCCTAAATTGTTTCGATAATGATATAAAGAGGAAGAATTTTAAAATTTTTCCTCTTTTCTTTTGCTCAAATATTCAGAATTTTAGAGGTGTTTGACTTATTTTTTTGAAACTTTTTTGAAAAAAAAACTTGTCAGAACCTAGGGATTATCTATATTTGCATCGCAAAAGTAAGAACAAAGCATCTTACAATTATGCGAGAATAGCTCAGTTGGTAGAGCATAACCTTGCCAAGGTTAGGGTCGCGAGTTCGAGTCTCGTTTCTCGCTCAAAACGGTTTTTTCTTTTCCGTTCAAATAAAAAAGAAAATGCGAGAATAGCTCAGTTGGTAGAGCATAACCTTGCCAAGGTTAGGGTCGCGAGTTCGAGTCTCGTTTCTCGCTCTTTTGAAGAAATTTCCTCTTGTGAGGATGTTTTACTGTACAAACTAGCATTACTAAAGCTGCTTCAATTCTGGAGCAGCTTTTTTTATGCATAAAAAAAGACCTTCTTTCGAAAGTCTTCTATATTGATCTGATATCTTTTTTACAGTTGCACGCCATTGTTGTGAAGGATACTGATCACTTCTAGTCCCAATTGTGGTTTTACCGTTCTCAGCATCTGATTTATCTTCTCATTTTCAATATCCATTAATCCAAGAATGATGTAGGCAGAATTTCTATCCTCGGGAGCATCTTTAATTAACTCTAAAAGAATGTTCGATCCAGAGTGAAACTCTTTATTGGATAAAACGGAAAGATTCACAAAAAACTGACTTGCGGCACGTACGATTTCTCCATCGGTTTCTACCTGTATAAAAGGAAATAAAGCCATAATCGCTTTAGGATTATTCTTACGAACAACAGAACTCAGGGCAGCAAGCAACTTGGTTCTTTCTTCGCTTGATGAATTTGAAATCAAGTACTCATACATTCGAAAAAGAACGGGAATTATATTTTTGTTCCTGGTTTCACCATACAAAAAGCAAGTTCTAAAAGTCATCACCTGCAATTCATTCTTGTCCAATTCTTCCCACTTATCGGATTCCAAGGCAATTTTATCCAAATAGGAATAGTTCTTTTTCTGATCAGTCATATTCAAATCTTAATTTTGCGCAAAGATATAAACATGCCAGCATTCTCCAATACACACATTATAAGATTTATTTGATGCCAAAAGATTGATCGGCTTAAAAATCTTTTGCAATTATTACTTTTTTGTTAATTTTGCTTGCCTTGCCCAAGTGCTGGAATTGGTAGACAGGCATGGTTGAGGGCCATGTGTCCGATTGGGCGTGCGGGTTCGACTCCCGCCTTGGGCACTTTTATTAAGTTTAATAGAAACTAAATGCGCTTATTTTCAACGAAATAAGCGCATTTTTGGTTTTTGAAAATGTCATTTAAAAGCATTAAAATGCAAAATTAGGAGGGACCATAAAGGGACCACACCAAAATTTCACATTTTTGGTCCCTCCTATTTAACTAATTGAATGCTAGTGTTAATTGATGTGAATTGGTCTCGTTTGATATTCTCTAAATGAAACATATTGCGTAATTTTTATATGCAAATTTGCATATAACTAAGTGTTAAATTTAAATTTATCATTGATTATGAGAATGTTTGTGAGTTTTATTTTGAGAAAAAACAGAGGGAAAAAAGAAGGAATAGCACCTGTTTATGTACGTTTTACTATGAATGAGCGAAGAGTTCAGTTATCAACTGGTGTAAGTGTCGATATGTCAAAATGGGATCCAAAACAACAAAAATGTATTGGAAGAAGCCGAGAAGCTCAGGTTTTAAATAATAAAATTCTAAAAGTAAAAACGGATTTGTATGATATTTATAATCAGTTATCTGCTTTTGAAGAGGATTTTGATGTTATGGACATTAAAAATAGAATGCTTAAGGTTGATGAAGGAAAATACATAGGTGTTGTAAGTATATTTGATTATTACCTGGATAGTATGAAAGACAAGCTGCATAAAAGCTTTTCCATGGAAACTTATAAGCACTATAAATCATCGAAAGGTAGGGTTGAAGATTTTATCAAATCACAATACAAAATTAATGATTTTCCAGTAGGAAAGATTGATTACAATTTTCTGGATAAGTTCGATCGCTATTTAAAATCTAAGTATAAGGTTCATCAAAATACAGCTTGGAATTATCACAAACATTTAAGACGAATTTTAAATTTGGCCATATCATTAGAGTATATTGAAAAGAATCCATATGGCAAGTATAAGGTGCGATTAGATCCAACAAATAGGGAGTTTCTAACTATAGATGAGCTTGGTAGGATAGAAGATAAGGAGTTTACTCTTGAAAGACTCGATTTGGTAAAAAATATATTTGTTTTTGCATGTTATACAGGATTGTCATACTCTGATATTTCCAAATTGCATCAAAGACATTTGGCTTTGGGAGATGATGGAAATGAATGGCTTATCATTGATAGAACCAAGACAAATAACAGGTGTAGAATTCCATTGTTGCCCAAAGCAAAAGAGATTTTAGAATTGTTTAAACATTATCCATCCATTTCTGGAACGGGGAGGTTGGTTCCTGTTTTATCAAACCAAAGATTGAATAGTTATCTAAAAGAAATTGCAGATACTTGTAAAATAAGTAAGAATTTATCAATGCATATGGCTCGTCACACTTTTGCAACTTCAGTTACCTTATCTAATGGAGTTCCTATTGAAACTGTATCAAAGATTTTAGGACATACCTCTTTGAAAACCACTCAAATTTATGCTAGGATTTTAGATAAGAAGATATCTGATGATATGGGTGATTTGAAATTGAAGTTGGAACAGAAAAGAAAGTCCAATTGGGGGTGACAGATATTATATTTATTTTTATGAAGGTAAATATCTAATTATTTGGAGTATATTATCGCAATAGATTTGAAGGTGTAAAAAAGTTATTTCATTAAGGATCCACAAAATATTTAAAGTTAGTTTAAGCAAAATGAAAATTTAAAAACTAAAAATTACTTGTTTAGAATTGCTTGTATGTCTTCTTTCTGTCGAATATCGGGAAATTTTGAAAGAATTTCTTTAGCAAGAGTTTTGGACTCGTTTATTTGCTGATATTTCACATGCAGGTTCAAAAGTGCAAGGAAGTAATCCGAATTTTCAGGATCGATCTTGATGGCAGAGTTCAAATAATTCACGGCTTGCTTTTTATCATTTCTAAAATCATACATCATGGCCACATTGTAGAATATGCGATGATTATCAGGAGATAATTTAGCAGCTTTTAGTAGGTACTCCATCGATTCATCGTAGCGTTGGCGTTCCGATAAGAACAGTGCATAGGTAAATGTTGTTGCACCATCTTCAGGAACATGTTTCAGGTAATCCTTCAATAAAATCTCTGCCTTTTTGTATTCTCCTTTGTTGTTGTACAAAAGAGCCA
>NZ_RZNH01000189.1 GCF_013141825.1 Marinifilum caeruleilacunae
GATACGAAATAGATGGCCCTTATCCCATGACACATAGATACAAGCCAGAAACAGAATAAATGCTGGAAAAAGCCAGAGATTGAACCTAGAATGGTCTAGGGGATTCTGATGGGGGTCTCTGATAGGAACCCTCATGGTCGGTGGGGTAAAAACCCACGTGCTTTTCGACACAGGGSCTACACATAGTTTTGTGAGTCCGGGACTGGTCGGAAAGGGTCTGTTMTGTCTGRATGCTGGTGATAATTTTGGGATAGTGAGGGCGGCCGGTGGGCAAGCCWTKAACTCACTAGGTCTCATGTCGAATATCCCAGTACAGATCCAKGGAAAGGTCTTCSCTGTGAATCTGGTCTGTGTCCACCTAAAGAATCAAGAAGTGATCTTCGGTATGG
>NZ_RZNH01000190.1 GCF_013141825.1 Marinifilum caeruleilacunae
GCTTCCGGATATTTTGATTCGATCTCTGGTAATTTCTAAATTTATCTTTTTTTTTACATTCAAGTAGTAATGCTTGGTCTGGAACCTAGAATGGTCTAGGGGATTCTGATGGGGGTCTCTGATAGGAACCCTCATGGTCGGTGGGGTAAAAACCCACGTGCTTTTCGACACAGGGGCTACACATAGTTTTGTGAGTCCGGGACTGGTCGGAAAGGGTCTGTTCTGTCTGGATGCTGGTGATAATTTTGGGATAGTGAGGGCGGCCGGTGGGCAAGCCATGAACTCACTAGGTCTCATGTCGAATATCCCAGAACAGATCCAGGGAAAGGTCTTCCCTGCGAATCTGGTCTGTGTCCACCTAAAGAATCAAGAAGTGATCTTCGGTATGG
>NZ_RZNH01000191.1 GCF_013141825.1 Marinifilum caeruleilacunae
GTTTTTGGATCTAAAACGATTCTAGCTTTGGAAAACCCATAACTTTTGAACCGTGAGGAACTACGCCGCCCACAGCACCATTTCGGAAAGGCCAAGAAACCATCAAGGGCGGTTAAAGGACGTCGCGATTTTTCGGCCCCAAATTCAGCCGTTTTGACCCTCAAACGGGCTGCTGAAATTTACGGAGCGTAAAATAGTCGCGATGCGTTTTTTCGAGGGTTTGTTGTTGTTGTTGTTGTTGTTGTTGTTGTTGTTGTTGTTGTTGTTGT
>NZ_RZNH01000192.1 GCF_013141825.1 Marinifilum caeruleilacunae
ACCTGCCGAAATGTCCAAGATCCTTTCCAAAACTCCATCATCACATTTAACATTTTCTTGTTCGCTGATAAACCTCAAACGGTCAATGGCATTACTTGCGTCTAGGGCTTTGAATCTAAATTTGGAACATCTACTAGCCAATGGATCGATGATACGGGTCACATAATTACAAATCAAACAGAATCTTGTTACTCCTGAATAGGTTTCCATTGTTCTACGTAATGCACTCTGTGCATCGGCAGTCATTGAATCGGCCTCATCGAGAATAATGATCTTATACGGTGGGCACGGATAGTTCTCCAAGTCATGTTTGCTAGGCTTGGATACAGTCAATCTTGCAAAATTTTTTACCTTTTCTCTTACAATAGAGATACCACGTTCGTCAGA
>NZ_RZNH01000005.1 GCF_013141825.1 Marinifilum caeruleilacunae
CATAATGGAGCGAAACAGGAGGTAACAAAAGTTAAAATTTAAGGGCGGTGACGCTCAACTAGATAATGTAACAAAAACAATAAACGGTAGCGGTGTTTGATAAGGAGGTGGTTGAAAATCGCCCTCAAATTTTAGCAAAACCGTTAGCGTTCATTAGGTACAGTCAAGGCACATAGTTTACAAAGTTAAAGGCACATGGTTTACACTTTTTAGGTTCTAATTTCAGAGGCCATTAATAAAATGACCTCTGTTAGCATTTAAGGAGTAATCCTCTCATTCCACAACTCATCAAAAGGAACAAGCATATCTTTCCAGTGTTTGAACAAATAAATTTTCGACAAATCCCAGCTTTCCCCCTGACCAGTATCAGGAATATAAGCCAATACAGTTAAAATTCTAGGTTTGATAATAACATCTTCCGGTATAAATTCCACCATAGCCCCGGAAGGTTGAGTATAAGTAGTCATGCCACCGGAAGTCGTTTCAGTGTCAGTAATGGTAGCCCCAACAGTCCAGTAAGCCCATTTGCCAGTCATGTTGGAGCCAAAAAGATCAGTTCCCAGTGGCCAGTAAGCCACCCTCATGTATTTTCTAATACCGTCAACCAAAATTGGAATAGCTTGATTCCCGCCTCGTGGTGTTAATTCAATATCAGTTCCGGCAGCCGATACATTAAAATCAAAATCTTTCAGTAAGAACATATTAACTTTATGCCCGATTTGCAAAGCCGGAATAGACAATTGCCCCAAATAATTTTTATCAATTGTGTATTTGTCAACGGGTATTTCAGGTGTAATATTAATACGCTCTTCCGCTGGGGCAATTGCTTTTTTGTATATGTTATGCAGTACTAATTTTGAAGCATCCGTATTGTTGATGTCATCAGGAATTGGCAATTTGATAACAGACAAAAGAACATCATTAACAGGGTCTAGGCTAGTTAAGTCCGGAAACTTACCAAGTCCAACTTTGTAGGCAAATTTGTCACTAGCATCACTTACAAGACTTGAATAAAAAGCAACATACATGGTTTTGCCTTGAATCATATTAGCCCAAACATTAATAGCCACAGCTGTATTTTTGATTCTAAATGTACGGTCATTACCATAAAGCTTTGCTGGAATATCAGCATGCTGGTTAGGATCAGGATAGATTTTAATTTGCTTTACAACTGAACTGTATTCCGCTTTCATGGTGAAGTCCTGCATAATCTTGATATGACTGTAATTTTCCAAAGCTGGAATCACTCGCAATTTATCATCCAAAATAGGCTCAACGGTTAGGCCATCCGGAGGTGTACCTTCAGTTGAAATTCTTTCTTCGGCTGGGGCAAGGCAATTTTTCCAAAGCTTATAAATTCTGAAATCCTCTGCTTTTACGCTCCCTGCTACTCTTGGAACTTTAAGCGATACCACAAGCAAAGGAAATTGAGTTGCCGTTGCTGGGTCTTCTCGTCTTCTTGCATCAAATCCAAAAGAGTCACCGCCATAAGTAACCCAGCCATTAACAGCTGCATCCTTGTCCGCTGCAATCTTAAAACCATAAGTCCAGCGATAAATCTTACCTGCTTCCGCTCCTGATGTTGTTGCAAGGTCAATGGTCGGGCTACCTACGCCAATGTATTTAATACCGTCGGTAGTTTGAACAGGAATATTTTTCATTAATGCACCGCCATTGTTTTTTAACTGC
Source organism: Marinifilum caeruleilacunae (assembly GCF_013141825.1). Lineage (GTDB taxonomy): Bacteria > Bacteroidota > Bacteroidia > Bacteroidales > Marinifilaceae > Marinifilum > Marinifilum caeruleilacunae. Next base: position 1,690 of record NZ_RZNH01000005.1, read on the forward strand.
AATTTTACCCCATCCTTGCCTTCAATTTTTTGAACTTCATAGTCAAAGTCTTCCAGCAAAAAACCGTTTATCAATGGGTTATGATGTTCCGGAATATGCACGAAATTATGAGAGTCTTTTGCAATTGTAACGCCGTCATAATAATCGGCAGTTTTCAAAGAGTGCTTCCAGTGTTCAATGATTTCAGCCGTTGAAGGGTCGAAAGTTCCATCAGCTTTTTTTAAGACTTTCAGCTGGGCAATCACATGTTTTCCAATGTACAAGCTGTTTTCGTCTACTTCCATAAAGTCAGTAGCTTCTGGTTGGTGAACGCAAGTTATTCCATAATCACTTGTCCAGGCATCCTCAAATGTGGAATAAATAACAAAATACTGAATTGTATCTTCTGGGGGTGTTTGTGAGTTCACGTAACAATCTGCCATATTCATGAATTTGTAACCTCCGGATGTATACACAGGAATGAATTTTTTATCGTAGTTTTTCCTGTGATTTGGTTGCAACATGAAGGAAGCGCCCAAGTAAGTTGGAACGAAATAAAAGTCTTCTTCCAGTTTCCAATTGTGCGGTAAAGTTCGCATTGCACGAAAATCTTTTGGAATGGAAGTGTCTAGTTTCTCTTTTTCCAGCAAATCAAAAGTGTCATTTTCCTTATCATACTTGTAAATCGCCCAGCCGCTTGTAATGTTCGGATCGCCGGATGCATCAGTTACTTTGATTTCCTGACCATTTGCAAAGTCTTTCTTTGCAGCATCACGATCAGCAATATTGTCAAATACCAAGTACTGTTGCTTTTTAGCAGGTTTACTTATCCTCATTTTCAATTAGTTTTTTAGTGAATACATTGTAAATCTTGTCACATGAATTGTATCTGTTCTTTTCACACTGGGCATTACCGCCACGTTCAACTTGAATCACCATAGAGCTATCATACTCACTCATGATCCCACCTCTGGCAGTACCGTTGGTAGTGCTTTGAAAAATGCAAAGCCAAATCACATTCGGGTACTTTTCAATCAATCTCATGAAATCCTCCTGAGCAACATTCTTTAATTTTCCCCAGCTGTCCACGGCAATAAAATCATATTTCTTGCAATAGTTTTCCAGCTCTTCGATGCTATTTGAACTACTAACGGCCACATGCTTTTTAGCTTCGGGTGAGATGTAAGAAAGATATTTGCCAAACAATTCAGATTCCGGCGATACCTCCAAAGAAAGAAACAAGCCGTTTAATTTTTCCAGAGCAAAGAGGTTGATCATCTGGCATAACAAACGGGTTTTTCCAGCCCCTTTCTCCCCACGAAGCACAATAGCAAATTGTTTTCTTTCATACCCACCCAGAAACTTACCCAGCTGACCTTTTAAGGTTGAGATATGAGAACTCGGTTTCCAATCGGCCAGACTGGTAAGTGTCTTTTTCTGTGAATGACCCATTAAAGTCAATTGCTTTGCTTTCTGTACTTTCTTGCCCGTAGATTTAGGCTTTTTGGTTTCTACTTTTTTTTTACTCTTTTCTTCTTTGGCTCTGTTACTCATGGATTTTGGCACAAGTTTAGAAAGATCAATTCCATCCAAAAGATAATCGGCAGCATCACAAGCATATCCATAAGCTTCGATAAGGTTCTTGTCCACATCACCTTTAGCCCTGCTCAACCAACCCTTTAGGTAGGTAATCCCATTTTGACGATTGTATTTTAAACCCAATTCAGAACAAATGATCATAGCACCCATTTCGGCAACTAATTCCTCATTTGGATAATCCAAAGTAGCAGAAACGCCCAATTTTCCACGCCCCAAACGTTTTGGATTCATTGTACTGTGTGTAATCTCATGAAATAGGGTAGAGTAATATTCAGCAACTTTCTTGAATTGCTTGATATTTACCATGTGAATGGACTCATTATTAAAATTCAGCGCACTGTGGGTATAGTAACAACGATCAGCCTGATCCGTTAAGATTTTGGGAACACGTTTCTTTTTTACCAGTTCTTTAAGAAAGTTCTCAACGTACTGGTTGAATTCATTGTCTTTAAAAAACACCTGTTTGAAAGCTGGCTTTTTAATTCCTTCGCAATAATCAATATTGACTGCACGATGTAATTTTGGAAGCATCCAGTCCGGTTTACGAGGAGTTTTGTCTTCCTTGTCCTTAAACATTGGAATGTATGAAAGAACAGAAATTACCTTTGATTTATTAAGCAGTTTGCCACCCTTATCTTTCAAAGCTGCCATGGTAATGAAATAAGGGCTTTTCCCTGCATTTCTTTCCATGGTCAGAATGTTTGTACTGTTCTTGTACAAACGACCAGTGATATTTCTAAACCCACTTAGAACAATACCGGATTCACTAAAAACCAAGCCAGCTTTCCAAGGCTTTTCCCACTTGGTAAAAAGGAAGGTTTTAATATCACTGATCAGCTCCACTTTAAATTTTTCTCGGTCATCTTTCCAGCCGTCCAGATTGGATTCAAACAAGCCCTTCAGAATTTCACTAGGCCTGAGTTTTGTAAAGATTTTTGCTTTTCCTTTTGGGGAACCAGCCTTTTTTCGAACCGATTTCCTTGCTGTGCTTTGTAAAATATATCCTAACATGGTTTAATTGAATAGTTTGTTAAAGAATCCTTTCTTTTTCGATTCATCCTTTTTGTTATCCTGTTGTTGATCGCTTTCAGCATCGATAGAGATAACACCGCCTTTTTTGGCATTCAAATCCTTAATCTCAATTGTAGTTTGTTGAGCCGGAAGTTGGTTTTTGGCGTACTTGTAGCCAATGGCCATACCAAAACCAAGTCCGGTAGTAAAAAGAAGGATTGCTGAAAGAACTGTTATTTTTCGTCTAAGCATGATTTTTAATTTGATTGTTTAGAAAACTGCTCACTTGCTATCCCTATTCCAATGGTTCCGGCAAGCAAGACCAATTGTTTAATAAATTCTATGTTTGCCTTTAGCAATCCGCTCATGATAACGGAAACGACAAGCAAGAATAGAATTTGTCTTTTGAAGCTGGGGCGTCCCTTCACATCGGTAAAGGTTGAACGAAGCCAGCTTTTCTTTTGGGATTTTTCCATAGTTGAGTCTGTAGGTTATGATTTTAATATCCGCTTTGATGTCGGCAAGTTCAAGTAACAAGCGTTGCTGAGTTCGATAGTTCTGGATTAATCCGGCAAAGCAAATACAGATCAGAAATACCAAAACAGTATGCTCCTTAGAGAAAAAGCCCTTTATTTCAGGAGTCGTCATTGGTATTTAGTTTTTGGTCAAAAAAAACAGAGAGATACCAACAATGGTCAATAAGCCAAGAGAAACTCCGGCACTCGGTAAATACTCTTTCATGGTATTAAGGCGATTGCTCCACACCTGAGCAAAAGCAGGTTGATTCTGCGCCTCTTTCTTTAAAAACACCTCCCTGTTTTTATGTAGCAATTGAGCCAAATTGCTTTGATCATGTTTGGCAATAGCCGCCAAAGATTTTGCACCTATCACACCATCCACTAGTAAAGATTCTCCCAATTGATTCAAAATTGCTTGAAGTGTTTTCACCGCTCTGCCTTTACCGGAATTCACTGCATAATCAAAAAGCTGATTGGCCAAGGCTTGATCCAAAGCCGAACAATGCAATTTGTCCCAGAACTCACGAGTGTAAAAAGTCTTTACATACTCATTTAGCTTTGGAAAAATCTGATTGGTTTTAAGGTTTCCGTATCTTCTTTGTTTGTCGATATATGGCCACCCAATCCAAGTTGAATGAAACTTTCTGGAAATACCAGCATAAGTCTCACCACCTTTATCTTTTGGGTGGTTCGCATAACCGCCTTCTAAAGCACTGGTTATGCCGTATGAAATATTGAATACCGCCATAAGTCTAAATCGTTACTCCGATTTTGGAAAGAATGGCTTTAGCCTTGATCATTTCCTTATTATCTAATTCATTGTAAAGCTCTGCAACCAGTGTTCTTTTTCTTGGCATACCATACTCACGACCCACCAAAAGCCAATCAGCACTGTTCTTTAAAACAGACAGGTTGCTGTAAATTTGCTCCTCATACGTTCCGGGGTATTCCATAGCATCCAGTAAAGCTTGTGCAATCCCTTTTGCTTTAGCAATCCCAATGGTAGGAGTGATTCCCACCTTGTTAATTTCCTGATCGATTTGACTTTTTACCTTGGTTTCTGCGGCCTTTCTTTCCTCTTCACTTTTTGCCCCCGTAAACCAGCTGATTGTATCTTTCATGCCGGAATACATTTTGTATCCCATAAATAGCACACCAGCAAAGAGTGCTAAGCCCCCAATGTTGACTGCCATTTTTTGGTTCTTGTCAAGGCTTTTGTATTTTTTAGCTCCTGTTTCGGTAACGGTTTTAACAACTGCGGCCTGTGGTAAGATTCCTAACATAGCGCACGATATTTATAAGCTGTTTTCAATAGCTTGTTAATGTCCTTTCCTGATTTTTGGAAATGCTCAATAATTCTTAATGACTGATCATTTAAGGGCTTTCCGAATGTTTCCAAAAGCTCTTCTTTCTCTTTAGGAGAATATGTTTTTTTCTCTTTTTTATCTGGCATGGTTTAAGCGTTTTTAATAACTACAGTGTTGTATTCTTTCAAGGCTTGCAAGTCTCTGTCTTCATGCTGAGAAATAAGGAACAAACCTTGATGCTTTTCAATTTGAGTAGCCAATAATTCAACATCGAAAATGGCTTCTTCTAAAATTCCGTTGATCTCTAAACTTTCATCCATCTTTAGAGGGTATCCAATCTTACTTGAATCATGGTGATAGATGTAGGCAATATCATTTGTGGAGTTGGTAATGATCAAAGATTTTGAAGCCGGAACACTGACCTCTTTTCGGCGTCCGCATTCAACAATCTTTTGAATGTCATCGAATAATCTTATCATGTTTTTTATGGATTTGCTAATAAATAAAAAAGCCCCTTTTGTAAGCTGAACCAGCAGACAAAAGGAGCTTTTATAATCAATTACAAGTGAGTTACAGTTCTACTTCTTACATGTGAAAACCAAAGCCCCTTTAACATCTGCGCCGGAAGTAAATGAGATTACTACACGTACAGCGTTGTTTACAATTGGTTGGTTCATTGAAATTTCCTCACGGCCAGTGCCGATTTTGTAATATTCCAAAGGAACTGAATCAATAAAAGTTTCCTTACCGTCGTGGCTTCTGATTTCAACATCCATGTTATTTGCCCCATGAGCACCCACAAAAGAAACACCAATAATTTCGGTGTAATCTTCAAAGGATACTACCTCATTGGAGGTAGCATCTGGGTCTGCGGCTTGCTTGTTGATGTTGTAAACAAACCTTCGCATTATCCTCTATTTTCCGAAATTTTGTAACCAACAAATGCAACCTCAATTACACAATTTCCGGCAGCATCCAAGATGTTCAGCTCAGGGTTAATTACTTGAGAAGGAGGAATGACAAAGGGGCTAACATGGTAAGCCATTTGATCCGGTTTATCGTCTCCGGCAACTTCTGGTGACATGTGACGAAGCAAAGCTTTCATTTTCTCTTCACCACCAACTTTGATAGACAATTCAGAGTTGAACAAAGCGCCATCAGCCTGAGAGCCGATAGAAAACTCTTGCCTACTCATTTCGCTTTCATTGGCCAATGGAGCACCCAAAGAGGCAGTAGAAATTAAGATTCCGGTCACAAGGAAAGCAGTGCCGCTTGTTAATTTTGCAGAATCAATGTTACGAACACCATCTTTTTCTGCATCCTGTGGTTTGATAAGTTGTTGAATTCCTGATTTGCCGGAAAGTTCCTTTCTCAACCACAACATGTCTTTTTCAATGCGAGCGTTTGCCACATTAAAATTTACTTTTTGGTTTTCCTTAGCGATCATTCTAACCGCTTTCTTTTCTTCTAATGCTTTAATTAATTGCATGATATAGGTTTTAAATATTATTTACCGATTTAATTTGTCTAAGAGGTAAAACTTAGTTTACCTCAGTTGACACAACTTCCTGAACCTCGTCGTCTTCGTATTCTACAAAGTCATCCTTAATTTCTGGGTCACGTAAAGCAGCCAAGGCATTTACTTCGAACTCATTTTCCTCCAATTCAATTGCCTCTTCGTCATAAAGGTCACCTCCTTCCAAAGCAGCCATGGCAGTCGTACCATGAAGAGCCGGAATAAAACCTTTGTCTTCACCTTTGGCAAAAGGAGTCATTGCAGAAAGAGCCCCAGCAGTTGCAAAGCCAGCTGCAATGCTTTTGTAGTTGTTAGGAAGTTTCAATGCACCCACAATACCGACGCCAGCAATACCAGCACCAATGGCAACTTCTTTTATTTTCCTTTTTTTCGGGTCGGTTTCCTCATTTACTTTTAAAGCCTTTTTTCCTGCTACGACTACCATTCTACCAGCCATAACACCGCCCACGGTTTTAGCGGTTTCGATTAAAACCGCAGTAGTTTGATTTTTTCTCATTACTTACTTTTTTTAGAATTATCCTTTTTATCCTGATTAGCACTCCAAAGCAGGCCACCACCAATAAGAACCATTGCACCAATGGCAAAAGGATTCATACCAGCCTTGTTTACCTTTTGATCTGCAAACTCAGCACTTGTAGTAATTGCATTGCCTGAGTTTGAGCTTTGTGCAAAAGGCTTGTTTTGATCCGGTAACCTGTGCTCTTTGCTTGGCAAAGGTGATTTGCTTCCAGAACCCTTGTACTTTCCGTACTCCTTGTTGAAAATCACCAGATTGTTTTCAGCCTTTGCCTTTTTTTGAATCAGCCTTGCCTTTTTCTCTGGGTCAGTTTCATTTTCAATTCGTTTGGATAGGTTGTCAATCCTTTTCTTTTTCAACTTTGTAATAAAGTCACCAAGTCCAAGCGAGCTTAAAAGTTTCAGAATCGGCTTCAAAATCAGCATTGCTTTTGCAAGTATTCCTTTGGAAGCACCAGCGGCAACAACAGGAGCAACACCCAATTCACCTTTTAGCTGAACTTGATTTGCAATATCCTTGTGAATTAGTTTCAAGAAAGCCAGTCGTTCTTTTTCAAATCTGGACATCTTCTTAGGTGTATGCTTTTGCTGAGCAAGCAACAATCTGCGGCGTCTTTCTGCGGCAGCTCTTCTGCGTCTGCGACGTCTTCTGCGTCTACGTCCGTCCAATTCTCCCAAATTTCCATGTAAAGACATGCTAGGTAAATCAGCTTTTTTGGCAGTCTTTTGCCAAGCAGAAGCAAGCACCTTTCTAAGCTTACTTTCCCGACCACCTAAGAAGCGGTATTTTTTAGCAAACTTGGCATAAGCACGTTTTGATTTCTCCCAAGCACTTTTTTCAATTCCTAACTGTTCAGCCTGCGCTAAAGTTAAAAGGCCATAACCCATTTTCAGGGCAAGATTGTTGGCATTTTTAGAGATTCTGGCACGAAGCACGGCACGAATGGCAATGTTGATCGGATTGATCTTCATCATGAACTTCCCGATTTTCTTCAACTTCTTTCTAGCCCAGCGTCCTACGTTGCGAACGCCCTTCTTGATTGCCTTAAAGCCCTTTTTGATTTTACGACGAAGCTTTTTAAAGAGTCCTTCCAGAGTGCCAAGCAAACCAACCGTGTTTCCTTCCTGATCAACTATACCATTCAAAGGAGAAAGGTTTGCAGTTTCCCAACCGGAACCATCCTCTAACTTAATGATGATACCCTCCAAGCTTTCACCATACAAAAGAGCATTTAAAGCACTTTGCATGTGCTTCCAGTAAGAAAGACCAAATCCCAGAGCATGAAATTTTTCAGGCTCTTTTTGGTATTCGCTTAAAGTGGTTGATAGCTGAGCAATTCCCATTTTTTTAAGGGCATTTTCTTCCTGTTGCAGTAGAGCTGAACCAATACCGTTGAGCTCCTGTGTGCTGTCAATCACTTCAATTTCGGCGTCGTATTGTTCGGCGCTATCGTGAAGCGACTGCAAAGCACCTAAACCTTCTACCGTATCAGGACTAGCCCCATAACCTGCTAAAGTTTCAATTTGCATTTGCGTATCTTTTTTAGATGTGTATTGCGCTTCACAATTGAAGCGATGTAATACGGTATCAATGCAAACATGATCAGAAACGATGTACACATGTGAAAAAGGCTTACCCTCATATCCGGCGATTCTGATTGTATAAGGAATTCCCAAACAATACAGAAGAGAACCAATAAAAATACTATGGTCGTCACAATCAGAAGGAGTATTTGGTTTTACCCTGTTCAACCAAATTCTGGCAGGAGTGCTTAATTGTTCAATACCCTTTTTGTCGTTTTTGTACTGTATGTGATTGAATACAAAATCCCAGATAGCCTTAAGAGTTTGAAATCGGGTAGCTTTTTGAAGAAAAGCCGCTAAATCCTTAACCTGTGCATGGTGGTTTTTAATGATTTCACACATGATTCTTACGGTATCTTCCACGCCGCCTTCGGTAAAAGAGCTGGTAAAACTTACTGTTTTGGTATCAATCAAATGAGAAAATTCAACACCAGACCTAACAGGTCTAACACCTTGGCCTATTTCTTCACCTTTTGTAGTTCGGAAAACTACGCCCCTCTGTGGGTGATATGTTTTAAAGACGGTTTCCATGCTTAAAACTTGAAAAGGTTGGTTAATAACGATGCAGGGTTGCTAACTACTTTAGCAACATCTTGCCATGTTTTCGATATGTCGATTTTGATTCTTGGTGCATTAACACCGCTAATTTTCAGATTGTCTACATACAAGGCAAGTTGAGCGCCCTGTAGGTCTTTGGCTTGAACTAGTTTTGCAATATGGTCAAGCTGGATGATGAAGGTGTAAGCAATCGACGTTTTTGAATTGGCCAGTACTTCTTTGTTAGGATATTCAATAGGGGTGTAGCCAAGGCTAATTTTCTGCCCTTTGTTATCCAAAACCAGATTAATTCGGTAGGTGTCAAGAGTAGCTGCAAAAGGAGTACGGTTCGATAACTCAATAGAACCCTTAAGTTTTACAGCCCCTCTTTTGATATCTACACTTACACGGGGAAAGTCCTTTGGAGCAAAGCCAAGCTTTGTACCCAGATAAGTTTGAGTTTTTTCCTCAATCTTATTCACTCCCTTACTTACCAACTCACCTAACTGTTTGCGATAAAATAGAGCAGCTAAAGCGCCGCCGATTAAGATTACATGTCCTGTCTTCATGTTTCAAACATATAGGCTAATATGCTGGAATCCCAGTGTATGCAACACCTTGATACAGTTTGACACATATTGAAACATATTCCATTTTTAAAGGGGAAAGCTAAGTAGTTAAACCAGCTTTTAAACCACTTACACCCCCAGATAAGAGCATAAAAAAAAGGGGTAACCATACAGGCTACCCCTTTAAAATTATATAGCTTACCATTTACGGCAAGTCATCCTCTTCATTCGTGCTGTTTTCAGCCTGCATGTATGCTGCTAAAGAGCCAAATATTTGCATTTGCTCAGCATGACTTTTTGAAAACAGGAAATATAGCATTTGCACTAAGTATTGTTGGGCATCGGTTTCCATTTTTCTGACTTCCTGAATGATCTGTTTTTCAGTAATACTCAATGTTTCTTCCATACCACCAAGGGCACTGTCTTTACTTGGGATTAAGTTATTGGCCAAAGCACCCAAAGCACCTTGAATTGCAGGCATGGCAGTAATGGCATTTACAGTTTCTTTTACTGTGTTTGTGTTGGCATTTTGCAGCTCTCTTTGGTGGGTGTTGTGCAAGTCTTCAATTTTATCCTTTAGCCTTTGGATTTCAAAGTCTTTACTTAGGTTGCTGGTTTCAAGTTGTTTGATCTGGCTTTCATATCCTTCTTTCAGGTTTAAAACCGTATCAAATTTATCCTTTTCAAGCTCCCTTATTTCTGTGAATCCATACAAGGAATTTGGGGTGTTATGGGGTGATACCAGCATGTGCTGGGTGGCTTTTTCAATTTTTCTTTCGTCGGCTCTTCTGTTTTTTGCCCGTCCGGCGCAAGTTTTGGAGCAATACTTGCTGTCAGATCGGCGGCCTATAATTGGTCTTCCGCATTCTAAGCATTCCATACTATCTATTTTGATTAATAACTTAAATTCTAACCACTAAAAAAATCTTAAGTAGTTTATCTGGGGTAAAGTTATTTTAAAAGAGGGTTGGAATTTGTTGCGAAGTGTTTCAAGATGATTCAAGATGAAGCAGGGTAAATGTAGTTTAATATTCTCGTTCTTTCCCCTGAGCTTTCCCCTAAAAAACAAAAGCCCCTGAAAATCAGGAGCTTTATCTGTTTTAGTGCGGAGAGAGAGGGATTCGAACCCCCGGTACGTTGCCGTACAATGGTTTTCAAGACCACCGCATTCGACCACTCTGCCATCTCTCCAGTATTTTTGTGAGCTTTGTTTGCTCTGTCATCTCTTGTGATAACGGGTGCAAATGTATGACAAAATTTATTCGCTACCAAACATTTTTTTGTAATAAATTCGAATTATTTTCGAAAGGCTTGATGTTCAGATAAATTAATTTTTCTAGCCGTGCAGATCCAATTCGTTTAGCATGTAAAGAGAGTGCTCAACAGTCTTAAAAATTTCCGAACAATACTCATTTACTGCCTTCGGACTGCCTGGCATTGCATAAACCAGGGTTTGATCCATTACACCTGCAATTCCCCGACTGACCAGTGCATTTGGCTTTTCCATGCCATATTTTACCCTAATCAGCTCCATAATACCCGGAATTTCTTTGCTAATGTGCTTTTTAACAACTTCTGGCGTTATATCTCGTGGACCAATACCTGTACCGCCAGTTGTAAAAACAATATCGTATTTCTCTTGTTTTGCCTGTTCAAGCAGTTTCGAAAGTTCCTCTTCCTGGTCAGGAATAATGTGTTTATCGATGGAGTAATGACGATTTCTCGATTTGTAGAAATCTTCGCATAGTTTTTCAGCAAGGGGACCACTTTTATCCATATACTCACCTCTTGAAGCTCTGTCGCTAAGGGTAATAATCATGGTTTTAATCACTCGTGGATGGTAAGTGAAAACATCACCAGATTTCAAAGTTCCATCTTTTATCACCCTGCAAAAAATACCTTCTTTGGGCATAACACAATTTCCAACCTCTCTAAAAATATTACAATTGTCGCCATGACATTTTTTCCCAATCTGGGTTACCTCAAGTTCAATTCCTCCATAAGTAAATCGATCGAGTGGGGCAGTGTGGTGTAGTAGAATTCCTTCGGTTGTGATATTTTCTGCAAACTCGCCAAAATTTATTTTTCGCTTCGCTTCTTCCGAAAACTTGTCGATACTCTCCTTAGCCAATAAACTTACCTGCCTGTGCCAATTGCCCGAATGAGCATCTTTATCCACACCTTTCGAATTCAGAAGAATCGATTCCACTGGTTTTTTAATCGTTCCTTTCTTTTCAGAAATGTTTACCGATAATACTTTTACCTCTTTCTTACTCATAGCTAAAAATTATTTCAGGTCAGTTTTTGTTTTGTCCAAAAGTGTAATGCCTTCAATCTTCATGTTTTTGTCAACTGCTTTACACATGTCATAAATGGTTAAAAGGGCTACACTTGCAGCAGTAAGCGCTTCCATTTCTACGCCAGTCTGTCCAATACATTTTACCCTAGTACTGGCAATTACACCATCATCCACTACAGTACATTTTACTTCGGCTTTTGTAATTTGTAAGCTGTGGCACAGGGGAATTAAATCACTTGTTTTTTTAGCGGCCTGAATGCCGGCAATTTCGGCAACGGTAAGAACATCACCTTTTTTTAGGTCGTTTTCTTTTATCAGCCTTATGGTTTCCTGCTCCAACAAGATTTTACCACTTGCTTTGGCTTCCCTAACTTGAGGAGGCTTGTGCCCAACATCCACCATATTGGCTTTTCCTTCTTTATCGATATGACTAAATTTTCCCATGCTAAATTCTTGTTACAGGCGTTTGGTTCTAACCGCCGATCCCGTAAAAACTACCTTTTTTGTTTTTGCTTCCCGTTTCAGGTTTCTGGTTTATCGATTCATTTATGGCTTTTTTTGCACCCAGTTTTTTCAAATCATATTCGCTCTGATTAAACAAGCAGGGTTTAACCTTACCATTCGCTGTTAACCTTATTCGGTTACATTCCTGACAATTGCCTCCTTTACCACCTTCTACTATCGAGAATTCTCCCGTTGCCAAATCCATTTGCCTGATAAATCGAAGGTCAAGACCTTTGTTTTCACAGTACTTTCTCAAAGCTTCCAGGTCATCCAAATCGGAATCGGGCATTCTTACACAATTGATTTTAACTGGCTGAAGTCCTGAATTTATGGCAGCATCAATCCCTTTAAATACATCTTTTATATTGCCAAGGCGAGTAAGAGATTTGTACTTTTCGGCATTCATGGTATCCAGGCTAATATTCACTCTCATCAATCCGGCTTCATGCAATTGTTCGGCATATTTTTCCAGGAGAATACCATTTGTTGTCATGGCCAAATCTTCAATGCCCGGCAATTGAGCAATCTTTTTTACCAATTCAACAATTCCCTTTCTCACCAAAGGTTCCCCTCCGGTTAGTCTCACTTTCGTGATTCCTGTTGCAATGGCCTCTTTCACGAAATCAACAATCTCTTCGAAGCTCAAGACCTCTTCATGTGCAATCAAATCGATCCCATCTTCAGGCATGCAATAGGTACAACGAAGGTTGCAACGGTCGGTTACAGATATTCGTAAGTAATTGATATTTCGTTTATAATTGTCTAACATGAACAAATTCTCCTTCCATAAATTCATCAACTTCTCTTGGAACAGCCATAATACCATTCGCAAAGGTAAATGCATTGATATGTGCCGAACCATGATAATCGATAGGAACAACTCTGTTGTTGGCATTAAAACGAACAGGGATAAACTCCAGCCTGTCAGTTCTCTTGCGTTTGTACGCTTGCGCAATTGGCATACGAACCATTGGAGCATTGTAATCGTGACCCATCAATCTAAAAAGTAGAGGTTTGCCCAGCAATTCGAACTGAACGAATGAAGAAACCGGGTTGCCAGGCATTGCAAAAACATATTGGCCGTTTTTTGCAGCAAAAACAGTATGCTTTCCTGGTTTAACCGCCAATGTATGGAACCAAATATTAAAACCAAGTTCTTTTAAAATTTGTGGTACATAGTCGTAATCGCCTACCGAAACACCTCCCGAGATGATTAAAATATCATTCTCTGCCAGGCATTTTTCCATGGTTTTTTTTGTGGCTTCTTTCGAGTCTTCTATGATTCCATAATAATTACCCTCAATACCCATTTTCTGTAACTGAGCCTGTAATTGCCAGGAATTTACATTTCTGATTTGTGAAGTATCCGGTTTTTGCTGTGGTTCAACCAATTCGCTTCCGGTTGCAAAAGTCGCAACATTTGGCTTTTTGTAAACCAAAGGATTGGTACATCCCACCATTGCCAAAACCGAAACGTGTTGCGATTTTAATCTCGTTCCTTTTTTCAGAACCACTTCATTTTCCTCAATATCTTCACCCTTTATGCAGATGTTAGATTTGGTATTCTCTTTCGTAAATCGAATTTGATTTCCTTCAACCTCTTCGGTATGTTCAACCATGATTACCGTGTCGGCACCTTCAGGAACCATGGCTCCGGTCATGATTTTCGAACATTGTTTCTCACCCACTTTTTGGGTAGGAGCCGATCCTGCTGCAATCACTTCCAACACTTCAAGATCATCATTCAAATTCTCTTTTTTACAAGCATAACCATCCATAGCCGATTTGTTAAATGGCGGAATGGCCATATCCGAGTGCACATCTTCAGCCAATACACGATTTAAACACTCCGAAATATCAATGTGTTCTTTCTCAAGTTTTCGTGTTGCGTGTTTTACAGTTTTTAAAGCTTCGTGAAACGTAATCATATTGCTAATTCTTTATTACCCATTTTTGATTAGAAAATTCGATGTTTTTTGGGTCAAAATTGAATTGTTCACCATCAAATTCAATATTTACATCTGCCAATTTTCTGTAATCAATGGTTTGGGGCTTTAGTTTTTTATTGTTTTTATTCTCTATCATTAAAAATAAACCAGGTTTCAGGATATTTCTTAATCCTCCCGATTCTATAATTACCGGGCCAAGGGATGAAATCATATTATCCAATAAATCCAGTACCTCCTTAAGTTTATCATCTTTGGCCTGTATATAATACACTTCTTTTGCTCCGGCACTTAAAAGTCTATTACTGTCTTTCGATCCTTCCTCTTTGTACTCTTTGATGATTTGGTAATCATCTGTTTTTTTAATAAAAATAGTGTCGGCAGGCAGTTCATGAAAGTGTGGGCATATCTTAATTCCAACTACATCAAATTTCGATTTTAACGATTCGATGAGTCGGCAGGCAAATAAAGTTTTGCCAACATTCTGACCATTTCCGGCCAATAGTATGATATGCTCCCTCTTTTTCGACATAAAAAACCTCCAAATCTGTGCAGAATTGGAGGCGAATGTCTTAGGTTGGATAGAATATGCTATACAATGGCAAAGTATAAGTCTTCCATCTGCAACCTTAATCACAATAAGTCTCCTTTCCAATTTTTGGACTGTATCCTGCGGGAGGCAAATTCGTTTCCCAATTTACCCATCGGTTTATAAATCATACATTTTTAGAATTGCTTAGACTTTATAAACTCGGAGCTAATTTCATTAAGCAAGGTAAAGATATTAATATTAACGAATCTACAAATGTGCATGTATGTCTAATGTAATAAAATTGAAATGCTATCGTTTGCATCAATTCTTGTTTAAGAGCTTGAAATGCTTGCAAAGTGATGCTTTTACATTTCTAATTGTTCAGTTTTTAAATTTCAATACCTTCGAAATTCTGGCTTATTTATATTTAGTTTTATTAAAAAATGACTTTATTTATCTGATTAATCAGTCAAAATCAATGTAGATGGGACAACACAATCACAAGCATAGCCATGATCATGGTCATCTGAAAGGTAGAAATTTAGGAATAGCCATATTATTAAATATTGCCATTACGGTTTCCCAGGTAGTTGGTGGTTTTATCTCGGGTAGTTTGGCCTTGTTATCGGATGCATTGCACAATTTCTCAGACGTATTGGCTTTACTGATTAGTTGGTTTGCCAGCAAATTGTCACAACGAAAACAGACCGCACGTCAGACCTTTGGGTACAAAAGAGCAGAGATTCTGGCTGCCTTAATTAATGCGGTGTCTTTAATCGTAATTGCTTTTTTCCTGCTAAAAGAGGCAGTGATCAGATTGAGAGAACCTCAGGAAATTCAATCTGGTGTAGTGATGATACTTGGAGGGCTTTCGATCGTATTAAATGGCTTAAGTGTATTGCTGGTCATGAAAGATGCCAAAAACAACATCAATATGCGTTCGGCTTACCTTCACTTGCTTACGGATATGGTTTCATCGGTGGCCGTGGTTTTGGGCGGACTGGCCATGTATTTGTGGGAAATTTCGTGGATCGATAGCATTTTAACAATTGCCATTGCATTGTATTTGGTTTATTCGAGTTGGGGATTAATCGTGGAAAGTGTTCGAATCATCATGCAATTTGCGCCCGTGCATGTAAACCTTGAGGAGATCCAGGAAAAGGTAATTGCCATAGAAGAGGTAAATAATATTCACCATGTGCATGTTTGGCAATTGGATGACAAGCAGATCAATTTTGAGGCTCACATTAGTTTTATTCAAGATTTGCCCTTGAGCGAAGTGAATAAAGTATTGCATAAGATTGAGCACCTTCTTCACGATGATTTTGAGATCAATCATGTTACTCTACAACCTGAAATCAATGGATATTGCAAGGATGATAGCCTGGTAAAACAAGAAAAACCGCATTCACATGAATAAGCTGGTTTTGATTAAATATCCCATCAAAACCAGATCAATTGTAACAATATTTTGAATTGAACTCAACTTAATCGAAAGAGCTCATTAAATCCATAGGCTTTTCTAAAAGTGTTTGTGCACCATTTTCCAAAAGCTCTTCCATGTCTCTGAATCCCCAGAGAACGCCTACTGCATGCATGCCTGAATTTTGAGCAGTGGCCATATCAACTCCCGAATCGCCAATGTACATGAGTTCTGAAGGATCAATACCCATTTTTTCGCTAATCAGGATTGCACCTTTTGGATCTGGTTTTCTTGGAATATCACCGCCAGCTCCTAGCACATATTCCAATTTCCAATCCGCCAATAATACTTCTACTACTTTTTGAGTTAACTCATTTGCCTTATTGGAGAATACCGAGATTTTAATTCCTTTTTCGCTTAAAGCATTTAAAAGATCTTTAATACCCGGATATAGACAAGTTTTTACAATGCAGTTTTCATCATAAACGCTCATCATCCTATCAAAACTCTTTTCGATTTCTTCTACACTTCTGTTTTCGAGTGGTAAGGATTTTTCTACCAAACTACGTACACCTCTTCCCACAAAGGTCTTATATGTTGTGTAATCGTGGGTCGGAAAATTATTTTCTTCTAAAACCTGATTCATTGAATCAGCAATGTCTTCGATAGAATTGGCCAATGTGCCATCAAGGTCAAAAATAACTCCTTTAATCATAATTTGAATTTAGATTTTTAGATTCAAGTTCATTACAAAGATATCAATACAATTGAAAGATTGATGTGGATTGCATAGAAAAGCCGGTATGTTTACGATACCGGCTTTATTTTCTATAGCTTATTATTTCACAATTGATCGAAGTTCAGCATTGTAATCGACTAAAATATCGTACCACTCATCCAGCATGTTTTGCCAACTCCCTTTTCCATAAAGCTTTTCAAATTCTTTTTGGAATCCGATGTCTTGCGACCAGGCGTCATAGCTATCGAAATTCCATACAATGCCAACATCAGCACTCTTAGGAGTATGCAAAGGATTATTAAACACAAGAAAGGCAACACCTAAACTCTTCGATGTTTTCATTAACTTTTCGGCAATTGCATTGAACCTGTAATATTGACCCCTTTTTAAATCGATGGCCCAGGCTTCATAGTGCTTCGAATTAATAACCAAATCCATTCCGAAGGAAAGCTTCTCATTAAAATTCCACAAGCTTACCGCTCCATATTTTTCTACCAGTGGATCGATGTTTTTCTCCCAATCTTCATGATGACCATTCTCTTTTTGCGGACGAGTATCCAAAGCTGCGTAAGTGGTTGGTCCCATAATCCAAACGTACCAACCTGCCTTCTCTCCATAATCAACTTTTCTTAATCCGGCTACATAGTCGCCTTTAGGGTGAAACTTATCATTATGAGCCTTAATGGCTTTTTCAAATTTATCAGACATTCCACGTTTTGGCAGAATGTAAACACTTTCTACCACCTGGGTTTTCTTCTCCTCTTTTTCCTGTCCAAAAACGGCAAATGTGCAAAGCAGTGCCAATCCCAGGACTAAAATCCTCTTTTTCATGATAAATATGTTTTTAGTGAATAAGTGCAAATTTACAATAATTATTTGGAATGAGTCTAATTAAGATTTTTTAAACAGGTGATAATCAATGGTGTAGAGAGGTGGATCTTGAAGGGTTTAGATCGAGCTTTTGGTCTTGACCTGAAAAGCAATAATTCCATTAAAAGAAGAGATTGTTGAGATTCTTTGTTTTTCTAAGTATTTGGTAATGAAAAAATATCTATATTTGGAACTCACAACGAAGCGTAGAATTGAATAATGCATAACAGTACAAACATAGCTATGATGAACATGCCAATTATTGGTATGGGCGGTGCTATGGGCATTATTACCACCACAACAACTACAACTACGGGGACCCTTTAGGGGTCTATTTTATTACATATCGCCAAAGGTGGGTATTTACATACTCAAAAGTACAAAAGAATATTTCGCACATGATAATTTAATATGTTGTAAATTCATTCTTGCAATGTTTTATGTGCTTAGTATCAGATAACTATAACCATTATATAATCATTGATGATTGAATCAACATTTGTAGGGAGAGAAGATCATCAAAAGAAAAGAAAAAAATGAAAGTTTTAAAATTTGGAGGAAGCTCGGTAGCCAATGCAGAAAGCTGTAATCGGGTAAGAGAAATCGTAAAAAAGAACCATAAAAGTCGTAAGCAAGTTGTAGTTGTGTCGGCTTTGGGCGGTGTTACCGATGAACTGGAGCGATGTATTGGTCTGGCTGGTCAGAGAAATAAAGAGTACGAAAATGTACTTATGGCTATTAAGGCAAGACATCTGAATATGATTCAGGAATTGGAACTGGCAGCTGAACATGGGGAAAAGGTAAATCGAAAGTTCGATGAAATTTCGGAGGTGTTACAAGGAGTATATTTATTGGAAGACATTTCGGAAAAAGCCCGAAACACAGTTCTGGGCACAGGGGAATTGTTGTCGTCAGAAATGATATCAGAATTTTTTAGTAATTCTGGTATGAACACTGTTTGTTATGATTCAAGAGATTTTATTAAAACCCAGAATGGAAAAGGTGTTTATTTAAATGCGAAGCAAACAAATCAAAACTTACAGAAAGTAAAAAGTTCGGAATTTGATATCGCTGTTTTTCCAGGATTTATTGCTTCTGGTCAGAAGGGAGAAATGACTTTGTTAGGGCGCGGTGGTTCAGATTATACCGCATCCATTTTAGCTGCTGGTTTAGAATGTTCACAACTGGAAATCTGGACCGATGTAAGTGGCATGTATACGGCCGACCCTCGTTTTGTTTCCCAGGCTTCTCCAATCAAAAGAATGTCTTTCCAGGAAGCCATGGAGCTGTCCCATTTTGGTGCCAAGGTGATCTATCCTCCAACCTTAATTCCGGTTGTTCAAAACCAGATTGATGTTAGGATCAAAAACACCTTTGCTCCCGAAGAGGAAGGAACCTTAATAAGTAAAACTCCTGGAGAGGAGCGATCTGTTGTTAGAGGATTGTCTTCGGTTAATAATATTAACCTCTTTACCCTTTCAGGAAATGGTGTAATCGGAATTAGTGGTTTTGCATCCAGGTTTTTTACCAGTTTGGCACAAAGTAAAATTAACGTGGTATTAATTACCCAGGCTTCTTCCGAGCATAGTATTAGTGTAGGAATTCATAGAGATGATACAGAACAGGCAGTTGAAGCACTTCGCGATGAGTTCGAAATGGAAATCAGTATGAATCTTGTGAATGAACCTGCTGTAGAAGAAAATTTATCGATTGTTGCAGTTGTGGGAGAAGACATGGGCTTCACCCCGGGAATTTCTGGAAAAGTGTTTAGTGTTCTTGGCAAAAATGGTGTTAATATACGTGCCATGGCCCAGGGAGGAAACGAAATGAACCTGACTTTCATGGTGCCTACAAGAGATATCAAGAAGGTATTGAATGTGATACATGAAGAATTTTTTGATTCTACCTATAAAAAAGTGAACCTGTACATTGCCGGTGTAGGTAATGTTGGGGGGAAATTACTGGAATTTATCAAAAACCAGTATGAACATTTGCTGGAAGAAAAAGGGCTTCAACTGATTGTAAGAGCCGTTACCAACTCAAGAAAAATGTATTTTGCAGAAGATGAGGATTTGTTGCAGGATTGGGAGAATAAACTCAAGCAATCAGATACAAAAGCCGACCTGAAAGAGTTTGTTCGACTTATGGATCAATCCAATCTTCGAAACAGGATTTTTGTTGATATCACGGCAAGTGAGCAAGTAAGCGAAGTATATGAGAGTATCCTGAACTCTACAGTTGCGATTGTAGCCTGTAATAAAATTGCTGCATCGTCCAATTACGATAACTACAAGAGCATAAAGGCAGCCGCCAAAAAACACAATGTCGAGTTTATGTTCGAAAGTAATGTTGGTGCCGGATTACCAGTGATTAGTACGATAAACAGCCTGGTAAATACAGGTGATGAAATCGTGGGGATAGATGCTGTTGTTTCGGGCAGTTTGAATTTTATCATGAACGAATTTAATAAAGGCCGTTCATTTGTTGAGGCCGTGCGAATGGCAATGGAGCAAGGGTTTACCGAACCCGATCCAAAAATCGATTTGAGCGGAATGGATGTTTTGAGGAAACTGTTGATACTTTCCCGCGAGGCTGGCTATCATTTAGAAGAGGATGAAGTGGAACACCAGCCAATGATACCTGAGTCTTGTCTGCAGGGAAGTTCTGCAGAAGACCTGCTGAAAGACCTTGAGGCCAATAACGATCATTTTGAGGCCTGGCGAAAGGTAATGAAAGAGAAAAATATTAGATATCGATATATCGCTTCATTCAAAGATGGAAGAGCCAATGTAAGTTTGAAAGAGGTAAGTCCTGACCATCCATTTTACGATATTCATGGTAAGGATAATGTGATTTCTTTAAGTACAAAATGGTACGACGATCAGCCTTTAATTATTAAGGGAGCTGGTGCAGGGGCAGAGGTTACGGCATCAGGGATTTTTGGTGATATCATTAGAATTAGCAGAAATTAATTGAGAAGTAAGATGGACAATAATTCAGTAAACTATCCTGAGGATAGTAATCATGAAAATCAGGTAAAAATGTTAGATGAAGTAAAGGTGTTTGCCCCAGGAAGTGTTTCAAACGTAGGCTGTGGCTTCGATATATTAGGATTTGCCATCGATGGTGTTGGCGATGAAATGATCCTTAAAAAGAATGATAAAAACGAGATTGTGATTTTCCCCGTAAATGGATACGAAAATTTACCAACCGACCCCAAAAAGAATGTAGCAGGAGTTGCGATTCAAGCTCTTTTGGACGATTTGGGTAGCGATCAGGGATTTGACATTGAGATTGTAAAAAATATTAAGCCAGGTAGTGGAATTGGATCGAGCGCTGCCAGTGCTGCCGGAGCAGTAGTTGCAGCGAATGAACTATTGGGCAGTCCGTATTCGCGAATGCAATTGGTCGATTTTGCCATGATTGGTGAAGAGGTAGCTTCAGGCGATATTCATGCCGATAATGTGGCTCCTGCAACTTTAGGTGGATTCTGCCTGATTCGTGGATACAATCCTTTGGATGTGATACATATCAATCCTCCAAAAGATTTATGGTGCGTAGTGATTCACCCACAAATTGAGATCAAAACAAAAGAGTCGAGAGAGCTGCTTTCTCCCGAAATCCCGCTGAAAAAGGCAATACGTCAATGGGGAAATGTAGCAGGATTAATGTCTGGATTGTATACCTCCGACTATGAATTAATTGGCAGATCCCTGGAAGACCATATTGTTGAACCACAAAGAAAAGTACTAATTCCCGAATTTGATGAGTTGAAACTCTCTGTGATGGAAGCAGGGGCATTGGGCTGTAGTATTTCAGGATCGGGACCATCGGTTTTTGCCTTAACCAATGGAAAAGAAACAGCCGATGTGGTTGCCGGTGCAATGGATGTGGTATTTAAACGAACCGATCTGGAGTATAAGATTTATGTTTCGAAAGTGAGTGATGAAGGAGTGAAAATTTTGTAAGTGAGAAAGAATGAATTACTATAGTACAAACAACAAAGAGCTTCGATATAGCTTTAAAGAAGCAGTAATCAAAGGTCTTTCGCCGGATAAAGGATTGTTTTTTCCTGTTGCCATTCCAAAATTAGATGAACAGTTCTTCCGTGAATTGCCATGGAAAAGCATCGCTGAAATCGGATTTGAAGTAGCCAAACACTTTGTTGGTGATGATATCAACGAAAGTGATTTGAAAAAGATTTGTGATGAAGTATTTAATTTTCCAATACCTCTGGTAAAAGTAGAAGAGGGAGTGTATAGCCTTGAGCTTTTTCACGGACCAACCTGTGCTTTTAAAGATGTTGGCGCACGTTTTATGAGTCGCTGCCTTAGTGCCTTTGCAAAGCAAAATAAAGAAGAGGTAAGGATATTGGTAGCTACATCCGGAGATACAGGTAGTGCCGTTGCAAATGGATTTTTAGGAGTAGAAGGCGTAAGCGTGATTATTCTGTATCCGAAAGGAAAAGTGAGTAAGATTCAGGAGCAACAACTCACCACAATGGGGCAGAATATTAAAGCCCTGGAGGTTGAAGGAACTTTTGATGACTGCCAGGCTTTGGTTAAAACCGCTTTCGCGGATAAGGATCTGAACCAGAAAATGAATCTTACATCAGCCAACTCCATTAACATTGCACGTTTGTTGCCGCAGAGCTTTTATTATTTCTATGCACTGGGCCAGCTCAATGAAAAAAGCAGAGAGGTAATTGTTTCGGTACCAAGTGGAAATTATGGCAACCTTACCGGTGGATTACTCGCCAAACAAATGGGCTTACCCATAGAAAGTTTTGTTGCGTCAGCCAATAGAAATAAAATTGTGCCCGATTACCTGGATCATGGCAAGTACGAACCCAAAGCATCGGTACAAACCATTTCAAATGCTATGGATGTAGGAGCACCTAGTAATTTTGCCAGGATGATGGAGATTTACCAGGAGAACCATTCCGATATTATTGAAGATATTAAAGGAGCCTGGTTTAGTGATGATGAGACAAAAGAGGTGATGAAAGATGTGTATGAGAGAGAAGCTTATATTCTTGATCCGCATGGAGCAGTAGGCTATTTAGGCTTAAAAAAGTACTTGAATAAAGAGAAACAGGTTGGGATATTTTTAGAGACAGCACACCCGGCAAAATTCAAGGAAACGGTAGAAAGTGTCATAAAAAAGGAGGTAAGTGTACCAAAATACCTGTTAGAATGTCTAAAAAAGAAAAAAAATAGCAGGGTCATTTCTAAATATTTTGATGACTTTAAAAATTTCCTCCTAAATGAATGAAATTAAACAAGAAACCAAGCAATTGAGCTTGGTTTTTTTACGGGAATCTTGCAAGTTGAAATTTAACTTTGTTTGCTTGAATTGAAAAATGTTAAAAATGAGTGATTTTTGTAAAATGCTGAAAATAAACAGTTAATGATATGTTTATTAGAGATCTGATTTAAATGATTCATTTTGCGAAATGTTTGTCGTAAATACAATTTGGTTAAATTGAAATGTAGAATAAATACTTTTATGATTCAATTATATTTTCTGTAGATAAGGTATATTCTAGGGTTTAAAAAATTATAGCCTATTATTATGTACAGATTATAAAAAGTCAAAATTTCTTATTTTTTCCTAAACGAAATTTGCAAACGTCTAGAAATCCTTTATATTTGTATAGAAATCAAATTTAAAAGCATTTTTTAACCCTAAAATTTTATAAAGTTATGAACAAAGCTCAATTAATTGATGCAATTGCTAGCAAGGCTGGTTTAACTAAAGCTGATTCTAAAAAAGCATTAGACGCTTTTATTGAAACTACTACTGAAGCATTAAAAGGCGATGATAGAGTAGCTCTTGTTGGATTCGGTTCATTCTCTGTATCTAAGCGTGACGCTAGAACTGGTAGAAACCCACAAACTGGTAAGCCAATCAATATTCCTGCAAAAAAGGTTATTAAATTTAAGGCTGGTTCAGAATTAGCAGACTCAGTACAATAAATATATTGTAAGTCAGATGAAATTAGGGGGGTAATTATATACCTCCTTTTTTTATACCATAATTTTTACAAATGGATAAGGAATTACTTCAACGATCAATTCAATTTTTAGAAGATTTTACAACAGAGAACAGAATTAATCTGATTGATAAAAATATAGCTGACCGAACCCGATATATCACTGTGGTTTTAGAGAATATTTTTCAACCTCAGAATGCGAGTGCTGTGATTCGTTCTTGCGATTGTTTCGGGATTCAGGATTTACATGTAATTGAAAACACCAATGAGTATACGCTCAACCCTGATGTGGTAATGGGAGCATCCAAATGGGTGGATTTGCACCGTTACAACGAAACAGAGGATAACACCCTGGATACAATAAAGAGCCTAAAAGAGAAAGGATATCGAATTGTTGCAACCACTCCCCACACAAATGATGTTCTTTTGCCAGATTTTGATCTGTCCAAAGGAAAAGCAGCCTTCTTTTTTGGAACAGAGCTTACCGGTTTGTCTGATGTAGTAATGGAACACGCCGATGAATTTGTGAAAATACCCATGTATGGCTTCACCGAAAGCTTTAACATTTCGGTATCGGCGGCTCTTGTATTAAATCACCTGGCAACCGATATAAGAAGAACAAAGGTAAACTGGCAGCTTACAGAACAAGAAAAAATGGAATTGAAGTTGGAATGGCTAAAAAAATCGGTTAAAAAAGGAGATATCTTGCTGAGTGAACAGCATAAACGATGGAAAATAGAATGAAAATAAAGCTTAAATTTTGAGCAAATTAATGGCTGATTAATATTTTCATTAAATATTTCGGAAATGGTAAAAAGATTATTATTTTTGATGAAGACATTATTACAGTAGATAAAGAAAATTTATTCGCTTATACCTGACATTAAAATAAGACCACTATATGAATTGTGTTGTAATAGATGATGATAAGCTTTCTAGAAAAGTTGTAGAGAGCTATATTGAAAGAACAGATTTCCTGACTTTGGGAGCATCTTATCCAAGTGCAATCGATGCAATTAATAATATCAAAAAGAACGAACCCGTTGATTTGATATTTTTGGATATTGAAATGCCGGAAATGAGCGGTATGGAATTCCTAAATAGTTTGAACACAACACCTCAGATTATTATTATTTCATCGAAAGAGCAATATGCTTTGGAGGCATTCGAATACGATGTTACTGATTATTTACTAAAACCAATTAGTTACAGCCGTTTCTTTAAAGCTGTTAACAAGGCAAATAAACGTTATAAAAACAGCGAAGGGTTTATACAGGATAAGAATGAGATCTTTATCAAGAGTAACTCATCGCTTGTTAGACTAAATTATGACGATATTTTGTGGATTGAAGCCCTTGAAAATTATGTGGTTGTAAATACTTACCAGGAAAAATATACGATTCACTTTACCATGAAGGCGATTGAGGAAAAAATGCCAGCGGCACGATTCTCAAGAATTCATCGCTCTTACATAGTAAATCTTAGTAAAATTGAAATGATTGAGGACAATTCGGTAGTAATTGAGACCGATGGAGGACCAAAGTCTATTCCAATTGGAAAATCATATCGCGATAAATTAATGGGAGATATCAATTTAATGACCCGATAGTTTTCTTTTAGCAGGATTTTTGTGAATTTTGTATTCAATAAAAATTCTGCATATGATTACCAATAGACAATTATTTCAACAGCATGTTGCTACAACTTCTGATTTTCCAATTTCCTTGGAAATAGAAAGAGCAGAAGGAATATATATGTACGACCCGGACGGGAAGCCTTATTTGGACCTCGTTTCGGGCGTTTCTGTTAGTAACCTTGGACATGGTCACCCAAAGGTGCGTCAAGCCATAAAAGACCAGGTTGATAAATACATGCACTTAATGGTGTATGGCGAATTTATCGAAAGTCCACAGGTTCAGCTTGCCAAATTGCTTGCCGACAATCTTCCTGAAAATTTAAATTCGGTATACTTCGTAAACTCGGGTAGCGAGGCGAACGAAGGAGCTCTTAAACTAGCTAAAAGATATACCGGAAGATCTGAAATCATTCATTTTACCAGGGCTTATCATGGAAGTACACATGGCGCATTAAGCGTTTTGTGCGACGAGGAAATGAAAAACGCTTTTCGTCCATTGTTGCCAGATGTTAGAATGATTGAATTCGGAAATGACTTGGATTTGGAGCAGATTACCGAGCGTACAGCTTGTGTAATTTTAGAGCCTATCCAATCGGAAGGGGGAATGATTATTCCTTCGAAAGAATACATTCAGGCATTGAGAGCCCGTTGTACAGAAAAAGGTGCTTTGCTTATTTTCGATGAGGTTCAGATGGGTTTTGGCCGAACCGGAAAATTATTCGCTTTTGAACATTTCGATGTCGTACCTGATATTTTATGCCTTGCCAAAGCAATGGGTGGAGGAATGCCAGTTGGAGCCTTTATCTCCGATAAAAAAATACTGGATTCGTTCAAGACTAATCCAATGTTAGGGCACATTACCACTTTTGGAGGGCACCCGGTTTGCTGTGCAGCAGCTAAAGCAGCTTTGGAAGTATTACTTGAGGAAAATCTCATAGATGATGTTCAGCGAAAAGGAGAACTATTTGTTGATCTTTTGAAAGATCATCCTTTGGTAAAAGGTTTCCGTCAGTTAGGACTATTTGTGGCCGTAGTAGTGGAATCAAAAGAAATCATGCTTGAAATTATGAAAGAAGCCCATGAACTGGGAGTGGTGATGGATGCCTTTCTTTTCTGCGATGATGCCTATCGAATTGCACCACCATTGAACATTACGGACGAAGAGATTCATCATGCTTCAAAATTATTAATTCAAGCTATGGATAAGGTAAACCAGTAATATGAAAATTGCCTGCACATTATATTTGCTATTGAGTTTTGTGATCGGTTCATATGCCCAGTTGAGCGAATCTGAAAACAAAATATATGCTCGTTTCGATGCTTTGCTTGAAGCAGAATCGGACTCCACGAAAATTCTAATTAATAAAGGCATTGAACGTGAAATGATCAATGCTTTGTCTCAAGAGGGGAGTTTTGAATATCCATTTGCCAAACTTAAGCATATGGGTAAAATTAGCTCACCCGATGGAAAATTTAGAATTTACAATTGGAACTGTGTTCTCTCTGATGGTTCATATAAATATTATGGACTGATCCAGTATAAGGATCGATCTGACCTAAAAGTGAAGGCACTGCAAGATAGGACAACTGCCAATATGTTTTCATCATACCCTGCCGAAAACTGGCCTGGAGCCTTGTACTATAAAATTATTCCCTTTAAATCGAAGGGAAACTCAAGCTATCTGTTGTTGGCCTGGGATGGTAACAATGTATCCAGCAATAAGAAAATTATTGAGGTTCTTGCTTTCGAAAAATCGGGAATCGTTTTTGGGAAACCAGTTATTTCGTGGCGAGGTAAAATGTTGAACAGGGTAATTTTTGAATATGCCAAACAGGCAAGAATGAGCATCGATTACCAGGAAAAAGACAAAAGACTGGTATTCGATCATTTGGCACCATCTTCACCAAAATACCAAAATCAGTTTGAATATTATGGTCCAGATTTTACCCACGATGCTTTACTGTTGCAAAAAGGAATTTGGGTGTTGGAAGAAAATATAGACGTAAGAAACAAGTAATTATGAGTGATTCATTTATATATCAAACGGAACAATTTGCTGATGTAAAAATTTTGCGATACCAGGTTCCTAATTTTGAGCAGCTTAGTCTACAACAAAAGAAGTTAATCTACTTTTTGGCAGAAGCAGCAAGATGTGGGCGCGATATCCTGTTCGATCAGAACAATAAGTATAATCTTAGAATCAGGCGAACATTGGAAGCCATCATGAAATCATATGATGGAGATCGAAAATCGGAAGACTTTGCAAAGTTTTTGGTCTATACCAAAAGAGTATGGTTCTCTAATGGAATTCATCACCATTATTCGATGGATAAGTTTATGCCTGAATTTGATGAGGAATTTTTTGGTGAAATGTTGGCAAATACCGATCCGGAATTGTTGCCATTAGAGCCGGGAGAGGATGTTGTAAGTTTGATGAACACATTGCTGCCAGTCATTTTTGAAGAGGATATTGAAGCAAAACGAGTGGTCTTAAATCCTGATATGGATTTGATTGCCGACTCGGCAAACAACTATTACGAAGGAGTGAACCAGCAAGAGGTAGAAGATTTTTATTCAAATGCTGATAAGGGAGATCCTGAACGACCATTGTCGATTGGATTAAATTCCAAACTGGTTAAAGAGAATGGAAGCTTATGTGAAAAGGTTTGGAAGATTGGTGGGATGTACTCCTCAGCAATTGAAAAAGTTGTGTTCTGGCTAGAAAAGGCCATTGCTGTAGCAGATAGCGATCTGCAAAAAGAATCGCTCATTAAACTCGTGGAATTCTATAAAACAGGAGATTTAAAAACCTTCGATGAATATTCAATACTTTGGGTGAAGGATTTGGATGCCCATGTTGATGTTGTAAACGGATTTATTGAGGTTTACGGTGATGCACTTGCCTTTAAGGCTAGTTGGGAATCGGTGGTAAATTTTAAAGATATTGAAGCAACCAAACGTACGGAAATCATTTCTGATTATGCGCAATGGTTCGAAGACAATTCACCTGTTGACGATAGATTTAAAAAGGATGAGGTAAAAGGTGTAAGTGCAAAAGTAATTACCGTTGCCATGCTTGGTGGCGATTGTCATCCGGCAACACCAATTGGTATCAATCTTCCAAATGCTGAATGGATTCGTAAAGAGCATGGAAGTAAATCGGTTACCATCGATAATATTACTCATGCTTATCATCAATCGTCGCTTAAAAGTGGCATGTTGGAAGAGTTTGCATATAGCAAAGAAGAAATAACAAGGGCAAAAGAACATGGATACCTGGGAGGAAATTTGCATACCGATTTGCACGAATGTTTGGGACATGGTTCAGGGCAATTACTGGCAGGAGTAGGAATGGATGCTTTAAAAAATTATCATTCTACTTTGGAAGAGGCCAGGGCTGATTTGTTTGCCTTGTACTATATGATGGATCCTAAAATGGTAGAGATTGGATTAATGCCTAATTTGGATGTTGCCAAAGCAGAGTATGACGGATACATCAGAAACGGATTAATGACCCAACTGACCCGAATTGAATTGGGCAAAGACATTGAAGAGTCGCACATGCGAAACCGACAGTTGATTGCCAAATGGGTGTTCGAAAGAGGAGAAGATGCAATAGAGAAGGTGGTGAATGAAAACAAAACTTTCTTTGTAGTGAAAGACTATCAAAAACTGAGAGCGCTGTTTGGTGAATTGCTTGGCGAAGTACAACGCATCAAATCGGAAGGAGATTTTGAAGCTGGTAAAGCATTGGTGGAAGATTACGCTGTAAAAGTGGATGCTGATCTGCATAAAGAAGTAAAAGAGCGGTTCGAGAAACTGAAATTGGCTGCTTATGCAGGTTTTATTAACCCGGATTACCATCCGCTAGTTGAAAATGACGAAATTATAGATGTTGAAATTTCGTATCCAATGAGTTTCGCAGAGCAGATGTTACATTACAGTGAAAAGTACTCATTCCTGCCAAATGTAAATTAAGCTGTGCTTTAACTAAATATTAGGAAATAGATAACAAAATTGAGGTCGAAAAGACCTCTTTTTTTTGTAATTTTATGATCTATGAAAAAAATCCTGACCTTTCTTCTATTGGTGCTGAACTTACAAGGCATCGCACAAGACTATTCCATTGAATTTCAAGACCAAAATATTCCTTCGACATCAACTTTCAGAGCGATACATGTATTCAATGATTCATGCATCTGGCTGGGAGGAACTCATGGCAATTACTGCTTCACCAATAATGGTGGCAAAGAATGGAAGAAAGCTGTTGTGCCAGGAGCTGAAAAATTGGACTTTCGCGATTTGCATGTATTCTCAAAAGACCATGTTGTGCTTATGAGTTGTGGGAATGGATTGGACTCTAGAATTTATGTCACAAAAAATGGGGGAGAAAGCTGGAGTTTAAGCCATCAAAATACATTTGAAAAAGCATTTTACAATGGAATTGATTTTTGGGATGAGCAAAATGGAATTCTCACCAGTGATGCCATTGATTCTAAACCATACATTCTGATTACTGAGAATGCTGGTGAAAGCTGGGATAGATTAAAACCTCAATTTATTCCTGATTTGAAAGAGGGAGAATATGCCTTTGCTGCCAGCGGTACAGGAATTGTTACGCGTGGCGTTGGTGAAGTGTGGATCGCTACAGGAGGAATGCATTCTCGAATTTTTTATTCTGCAGACAAAGGTCAGAATTGGGAAGTTTTCGAAACTCCTATTATTCAAGGTACTTCAACCGAAGGGATCTATTCATTTTTTATTGATGACAAGAACAGAGCAGTTTGTGTGGGTGGCAACTACAAAGAAATAAACGAATGCAAAGGCAATGTGATTCTATCGACAGATTCAGGCAAGTCCTGGAAACTGGCAGATGGAGAAGAAAGTGTTGCTTTTAAAGAATGTGTTCACCAGCTTGAAAAGAATGTATGGATTGCTACCGGACCAAGTGGAACGGCCATTTCTAGAGATAATGGAGAGAATTGGAAAGAAATCGATAAAAGAGCTTTTCATACGATGGATTATGATGCAAAGAGTAAAACAGGTTTTTTGGCTGGAGACCAGGGATTAGTTGTGAAGTTTCACCTAAAAAATAAAGAATTGTAAGAGCCAAAATCCAGGCGCTTATTGAATTTGAAAAAACGATCAAAACAGAATATAATGAAAAGAAAAGTAATGATTGGTATGTTCGGCTTGTTGGTTTCGTTTACAAGCGTTGCGCAAGATATGGATTATACCAAAAAACTGGTAGAAAAATTAAGCTCGAAAGAATTTCACGGACGTGGATATGTGAATAAAGGTGATAGTATTGCTGCAGCATACTTATCGAACGAAATGAAAAGTATAAAGCTAAAGGGCATGACTGAGAATTATTATCAGCCATACTCGATTTCGGTGAATACTTTTGCAAAAAATACCAGTTTATCTCTGGATGGAAAGGAATTAC
This sequence comes from Marinifilum caeruleilacunae, assembly GCF_013141825.1. Lineage (GTDB taxonomy): Bacteria > Bacteroidota > Bacteroidia > Bacteroidales > Marinifilaceae > Marinifilum > Marinifilum caeruleilacunae. Next base: position 32,238 of record NZ_RZNH01000005.1, read on the forward strand.
AACCAGCTAGCGAATATGTTGTGAATCCAAATGCAAAGCCAGGAAAAGGAGAAGCTAAATTGACCTGGATTACCAAGGATATTTTAACCAATTCTTATGCGCTTGGTACCTTCATGAAGAAAGATCATTCCAACTCTTTTTTAGCCATCGATTCAACTGGACTGAATAATCCGGAGCTGTATAATTTTGCCCAGGCCATGATGAAAAAGAATGTATTTGATGCAAAAGGTATGGTTCTGATCAATGGAAAATTAAAATATTCTGCAAAGAACAAACTTGTTGATTTTACCACCTTACTGGTTAAAACAGATGTGATTAGTCCTGAGGTAAAAACCATTCAGTACGATATTGAAAGCAAGTTTATTGAAGATTATAAAACACAAAACCTGGTGGGTTATATTCCTGGACAGACAGATACTTGTATCATGTTTACCGCTCACTACGATCATTTGGGCTATTATGGCGACAGTATGTATCCGGGAGCCAACGATAATGCAAGTGGTGTTGCCATGGTGATGAATTTGGCAAAATATTTCAAAGCAAAAAAGAAGAAACCTCACTATACCTTGGTTTTTGCACTATTTAGTGCCGAAGAAGCTGGCTTGTTAGGATCAAGACATTATGTGGCGAACCCGATATTTCCTTTAGAACAAACAAAAATGGTTCTTAATTTCGATATGGTAGCTACAGGAGAAAAAGGAATATTTGTGATCAATGGAAATATGGTTCCTAAAGAGATGGATAAATTTCATGCCATTAATAAGGAAAAAGACTATGTATTCAAGATGTTTGGAACAGGAGAATCTTCTTCTTCCGATCATGCTCCATTTCACGATAAAGGTGTGAAAGCAGTGTTTTTCTATACCCACAGTGATAATGCCGATTATCATGAAACTACGGATACCGCCGACAAATTATCTTACAAACAATTTGAAGGGATCTTTAAATTGGTAAGAGATTACGCGGAGATGAAATAAGTTTTGAATACTGATTTCAGGTGAGAATATCAATTCATATATAGAATAAAACCCCTTAGACTTTTACGCTTAAGGGGTTTTATATTGCTAGATATTTTTTAATTGAAATTCAGGATTAAAAATTAAATTTCAATTTTACTCCTGTATCCCGATGGTGTTTCCCATCGAAGCTCCAAACTACCTCAACATCCAACATTAGGAAAATTTGAGATAATCCGTAGCCAACTTCCCAGTAGTTTTTCTTGTTTTTATGACTTAGGTAGTTCACAAATAGTCTTTCCTGAATGGCAAGAGAATTATTCAAAACAGGCAGACGTTTCAATAAAAAACGATCCGATTCAAATTGAGCATGTGCTTCCAGATAATCTTCATTGGTAGAATGCTGGTAGTAATCCAATAATCTGAATGTACTTAGTCCGCCATCCAACATTACTGTGGGTTTACTGGTGTTGAAATGCTTGAAATCAGAAAAGTGCATCTTGTCTTTTTTCAGAAATGTTCCAGCTTTAACAATGTAGGATAAACGATCGTTAAAACCGGTTTCAATCTCCTGTTTTACCGAAAACTGCAGTAAAGAATAATCCGCATCAGAGTCAAGAACATCCTTAAATCCTTGTTTGTACTTAATTGCAAAGGTTGGTTGCTGGTGAAAGTAAGTCATTCGCTTTACACCTTTCTGAATAAAGTACCTGTGGCGAGGAGTGAACTCCAACGAAGCAGCAAAACTCACACTTTTGCTATCCTGAACCAGTAAAGGATCAACCCCTTCAGGGATATTTGAAGTATAGTCTTTATCGTCAGGATCGGTAATGTAAAAAGAATTGGTATTGAACAATTGTTTTCGATTGGCATATTCTAAAGCAGTAGATAAGCGTAAGCCATTTGCGATATCGGTATTGTGCCAAAGGCTTACAAAATTCTTATCATACAATTTCATGTAATTGTCCTTAAAGTGTAACGAACTTATTGCATTTAGCAACGGATCAATCCCAGTTTGTTCGTTAAAGTCTACAGCCTTGCTGCCCAATTTAAAACCCAGGTAGGAACGTTTTAATCCATTGTAACGATAAACACCGCCCAAAATAAAATCGAGATGTTCGCGCGAAAAGGCATACTTTAATTCGGAGTTCATGTTAAAATAATGGCCAAGTGTATCGCTTTTGGTATACGAAAAAGGAGCTGCGAAGGTAAATCCCTGAACGGTGTTATATGATATTTTATCCAAACTTAACAAGCCCGGGGTTGATAAACGTGAATTCGACTCTTTGTAGCTATAAGTTTTTCCAAAAAGAATGTGCTTGAATTTAAATTTTCTGTTGGCAATTCTTACAGAGTCCTTGTATTCAGGACTATTTCTTACAATTTCGATGGAATCTTTCTTCTCAAAACTGATTTTTTCATCTTCCGAAAGTGGAATTGGTCTCATTTCGGCCCAGTACAAGGAATCTTTGTCTTTTGCATCCTTTGCCATTTTTACCTTCTCAATCTTAATCTCTAAGGGCTCTTTTACTTTCTCCTTTTTCGGTTTTTCGGTGTCTTTCTCCATCAGGCGGGCCAGTTTTCGCATATCGGAATTGTTCATATCGTCTTTCTCCAGCAAATTCTGAATTTCAACCTTGCGTTTCTGTTCTTTCGCCGATAGAATTTTTGATTCTTGCTTTCCCAAACCTGCCACCTGGGCTTCTTCCTGTTTTTTCGAAATATCAAGTTTTTTCAAATAATCATGGTCCAAATCTGGGTTTAAAGTAATCTCATAATCCTTAATCGAGGCTACATACATTCCTTCCAAACCAAAGCCCATGCCTTTAAATTTGATGTGGAAATCGAAACTTACGGGCATCCAGACTTCCTCTTTAACAGGTGCATAAAGCTGGTGCATATGAACATCGGTCATGGGAAGATTAAGTTTTAAATCGGCAGAGTGAATGTTCCAGTAGTTCTCCGCAATATTTAAGTAACCTCTAAATAAATCTTTCCCTTTTCTTTTTGGAGTAACCTTAATTTTGTTGATCATGCGTCCCTGGTCCTCAAAAACAGATTCCAGTTCGAAACGGTATACGGCAAAAGCTGTTTTGTCTAGAGGAGAGATGAATCCTTCATCTTTTGTATTGTATAAATTGGCAGTGATAAACTGCATGGGATCAGCTTGCTCACCCAATCCCGATGAACGAATTGAAATCACTTCCTCTTTCACTTTATCTGGCAATTCGAAATGAATTTTTGAAATATTTTCGGTTACGAAAGTCTTGTTGGGTGTAATGCCTTCCTTAGCCAGTTGCTTTTTTAGTAATCGTGGAACGCTGGTTACTTTGCCCGAACCTTTCAGGTAAACCATATTGTTGTACTGGCTAACCTGTTTTGTGTAGTAATCGCCCATAGCAATGGCTTTACGCATTACGTAGTAGGCTGGATCTTCGCCACTGGCCAATACTTTTACCTCTTTTAACTGATAGGTTTGTGGCGCAAGGGCCACATCCATTGTCAGGTCATTTTCAGTCATTTCAACCACTACTGCTTTGGTCTGATATCCAAGATAACGGTAATGTAGGTTCCATGATCCTTTTGCCAGATCCATATGGTATTCACCATCAACATTAGAGGTTGTACCTGTAGCCAATTCTTGAATATAGATATTGGCAAATGGAATGGGTTTACCTTCCAGATCGGTAATTTTCCCGCTGATTTGTTGAGAATATCCCGATAAGGAAACCAGGAATAAGAGAATAAAGGTGTAGAATTTTGTCATGTTTGGTTTTGTTTAATAAAAGTGTGACGGCTTTGTATTGAATTTAGTTACACATTAATTGTTGTGTTGTGAACAATATGCAGTGTGTTGTGCGGCGTGAATTTATGAAAAGCCTTATTTTTTATTAAACCGTTTAAGAAGTTTTATGTTTTTTTAACAAGGTGACTCCGTCTGATTTTCAGGAAAAAATAATGATGCAAACAGCGAGAAATACCACTCCAACTTGTTTTTTGCAGAAGCATGAATAGTAGAGGGTGTAATTTCTAATCGACTTGAATATTTGTAAGGTTACAAAATGAATTTTTTGCATGTTTTAAACAGATAAACTGACAATTTTCTGCACTTTTTTCACCTTTCCTGTCTTAATGTCATAAATGCAGTATTGGCATAGGCTTTGACTAAAAGGAATCGTGAAATTGAAAATTAATCTTTAAAAACAATATAAATATGTCAACAGGAAAAATTGGTGTTACCAGTAACGATCTGTTTCCAATTATTAAGAAATTTTTGTACTCAGATCACGATATCTTTTTGAGAGAGATTGTATCGAATGCAGTAGATGCAACGCAAAAGTTGAAAACCTTATCTTCAACTGGCGAATTCAAAGGGGAATTAGGTGACCTGACTGTTCGTGTGAACGTGGATAAAGAAGCCAAAACCATTACCATTTCGGATAAGGGTATTGGGATGACCCAGGAAGAAATTGAAAAATATATCAACCAAATTGCTTTTTCGGGAGCCGAAGAGTTTCTTGACAAATACAAGGATCAGGCAAATGCAATTATTGGTCACTTCGGATTAGGTTTCTATTCTTCATTTATGGTATCCGATAAGGTAGATATTGTAACCCTTTCTCACAAAGAAGGTGCAAAAGCTGTAAAATGGAGCTGCGAAGGAAATCCTGAATATACTTTGGAAGAGGTTGAAAAGGCAGAAAGAGGTACCGACATTGTAATGCACATTTCGGAAGAGGAGAAAGACTTTTTGGAAGAAAGCCGCTTACAGGAATTGTTGAACAAGTACTGTAAATTCTTGCCTATCGAGATTGCTTTCGGTAAAAAGAAGGAATGGAAAGATGGCAAGGAAGAGCAGACCGACGAAGACAATGTAATTAATGATACTAATCCTGCATGGACTAAGAAACCAGCTGATTTGAAAGAAGAAGATTATGGTGATTTCTATCGTCAGCTGTACCCAATGGGTGAAGATCCATTGTTCCATATTCACCTGAATGTTGATTACCCTTTCAACCTAACAGGTATTCTTTACTTCCCAAAAATTAAAAACAGCGTAGAGATTCAGAAAAACAAAATCCAATTGTACTGTAACCAGGTTTTCGTAACCGATTCGGTAGAAGGAATTGTACCTGAATTCTTGACCTTACTGCACGGTGTTATCGATTCACCGGATATTCCATTGAACGTTTCTCGTTCTTACCTTCAGTCTGATGGAAATGTGAAGAAAATTTCGAATCACATTACCAAAAAAGTGGCTGACAGCTTAATGGATATCTTCAAGAAAGATCGTACTGAATTTGAAAGCAAGTGGGATGATCTTCGCATGTTCGTTGAATACGGAATGTTAACAGAAGAGAAATTCTTCGACAGAGCTAAAAAATTCTTCTTGATCAAAAATACTGAAGGAAAGTATTTCACTTTGGAAGAGTACGAAGCAATCATTAAGGAGAATCAAACAGATAAAGACAACAACATTATTAACCTTTACGCAACCGATATGGATGCCCAGTTCTCTTATGTTGAGGCTGCCAAAGCAAAAGGGTATGATGTATTGTTGATGGATAGCCAGTTGGATAACCACATTATCAATCACCTGGAACAAAAAGAAACCAACAAGAAATACGTTCGTGTAGATTCTGATGTGGTTGACAAGTTGATCCAGAAGGATGAAGTGAAAGAATCGAAATTATCGGAAGAAGAAAAAACAGATTTAATTCCTGTTTTCAACTCCCAGTTGCCAACCGAAGGTGTGAATTATATGGTGACTTTCGAATCGTTAGGAGAGGAAGCACAGCCATTAATGATTACGCAGGCCGAGTTCATGCGTCGTATGAAAGATATGGCTGCTATGAATGCAGGAATGGGATTCTATGGCGAAATGCCGGATTCGTATAACCTGGTGGTAAATACCGATCACGAATTGGTGGCAACCATCTTAAAAGACAAAGACGCGAAGCTAAACGATAAATTGTCAGAGGTTTCGACAAAACTAACTCCACTTTTTGAAGAAAGAGATGCTTTGGAAGCTTTGAAGAAAGACAAAAAAGAAGAAGAAGTTCCTCAGGAAGAAAAAGATAAAATGGCTGATATTCAGAAGCAAATAACTGAAGTGAATGCCGAAAAAGAAGGCTTACTACAGGAGTTTGGTAAAGACAACCAGTTGGTAAAACAATTGATCGACCTTGCACTTTTGGCCAATAACATGCTAAAAGGAGAGGAACTTGCTAAATTTGTGAAACGTAGCGTTCAGATGATTAAATAATCAAATTCATCATATAAAATGAAAGCCGGACAGTCATGTTCGGCTTTTTTTGTGCATAAAAATCAAAATAAACTTAACTGGTTAAGTAAAAAATGATATATTTGCTTAACCAGTTAAGTAAATATTATGGAGAGAGATTTTTTAAAAGAATTGGAATTTTTGGGTGTTACCGCTCGCCTAAAAAGGTTAAGTGATAACCTGAGCTACAGCATTAAAGACTTGTATCAGCAAAAAGATTTGGATATAGAACCAAGCTGGCATTTGGTTATCCTGTTGTTGAAAAAACAGGAGAGCAGCACCATGTCCGAAATTGCAGATTTGCTTCAACTATCGCAGGCTGCTGCAACCAAAATGTTGAATAAAATGATTCAAAAGGGCTATCTTATTTCGGTAAGGGATGAGAAAGACAATCGAAAGAAAATGATTCAGCTTTCGGATAAGGCCAAGCTAGAACTTCCCAAATTTGAGAAAGTGTGGAATGCAGGCCAGAGTTCAATTCGGGACATATTACAATCCAATACAGATTTTCTTAATAATCTTTCTGATTTTGAAGACAAGCTAAAAGAGAAAAGCTTTCAACAGAGAGCACTGGAACATTTATAAAGAATAAAATCAAAACCCAAAATATTTAAATAATGAGTTTGATAGGAAATACACCCCTGGTAAAACTGCAAAATATTGTAGATAAGGACTGTGCAGATATTTACGTGAAATACGAAGCAGCAAATCCCACAGGAAGCATGAAAGACCGTATGGCTCTTTCGATGATTAATGGTGCCGAAAAGCGCGGGGACTTAAAACCAGGCGGCAGAGTAGTAGAATATACCGGGGGAAGCACCGGCAGTTCTTTGGCCATGGTTTGTGCAATGAGAGGTTACAAGGCTCACTTTGTTTCGTCGAACGGATTTTCGGAAGAAAAACTTCAAACCATGCGAGCTTTTGGAGCTACTGTAGAAATTATACATGCCGAAAATGGAATTCTTACCGCTGATGTTATCAACCAAATGATTGCAAGGGCCAAGGAGCTGATAAACGAACCCAATACTTTCTGGCCCGACCAGGTAAACAACATCGACAACAAATTGGGATATCATGGCATGGCAAAAGAAATGATTCAAGAGCTGGGAAGCGATATCGATGAATTTGTAATGGCCGCAGGTGGTGGAGGCTGTATTTCGGGGAATTCGGAAGTTTTAAAAGAGCAGATCCCGACTTTGCGAACCATTGCCGTTGAACCTTTTTACGTTAGAAACATATCGGGAGGCGATACCAGTGGGAAACACCGTTTGGAAGGAATCGGTTTGTCTTTTGTTCCTACCATTCTGCGAAAAGACTTGATTGATGAAGTGATCCCGGTGAAGGATGAAGATGCCTACCGAATAGCCAACGAACTGGCAAAAAAAGAAGGCATTTTTGGAGGGGTAACCTCGGGAGCTAATGTTTGGGCTGCACTGCAAAGGGCAAAAGAACTGGGTCCCGGTAAAAAGATAGTTACTGTAATTATTGATTCCGGTCTTAGATACCTAAATGGCGATTTGTATAAGTAATAAATTCCAATAAAAAAGCCGACTAACAAAACAGTAGTCGGCTTTCCTAAGCTTATTTCTTCTTGTATTTATTTCTCTTCTTTTGATTTCTTTTTTGAGCTTCCAATTGTTTCAATCGGCCTTTCGAACCCGAAGGTGTTTTCATGTTTTTGGCTTTTTTCTGATGGAAAGCACCTGTATCTCTTCTTACCGTATTTTTTACCTTGATATTGCGGGTTTGTTTCTTTTCATCTTCCAGGAGTTGGGAGGTAATTTCAACATCCATTGGTACCGATTCCAATGAAACAGGTTTGCGGATCAGCTCCTCAATCTTTTCCATTAATTCCTCTTCACCCTCATTTACAAAACTAATTGCCGTACCTTCTTTTTCGGCCCGTCCGGTTCTACCCACACGGTGAACATACTCCACGTAGTTGGTCGGGATGTCGAAGTTGATTACATGACTCACATCTTCAATATCGATACCACGAGCGGCAACATCCGACGATACCATTACCCTTGCTCTTCCTTCTTTAAAAGCATTCAAAGCATTAATACGGGTATTCTGAGCTTTGTTTGAGTGGATAACACTCAACTCCTCGCCCAGGAAATCTTCAAGCCTGTCAACAATTCTGTCGGCATTCTTTTTGGTTTCGGTAAACACCATCACCTTGTTAAATTCCTCTTTGTCTTCCAAAAGGTATTTTAAGAGGTTTACCTTACTTAAAATGTTTGGAACACGATATTGAACCTGGTGAATGTTTTTTACAGTTGTAGCCTGAGGTGCAACTTCAACTCTTTCTGGCAGGAACAAGAAATCGTCCGACATTTTTGCAACTGTATCCGAAAAAGTTGCCGAGAACAACAGGTTTTGATGTTTTTCAGGCAATATATCGAAAATGGCATTCAGCTGAGGCATAAAACCAAGATCCATCATCTTGTCTGCTTCATCAATTACCAAAGTTTTTACCAAGGTCATTTTCAACACACGAGTCATGTAAATATCCATTAAACGACCCGGTGTAGCTACCAAAATGTCAACACCTTCATACACTTTTTCTTTTTGTGTATTGATATTTACACCACCATAAATGCCCAATGCACGAATGTCCATGTAAGGCGTTAACAACTCGATGGTTTCACAAACCTGTAAAACCAATTCTCGGGTTGGCACCACAATTAATGCACGGGGATCCATTCCTTTGGCATAATTCAATTTCATCAATATCGGCATCAAATAAGCCAGAGTCTTTCCTGTACCTGTTTGTGCAATACCAATAATATCTTTTCCCGAACGAACAGGAGCGAATACCTGATGTTGAATTTCAGTAGGTTTTTCAAATCCGGCTTCATCCAAAGCCATTCTGATTTGCTTGCTTAATTTGATATCGTCAAATGAAATCATTGCTCAATTTTTTAAAAAGTTCCGCAAAAATAGGGATTTTTTAGTGAATGAGAGTATTTGTTCTTTAGTAAATGTACGTTTAGTCACACGAACTGGTAAAGAACAGCTTAGTTCCAAATGCTACCAACTTCTTCTTTCAAGAGAGAAATTGTTTTTTCTATTTGAGGATTTTGAATCTGCATGTGCGATTCGATAACTGCTTTGCTCAAGCCTAGAGAAGAATCGTCGGGTAGCAATTGCGAACCTTCAGAATTGATCAATTGCAGAATGCTTTCTTTAGCCGCTTTTATCTCTTTCCATAGCTTGGCAGTAACATATACTTGTTGAGATAAGTTGTGTTCGAATTCAGTTCTGATGGCAGCGATTAATTTTTGTTGCAACTGCTGGTTGCTCATGCCAGCTACATTTTCCCTAACGATTAATGATTCAGGATGTATGCGCTCCAGGAAAATGATCAAGCGTTCGTAAGCTTGCAATCGAATTGGGGTAATTTCCTTCTGATTGTTCAGAAATAACTCCTGTTTTCTTTTTTGATCATCTTTTCTAAAAAAAGCTTTAATTACAAAGTAAGCAGTTGCAAAAACCACTAGCGATGGTAAAATGTATTTTACTATTTCCAGAACACCTGTCATTTTTTTGGGCTTTAATGTTAAAAATTCGATTTTATTACATGTCCTATATGTTTAAAAACAGTATCTTTACATGCTGTAAACAAATGCATGAAAAACCACTGTATTTGTTTGCAGGGGGGACATTTTTTTTAACAAAAGTATTAACCAAATTTTTAAATCCCTAAATTAAATTTAGAATGTTGAAAGTTTCGGACCGTATTGCAGCAATGGAATTGTCTCCAACGCTGGCAATGTCACAGAAAAGTAGAGAAATGAAAGCTCAGGGAATCGATGTGATTAACCTGAGTGTTGGTGAACCTGATTTTGACACCCCTGATCACATCAAGAAAGCTGCACAGCAAGCAATCGATGATAATTATTCACATTATTCACCGGTTCCAGGATTTCTTGAGTTGCGTCAGGCTGTTGTAAATAAGCTAAAACGTGAGAACGATTTAGATTACACGGCAGATCAGATTGTAGTTTCAAACGGAGCGAAACAGTCAATTGCCAATGCTATGATGAGCATTGTGAACAAAGGAGATGAGGTAATCATCCCATCGCCATTTTGGGTAAGCTACAGCGAAATTGTAAAACTTGCCGAAGGAACAAGCATTTATATTCCAACCAGTATTGAGCAGGATTTTAAAATCACTCCTGAGCAATTGGAAAAGGCGATTACTCCTAAGACAAAGGCATTCTTGTTTAGCTCGCCAAGTAATCCGACAGGAAGTTTGTACTCGAAAGAAGAACTACGTGCCCTGGCTGATGTTTTTGCAAAGTATCCGGATATTGTAATCATGTCTGATGAAATTTACGAACACATCAATTATGTGGGAGCCCACGAAAGTATGGCACAGTTTACCGATATGAAAGACCGTGTTGTTGTGATCAATGGTGTTTCGAAAGGATACGCCATGACAGGATGGAGAATAGGCTATATTGCAGCTCCATTATGGATTGCAAAGGCATGTGGTAAACTACAGGGTCAGATGACTTCAGGCGCTTCGTCTATTGCACAAATGGCTTCGGTAGCTGCTCTTGATGGAGATCAGTCGAGTGTTGTATCCATGAGAACAGCCTTTAAAAAGAGAAGAGATTTGGCTCTTGCACAGCTAAAAGAAGTACCTGGCTTCGAGATTCGTGAACCTAAGGGCGCTTTCTACCTGTTTCCGCAGGTGAGCCAACTGTTTGGAAAATCGAACGGAAGTGTATGCATTAATAATGCAACAGATTTAAGTTTGTATTTGTTGGAATCGGCAAATGTTGCAACCGTAACTGGTGAAGCCTTTGGTGCTCCTGAATGTTTGCGTTTATCTTATGCAACCAGCGAAGAACAAATGGCAGAGGCAATTCGCAGAATTAAATCGGCGATTGAGAAATTGAAATAAGATCTTAAGCATATATGATGAAGCCAGTACATTTTGTACTGGCTTTTTTTGTGTCAATAATCAATTGTTAAAAAATCATAAAAAATAAAATGATAGGTAGGGAAAAGCATGAGTGAATAGGTTTACTTATAAACGACAATCATGAAAATCAAAAACTTATCAGGCTTAATTCTTGTCTTACTGACATGTAATTTGTTAAGTGCACAAAATGTTTATCATTCTTATGATAGACCTAAGGAAAGCGATAAAATCGATCTGAAAACCACAAGAGAGGTATCTAAAAGTGACAATTTTGAAGTAGGATTTCACTATGGTCCTGCATGGACATCGGGCCATACTAAGGATTTTGCCAAAAAAGGAAATTCGTTTAGCATGCACCTGGGAGCCAATAATGGCAATGTATATTTCGGCACCGAATTAAGCATTACCAGTTGGAAAAACTACCAGGATGTTCCCGAGGCCAAGGAATTGAACTTTAACGAAACTAATTTTTTGTGGTTGGTTCAAACCAAACTCTTTTTAGGGGAAGGTGATGTGCAGCCTTATATTGGTTGTGGTACCGACCTTATAAGTTTTGGTGAATCAATCCTAACTGCCAATGAAGAAGAGGATGATGGATATTATTCAAGCTACGATGATGAACCTAAAAATTACAATGCCTGGTTTGTTCCGAGTTTTGGGATAAGATGGAAAATGGGGAAGGATGTAAGTGGCAATGTTGGTTTGAGTGCCGACTTATCCGGAAACTACAGTTATACACGTTTACAGCTTGGCCTGGTATTTTAATTTTATGCATATGATTTCTACAAAAACTGTCTTATTACTGATTTTCTTAGCAATATTTTCAATTCCAGCAAAATCGCAGGAGAACTATTACCAATACTCTAAACCCAAAAGTAAAGCAAAAGTAGATCTTGATTTAATCACCGAGTTTGAAATTGGTTTTCATGCAGGACCCAACTGGACCGTTGGTTCGGCTTCTAAAATTGCACAGGCTGGGCATGTGTACAGTTTAAACTTCGGGTGGAACAACAGTAAGTTTTATGGCGGAACAGAATTTAACCTTAAGTTTTGGGATCAGATATTAGATGAAGATAAGGCTGCTGATGTAGACTTCACTCAGAAACAATTCCTATGGCTTGTGCATATGAAATGGTATATAACCAGAGGAGAGGTGCAACCATTTATAGGTATTGGAACCGATTTATTATCCATTGTGAATGAAATTTTCGATTATGACTACGATGATGATGACCGATATCATTACCATAACAGGGATTACAAAAAAGACAGGGTTCTAAACTATAATGCCTGGTTTGTACCAACAGCAGGAGTTCGTTTTAAGCTAAGAAAACACATGTTTGTTGAACTGAGTTCAAGCTTTGATATATCTGATAATTACAATTCGGTAAGGGGACAGGTTGGCTTCATTTTTCAGCCACAGTTTTAATCTCACTTGCATTGTGGCATAAAAAAACTCCCCCAAAGTTGGAGGAGTTCTTATATCTGTTATCGCTTGTGATTACGAATACAATTCTTTTAAGCGTTTGGCCATACCATCGGCTAAAGCTTCACATTGGTCGAAATCTTCTTGTCCAGGAGCACACAATGCTTCAGGAGTAACTTCGATGGTTTCCCATTTGATGTTTTCAGCAAATTTGTTCAATCGCTTCAGGCCACCGCCTCCCCACGATTTAGATCCGAATACACCAAGAACATGATCTTTAACGCCCATGTGCTCTAATTCGTTGATTAATGTTTCCATGGTTGGGAACACATCGCCATTGTATGCACAGCTACCTAAAATTACACCACGGAATCTGAAGATATCATTAATGATGTAAGAAGGGTGAGTTTTAGAAGAATCGTGAATACGGATTTTTTTGATTCCTTTCTTTACCAAATGGCGAGCAATATTATCTGCCATTTTTTCGGTATTACCATACATCGAAGAGTAAACAATTACACAACCTTCGTCGGTTTTGTACTGACTCCACTTGTCGTATTTGGCAACAATATCAGCAATATGAGTTCTCCAGATCGGACCGTGAGTTGCACAGATCATTTTGATCTCAAGACCACCTAATTTTTTCAATGCATTTTGAGTTGGACGACCATATTTTCCAACAATATTTGAATAGTAACGGCTAATTTCTTCTTCCAGGTAATCCAAATCCAGTTCATCATCGAAAATACCACCGTCAAGCGTACCAAAAGCACCAAAGGCATCACCCGAGAATAAGATTCCGTTGTTCGATTCGAATGTTACCATAGTTTCTGGCCAGTGTAACATCGGAACCATATAGAAGTTTAGTTTGTGCTCTCCCAAATCAATGCTGTCGCCTTCTCTTACTTCCATCAAATTGTCTTTTACGCCATAAAAACGCTCCAACATTGGGAAAGTTTTTTTGTTACCAACAATTTTCATTTCAGGATAGCGCTCAACCAGGGAACGGATAGAACCAGAATGATCAGGTTCCATGTGATTAACAATTAGGTAATCAGCTTTACGGCCATCAAGTACTTCCTCAATATTGTCAAGGTACTCGTCCATGGTTCCTTTTTCAACAGTATCAACAATGGCTACCTTCTCATCTACAATTACATATGAGTTATAAGCAACACCCTTTGGCAATGGCCAGTAGTTCTCAAAAATGTGGGTTCTACGGTCATTTGTTCCTACCCAATAAATCTTCTCAGTAATGTTGTTCTTATTGTGCATTTCTTATTGTTTTGAAATATTTTGCATTTTCAGACTTTAAAATCTTTTTGAAAATCGTATTGTTCCGAAAATCAAAAAGTTGAAAGCGTGGCTTTTCTCCTGATATAAAAACAAATAAAGAGAAGCCTTGTTTTCAGGGCACAAAATTAAGAATTAATTTTTTTCTGAAATCAGAAAACTACATGTTATTGAAATAAAAATGACCTATTGTTGTAGAAGTCTGATAAGTTGTTGTCTATTCAGGATTTTAATTTCTCTTCGATGTGTTTCAATTAAACCTTCTTGTTCCATCTCTTTCAAGCTGCGGGCAAAGGAAGGTCGGGTTACCCCGAAAAACTGAGCCATCTCCGATTGTGATTTGGGCAAAGTAACCTGAACCTTATCCGGAGCAGCAAGTTTTAAAATGTAGTTCGCCAATTTTCCTTTAATGGTTTTAAAATTCAGGAACATGAGTTTGTTGGCCAGGAACTGACTTCGATTTGAAATCAGGTTCAGATAATTGATCAGGAACACCTTGTTCTTTTGAAACAAATCGACCACAGATTCTTTTGCCAAAGAGAAGATTTCCACATCCTCATTTGCTGTAACGTTTACCGGAAACTGATTTCTTTGTCCAAATAAAAAGGCAGAGGCAATGGGATAGGGAGCCATAATATCCTCAATTTTAATGCTCTTACCCGAAGGGTCAAGCATTTCTCCTTTCACACTTCCTTTCATTACAATCATTAAATGTTCACAACGATCTTCACGAAAGGCCACCATATCACCTTTTGAGTATTTCTTAATTTTATACTGAGCATCCTGTAAGAGAGATTCCATTTCTGATGGAGAAATGCCTCTAAATACAGGTGATTGAGAGAGCTGTTCAAATAGCATTTTGTTGTTTTCAGTTAATATTTTCTCAATGATACGGGTTTCCTCTTAATCTTCAAAAAATAAAAGAGGCTTTTGTCTTTTTATTGCCTGAAAGTAAATAGGGAGATTGAACTATGCAATCTCCCTATTTTGTCTATACCATCTTTAATAAATTTCGTTTGAAACTGATTACCGATATGATGGTAAGTACTGCTCCAATTCCGAGAAGAATTAACATTTTAGGCAGAATATCGATGAGAGGCAATTGCCTCCAGAAAATATCAAAGAAGCCTTCCATGGCCCAATAATTGACCGAAACTACCGCCAGTTTTTTCATGATAGCAGGCATAAAAAACAATGGCATCATACTTCCTCCAATGGCCGATATCACAAGAATAATAAGGGTTGATAAACTCTCTACCTGTTTTCTGCTTTTGCATATCGAGGCCATAAATATTCCAAAACTTGAACAGGCAATTGCTGCGCAAAGAATCATGAGAATAAGTGCTGGTAGATTGATAAAAATATCCAACCCTAAAACCAACCAGGAATAAAGAAACATTACAGTTAATTGCAAGACAGCCATAAACAGGGTAGATAACATTTTGCCATATAAAATTCCCGAAGGTCTCACCGGTGCGATTAATAAACGTCGGAATGTACCATCTTCTTTTTCTTTTAATAAGGAAGCTCCACTGGCCGATACACTAAAGAGCAACATCATAATAGCGATACCCGCAATGGCTTGTACCAATCCGAGGTTGCCATCCTTTTTCTCTCCAACCAAGGCCGTCATAGGAAGTTCAGAGTTTTCCTCAATTTCCGATTGCTCGTTCGAATTGCTGAACCCATCAAACTGTTCAGCCACCTGCGACTGAATGTCTTCGATTTCAGAATTAGAAAGGTCTGGATTTTTTTCTTTGATCCAGGTATTCACCTTTCCTTTAATGCCTTTTTGCATGGTAATTCCGAAAAGGTTTGACCACAAAGCTTGTTGCAATAAACCCATTTCGATCTCTTTGGCTTCATCGTAGAACAATTCCATTGGGATTTTATTACCTGCCTCAACTGAGTCCTGGAATCCTTTGTACAGGACCAGTACAGCTGTTCTTTTCCCTTTTTTAATCAGGCTTTCGGCTTCAGCAAAGCTTTTAGCTTCCAGTTTTAGCCCTTCTTCGGCATCTAATGTGGTGAAAACCTCATTCGAAAGCTCAGTCTTGTCTTCATCGGTAAATAGCAGGTTAATGGCTTTCGATTTTTCTGATTTTCCAATTCCACCATACATCAATGCGAAAATGGTAATTAAAGCAATTGGGAGCAATAGCGATAAAAATACCGCAGTTTTATCTTTGAAATATTGCTTGATATCTTTTAATGCGATTGTAAACATGTTCTTTGGTTTTGGGTTGAATTAAAATTAGTCGCGCAATGATTTGCCTGTTAACTCCAGAAAGATGCTTTCCAAACTCAAGCTTCTGATATCTACCTTATCGAGCAGAAGTTCCGATTTAGAACAGAGCTGAATTAACTCGGGCAACTCGGCATTGGCCTGCGATGATGACAGAATCAAATGATCTTCATTCAAAAGAAGTTGGCCTTTGTAGCGATCAGTCAGTTGATCTAACTTATTTTTATTGGGATTGGAATATTTCAAATGAATTTCTTCTTTAATAGAAGAGTTGGTTTTTAGCTCATCCAAGCTTCCTTCTGCAATAATTTTTCCTTCATCAATAATTCCAATTCTGTCGCACAAGCGTTCTGCTTCTTCCATATAATGTGTGGTATAAATCATGGTCAGTCCACGGGAATGCAGTTCTTCAATTACCTCAAAAATTAAGTTTCTACTTTGCGGATCGATGCCTACAGTCGGTTCATCCATAAAGACTATTTTAGGATCGTGCAGCAAGGCGGCGGCAATATTAATTCTTCGTTTCATACCGCCAGAGTAGGTTTTTATTTTGTGGTTTTTTCTATCGGCAAGCCCTAAGAATTCCAACAATTCATCGCTCTTTTTTTGCAGGTTTTTACCTTTAATTCCATATAAAGTTCCCCAAAATTTAAGATTCTCCGTAGCAGATAAATCATCGTATAATGCGATTTCCTGTGGCACAACGCCGATCAGTTTTTTACACTCAGCAAGATTTTGATATAGGTTTTTGCCTTCGTAGAAAATTTCACCATTATCGGGTTTTAACAGTGAACTTAGTATGCTAATGGTCGTTGTTTTACCAGCGCCATTGGGGCCCAGCATACCATATAATTCTCCTTTTTCAATTGATAAATTTACATCGGAAAGCGCTGTAAGCTCTTTGTATGATTTTGTGAGGTTTTTTGCAAGAAGCATATCGGTTGTGTATGGTTTATGAAAAACTAATTTACACAACTTAAATAGAAATATAAAATGATTTTATGATTTATCTGAGGAGCGCTACATTTCCTTTTTTGAGCATTTTTTTACCATCATTATAAGTTACTTCGAGCACATAAATATAAACGTCAATATCTTGAAGTTCACCTTTGAAAAAACCATCCCAGCCTACATTGCTACTTTTACTTTCGAATATTTTTTGTCCAAGACGGTTGTAAATCACCAAAGTGGCATCTTTAAAGTTGCTGCCATGAATGAAAAGCTTGTCGTTGTGCCCATCGCCGTTAGGAGAAAAAGCTTTAGGCAGACCTACAAATGGATAATCTTCCAGAAAGCCTACTTCGATAGTATCCTGAGCGGTACAATTGTGTTCGTTGGTTACTTTTACCCAATACTGCCCCTCTGTACTTACCTTTATTTTTTGAGTGATTTCGCCCGTAGACCAGGTATAAAAACAATTTGGTGTACCTGCATCCAAAACAATTCCTTCATTGGGATATGATACCAGATCCTGGCCAAGATTCACGATGGGAACATTTTTCGTGCTTAGATGAATACAGTCCGATTCTGTATTTCCATTTGCATCGCTAACTTCCAGGCAGTATTCACCTTGCTGTTTCAGATAGGTTTCTGGTGCATCGCTATCTATTCCAATCCATTTGTAGCTTAATGGAGCTACCGGATTTCCTTCAAGTTGTACGCTAACATAAACCGAATCGCCTTTGCAAATGCTCTGATCCTCGCCAAGAAAAACACCAAATTTTTGACCTTTTTTATAGTCGATATACAAGGTATCTTTGTTAGAACAACCATATTGATCGGAAACTTCAACAACATATATTCCACCACTTTTGGCTTCAATGCTTTGGCTGATTGCGCCATTGTTCCAAATGTAACTTGCGCCCGGATTTTCAGCATCCAGAATGGCGGTTTCCCCTTCCCAAAGAACCAAATCAGGACCAAGGTCGACAATAGGATTTGGATGATACTGCACACTTGTATTTGCTGTTTTCGAAAAACCATCGGGATCTGTCACTTTTACCCAAAACTCTCCCGGATTTTCTATGGTAATTTCTTCATCTGCCGACCCGGTATTCCATTTAAAAGTATATTCCTGATTGATGGATAGACCAGGACTCAAAGTCATTTTCTCATTGCCACACATGTGAATGACCTCAGGCAGTTCTATTTTGAAAATTTCATCTTTTAACTTGGCTTTAAACTCTTTCTTTGCAGAACAACCATATGCCGATGTTTTAATAACGGAATAGTTGCCCGATTCAGAAATTGTGTTGATGGCTTTTGTACTTCCATCCGACCATAAGTAGGTGCAATTTTCTTCGAAGATATCTATGGTGTGCTCCTTGTCTTCCAGAATAAGCAAATCATCGATAGGAATTGTCGGTGCGTTATGAACTTTTACATCAATCGAGGAATGCACCACTTGATTATCGGCCAAATCGGTTACGGTCAACTCATACTTGCCACTTTCATTTACAGTGATCGATTTGCTGGTTTCTCCATTGCTCCACAGATAAGAATAATTCGATGGCAAATCAATTTCTGGAATCAATTCACAGGATTCCCCTACACAGATATTTTTTACTTCTCCCAGATCAACACGAAAGCTTTTCACAATTTCTATACCTGCATAAATGGTATCGCTGTTGCACCCAAATGCATCTGTTTCGATCAATTTGAAAAATCTGCTGCCTTCATCCTCAGACCATTGAATTTTTAGATCAAGCTTTTTTTTGCTGGCTTCAATTTTACTCTTGTTCTCAACCATTTTTGCACCTTTGGGCAGAATAATATCATAAGAGGAATTTTTACCTATTTGGGCACTATAGTTTTGCGTGGAACTGCTCTTGGCCTTATGAAAATAATCGTCGATTTCAGGACCAGGTAGAGGCAAAAGCTGAATGGTGGCTGAGTTGGCATCATCGGGAATTAGGAGAGGAGTTAAATCTTCCAACCAGGCTTGTTTCAGTTCAATGGTATAATCCTGAATTTTTCCACTTAGGTTTCTTAGGAAGAGTGAAATTTCGTATTCTGAAAATTCTATGGCCTGATTGCTGTTTAGAACCATAGCCGGACTATTATTGATCGAATAACTCACATACCACTTTTTATTTTCAGGACCTTTTATCAGGATATTGATTTCCTGCACAGGCAATATTTCCCCATTGGTTGCTGAGCAATACATCGGCTCATAATCGGCAACAATTTTAACGACATCTCTTTCGTCATCATCATCCTGTGCAAATAAAGAAACAGGCAAAAGTAATGCAATAAAGATGATGGATATCTTCGATAAGAACTGGGGTAATATGTGGTGTAAACTTGCCATAGGCGACAATATTTTCTTATCAACAAGAAAATTTTTCTATAAGTTTTCGATATAAATATACTTCAAAATTATCAATCGACGAAGCTTAGTCAATAATTTAAATTGATTCGTCATTAAAAATAATACGTTAATCCGAATAGTTTGTTTTTAGAATCAATGGAATTTTAGAAAGATTTGACTAAAAAAATGCATAGTGTAACATCGGTTACAATTTATTTTTCTTTGAGCATCTACATTTGCAATAGAAAATCAATAAAAATCGGTTTCACAATGGAGAATCAATATTTTAAGACCACAGATAGTTTGCTTGATATTTGTACACAATATCCTGAAACAGTAAAAATTTTTGTTTCGAACGGATTCAAGCAATTAGAGGATGAAAAGAAAAGAGCTCTTTTTGGAAAATCTCTTTCTTTGGAGATGGCTTTGAAAATGAAGAAGTTGAATGTGGATACTTTTACTGCTTTATTGGTAGAAGGTATTGATTCAAACAGAGGACAGGTTGATGGTGATTTGAATCAGAAAACAAAAGAAAAGAAAGAGGATTCAGTTCATGTACAAGGATTATTACCTTGTCCGGTAAGAGTGCCTCTTGTAGAAGGAATTGATTCATTTATTGCTGATTACGAAAAGAAATACAAAAACGAGATTGTATACGATTTAAAGGCAGCATCGATGGGATTGGATTGGTTAATTGACGATGTAATTAACCAGGAAAATACAGATAACCTGGCCGATATTTTTATCTCTGCTGGTTTCGATTTGTTCTTCGATGAGAAGCTGATGGGGAAATTCAAGAAACAAGGAGTTTTTAAGGATAGCACAGGTTTTGAGCGATTAAACAAGGATTTTGATAATGAGGAGATTTCTCTTAAAGATCCGGAAGGGCACTATTCAATGATTGGAGTTGTACCGGCGGTTTTCCTTGTAAATAAAGATGAATTGGGCGACCGACCAGTGCCTCGCACATGGGCAGATATTTTCAAGCCTGAATTTAAAAGAAGTGTAAGTTTACCAATTAGCGATTTCGACTTGTTCAACTCTATGTTGCTACATATTTATAAAGCATATGGTGAAGAAGGCGTAAGAGGTTTAGGAGCATGTTTGCTTGAAAGTATGCACCCTTCGCAAATGGTAAAATCACATACCAAGAAAAACGAGAAGCCAGCCATTACCATTATGCCTTATTTCTTTACAAAAATGGTGAAACAGGGTGGACCAATGATCGCAGTTTGGCCGGAAGATGGAGCTATTATCAGCCCAATTTTCATGCTTACTAAGAAGGACAGGCTTGAAAAAACACAACCAGTAATTGATTTCTTTGCCTCGGAAGGTGTAGGCGAGATTCTTTCTCACCAGGGATTATTCCCAAGTATCAATCCGAATGTGGATAACAAGCTGCCAAAAGAAAACAAATTTATGTGGTTGGGTTGGGACTATATCAACACCAATGATATTGGTTCTCTGATTACAAAATGCGATGCCATTTTTAAGAAATCGATTCGTGATGAATCCTTTGCCAATATGGGGCCATTGAATTATACGCCTGGCAATTAAAAGAATGCTTAATTAATTTATTATTTTCGATTTAAACAACACAACATATGAACTTAGTTACAGTATCAGGACCTCCTTCATCAGGAAAAACAGCAGTAATTCTTAAAACCATCGATTCTTTCCAGAAACGTGGTTTGGAAGTAGGAGTCGTAAAATTCGATTGTCTTTATACCGACGATGATATTTTATACGAGAAAGCAGGAGTTAAAGTAAAGAAAGGATTGTCTGGATCTCTTTGTCCTGATCATTACTTTGTAAGTAATATCGAAGAGGTAACCCAGTGGGGGATCAAAGAAGGCCTGGATATTTTAATTACCGAAAGTGCGGGATTGTGTAACCGTTGTTCTCCTTACGTGAAAAGTGTTACCGCCGTTTGTGTAATCGATAACCTAAGCGGTATCAATACACCTAAGAAAATTGGTCCAATGTTGAAATCTGCCGATATCGTAATCATTACCAAAGGTGATATTGTTTCGCAGGCCGAACGTGAGGTTTTTGCATCGAGAGTAAATACGGTAAACCCTGGAGCAAGCATTATGCATGTAAACGGATTAACCGGACAGGGAGCTTACGAGTTAAGTACATTGTTGTACGACGAAAAAGTTGAGGTGAAAACATTGGTTGGTGAAAAACTTCGATTCTCAATGCCATCGGCTCTTTGTTCATACTGTTTGGGTGAAACCAGAATTGGTGAAAGTTACCAAATGGGTAATGTTCGAAAAATTGACATGGAAGAGAAAAAGAAAAGAAGCTAGCACTTAAAAACAAACACAGAATGATTACAATTCAAGATATACAACAAAAGACAATAGCCGATTTATTTGAGCAGTATCCTTTTCTTCCTGGATTTTTTGAGGAAAATACCTTGGAAGTAGATGGACAAATCAACGAAAAGTTAGATGATTTTCTGAACATTTTAGATGATGAAGAGGAGAAAGAAAATCGTGCAATGGATAAAGCGCAGGTGATGGAGTCGATGGCCGAATACATTACACAAATGCTGGCCTTTCTTGGCGAAGATGAGGACGAAGGAGTAAACAGCATTACCCTTTTGCCAGGAACCAATAAATCGGGCGAAAAGGAAGAGTTCGAAGAGTTAACCATTAATAAAAGTGAGATTGTTTGTATAGTTGGTCCTACAGGATCGGGAAAAAGTAGATTATTGGCCGATATCGAATGGGTAGCACAGAATGATACGCCAACATCCAGAACCATTTTGGTGAATGGTGAAGAGGGCGATAAAAAATGGCGTGTTACTTCGGGACACAAATTGGTTGCTCAGTTATCGCAGAACATGAACTTCGTAATGGACCTTTCGGTTTATGAGTTTATTGAATTGCATGCACAGAGCCGATTGGTTGAAGATGTGGAAGGTGTAATTCAAAAGATTTTTGAACAGGCAAATAACCTGGCTGGTGAAAAATTCTCACTGGATACGCCTATTACCAGTTTAAGTGGTGGTCAGTCGAGAGCCTTAATGATTGCAGATACAGCTATTCTAAGTAAATCTCCAATTATCTTGATTGATGAAATTGAGAATGCAGGTATCGACCGTAAAAAAGCATTGGAGCTATTGGTAGGAGAAGAAAAAATTGTATTAATGGCAACTCACGATCCAATTTTGGCATTGATGGGCGATCGAAGAATCGTGATCAAAAACGGTGGAATTCATAAGGTAATTGACACCAGTGGAGACGAGCAAAACCTTCTTTCGGAGCTGGAAAGAATGGACAATGTAATTCAGAACATGAGAACCCGTCTTCGCCACGGAGAAATTATCCGACAGGAAGATATCGGATTCTAATAAAATAAGAGTAAAATAATTCAAACGAATAAGGATTCTGGCTGAATGTTGAGAAGGCCATGAACCATTGACTAACTAATCAGGAGGAAATAATTATGCATGACGGATGCGCAGGAAGTTTTGAGAACGGAAAACAAGTAGTTGATAAAATTAGAATGATGGGTTTTGCTCAGCAATTGATGCCAATGCCTATGGAGATTGAGTGTCAGGGTTGTAAAGAAACTTTTACCATGGAAGAGTTCGAAGGACATTGTCCTAAGTGCGACATGGTACACGGTGTAACACCTTGTCACGCATTCGATCCGAATAACATTATGGCTGCTGGTATCGGTTACTAAGAATTGGATTAAAATATTGTCACGGGACTTGAACCGTGCTGAATTCCCAACAGACTGTTCTGTTGGGATTTTTTGTGCCAGGAAATTCGTAAATTAGGTCGCATTATTCATGAACAATTCGAAAAAAAATGAACCTTAATTTAGTAGACCAACTTACATTATTGGCCCTGGATGATGAAAAAGGGAGTTTTGTTGCAGATAGTTTTTCATTTGCCTATGGCCTTGCCGGAGCAATCATTCTGGAACTTTCTTTACAGGACAGAATAGAAATTGTTGGCAAAAAAATAAAAGTAAGATCAAAAGAATCTTGTAATAATGCATTGTTGGATTATTTCCTGGATAAAATGAGTAATTCCAAAAAAGAAAGATCCATTCAAACCTGGGTAGAAAACATTGGGGAAAAAGTTTCATACATCAAAGAAGAAACAGTTGACAAGCTAATTCTGGAAGGCATTTTAAGAAGGGAAGAAAAAAAGATTTTATGGATTTTTTCTGTAGATAAATTCCCGGCTGAAAATGCTAAGCCGGAAAACCTGCTAAGAAAACGCCTGAATCATATTCTGCTAAACGATAAGGACGTAAATATGCATGAAATTATGCTGATTAGTTTAATTGACATGTGTGAGCTAAACAATGAAGTTTATGGCAAGCAGAGAGCCAAAGAGTACAAGAAAAAAATAAAAGCAATAATAGAGAAAGGACAGTTGAGCTCAGAAATTGGAAAGGCAGTAAAAGAAATACACGATGCATTAATGGCTGTTATTGTAGTTTTAATTACCACTACTGCTGTCACAACAAGCATAAGTTCTTAATATTCACTTTATTTATAAGCCTGATTTTCGTAAATTGAATATCAATTCACTAGAATCAGGCTATGAAAACAGAAAATATATCAACAGGAATTAACCTACGGGTAATTTTAATTTTTCTGATAACCTCAATATCAGTTTTATTCTTCCTTTTTTATATTGACGAAGGCTATTATTCAATTGCCTGGATGAGGGAACCATTTGCCTATATCGTATTTATGATTTACCTGATCCCTACTTTTCTGTGTCAATTGCTGATTTATATTGTACTTTTGAGGGTGAATATTGCGACGGGAAGAACTGTTCTGAGTATTATTCTAGGCCTATTTTTAGGAATCTCTTTGGTTGTGTCGGCATTCTATATATTCTAGAAATTTATTACACATTATTCATTGCAAATTGTTCATTATCCACTGCCTCTTCTTATCTTCACAATCCTATTTTAAAGAATGTGAATATGAATAAAGAGCAGATCATAAATCAAACCGAAGAGTTTGTTAAGAAAACATTGGCCAATGCTGAAGGAGGCCACGATTGGTGGCACATTTACCGTGTTTGGAAAACAGCTAAACATTTGGCGCAAGATGAAAAAGTAGATCTGTTTGTAGTAGAACTTGGTGCTTTGCTTCATGATATTGCCGACTCGAAATTTCACAATGGCGATGAAAGTGTTGGACCTAAAAAAGCAAGAGAATTCTTATGCTCTGTTCAGGTTGATGAAGAGGTGATTGTGCATGTTGAGCAAATCATCAGTAACATTTCCTTTAAGGGAGGAAAAGAGGCTCAAAAATTCAAATCGCCAGAATTGGATGTGATACAGGATGCCGACCGTATGGACGCCATTGGAGCAATTGGAATTGCACGAACCTTTAATTATGGCGGACATAAAATGCGTGAAATTTACAATCCGGAAATTGAACCGAATTTAAACATGAGCAAAGAGGAATACAAAAATTCTACAGCTCCTACCATTAATCATTTCTACGAAAAATTACTACTGCTAAAAGATAGAATGAATACACAGGCAGGAAAAGAAATGGCTGAGCAACGACATGAGTTTATGGAAAAGTATCTCAAGCAATTTTATGCTGAATGGGAAGGTGAGTTGTAAAAATAACTGGAATGTCTAAAAAAAATGAGGTAGCATTTGTGCTGCCTTTCTTTTTATCAAGAATAAATAGATATGTAAAATACAAACCACAAAATAATTATCATATTATTTTGATATGCTTTACTTGTTTTATAGTTTTACCAGCGAAACTTTATCCTTTTGATTGACTTAAAGATTGAATGGAAATGACATTTTTCACTTTACAAGATGCTTTAAGTTATAGGAATATTAACCTTTTTAATGATTGTTTCATGATGAGTTTAAGATTGAAAATGAAGTATTGCTTCGCGGTGATGATTCTTGCATTTCTTTTTATTTTAGCCAGTTGTTCAGAATCTAAACAAAAAAATATTCAACCCAATATTATCATATTTCTGGTCGATGATATGGGAATTATGGATACATCACTTCCCTTTCTTACAGACTCATTGGGGCATCCCCAAAAATACCCTCTGAATGAATACTACAGGACACCCAATATGGAAAAACTGGGTGAACAGGGAATCAGGTTTAATAACTTTTATGCCCATTCGGTATGTTCACCTTCGCGCACTACTATAATGACAGGACAGAATTCTGCCCGGCACCGAGTGACCAATTGGATTAACTCTGAAAATAACAACCGGGGAGAATATGGGCCTGCCAATTGGAATTGGAAAGGACTTGATAAATCAATGATAACGCTTCCGAAAGTATTACAGCAAGCGGGTTATAAAACAATTCATGTTGGAAAAGCGCATTTCGGTCCATTTGGGAGTGAAGGAGAAGATCCATTGAACCTGGGCTTCGATGTAAATATTGCAGGCTGTTCTATTGGGAAACCAGGGAGTTACCTTGGAATCGAGGCATTTGGACACAGCGGGGGAAACAAAAAAAGAGCGGTACCGGGATTAGAAAAATACCATGGCAAGGATATTTTTTTAACAGAAGCCTTAACTCGTGAAGCCAATTTGGCAATATCAAAAGCCAAAGAGGAAGGAAAACCGTTCTTCCTGCATATGTCACACTATGCAGTGCATGCTCCATTTTATTCAGACCCACGATTTGCCGAAAACTATAAAGATTCTGGTAAATCAGTTAAAGCTCAGGCTTATGCAACATTAATAGAAGGAGTCGATAAATCTTTAGGAGACATCATTCAGCATGTGAAAGAGCTTGGATTAGGAGAAAACACTCTTATCTTGTTTTTGGGAGATAATGGTTCAGATGCTCCTCTTCCAATTAAGAATAACTATAGTAGCTCACTACCTTTAAAAGGAAAAAAGGCTGAGCACTGGGAAGGAGGGATGCGGGTTCCCTTTATGGCTTCCTGGATAACACCGGATAATGACGAAAATTGTCAAAAAAAAATACCCATTTCGAATAATATTATTCAGGAACAAATGGCCTCTATTATGGATATTTTCCCAAGTCTTTGTTATGCAGCAAATATTGATTTACCAGCAGATTATATCATAGATGGTTTCAATCTTAAAACTCAGTTTGCCGGTACAAAAAACAATAATCGTAATGAACTTTTTCTAAATCATTATCCGCACAAGCATCGTAGTAGTTATTTTAGTAGTTTGGTACAATCGGAATGGAAAGTGGTTTACCATTTTCAACCAGGCGAAAAGCCTGAATATGAATTGTTCAACCTTAAAGTTGATCCGTTTGAAACGAATAACCTGGCAAAGAATGAACCAAAAGAGCTGAGAAGGATGATGAAAGCTTTAGCAACAGAACTGGAAAGAAAAGGTGCACTGCTGCCCCAAAGAGATGAAAAGTTATTGGAGCTGAAAATGCCATGATAAAACAAGAGATTAAGGATAGAATGACGAAATTATTAGCATTGATGCTATTCATGTTTATTGCTATATCTGTAAAGGCAGTGGATGTAAAAGGACAAATAATTACAGGTAAAGACACAATGAATGTAATGCTTAAAATACCTGTAAATATGATTTCTCAAGAGCCTGCATATAAAAAACTTCAAAACAGTGTAAGATATATCACAGAGAACGGACAAAAGAAAAAATTAAAACCAGATATGGCCGATGAAATCAAGTTTAAATTTGGTTTTGATACCATACGAATGGTATCGGTTCCTGATCCGGTTGGAGGAAGTCATAATGGGTACTTTGACTATTATATTTTTCTTAGGATTCTTGTTGATGGGAAAATTAAATTGTATTTGCATCCGTCATCAAAAGTAAGTTTCGGACCTGTTGCCAGCATTTCATCCAATTTTGGTGTAGGGGTAAATACAGTTCAATATGCTAAGATTGAGGGCGGAGTAATCTATTTGAAAAAGGATGACGAAGACTTGAAGTTGGTCGCTAATTTTGGTAGAAATAAAATGAAGAATTATTTTTCTGATTGTCCGGAACTGGTTCAAAAAATTGAATCGAAAGAATTTAAAAGCAAGGATATTATTCAAATCGTTCAGTATTATAATTCTCATTGTACAGATTAATTTTTTTCCATTAGCCAATATTTCACTTCAAATTATTTATCATGAAAATTAAAAACAAACTAATCATCTCACCTTTATTTATCGCATTAGGAATCTTGTCGAAACTTCTCTTAAAAAATGGGTACATCCTTATTGATGAGGAGATCATGAACTTTTTTGCAGGCTTCTTTTTAGGAGTTGGAATAGGATTCTTGATAGAAAGTATATGGTCTAGGTTCAGCAAGAAGAGAGAAGCATAAAAGCAAATGAGGCAATTTTTTGTCTCGTTTTTTATGATTTGAATTTTACTGGGAACTAAACTATATTTGATCTAATCATTAATCTATAAAGCTGGAAATTACAAGATATCACACCATTTCAAGCTAAGCTTAAACGAAATTATAATGTTGAAAACAAGATTACTAAATTGCCTGCTTTTATTGGCTTTTTGCTCGAACAGTATTTTAGGAACGGCACAAGGATTATCAAGTGAAAAAATCGACTCCCTGGCCAATAAAACATTGGAAATGTTTCCGCTTGCCGGATTTGCCGTATCAGTCGTTCATAATGGTGAAGTTGTTCATGCTAAAGGATATGGAGTTCGATCCATTAAAACCCAGGAGCCAGTTGATAAGAATACCTTGTTCGCCATAGCCTCCAACAGTAAATCTTTTACTGCTGCTGCTATGGCCATATTGGTTGATGAGGGAAAGCTGTCGTGGAAAGATAAAGTGGTAGATCACATTCCTGAGTTTACCATGTACAATTCCTATGTACGCGATAATTTTACAGTGGAAGATTTGTTGTGTCACCGAAGTGGTTTAGGACTGGGAGCAGGAGATCTAATGATTTTCCCTGATGGCAGCGACTTTACCGTTGATGATATCCTAGAGAGTTTTCAACATCAGAAACCTGTATCTGCATTTCGTACCAAATACGATTACGACAACTTACTTTACATCGTAGCAGGTGAAATTGTGCAAAGAATTAGCGGCATGAGCTGGTCCGAATTTGTGGAAAATAGAATCATGAAACCACTTCAAATGAAAGCTTCAGCAGGATCATTCAAAAGAATTCAAAATGCCAATAACATTGCATTGCCACACTCTTCGGAATATGGCGATTTGGAAATCGTTGATGCTTATACCAACCCTTTAATGGACGCTGCCGGTGGTATCTACTCCAGTGTGAACGATTTGAGCAAATGGTTGATGATGCACCTAAACAAGGGCAAATATGGTGAAGATCAGGAATTATTTTCCGTGAAAAATCAGAACTACATGTGGAAAGCACACACCATGCTTAACTTTTCAGCCAGGGGAGGTGGAAAATACAAAAACCATTATAAGGCTTACGGTTTAGGTTGGGTAATAGAAGACCATAATGGCTATACCATCATTAGTCATACTGGCGGATTGCCAGGTATGTTATCGAAAACCGTACTCATCCCCGAATTGAATGTGGGAATTGCAGTTTTGACCAATACTTTGCCTGGCGGATATGCTTACCACATGATTCCACAGGCCATTATTGATTCTTACATCGAAGCCGAACCTACCGATTGGAATGCTTTTGCCAAAAAACGATTATCAGGAACTCAACACGAGGTTGATTCTGTGGTAAATGCAGTGTGGAAAACGGTGGATTTTGCAAAAGATAAAACCATTGAGAATTCGGATTACATTGGAATGTATAAAGACAATTGGTTTGGTAAAATGGAGGTGTACGAAAAGGACGGAGAACTTTGGATTCGCTCGCTGCGATCGCCTAAATTAACCGGTCCAATGTACTATTACAAAGCCAATAGCTTTGCTGTAAAATGGGCTTATCGCGATATGAATTGCGATGCCTTTGCCATTTTTGCTTTAGATGAAGAAGGCAAGGCACAAGGCCTTAAAATGAAAGGAATTTCTCCGAATATCGACTTTAGTTTCGACTTTCAGGATCTGGATTTAAAAAGGGTAGATTGAATAAAATGAAAATATCAACATTAAGAGTCACGAGAAATTGTGGCTCTTTTTTTCATTTTATGAGTGCTAAACACCTGTTGACTTTTGCAGATATTCTCCTTACATTATTTCAAATCGAATGGCTTTTCCCAATAATAACCTCTCTTTAGGTAGCAAACACAGTAAGATGAATAACAAACAACCCAAATGTCATGAAAAGCGTCGTTCTAATAACAATTTTAATGCTTTGTTGCATTATGGCCTATACGCAGGTAAACCAGGCAAAGAAAAAAACATATTACAAAACCTGGGTAAAATTATACAACGATAACAAACCTGGCGGACTCCTTTACCAGGTAACTGATACCTCTATTCTTATAACTGATTCTTTCGAATTTGATGAACTGCATTTTGAAGCAACACAAAATTTGAACAACCTGATTTATTACGACATTCGATTTATTGAATTAAAGCGAAAAAAATCGGCAGGACAAGCCGCTTTGATTGGAGCGCTTTCGGGTTTGGTGATCGGTGGAATACTTGGTTTTGCCGATGGAGATGACGATGGAGGAATTATCAGCTTTACGGCAGGAGAAAAAGCCTTAATTGGCGGTGGAATGGGCGCGATTACCGGTGCAGGTTTAGGAGTAATGCTTAGTTCTTTTAAATTCAGAATTCCCATAAATGGAAAAAAGCGACAATTGGATAGAAATCGTAAACGTCTGGAGCGCTTTTCGATTCAAAACCCGTAAAAACGTTTACATGTAAATTTTAGAAATCTCCTGCAAAAGGCAAACAAACTTTACAGAATGAAATTTTGATATGCCTGAAATAATTTAAAAATTAGCAAATGATATTTTTAAAGCAGTATATGGGTACATAAAACACGAAAATGAAGCACCAAAACCTGATCATTCTATTCTTGTTCCTTTTGTGGAATACTTACCAGTTAAATGCACAAAATAAGGTAGCCATAAGCATTGATGATGCGCCAAATACAAGAATCTTTCAAAGCGACCATTACCAATCGCATTTTTTAAACGCGATTGATTCTTTAGAGCTCCCGGTAACGGTATTTATCAACGAGCGATTGATTTACAATAGAGATTCTGTCAATAGGAATTTTGCTTTGCTCAACAGGTGGGTAAGTAGCAAAAATACGATTGTTGGGAATCATACATTTAGTCATCCACGTTATTCTGCGGTTGGATTCGAGAAATTTCGAGAAGATGTTTTGAAAGGAGAAAGTATCATTCGGGAATTGACTAAAAATTACAAAAAGAAGCTGGAACACTTTCGTTTTCCTTACAATGATATGGGAGCCGATTCTCTGCAACATGTTCAGATGGATAGCCTTTTGAGTTCATTAAATTATCGTATTACACCATTTACGATAGAAAGTTCTGATTGGATGTTTAATTGGGTGTATGAATATTATCTAAGGCAGAAGCAATACGAAAAAGCAAAGCATATTGGTGAACTTTATGTATCCAAAACCATAGCGTATTTTCACTTTTACGATTCATTAAGTGTAGAAAAGTACAATCGAAAAGTCAAACAGATCTATCTGTGTCACGATAACAGTATAAACCGTGATTATTTTATTGCGCTTGTTTCAGAATTAAAAGCCCTGGAATACGAGTTCATCAGTTTGGATGAGGCTTTAGAAGATGAAATTTACGCTCAAAAGAATAATTATTACCGAAAATGGGGCATTTCGTGGTTGTACCGTTGGATGGATTCGCAGAAGGAGAGAGTGCGTTGGATGAAAATGGAACCTGATATGAAAGAAATTCAAAATCTTTACAATAACTTGAATCAGAAAAATAAAACGTACTGATTTATTTTTGCCAGCTTAAATCTGTAACTAGCACTTCGTCAATTAAATAGAATAAAAACCAACAGCATGAATACACAAGATCAAAATCAATTCGAAAAAGCAAATGGTCCAAACTATATTGATGGATTTGTACTGCCAATTGCACGAGAGCATTTGATCGATTATAAAACTGTTGCCGAAAAAGTAGCTGACATTTGGAAGGAGCATGGAGCCATTGCCTACTTCGAATATGTAGGTGATGATTTAGAACTCGAGGGAACTAGATCATTTGCTGAGCTTGTAGATGTCGAAGATGATGAAGTAATCATTTTTGGTTGGGTGGTTTTCGCATCGCGTGAAGCACGAAACCTGGCCAATCAAAAAGTAGCAGCCGACCCAAGAATGAACGACCTGATAGCCCCATTGTGCGATCCATCAAGAATGATTTTCGATGCTTCGAGAATGCTGTATGGTGGATTTCAGCCCTTAATTTTTAAATAAAACACCAAGTCTCATCAAAAAAGGTGGATATGGAAGATCTAAACCATAGCATCCTGGTCTTTCTCGACTATTTTTTCCTGGTATTTCATACCATCTATTGCTTGTTTGCTGTGTTTGGATGGATTTGGCGAAAAACAAGATTGTTACATTTGTTAACCTGCTTATTCACTCTATTTTCATGGTTGATTATTGGCATTTGGTATGGTTTGGGCTATTGCTTTTTAACCGATTTACATTGGGAAGTTCGAATGGCCCTTAACGATCCTCCACATTCAAATTCATACATTCATTTTCTAATCAGGGAAACAATTGGCCTTGATTTGTCTGTGTCTTTTGTGAATCAGGCTGTTATCCTTATATTTTCAGCTTGCTTTCTTCTTTCAATATGCTTAAATTTAATAGAGTACAAGAAAAGAAAGCATAAAGGTATGATGTGAAGTAGTACACGAGCAAAATTCTTATGTTTTGATACAGCCAGAATTTTGATCTTTCAAACCACAAATTAACCAGAGCCAAGTCTTTGCTAAGAGCCTAATTCCTTGAGTTTTTGTGAATGAGATTACATGGTATTAATAAGATCAGTTCTAAAATTCCTGTATACATTCAATTCCGATTTGTAATTTCTTTCGAGATCCAATTAAACTTGAATACATGAAAATACTCGCCATAATGCCTTTTTTCCAGGAGCTGTTGATTTTAATGGTAGTGATCTGGGCTTTTTCTGTACTTCTGCGTAAGATTGGAATACCAACAATTATGGGTGAGCTGGTGGCTGGAATTTTAATTGGTCCGGCAGTACTGGGGCTTATAGAGCCAAACGAAATTATCGAAGTGCTTTCACAATTGGGCATATTCTTTATCCTTTTGCATGCGGGTGTAGAAACCAATCCTCGCGAGTTTGTTAGCGCCCTGAAAAAATCTTTTGGCATTGCATTTATTGGCGCTTTATTTCCCTTCATAACTTCTATGAGCATCGCCTTGCTGTTTGGATACTCTCTTAAAACAGCACTTTTTGTTGGTATCAGTTTAACTGCAACTGCGGTGGTGGTAACCTTAAAAATACTACAGGATCTGAACCTTAGCAATACACGTTTGGCAAGGGTAATTGTAGCCTCTTGTATTATTGATGATTTGCTGTCTTTAATCTGTTTCAGTCTGATTTTATCTGTTGTGAAAAGTGAAAATATCAGTGTAACCTCCCTGGTTTTGATTGCTGTAAAATCAACTTTGTTTTTTGTAGTAACTATTGTGGCAGGCTATTATCTATACCCATTGTTTAAACGTCCGTTCCAGCACAGTAGTGGCAAAGGATTTACTTTCTTGCTGATATTGGGATTGGTTTTCGGACTGTTTGCAGAACTGATTGGTCTGCACATGATTTTAGGTGCCTACCTGGCCGGCTTATTCTTTCGCGAAGAGGTGGCTAACAAGGAACTGGTTAAAAAGGTAGAAGATCGATTGTACGCAATTGCCTACTCATTTTTAGGACCTATTTTTTTTATATCTCTTGGCTTTCACATCACCTTCGACGCTTTTACAATTGAGGGGATCTTTTTATTAATGTCGCTGGTTATTGGAGTAATTATTATACAAATTTTTAGTGCTGGTTCAATGGCAAAACTGGCACAATTTTCAACTGTCGAATCTGTTACCATAGGAATTGGAATGACAGGTAGGGCTGAAATGGCTTTTATTCTTGCTGCAATTGGTCAAAAATTGCAAATTCTTGATAATAACCTTTTTTCAATCATTGTATTTTCAACCTTCTTGCTAAACTTCTTTGCAACATTCGGATTAAAATATTGTGCAGGCGTGATTAAACGAACACAAGCGAAACAATTTAAAATGGAGATGTAATGCACCTTTCCTTATTGTTGTTATTCTTCTGATCCGAAGGGGAAAATGCAAGAAATGTGATCGTAAATATGATACACTCATTTTGAATTTTACGAATCAAAAGACTTACTGTCGGCGCTGTAATCAACTTATCAGTAAGAGAAATAGTATCGCTAAAAACGTTTCAGCAGGTATTTGTATCGTAATTGAAACAGAGCCGAACATACAATCAAACTTACGGGAAAGCCAAACCAGATGCCCACAGCACCAAAGCCCCATTCAAATGCCGACAAATAGCTAAATGGCAATGATATCAGGAAATACGAAATAAAAGTGATGATTACAGGTATTCTGGCATCGGCAAAACCTCTCAAACTTCCTGCCAGTACAATCTGAATGCCATCTACCAATTGAAAAATACTACAAACAATTAGCATTTGTGCTGCCAGTTGAATTACTGTGTGGTTTGTTGTAAACATGAGCGGAAGAATATTTCTACCACCAATAAAAATAAGAACTAAAAGGCCGCAGTACAAGTACATAAGATTCATCGCAGTTTTGGTTGCCCTGATAATTCCTTCTTTATTTTTCTCACCCTTGTAATGACTTACGCGTATGGTAGTTCCTGCTCCCAATCCCTGGTAAATCATAAAGCCAAGTGTTGAAAGTGTAATGGCAATTTGGTGAGCTGCCATACCAATTTCGCTCACCCAACCCATCATGATGGCACAGAGTCCGAATGCACTGGCTTCCATAACAATTTGCCCACCTAAAGGAATTCCCAGCTTTACAATTTTAAGGCATTTATTCCAGGAATATGAGCTATTTCGACGAAGTGAATTAAACAGTTGAAATTTTTTATTTTTATAAAAGAGAAACAAAAAGGATATGGCCATAAATACCCTGGATATCAGTGTTCCAACGCCAGCACCGAGGAGTCCTAATTCAGGCAGCCCTAATTTCCCATACATAAACAAGTAGTTGGCAATAACATTAATTGCATTGGCCCAAAGCATGATCTTCATGGCCGTTTTGGTATCTCCAATACCTTCAGCAAACTGCTTAAAACCATAAAATATCATCATAGGTACAACCGAAACGATTAATATGGCCAGGTAATCTTGCGATGCTTGCAGAATACTTTCCGGCTGACCCATAAATGGAATTAGCAGGTACAATATCAGTAAGATAACAGCTAACACAACACCCATGAAGGTGTTAGCAAGTATTCCATTTTTTACCCACGATCCAATGGAACTGTATTTTTTTTCGCCCCAATTTTTACCAATTAAGGGTGTAAGAGCAAATGAATAGCCCATTCCAAATATCAAAACCAGGCTGAATAAAGTATTTGTAAAAGATGCTGCAGCAAAAGGAGTTGTTCCCAACTGACCAATCATGACATTGTCGATTAATCCGACAGTGATTTGTCCTGCCTGGGCAATAATTACAGGTATACTTAGCGAAAGTGTCTTTTTATATTCATCGGAATGTTGTTCCCAAAATTTCATAGCAAGCTCGTGTTGAATGTTCTAATACAATAAACTTGCATCGGATTGTTGAATTGAGCCGATGGGATAATTTTATATTAGAATTGTTGTTTTCGATTTCTGCCTGCAAATATATTTCGGTCAAAAGGCAAATTGCTTTACATTTGTTAAGTCCGAATCAAAAAATGTTTTTATGAGAAATGTGATTGCTGCAATCGATCGGTACTATAAATTGTCGGAGCAGAGCAAAGGATTAATTTTAAAAGAACTGGAAGAATTTCGCCTAAAGAAGGGAGAGGTGCTGATACATGAAAACATTCGCTCTCCCTATTTGTATTTTATTGAAAATGGGGCAGTAAAGAATGATTATATCGATGAAAAGGGGAACAAAAAAGCAGTTTGGTTTGGTTTTGAGGGCAACATCTGTTTTTCGTTGAATTCTTATATCAATATGAATTACATTCATGAAACCACTGAACTGATTGAGGACAGCTTGTTTTACAGGGTAAAAATTAGCCATGTAAAAGCATTGTATCAGCAGCATTGCGACTGGGCCAATTGGGGACGCTGTTTTATTGAAAGTGTTTTTGTAAATACGGTACACGAATTGGATGAGTTTAAATCCTTAACAACAAAAGAAAAATACATTAAATTGATTGAAGGAAACCAAAATGTAAAAGACAGAGTTCCTTTAAAGGATATAGCTTCTTATTTGGGCGTATCGCCTGTAACCATTAGTCGATTAAGAAAAGAATTGGGTGCTTAAAAGCCATTCATTACAAAGAAGATTATTATGAATTCCACCTATCACATATTAAATGGAGATTGCCTGAAAGAGATGTTTCCAAAATCCCTTAAGGGAGAATTGATTGTTGCTCGTGAATGTTTGGTTGATGGTGATGTGGAAGGTGAAAGCCTTGATGATTTACTTGAAGTTCGGGCAAAATTCATTTGCAGTAAATACCCGGTTTTTAGTGAGGAAGAGTATCAGCAGGGAACTTCAATTGAGATTAAAAAGATACTTAAAGCTGCTGAGGAAGATGAAGTGAATTTATGGTTCGAGGATGATTTGTTTTGCCAGGTAAATTTTTGGTTTTGCCTGAATCTTTTGTTTGAAAATGGCAAAATGGAGAAGATTTTTCTCGTTCGTCCAAATCAAGGAAACGAATACAACTTCGGCAAAATGAGTGAACAGGAATTGATTTTAGCTCATGGGAATAAAATTTTGATAGATGCAGACTCATTGAAGCTGATGGCCTACCTCTGGCGACATTATCAAAAACAGGAATGGATAGCTATGCATGAGATTGGTAGAATTGTGCAGAAGCGTTTCCCATTTATTCTGCCAGCTGTAAATGCACAAATTGATCGTTTGTCAAAGGGAAGTTTTGAAGGCAGGCCAAAGGAGAGTTTAAAGAAAATCATGGCTGAATTGCAAACTAATGAATTTGGACCGATTTTCAGAGAATTCTGCAAGCGTGAAGAAATCTATGGGTTTGGCGATTTTCAGGTTCGTTCCTTACTTCAAGAAATAGAAAGAGACTCTTAACTCCTTTATGTCCAGAGTTATTATTATCGATATCGAAAGAAATATTCAAAAAAATATCTTCATCAAACCAAAACATAGCTTTGTCAAGTGCAAACAATTTAAGTGAATCCTTGACTGATAAGTGGCGTATCAATATCCAGACACTGCTACTTAAATTGACTATGAAGAATTGTTGGGAAATAATGAAGTGTGGACGGCAAGAGAATGGAGAGAATGTTGATGAGTTGGGAATATGCCCAGCCGCACTTCCCAACGAATTCGAAGGTGTTCATAATGGCATAGCCTGCGGGCGTTTTTGTTGGACCATCACTGGAACCTTATGCCATGGTAAAGCAAGTGGAACATTCGCACAAAAATTTGTGAGCTGTGTGGAGTGTACATTCTTTAAATACGTGCAGGATGAGGAGGGACGCAACTTTCATGTAACTCCTAAGCAAGCCAAAGAGAACAACAGAAACTACGTACTTCAAAATAACATGCAAAGAGATAAAAAGAAGTAATCTTTCTTTTTATCTCTTTTATTTTGTGTGTAATTTTTATTTCCTGGTAAAAATCCAGGAACCAATTATCGCTGTAAAAGGAGCTACCAGCACTAGTCCAAAACTTCCAACCAGGGTATGCAAAATTTCGCCTGAAACATAGTTTAGGTTCAGGATATTGATCATTGGAGTTCCCTGGGCAATAAACACCATTAACAAGGCTGAAAAACCTCCCGAGTAGGCCAACAGCAAAGTAGTGGTCATGGTTCCAACTACGGCTTTTCCTACTGCAAATCCTGATTTGCGAAGCTCTTTACGGCTGATATTTTGATTGGCCTGGTACACTTCTGCTTGCGATGCTGCAATATCCATCGAAATATCCATCACTGCCCCCGATGAAGAGATGAAAATCCCGGCAAGGAAAATTTCGGTAAGATTTAAATAATTGTAACCCGAGTATAACAGCGTTTCGGAAAAGGGTTTAATGGCTCCATGAATATTAAATAATGTACCAAACAAAATGGCCATGATACAGGTTACTGCAACGCCACTCATTGCCCCCAAAAAGGCGCTTACACCTTTCTTGTTTGTGCCGGCTACCAAAAATATGATTACCGATGTTAGCAGGGCAACAATTGCCAATGATAGTGGGATAGGAGCATAGCCTTTTAGTAAACCCGGAAGAAGGAGTTTCCAAATTGCAATTCCGGCAAATAGAAAGGAGAGCATGGCTTTTATTCCTGTCCAGCCTGCAAATGCCACCAGAAAAATTACAAAAAGAGCCAAAAGGAAAGCCTCCAGCCTAATTCGATAATGATCGACCACCGAAGCGCTGATAATTTGAGAATTGTCTTTATTTAAATTGAGTACTGTAAGGGTTTTGTCTTTTGGCAGAAAGAATTTATCGAACTCCATTCGGCCCACCAATTGATTGAAGGCAGTAAGTTCTTCTCCTTTGAATTTACCATTAAGTATCCTGATTTTCAGACTTTGCGTTCCCGTTTTGATAATGCCCGTTTCTACAATTAAACTGTTATCGGTTTCCAAAACCAAAGCCCTAACCCGTTCAGTATTCTTATCGGTTTGTGTTTCGAAACCATTGGGCAAGAGTACAATTACAGTGCTCAGTATGATAAGCAGAACAATAAGTATAAGGTCTGATTTTTCTGGTAGCTTGAATCTAAACATGTGCTAAAGTTAGAAAGATATTGAATATTTAAAGGGCATTGTATCAGGGAAAAATGCAAAATACAATTAAACTCTTACTTGTAAAAAAGCCCCGCAATTGCGAGGCTTGTAAATTATCTTTTTTCAATCAGTTTAATCAGGTTCTTAGGAACGTCGGTATTGTCGAAAAAGCCTGTAAACAAATCAGCTCCTACACCAATGGAACGAATTGGAATTGGTGCTGCTGTATGCGAGAAGGATGTCCAGCCAATACCAGCTTTTTGCGATAAAATATGACATGCAGTAATCGTAAAAGGATCGTAACTACCATATAGCAAGTAGAACTGATCAGACTTTTTCATTGCCTTGTTATAGTTCATGCTTTTTTCGAATGCATTTTGAAGTTGCTGCATTTCAAACTCGCTTAGTTCTAATCCTTTTTCTGCATCGCCTAATCCGAAATGCTTTTTCACCAAAGCCAAACCGTCGTCCAACTTGTACTTTCCTTCTTTTTTCTTTTTGTACTTGGCAATGATTTCTGAGAAGTTTTCGTATGAAATGTTCTGGTGTTGAAGCAAGGCAAATGCCGATTCGTAATGATTTCCAGCAAATCCCATAGCCATACCACCAGTTTCGTGGTCGCCGGCAACTAGAATCAAAGTCTCCTCAGGATGTTTTTTATAGAAATCGAGAGCTACTGCAACAGCATTGTCGAATTGTAAGACTTCCTGAATTACAGTAGCAGCATCGTTGGCATGACAAGCCCAGTCAATTTTTCCACCTTCTACCATCATGAAGAAGCCTTTTGGGTTATCCAGTAATTCGATTCCTTTTTTGGTAAAATCGGCAAGAGAAATATCCGATTTTCCTTTCTGATCGATAAAGTAAGGAAGCGAATTTCCACCAGCCATTTTTGGAGCGATACTGATAATTTTATCATCCCCCTTTTTAAGGGCTTTGAATTCTTTCACAGTATTGGTAAATCGATAACCTCTCGATTCGGCAATTTTTATCGAATTGCTTTCCTTCTTTTCCAAAACAACATCACCACCCATTCCAAAGTTTGCCATTGTATTTTTTTGATCAATTTTGCCATCACCTTCAGGATGTTTAAAGCCACCTCCCGCAAAGTAATTAAAACCACTTTTGCTTAGGTCAAGACTGATATTGTAATACATGCTTCGGCTTGGTTGGTGAGCGTAAAAAGAGGCAGGAGTTGCGTGATCGATAGAAACCGAAGAAACAATTCCTACTTTATAATCTTTCTCTTTTGCCAATTCTGCAATGGTTTTTAAAGGGGTCTGACGTTTGGCATCCATTCCTACCGTACTAATTGATGTTTTAATACCAGTAGATAAGGCTGTTCCCGCTGCCGCTGATCCTGTAATAAAACGATCGGTAGCATAAGTGGTATAAAAACCTTGCTTCGGTAAAGTGTTCAGCTTTAACTTTTGAATGCCATTTGTGTTATTAATGGCCGCAAGGTATGCCTCGGCAGTATTGGCTTGCGATAGGCCCATTCCATCTCCAATAAAATAGAAGATGTATTTTGGAGCCGATCCCTTGTAATTGTCTCTTTCGCTTGGTTGTGCAAAAACACTGCTAATTCCAAATGCTAACGCTAGAATAAAGCAAATGGTGATTGGTTTTAATCGTATCATGATTTTGGTATAATTTTTTCCAAATCTATAAAAAAAACATTTATCTAAAATGATTTTAAATAGTAAAAATGCTTAAATCTATCTTAGATTTTTATTTCATTTTTTCAATGCTCTGCTGATTCTTTTGGTTGAAGAAATTTTTCCCTTCAGGAGAATACAAGAAGTCCACATAATCTTTAAAATATGCAATTACTTTGTCACGAACTACCTTCATGGTAGAGTTCAGAAGCTTGTTCTCCTCGGTAAATCCTTCGGGAAGAATGGCCACAGCTGTTGGTAACCAGCGGTGTGGGAACATATCTTCATATTTGCCACCTGCTTTGTATTCATTCAATTCGGCTTGCAGCATTTCCAAAGCGGCTTTCTGCCCTTCTTCGCTATCAGCCGAAAGGCTTTGCTCTTTTAATCTTGAAGCGATTGCTGCTTTGTTTGGAACAATTAAAGCGATGGTATAAGGATCCTGATTGTTGTACAAGATACACTGATCCATGAGAGGAGATTGATCAACAAATGCTTCTTCAATTCCTTCGGGACTGAATTTTTCACCATCATTGGCAATCAGCAAAGATTTGAATCGTCCTAAAACATATAGGAAACCATCCTTATCCATATAACCCATATCGCCAGTATGTAACCATCCATCTTTCAGTGTTTCTTCCGAAGCTTTTTCATTTTTCCAGTAACCTTTCATCACGTTACCACCCTTAATTACAATCTCACCTTTTTCTCCAACAGGAAGGGAATCTCCTTCATCATTGCAGATATTCAGATCCATATTGCTTACCAAAAATCCTGAAGAGCCCAGCTTGTGCTTGTGGTGAGCGTTAGATGAGATAATTGGAGATGCTTCCGATAATCCGTATCCCTGGTACATAGGGATGCCAATGGCATAAAAGAATTTCTGCAATTCAATGTCAAGAAGTGCACCACCTCCTACAAAGAATTTTAGATTGCCACCAAAATTTTCCCTGATTTTCGAAAACAATATTTTATCATAGATCATGTACATAGGTTTCAGAAACATGCGGCTTCCTTTTCCTTTGTTCCATCCATGATCGTTGTATTTATAGGCCAGGTTTAAAGCTTTGTTAAACAATCGCTCTACTTTTGGCCCTTTTGCTTTAATTCCTTTTTCGATATTTTTCTTGAAATTCTTTGCCAGTGCAGGTACACTCATTAAAATATGAGGTTTAATTTCCTTGATATTTTTAGGAATATTTTTCAAGGCCTCCATAGGAGAATTTCCTTGTTGCACCGCAGCAATGGATGCTCCCTTAAGCATAAAACTGTATATGCCGGCAGTATGAGCAAAAGAGTGATCCCAAGGCAAAATCAGTAAAGTTCTGTAATGCTCTGGAATATGCATCAAACTCGATGATTGAATAACGTTGCTGGTGTAATTGTTATGCGTTAGAATAATTCCTTTAGGATCGGCAGTTGTACCCGATGTATAGGAAATATTTGCATTGTCATTGGCTTCAATCTTGTTCTGAATTTTTCTTAGCTCTTTTTGATCATCTTCCGATAAGGATTCGCCAAGTTTTAAAATCTCCGAAAGGTAAACCTCTTTCTCTTCCAGTTTTACACTCTCATCAATTACAATCACTTTCTCAAGACTTTCCAGTTCATCCTTTATCAATCTTACTTTTTCGATGTGATTTTTCGAAACAATAACATACCTTGCTTCCGAGTGAATCAATCTAAATTTAAGTTCGTTTTGAGCATCAAGCTTTACCGAAAGAGGAACATTAACTGCACCGGTAAACAAAATTCCAAGCTCAGAAAGAACCCAGGCATTTCGCCCTTCCGATAAAAGTCCAATACGATCGCCTTTCTGAATGCCTGAAGCA
The DNA here is from genome assembly GCF_013141825.1 of Marinifilum caeruleilacunae. Classification (GTDB taxonomy): domain Bacteria; phylum Bacteroidota; class Bacteroidia; order Bacteroidales; family Marinifilaceae; genus Marinifilum; species Marinifilum caeruleilacunae. Next base: position 74,042 of record NZ_RZNH01000005.1, read on the forward strand.
TACAAACCTGCAGCAAGTTTCAGTACCTGATCATATAAATTGCCATAGGAAAGCGATTCGAATTTTTTGCCATTGTGTTCCCATAAATACGGGTTGTTACCGTATTTTTTTACACTTTCTTCAAAAAGTTGAATGATTGTATTCATCGATATATTGTGTATGTCTGATGTGTAATTTAGTAAGAAAGCCAAAAGTAATTGATTCGTGGTGCCAAAGCAAATTAAACAATTTAAAAATTTATAAAGAATCAATAGAAAATGGCAATTCGTAAAAGCATGTTTAAAAAGCTGATATTTCTTCTTGTTTTTACTTTCGCAAATATCTATTTTGAAGCCGATTAAAAAAAGATGAGACTGGAAAATAGGACCTTATGAGTTCACCCAAAATTAATTCCGAATTGTCTATAAAATAAAAGGAAACAAAAAATAACAAAAAACAACAAAAAACAACAAAAAACAACAAAAAACAACAAAAACTAACCTTAACCCAATGAGTAGTTTAGAAAAATATTTCAAGAAATTTCGTAAAAATACGGTAGGTTATGATGCCTGCTTTTACTCGCCGTATGGTAAGCAGAAGATTGTTTATGCCGATTGGATAGCCAGTGGCAGACTATATGGTCCGCTGGAAAAGAAGATGTTAAAGGAATTTGGGCCTTATGTGGCAAATACACATACCGAGACCAACGAAACAGGAACTTTAATGACTCAATCCTATCATCGAGCGCAGGAGTTGATTAAGAAACACGTAAATGCAGGTCCAGATGATGTAATTATTCACGCAGGATTTGGGATGACGGCTGTAGTGAATAAACTACAGAGAATTTTAGGACTGAAAGGTTGCGGATTAATCGGAAAATATCAGTGCCAAAAGGAGAGAGAAAAGCCGGTCGTGTTTATTACTCACATGGAGCATCATTCAAACCAAACATCATGGTACGAAACCAATGTTGATGTAGTGGTAGTTCCTCCTGGAGAAGGTCTGACTATTAGTCTCGACAACCTACGTGCTGAACTGGAGAAATATAAGGATCGTGAAATGAAAATTGGTTCATTTACAGCCTGTTCGAATGTTACTGGAATTGTAACACCATATCACGAAATGTCAAAAATCATGCACGAATATGGTGGCATCTGTTTAATCGATTTTGCAGCTTCGGCTCCATATGTTGATATTGATATGCACCCTGAAGACCCTATGATGAAACTGGATGGTGTTTTCTTCTCGCCACATAAATTTCTTGGCGGACCAGGTTCATCGGGCGTAATGATTTTTGATTCGAAACTATACAATTGCGAGGTGCCTGATAACCCTGGTGGAGGAACGGTTGACTGGACCAACCCATGGGGAAAATACAAGTTTGTAGACAATATTGAAGCGAGGGAAGATGGTGGAACTCCAGGGTTTTTACAAGCCATTCGCACAGCACTGGCCATTGAGGTTAAAAACCAAATGGGAACCAAAAATATTGCAGACCGCGAGGAAGAGCTTTTGGAGTTGGCATTTACAAAACTAAAGAATGTAAAAGATGTACATATTCTTGCTGATAATGTGCAAAAGCGATTGGGTATTCTATCATTCTACGTAGAATACATTCACTACAATTTATTGGTGAAATTATTGAACGATCGATTTGGAATCCAGGTAAGAGGAGGTTGTGCGTGTGCTGGAACATACGGTCACTACTTGTTGGAGGTAAGCCAGGAACAATCGGATGCCATTACCAATGAAATTACTTCAGGTGATTTATCGCACAAACCAGGTTGGGTACGCTGGTCGTTACATCCTACAACTACCAATAAGGAGGTGCTATACTTTATCGATTCTTTAGAGAAAGTAATTGAAAACTTCGAAGAATGGAAACAAGATTATACCTACAACCGCAAAGTAAATGAGTTCTATTACAGCGGTAATAAAAATGCAAAAAAGCAAATTGAGGTGAACGGATTGTTCAGCTTGTAAAATATTGAATGCTTATCTGATAAATCGTTTTCTTCGATTTCTCGGATAAGCATTTTTTGTGCCCTTTTTTATCCTGTAAAAGCCAATCGATAATTAAATAACTCAGAATAAGATATGCTTATTCAATAGATTAAGCAGAATGATAAATGTACTTCATACAACATCATCAATCATCTTTTACTTTCCAGACTGATTTAGCAATTTATTAACCTCCACATGGCTTTTCAGCTGTAAATATTTTTATATTTTTGGCCCGATTTTAACCAATTGAAAAATAAGGTGTACGATATTATTGGAGACATTCACGGAGAGGCGGAAACACTAAGAAAACTGTTAGTTTCGTTGGGATATACAAAGAAAGGGGAGGGATATTCTCATTCTGAAAGAAAAGCGGTATTTGTAGGCGATTTTTTAGATAGAGGACCAGATAATTTTGCAACATTAGAAATTGTGGAGCGAATGGTAAATGCTGGAAATGCGTATGCAGTTTTGGGCAATCATGAACTCAATGTGATTTCTTACTACACAAAGTACGAGAATGGAGAATATCTGCGCGAGCATAATGCAAAGAACAGAGCAGGAATAAAAAGCTCTTATGAAGAGTTTAAAACGGATAAAGCAAAACGAAAGTATTACCTAAAGTGGCTTCGCACATTGCCGCTATTTCTGGAACTTGATGAGTTTAGGGTTGTACATGCAGCCTGGGACGATAAGGCGGTGGCATTACTAAAGAAGGAAAACCCTGAAAATAGATTAAGCAAAAAATTTCTACGACGTGTTTTTTCGGAACGCGGAGAGCTATTCAAAGCCATGCTGCTCATTTTAAAAGGTCGTGAGTTCAAGATGCCCGAAGATATGATTTTGAAAGATGGACATGGTTTTAAGCGAATGGCGTACAGAATTAAATGGTGGGAGCCAATAAATGGACAAACATTTGAGGAAATTTCTTTGGGGAATAAGTTCAGTTTACCTAATTACACCATACCCCAGGAACTTTGCTTTGATATTCCACTGTATCCATTCAATGAAAAACCAGTATTTTTTGGTCATTACTGTTTAAATGATAAAGCGGGAGTAATTCGTGAGAACTTGTGCTGTGTGGATGGATGCATTGCCGATGGAGGTGTAATGCTTGCTTACAGATGGGAGAGTGGAAAGCTCGATCAAAATAATATTGTGCAGGTGGAAAAGGCAAGGCTAGAAACAATGGTTGAGTAAATAATTGTTGAGCGCAAGTGAAAAAAACAAGATGGATTTTTAGCTAAATTTTATTGATGATGATAAAAGATGTGAAAAGAAATTCTTCCATTTACGGTAGCACACTTATCCATCCTTCACTTTTCTCTTTCAAATATTTTTATATTTTTGATATAGATTAACCAATCAGACGAAGACGTGTACGATATAATAGGAGACATTCACGGAGAGGCGGAAACACTTAAAAAGCTACTAAAATCCTTAGGTTACAACGATAGTGAAGAGGGATTTTTTCATCCCGAAAGGAAAGCTGTTTTTGTTGGAGATTTTGTAGATAGAGGTCCACAAATATTTGAGACCCTTAAAATTGTGAAGAAAATGGTTACATCAAACAATGCCTACGCGGTTGTTGGTAATCATGAACTGAATGTATTGGCTTACTATACCAAAGATGAAGATGGTGCTTATCTTCGCGACCATAATCTGAAGAATAAAACTCAGATCAAGAAAACTTACGAAGAGTTTAAAATTGATAAGGAAAAACGCAAGAAGTATTTAAAATGGCTTAGAACGCTTCCAATTTTCCTGGAGTTGGATGGATTTAGAGTTGTGCATGCCTCATGGGATGATAAGGCAGTTGAACTTATTAGAAGGGAGAACCCGGAAAATAGGTTGAGCAAAAAGTTTTTACGCAGAATTTATTTCGAACGTGGCGAAGTTTTTAACGCTCTGATGCTTTTATTAAAAGGTCGTGAGTTCAATATGCCAGACGATATGGTATTAAAAGATGGATATGGCTTTAAGCGTTCGGCCTACAGAATAAAGTGGTGGGAACCAATGCAAGGAAAAAGCTTTAATGACATATCCTTTGGGAATAAGTTTAAATTGCCATCGTACACCATTCCAATTGAACTGTGCTACGATATTCCTTTGTACCCGGAAAGTGACTTGCCCGTGTTTTTTGGTCATTACTGCTTAAATGAAAAGGCTGGAGTAATCAGGAATAACTTGTGTTGTGTTGATGGTTGCATTGCAAATGGTGGCGTAATGATTGCTTACCGTTGGGACAATAAAAAGCTCGACCAATCGAATTTAATTCGTATCGAAAAAGTTAAAAAGGTAGAAGCTTTCTAAACTTGCTTCTTTTCAGAAATTGGATTGGGTTTTTAGATCGAATTCAGATTTATAGCTTTAATTTTTTGGCGTAGATTAGGAATAGAATGCCAGAAAATGATAGTGGAATTAAAATGAGAAAAACTGCCCAACTCATGGTGTCGAGAAATCCATACAATGCAATGGCAACACTACAAAGTACCATGATGTATCCACCAATTTTAATCTTCCAAAAGGACAATAAAAAACCTGTACCATAGAGCATTGCAAGAGCATAGAAAACAAAAATCCATAATTCTGTATATTCCGATTTGGTATCCAGAATTTCAATAAACTCGGGAACCATAAAGAGCAGAAAGACTCCTGTAATTAGGAATCCAATAATCCTGGCGATAATGAGAAAGAATCGCGAAGGATGGTCCTGATAATTCATTCTTCTTTCCATAGTTTCACGGACTTGCTATGAGAAATAACTATACTACGCTAAGCATAATTAAATGTAAGCAATTGAGCAGATAATGTCAAGAAGAAATATTTAACAAGAAATTATTGGGCAATATGTCCAAACCCTTCATCTTGTATTTTTATAGAATGTTTGTAATTTCGCCAAAGCAAAAAGTAAAAATCTATGGAAAAAATAAAGGTAATTGGTTTCGATGCGGATGATACACTTTGGGTAAATGAACCCTATTTTCGTGAAACCGAAATGAAATTCTGTGAACTGTTAACCAATGGAATGAGCCTAGATGAAGTTACCAAAGAGCTTTTTGCAATTGAAATTGGAAATATTCCATTGTATGGATATGGAACCAAGGCATTTATTTTATCTATGCTCGAAACAGGACTGAAAATTACCAATGGTAATCTATCATCAGAGAAGGTAAAAGCGATTCTTGAACTGGGAAAAGAGCAAATTAATAAACCAGTTGAGCTGATTGATGGAGTAGAAGAAGTTTTAAAAGAATTGTTCGGAAAGTACCGATTGATTGTTGCCACCAAAGGTGATTTGCTCGACCAGGAGAGGAAATTGAAAAAATCAGGATTGCTAAAGTATTTTCACCATATCGAAGTGATGAGCGACAAGCAAGTGGCTGATTACGAAAAACTAATCAAGCACCTTGATATCAGTCCGGAAGAATTTTTAATGGTTGGAAACTCCTTAAAGTCGGATATTATGCCAGTTTTACAATTGGGTTGCAAGGCGGTGCATGTGCCTTTTCATACCACCTGGGAGCACGAGCAGTTGAGCGAAGAAGAGATTGAAAACACAGATTTTCACAAAATCGATTCCATCAAGGAGCTTCTTACTTTCGTGTAATGCTCAGGATTCTTATCCGATCAATTAACATTTGACCATTGTCCTTTTGTGCTTGAATTTTTTTGGCAACACTCATCCCCTTTATTACTTTTCCAAAGGCAGCAAAACCTTGACCATCAGGATTTCTTTTGCCTCCATAATCGAGGGCAGATTGGTCGCCAATACAGATGAAAAATTCGCTAGATGCTGAGCCAGGTTCCAACCTGGCCATAGAAATTACACCATTGGTGTGCAAGATTCCTGTTTCTTTTGTTGTTTCATGCTTTATTCTTGGTAAGGCATCAACGATAGAATCATGAAACAGACCTCCTTGTATTACCTCAATTTTGATCTTACTCTGAGCCTGATTGTCCATTCGAACCACCCTGTAAAAGCAGGCATTATCAAAAACACCTTTGTCTACATTCTGTAAAAAATGAGATGCCGTAATGGGAGCCTTATCTTCAAAAATTTCTAACTCCATATCACCAAAGCTGGTAGAAATAATCACAATCGGATTTTGGGAGCTACAACCAATTATCGTTAGCAATAATGCGATAAGGATAGAACTGCTCTTTTTCATGATCTCGTTGCTTTAAATTAAACCTCTCGATTTTAACTCCAGGTATTTATTCAAACTGTTAATTGTCAAATCTTTTGGATCGGTTAATATGGCATGAATTCCATACTTCTCCAATTCTTTTACAATTAATTTTTTGTCGTAAAGAAACTTCTCACCAATGGTTTTTACGTAGATATCCTCGATACTTTCGCTTGGTTTTTTAATCATTTCCCTAATTTCGGAATTGCTAAAAAAGACCACTACCAGCAAATGATCTTTCGCCAGGCCTTGAAGATAGGGAAGTTGTCTCTTCATAGAGTCCAGACTTTCAAAATTGGTGTAGAGCATCAGTAAACTTCGGCTACGAACATAGTGTTTCACCGATGTATATAAGAGTTCATAATTTGGCTCAGGAAAATCGGTTTCCTGATTGTAAAGCACCTCCATAATTTTTTTCACCTGTGTTCTACGTCCTCCCGCCGGGATATTGGCATGAACATTTTTACCAAAGCAAAGCAAACCGGCCTTATCGTGTTTAATTACAGCCGTATTCGAAATTACCAAACTGGTATTTATGGCATAGTCTAACAAACTAAGTCCGTTAAATGGCATTTTCATGGATCTCCCACAATCAATAATCGAATAAACAGGTTGAGCTTTTTCATCCTGGTATTGATTCACCATAATCTGCGACTTACGGGCCGTAGCTTTCCAGTTAATGGTGCGGTAATCGTCACCTTTTACATATTCACGAATCTGGTCGAATTCCATCTGGTGACCAATTCGTCGAATCTTTTTTACACCAAAATCAGTTAATCGGTTTGATATTGCCATCAACTCGTACTGGCGCATCTGCATGTAAGATGGATAACAAGGAACCATCTGGGAAGTGCCAATTTTATATCTTCTTTTGATCAGATTCAGAAAGGAGCTTACATATACATTTAGCACTCCAAAATGATATTCACCTCGATTTACGGGTCTCAAGTTATAATTAACCTGCTTTTCTTCACCAGGTTTAATAGACAGTAAGTAGTTAAAATCCCTCTTCTGAAACTGAATTGGAATTTCATCAATAAGGGTAACACTTACCGTAAAATTGTAATTGTGTTGAATACTGATTTGAATTGGGTTTTCATCTCCGTTCGATAGTTTTTCAGGGCAAGATCTTTGAGCCTGTACACCTTCTTTAATTCGATAGAGCAGGAAAAAATCGAAACCAATGGCAACAACAAAGAGCAAACAGGATATTTTGGCAATGCCATAAAAGATTGGGAAAAAGAATCCCAATACCGATGTTACGGCAATTGCAGTAATTACCCAATAAAAAATTGAATGTAAGTATATGGATTTTACAAATTTCATTATCGTGGGATTTCGATACCTTCCAAAATGTGTTGAATGATTTCTTTCGCTTTAATTCCTTCCATCTCCTTTTCAGGAGTAAGAATCAATCGGTGATGTAATACAGGAGCAACAATGGTTTTGATATCGTCCGGAGTTACAAAATCGCGACCGCGAATGGCAGCAAATGCTTTAGCTGCGGTCATAACCGAAACGGAAGCCCTTGGCGATGCACCCAGAATAATTCCCGGATGATTACGGGTGTTCTGCACAATTTGAACGATGTATTTTCTTAAATTTTCATTGGTATGAATGGACTGAACCCTTTTCTGCATCTCTTTGATCTGATCAGCAGAAATCACCTTGTTGATCACCTGGGTTTCAGAAGCACCCCTTCTTTCATGCTTTGTTTCAAGGATGTTAAGCTCTTCTTCTTCGCTTGGATATTCAAATTCCACTTTCATCAGGAATCGATCGAGTTGAGCTTCCGGCAAACGGTAAGTTCCTTCCTGTTCAATTGGGTTTTGAGTGGCCAATACCCAAAATGGTTCATCCATTTTATAGCTGGTTCCGTCAATACTTACCTGGTACTCTTCCATTACTTCGAACAAAGCAGCCTGAGTTTTTGCAGGAGCACGGTTAATCTCATCAATCAAAATAATGTTTGAGAAAATAGGTCCCTGGTTGAACTCAAATTCCGATTTGCTCATGTTAAAAATCGTTGTACCCAATACATCAGAAGGCATTAAATCTGGTGTAAACTGAATTCTCGAAAAATCAGAACTAATGGCCTTAGCCAAAAGTTTGGCCGACAGTGTTTTTGCAATTCCAGGAACACCCTCAATTAAAATATGCCCTTTTGAGAATAGGCCCACAAGAAGCAACTCGATATTTTTTTCTTGCCCAACAATTACTTTTTGAATCTCAAATTTAATTTGGTTAATCAACTGATTTAATTCACCTAAATCAATTCTGTTTTCGAACTGTGTATTGTTTTCCATATTCTGATTTATTCTTAGTTACAATTTTTATAGATGTACTCAATTTTTGAATGGAAATCTTCCAATCCTTCCTGAGTTAAATGTGTTAAACTTTCTATAGAACTCGATTGTTCCAGTAGCATTAGCAAGGTTTTTTCAGGTAAACCCGAACGGCTACTTAGTTCTTTGATATTATTTCTCTTAAAATCGATATGATATCTTGATCGAATATATTCTTTGAAATACTTGAATTTTTTAACCGCGATATCTTTATGATTTTTTCGGGTGTAATACAAGGTTCCCAGGGTTTGAATAAAATCAAGAGATGTATTTCGCAGAGGCTTTACAACAGGTACAATTCTTTCTTGTCTTTTTCCTTGAAAAATCAGCAAGAAAATAAGACAGATCAATAAAAGATAAATACCCAATTTCAAAGGGGGATGAGTTAATAAGTACCTAATTGGGGAACTTGTTCTCAATAAACGAGTTGGTTTATAGTATTCATCCCAAACCACTGCATTGTTAGGCAAATAACTAAATGCTCCTGCAATGTAATCGGCATTATTATCGGCCAAAACATTATAGTTTGTAAATGCCAATGGCTGACAGCTAAAGAATACATTTCCTTTGCCAAACTTCTTCTTTACAAACTGAATGTTTTTTTCCTGATCTCTTCCCAACACAACAATACTGTCTTTGTGAAACTGATCGATGGAAATCATATCGAAAGCCTTCTCGAATTTGTAAGTTTTCTTGTAGGCTATTTTTCTGTTTTCGAAGCTCTGAATGCGTTTTGTTTTTTTGAGGTTTTCGAATAGCACAGTAGGCGTAATACTTATTCCAAGCGTGTCTGCCAGGGCAAAACTTATCGAAGATGCTGCAATAAAAATCTGGTTGCCTTCCTCGGCCAGCTTAATCAAGCGATCTACATCCCAATCCTTCATGTCCAGGCTGTTGGTAATGTAAATGTAATTTTTAGGCGGAAGGATAAGCTCCTCCCGCGGATAATTAAAAACCGGAACGCTTTGTACTTCAATTTCCTTGTTTGGAAACAATTCTTCTTTCATCAGATCCATAATCAGGTAGGACCCGAAAGGTCGTTTATCGTCGGCATTAAAATTCTGGGTCCAGTCAATGGGTCTTGGAGCAAAGAGCTCCACAAGAAACAGCAATATTAATATTGCGATAAACGGATAGGTTGATTTTGGAATATTGTACTTCATCTGTTTTTATTCGTTTCTTGTTTGAAAAGATGCATTGAACTGTTCAAAATCCTTACCAATAGAAGCATACTCTTCTTTCACGATTGGGAAATTTCCATACCAAACGGCCTCGTACAAATTGCTCAGTTCGTTGAAAACAGTTTTTACTTTACTATCGTTTATTTCGTTGATGTAATCGTAATTTGTTTTTTCAACTTTCCAATTGATAAAATTGTTTTTGCTTAGCGATTTTAATGTGCTTAAAAACTGGTAACGAACGGCAAGTCGATATTCACCAGAACTTACAGCTTTCTGAATTTGCTCCTCCCAATTTACACTTTCAGGATTCAGTTCATCGGCAAAAGGAATGCTTATCACTTTCTGATGTGGACGAAAAATTCCACTGGCATTGCTTTTGGCAATTACAATTATCAGGAAAATAAGTATTCCAGCTCCAATGATATAGCGCATAAACCATACAGCACCTAGGCCTTTGGATATGATTGAAATCCAACGGGCAAAAAGCAAACGAAGTTTTTCGAAAAAACCTATGTTTTTTACCTCGGAGTATTCGTAATTGAAATCTTTTTGCTGTCGATAACTCTCAATTCTGCCTTGGGAGATCTCCTTTTTATGAATCTCGATTTGCCCTTGATCTAAAATCAAAGTATCTGCCTGGCTGTTATTATCAGCAAGGAGTTTGCTTCCCTGCAGAAACAGAAATGCAAAAATCAATAGTACTATTTTAAACGAACTACTCATCTTTACCAACAGTTTCCAGGTCTTTTAATAATGCCGGGCTCTGTCTTCTTTCAATTAAGTTAAAGTATACCAGTGCGATTGCAGTTAAAGGCAAAATTTGAATTAATGCATATCCCAAAGCCTGAAAAATCGAAAACAGAATTGTGATTGATTTGCTGATTGTCATTGTATCGCCAGTGCTTGCAAATATTGCTGTTACCATAGTATAGATTGTAGATGGCAATTGAAATGCAAAGTTTAAGGCAGAGCTAACCAAACCCATTACAAAAAGGAAAGCAAAAACATTCCACCAGTTGTTTTTAATCAGGTTAAAACAACCACTAATGGCATCGCCTACTGATTCTTCTTCGAAGACGATAATCGGAATCACCAAACTCACACAAATACTAATATAAATTCCAGGAATAACCAGGAGAATTAAACCTAAAACGATAATGATACCTGCTAAAATAAGCGCACCCAGAATTTTCGGAATATCAGCAAGCATCGCCTTTCCAACTTCGTTTAGCTCAAAATTGTTAGCCCCTTTGTCGCGATATAATTTTATATACTCCATCATAAAGGCCATAGTAACGGTATATGATAGCAACAAGAAAAAGTAGGACGCAATGGTTGAATAGATGATAACAGATGATGAATAATCTGTTTCAAATGAGTTGCCACTCGTAATTGGTAGTAAGGTCTCATATTGCAGTAATCCCAAAACAACACCATGTAATAATCCAAAAGGCAAAACATAGTAAAACATTCCTCTTAGTATGTTTTTATAATTGTATTTAATAAAAAGAAATGTGTCGGTGAAGAGTTGTCCAAAATCTCTTACTTTCTCTAGTTTAAAATTTTCTGTAGTCATTGTTGAATAATAGGGTTTATTTGTTTTGATTCTTATACACTTTAATTGGATGAAGCACGAAATACCATATAATAAAGGCAAATGAGCTTAAGATAATGGTCCAGCTTAAAACCATTGGCATATCGGTATGTCGGGTTACATAGCCTTCCAGAAATCCGGCTACAACGAATATTGGAAATATCCCGGCAATGATTTTAACACCCTTGCGAACCCCGATTTGAATGGAGGTTTTTCTGGGTAAGCTACCGGTAAAAATTAAGGAGTTACCCAAAACCATACCTGCCGCACCGGCAATAATAATAACTGATATTTCCAATGCTCCATGGATCCAGATTACCCTTGTGGATTCCCAAAACAGATCGTGCCGAACAAAGAAATAGGTGAAACTTCCCAGCATAACTCCATTCGAAAATAAGATATAACCTGTGCCAAATGCTGTAAAAATTCCAAACACAAAGGCCAAAATCGAAACCCTTACATTGTTTACGGTAATGCCAAGAAACATGGAGGTCTGACCATGTTGCTTGTATACAGCCATAGGATCGTTTTTCTTGATATTGTCAAGAGTCATATTCACATAGTCATCGCCAAGAATTGTACGCACAAAAGCCTGATCGCCGCGCGAAGAAATCACTCCGATTAATACCGATACGAAGAAGATAAGAAAGGCATACAATAATTGCTTTCTTGCTTCAAATAAAGTCAGAGGCAAATCCAATGTCCAAAACTTTTTAAACGCTCCTTTCTTCACCTTTCTGTTCTTGTAAATTTGTTGGTGAACCCGCATACTCAATTGGTTAAGGTATGCTGTGGTTGCCGAATTTGGATAGAAAGTTCTGGAGTATGATAAGTCATCGGTAAGCTGAATGTACAAATTCGCCAAGGTATCTGGATTGCTTGCCGATGGATGGTTGATTAAGTGCTCAAATTTCTCCCATTTATCCTTATTTCGATTAAGGAATACAATTTCTTTCATAGATTTTAGGGCCCGTGTTCTGTGTTAGTTTGCTAAAGTTATTTTAAATAGTTTAATAAACAAATGAAGAATACTGATAATTTAAAGAGGTAAAATATAATGAACAGAATAACAATAAGATAGAATAAGTGTTTAATAATATGCATGTTCAAATTTTTATCTTTTGTTCCTGATCGGTATATTCGTTTTTTATTAAACAGAACTAAGAATGTCAAAAATAGGAATTGAAACCACACAAAATGTACAGTTAAACTTCCCACTTGCAAGTGTTGGTGAAAGAATCGCAGCCTATCTTCTGGATAGTTTATTTATGGGAGTTTTTGCAATGTTTATTTTTATGATCTTTGCTGTATTGGGCGAACCTTACGTATTCATTTTACTCCTGACGATTCCCATATTAGTTTATACCCTGGTGTTCGAAACTTTTATGAACGGTCAAACACCAGGAAAACGAATCATGAAAATAAAAGTTTGTAGAGTAGATGGCGACTCTCCTGCCTTTTGGCACTATTTAATTCGTTGGATGTTTCGATTGGTGGATATCAGTTTAACCAATGGAGTGGCTGCAATACTAACCATTGTTATTGGTGAAAAAGGTCAGCGTATTGGAGATATTTTGGCGAAAACAACCGTTGTGAAAACCAACCACACCGTAAAACTTACTCATACAATTTTATCTGAGGTTCCAGACAACTACCAATTGGTATTTCCCGAATCACGAAAAATTGTGGATAAGGATGTTGAGCTTTTCAAGAAAGTGATTCAGCAGCTGAAAACCATGGATGATCATGTAGAGAAATTAACCTTTGGCTTAAAGGCAAGAGGGAAGGTGATGCAACAGTTGGGCATTAAAACAGAAATGCCACCTGAGCAGTTCTTCCAAACCTTAATCGATGATTTTAACTTTCTGCATAAAAACATATAAATCAGTTCAAATCGGCAAAATTAATTTTTTGTCGATTTTTTTTGCGTCCATTTTTCTATTTCTGCGTCTACACAGTTGAGATTAAAAATTAATGTTGAAAAAGAAAAAGCAAGACTATGAATAATGAATGTTGCGGATCACAATTGTATCATACAGGAGTATGTTGTAACGAAGATGAGGTGAATGCCGAATTGGTAAACCAGGTAATGAATGCACCAGAAGAGAAGCCGTTGAAAGATTGTGCATGCCAAGGACTTGGACCATGTCAATGTCCTCCGGAAAGCAAACAAGAAGATGCATTTGAAGATCGTTTCAAAGACATGAAATATGTGGTTGAAGCATGCGGTTGCGGTGAGGGCTGCGGCTGCTAAACAACTGAAATATATTTGCATTATCTATTCAGGATAACCACTACTAATTAATTTTCACAAGACCATTTATTTATTGCTTCGCACAAGTAGCAATAGGTAGATGGTTTTTTATTTAGAACGAATACAGATAATTGATTTAAAATTTTTATTTTTGCTCTCATTAGTTTAATTTAAGGTTAATGGTAGAGCGCATCTGGAGAACATATCACAAACAACTGCTTTCTTTTATTCAGAAAAGAGTGTCCGATCCTGTCTTGGCCGAAGATATCCTGCAAGAGGTATTTATCAAGATTCACAGCAAGATTGACAGTTTACAGGAAGGCAAAAAGATAAAAGCCTGGCTGTTCCAGATTACCAGGAATACCATTATCGATTATTATCGAAAATCGAATAAAAATGAAGGTTTTGATACTCAGAACCTGGATTTGGAAGATGAGAACAATGCCGAGGCAATGGCGGATATTCAGTCTTGTATTGTACCTATGATAAAATCACTGCCCGACGATTACCGCGATGCCCTATTATTGAGTGAACTCAATGGATTAAGTCAGAAAGAACTTTCCGAAAAACTTCAAATTTCATACTCGGCGGCCAAATCGAGAGTGCAGCGTGGCCGTAGCATGCTAAAAGAGGCATTGAGCCAGTGCTGTAGTTTCGAAAAAGACTCAAAAGGCCGCATTATCGACTATGAAAAGAAGGTATCTAGTTGCGACAATTGCAGGGAAAATTAAAAAGCCATTAGCTATAGAACTAATGGCTTTTGTAGATATTAATATCTGTTATAGAATCGTCTGAGTTCCTGTGTCAGGTCGGTGTAAATTGGTTTGGTAAACTCAACAAACATATCCTGGTGCGGTGGCGGAAGAATTGGCTCATGTTCGCAAATTTCCAACTCTTCTTTGCTTAAGGCTCTCTCGTCACCGTTAAAATGTCCCCATTCGTGAAACCAGTTGAACTGGCCTCCAAAATGCTTATCGTTGATAATTTTTTGATTGCCAAACTCAATGACTTTCAAGGAAAGTAAACCTTTCGAAATTACTTCTCTTTTGTGGATGTGTAATTTGGCTTTTACCTTATTGTATACCTTAATTTTCTCTCCGGTTTTTAGAGTGGTGCTTCCTACCTCAACACTATCGGCACTAACTACTTCTTTCTCGTAATTGGTGTCGTGGGTTTCTCCAACAACAAAATCTTCAAATCCCATTGAAATGATATGATCGGGATATTCAAGTTTTTCCAGTTCGGCTTGTTTGGGTGTGTAGAATCGAACAAATCGTCTCTTAATATTGTGAAAAAGGTATTGCGTAACCTGATCCTGAAAGAATTCAGAACTTAATTTGTATTTCTGAGAATTTACAGGGATGTGTTCGATGATTACCTTCAGTGTAGCCATGAATTCAGCCTCTTCCAATTTGTGTTGCACATCCTTATAGTTGGGTACAAAAGCATTGGCTTTCTGAAAATGATTGTATGCATTGATCCCATCTTGTCGACCCCCTTTTTCCATTGCAAGTAGTCCTGCCTGGTAACATTCGGGTGCTGCCATGCGTTTTGCCTCTTCTAATTCATACTGATATGATTTAGGGTTAGGAATCAAGCGAATCGCTGCCGGACACCTGTTAATATCATTGTACATGCGATTTAGCAATTGGTATTTATCTACCGACTTTGTGTTTTTAAAAGGATCGGCCGAAGCTTGTAAGTTGTTAATTTCTCGCTCGTACCATTGTACAGCCAAAGGATAGCTCGAAAGTAAGGTTTCCTGTGCCTTTACTTTATCAGGATTTGATCTTAATCTGTCAACCGCTTTGCTTACAGCTGTAAAATAATTTCCTTGTTGCAAGGCTTTCTCGCCCGAACTACAAGCCGATAAGCTAACAACAAGTATCAATAAAATGTAGTGTAAAGTTTTTTTCATGTTTGGTGGTTTTTATCAAAGGCAAATTTAGACTAGTACTACGACAATGCCATAAGATTGTTTCTATTTATTTGCCAATTTTGTTTAGAAAACTTAAACAAATAGCGAGCCACTTTTTTCATTGGCATTTTCTGTAATCAAATCTTAACATTCGATTGTGGATGATTACAATTTCTTAACTCCATATAAAATACATTTTATCATTTCGTAAACTTGCCTGTGAAATAACTTAACAAGCCTGGCCTACTTTTGCTTATAATCAAGTTGATAACTTATGGCAAAAAACAAACGAAAGGTTGAAGTTGTAGTATTATCCGATATTCATCTGGGAACAATAGGATGCAGGGCCGAAGAGCTGTTGAAATACCTCAATTCAATACAACCTAAAAAACTAATACTGAATGGTGATATTGTTGATATTTGGCAATTTAAGAAAAGATATTGGCCGAAATCTCACATGCGAATCATCAAACATATTACATCTCTCTTATCGAAAGGTGTTCCGGTTTATTACGTTACAGGAAATCATGATGAACTTTTGAGGAAATTTGAGGGATTTTCGCTGGGTAAGCTACAAATTGTGAATAAACTGATTTTAAATCTGAATGGAAAAAAAGCCTGGATATTTCATGGCGACGTATTTGATGTTACCATGCAATATGCAAAATGGCTAACCAAATTGGGATCGATAGGTTACGATTTGCTAATCATGATTAATTCTGTGGTGAATTACTTTGCAAAACTAATGGGACGAGAAAAAGTTTCTCTATCTCGTAAGATTAAAAATAGTGTAAAATCAGCAGTAAAATACATCAATAGTTTTGAGCAAACAGCTGCCGAAATTGCTATTGATAAAGGTTACGATTATGTGGTTTGCGGCCATATTCATCATCCTGAATACAAAGAAATTAAATCCAAAAATGGTTCGACATGCTACCTGAATTCTGGTGATTGGATCGAAAGTTTAAGTGCTTTGGAGTATCATAAGGGTGAGTGGAGTATTTATGAATATCACCAGGATCAGAATGCCAAAACGGTAGAGCCAGACCTTGAAAGTTATAAGCTGGACGATAGTGAAAAAATCTTCAAAGAAATGCTTGTGGATTTTACATCGATGTCTGAAAAAACACTTTCGGTTTAATAAGGGATAGACTTGTTAAAATGGCAAAATGATTAGAAACTAAGAATTGATTGAAAATTATTAATGAAGATTTTATACGGAATTCAAGGAACGGGAAACGGCCATTTAAGCCGTGCCATAGAATTAATACCTCACTTTCAGAAAGAAGCCGAAGTGGATATTTTAATATCTGGCTTACATCACGATTTGGAATTTCACCATCCTGTTAAATACAAAAAGCAAGGTCTGGGATTTTTCTTTGGTAAAAATGGTGGCATTGATATTTGGAAAACCATCAGGAAATTTAATGTAATTCGTTTTATCAGGGATATCAGAACTTTGCCTGTTGAAGATTACGATCTGGTGATTAGCGATTTCGAGCCTGTTACTTCATGGGCCTGCAAGCTCAGAAAAGTATTTTGTTTGGGTTTGAGCCACCAATCGGCCATGCTAAACTCGAGAACACCAATGCCTGAAAAAATTGAATTCCTGGGTTACCAGGTGTTGAAAAACTATGCGCCTTGCAATCACAATGTAAGTTTTCACTTTAAGGAGTACGGACACAATATGTTTACACCGGTAATCAGGAGAGAAATTCGATTATTGGAGCCTGAAAACAATGGGTATTATCTTGTTTATTTGCCGGCATATTCCGATGAGAAATTGATTTCGGTGCTCTCGCATTTTCCAAATTGTAAATGGGTGGTATTTTCGAAACACAGCAAAAGCAAATACATTTCAGAAAATGTAGAAATCAATCCGGTAAACGGAGAGGCTTTTATTAAAGGTTTAAAAGATTGTGCAGGTGTACTTTGCGGTGCAGGATTTGAAACACCAGCCGAAAGTTTGTTCCTTGGCAAGAAGCTAGCCGTGATTCCAATGAAAAATCAGTTCGAACAAGTTTGTAATGCGCATGCATTAAAGGAATTAGGGATTCCGGTTATCGAAGATTTGGAGGCAGATGGTCCGGCAAAAATTAAGGAGTGGATCAATGGTGGTAAAACAATGGATAAAGTAAACTATCCGGACAATGCCAGGTCGGTGATCGAATTTTTAATGCACCATTATACGGGTCAGCAAAAGCCCGACTAATTTAGTTCAGACTTGTTGTTCATGGGCAATTGTTGTATTTTAATCTGATCACTAGAAAACAACATTATGTCTGAATTTATTAATAACAATGCAGCTCGCATTGATTCGCTTTTTCAATTCTGTCTTGACCTGATTAATGGGGAAAATGGTAAAGATCTAATCGCCACTCACCAGGAAGCGATTGATCATTTGTGTCCCAATGATATTATCCAGGTGGTTCACAGATTGGTTGAGGAAGATTTGTCAATGGATGCGTTAAAAATAGGCATCAACAAATCCTTGAATGTCTTTCACAATGCCATTATGGCTCATGAAAAACCAGGATTGGAAGCCAATCATTTTCTGGGAATTTTAATGAGGGAAAATCGTGAGTTGGAAAAACGACTGGTATCTATCAAGCCATTGGTCAAGTCATTTAACAAAGCTCAGAATGAAGAGGAACTAAAGAAAGATTTGCTGGCAATTCGTGATAAAATTGAAGAGTTTGCAGAATTCGATAAACACTATTCCCGAAAAGAGAACATCTTCTTTCCTTATTTCGAAAATCAGTATCCAGAGTACAAATGTTTGGGTGTAATGTGGTCCATTCACGATGATATCAGGCGCATTCGTAAAGAATTATTGCTGGCTCTTGATTCCAATCAATCCGATTTAAAACGGATTAACAAGTTAATAGGAGATCTGTTCTTTCTGATGTATACCATTATTTTCAGGGAAGAATACCTATTATTTCCTGTGGCATTGAATGCTGTTTCATCCGATATGTGGGATGAAATGAATAAGCAAAGTGTCGAAGTTGGCTTTAGTTTTATCGATCCTCCGGTTTTTTCGCACAAGCAAAAGGGAAAGACATCCAATTCATTTACATTCGAAGGAGAAGAGCTCGATGCAAGCCAATTGGGCAATACATTACTGAATTTTGATACCGGACTAATGACTTTAGATCAGGCGATGATGCTTCTAAACCATCTTCCGGTTGATATTACCATGATTGATGAAAACGACCGCGTTAGATTCTTTTCCAACCCGAAAGATCGATTCTTTACCCGTTCCAAAGCAATTAT
Source organism: Marinifilum caeruleilacunae (assembly GCF_013141825.1). GTDB lineage: Bacteria > Bacteroidota > Bacteroidia > Bacteroidales > Marinifilaceae > Marinifilum > Marinifilum caeruleilacunae. Next base: position 92,780 of record NZ_RZNH01000005.1, read on the forward strand.
TGGCAGAACAGTTCAGAATTGTCATCCACCCGAAAGTGTTCATATTGTTGATGAACTGCTGAAAGCTTTTAAATCCGGAGCAAAAGATAGCGAACCTTTCTGGATTCAAATGCAAGGAAGGTTCATCCTAATTCAATATTTCGCTTTGCGCGATGATGAGGGAAATTATAAAGGTTGTATTGAAGTGAGCCAGGATTTAACCGACCTGAAAAAACTGGAAGGAGAGAAGAGGTTGATGGAGTAAAAAGATTTATATTGGATCAAATAGAAAGCCCTGGAAGAGAATCAACCAGGGCTTTATGTATTTTATTGAATGTGATTTTACAATCTGCTCATAAATTTTACCGGATCGATAATGTAGCGAATGTGAAAAGCAGAGCCAATGGTTCCCTCTTCGTCAGCAGCTTCGATTTCGAAACTCAATTTTTTACCATCCACTTTAACCAATTTGGCAGTGCATGTTATTTTTGCACCAAGCTTGCTTGCTTTAATGTGTTTGGTGTCAATTTGAATTCCTACCGAATCCATTCCTTCTTCAAGATCGGCATCGATGCACGCTACTGCAGTTCCTTCCATAAAGGCAACCATTGCAGGCGTTGCGTAAACGTCTAATTTACCAGATCCGTGATATTTTGCTGTATTTTTTTCGCCAACAATCATCTCTTGTGTGGCAGTTAATCCTTCTTGTAAAGCCATCTGTTTTTTTATTTAAAATTCTGATGTAAAATGGAATTCCAGGTTCGGGTAGTTCGATTGTGCCATCTGTAGCATGTAGCCCGAATCGGCAAGGAAAACATCTCTGCCATGTTTGTCTTTAGCCATGTACTGATATTTTGCCTTCTTGAATTCTTTCAACTGTTCTTCATCCTCAGTTTTAATCCAACATGCTTTGTGCAGTTGTATTGGTTCCCAACGACAGGATGCACTGTACTCGTGTAGCAAACGATACTCGATCACTTCGAACTGAAGTGCACCAACAGTTCCGATAACCTTTCTACCATTGAACTGAGAAACAAATAACTGTGCAACACCTTCATCCATTAACTGGTCGATTCCTTTTGCCAATTGTTTGGATTTCATCGGATCGGCATTCTCAATGTATTTAAACAGCTCGGGAGAGAAGCTAGGAATCCCTTTGAAATTGATTTTTTCTCCCTCGGTTAAGGTATCACCAATTTTGAAGTTACCCGTATCGTGCAAACCAATAATATCGCCTGGGAAGGCTTCTTCAACAATTGATTTTTTCTCAGCCATAAATGCTGTTGGGCTCGAGAATTTCAATTTTTTGCCATTTCTAACATGCAGATATGGTTTGTTTCTTTTAAAGGTTCCCGAAACAATCTTCACAAAGGCAATTCTGTCTCGGTGGTTTGGATCCATATTTGCATGGATTTTAAACACAAAACCAGAGAATTTTTCTTCTTCAGGTTCAATCACTCTTTCAACCGTCTGACATGGCAGTGGAGATGGAGCAACCTTAATAAATACATCCAGAAGTTCACGTACACCAAAATTATTCAAGGCAGAACCAAAGAATACTGGTGCAATTTTCGCATCCAGGTAATCCTGAACATCAAATTCAGGATAAACTCCCGATACCAAATCCAACTCTTCTCGAAGTACCTCGGCATCTTCTCCAATGTACTCTTCCAATTTCGGATTGGAGATGTCATCAAAGTCGATACTTTCTTCCACAGTTTGAGTGGCTGGTGTAAACAAGCTTAAATTCTTGTGATAGATATTGTAAACACCCTTAAAGTCAGGCCCCATATTAATTGGCCAGCTTAAAGGATTCACGCTTAGTTGTAGTTCTTTTTCAATTTCATCAAGCAAATCAAAAGCATCCTTACCCAGGCGGTCCATTTTGTTAATGAATACGATAACTGGAGTTTTACGCATTCTACAAACCTTCATTAATTTCCTGGTTTGTGCCTCAACCCCTTTGGCAACGTCAATTACAATAATTACACTATCGCATGCAGTTAAAGTACGGTAGGTATCTTCGGCAAAATCCTGGTGACCTGGTGTATCAAGGATGTTGATTTTATGTCCTTTGTATTCAAATCCCATTACCGATGTAGCAACCGAAATCCCTCTCTGTCGCTCGATTTCCATAAAGTCAGACGTTGCCGTCTTCTTAATCTTGTTCGATTTCACTGCTCCGGCAACATGAATTGCACCACCAAAAAGTAGCAATTTCTCTGTCAATGTCGTTTTACCAGCATCCGGGTGTGAAATAATTCCGAACGTTCGGCGTCTTTTAATCTCTTCTTTGAACCCCATTTATAGAATTGAATTTACTTTCTAAAATTTAGCTTGCAAAAGTAATAATTTAAACCGATAACTTATGTCACAAATGATGCTTAAAACTCGATTTTATCTTCTAAATCGTTAAGCAAGGCAATGAAGTAGTTTTGCAGCATATTTCTTGACTCCAGAAAATTGAATCTTTTTCTTATCTTCACGCTTCCAAATTTTAAAAATACAGTTGCATGAAAAGGATCGGATTACTTTCTGATACACATGGCCACCTCGACGAGGTAGCCTTAAAACATTTAAAAGACTGTGATGAAATTTGGCATGCTGGTGATATCGGAAATATCGAAACTGCAGATCGTCTTGCTCAAATCGCACCTCTGCTTGCCGTCCATGGCAATATTGATGGACAAGATGTTCGTTCGATCTATTCGAAACACCAACGATTTTTTTGTGAAGAGGTTGATGTATGGATCACGCACATAGGAGGATATCCGAAAAGGTATGATGGCAATGTGAAGCCCGAAATTTTTAGGAATCCACCTGCACTTTTTATCTCAGGACACTCTCACATTTTAAAAGTCGTGTATGATAAGGAATTAAACTTACTGCATATTAATCCTGGCGCAGCCGGATTACAGGGATTTCATAAGGTACAGACACTTGTGAAATTTCAGATCGATGGTAAGGAAATTAAAGACCTTCAGGTGGTCGAATTTGGATCAAAGGGAAGATCCATCTAAAGGATAAAATCCAAAACCTGAAAATCAGATTTATTAAGGGGGAATTTTCTTGGTGTACTAAAATTGTGCCAAAGGTGGAAAATTTCATTTTTCTTAAACAAGAAATTCGCCGTCATCTTTTTAAAATACCAAGTTTTTGTTATATTTAGATATCTAAATTTGACTGTATTTAACAGTCTCTTATTGTTTCTGAGAGATGCTAAAATATTGAGATTTAGAAATATCAGCATTCGAGGATATGTATTAAAAATACATATAAAAAGATCGGGAAATCCGAAAATACTAATCCGCATTTCTGGATTTTCCTGCTTCCGATGCTAAAAGACCAAAATTTGAAATAAAAATTAATCAAAAATTCAATTGACATGCTGTTTGATTTTGACTTAATAAAATCTGTTTACGAGAAGATGCCCGAAAGGGTAAACCATGCCAGAAAAGTTCTTGGCAAACCTCTTACTTTGAGTGAAAAAATATTGTACTCTCACCTTTCTGTTGAAGAAAAAGGAGAGAAGTTTAATCGAGGAGAAGATTATGTGAATTTTGCACCAGATCGAGTTGCAATGCAGGATGCTACTGCTCAAATGGCTTTGCTTCAGTTTATGAATGCAGGTAAGGCAAAAGTAGCTGTTCCTTCTACGGTTCATTGCGATCACTTGATTCAGGCATCAATTGGCGCAGAAAAAGATTTGGCAGAAGCCAAAGATCAAAATAATGAAGTATACAACTTCCTTGAATCAGTATCGAATAAATATGGTATTGGTTTCTGGAAACCAGGAGCAGGTATTATTCACCAGGTGGTATTGGAAAATTATGCATTCCCTGGCGGGATGATGATTGGTACCGATTCGCACACTGTAAATGCAGGTGGTTTGGGTATGGTAGCCATTGGAGTTGGTGGAGCCGATGCAGTAGATGTAATGGCCGGAATGCCCTGGGAACTGAAAATGCCTAAATTGATTGGGGTAAAACTTACTGGTAAGTTAAGTGGTTGGGTTTCTCCAAAAGATGTAATTCTGAAAGTAGCAGGTATTCTAACAGTAAAAGGTGGAACAGGTGCCATTGTTGAGTATTTTGGCGAAGGTGCCGATGCCATGTCATGTACAGGTAAAGGAACCATTTGTAATATGGGTGCTGAGATTGGAGCGACAACTTCAATTTTTGGTTACGACCAGAACATGAGCAACTATTTACGTCATACCGAACGTGCACAGGTTGCCGATTTGGCCGATGAGGTTATGGACTACCTGAGATCGGATGAAGAGGTGTATCAAAATCCTGAAAAATACTACGATCAGTTAATCGAAATTAACCTTTCGGAGATTCAGCCATATATTAATGGTCCGTTTACGCCTGATTTGGCTCACGAATTATCAAGTTTTGCAAAAGCTGTTAAGGAGAACGATTATCCTCAGACTTTGGAAGTTGGTTTGATTGGATCTTGTACCAATTCATCTTACGAAGATTTATCGAGAGCTGCATCACTAGCCAAGCAGGCAAAAGATAAAAACCTGAAAGTTAAAGCAGAATTTGTGGTAACACCTGGTTCGGAGCTGGTAAGATATACAACCGAAAGAGATGGAATCCTGAAAGAGTTTGAAGATATTGGAGGTGTGATTATGGCGAACGCTTGTGGCCCTTGTATAGGTCAATGGAAACGCCACACCGATGATCCAACAAGAAAGAACTCAATTATTACCTCTTTCAACAGAAATTTTGCCAAGCGTAACGATGGAAATCCAAATACACATGGATTTGTAGCTTCTCCAGAATTGGTAACAGCTATGGCCATTGCTGGTGATTTGTGTTTCAATCCAATGACCGATAAATTAATTAACGAAGATGGAGTGGAGGTCATGTTAGACGAACCAACAGGATTGGAATTCCCACCAAATGGTTTCGACATGAAGGATTCGGGTTACCTGGCTCCTCAGGCTAATGGTTCTGAGGTGACTGTTGATGTAAAATCAGACTCGGAACGCCTTCAGTTACTTGCTCCATTTGGAGAATGGAATGGTAAAGATTACAAAGGCCTAAAGCTTTTAATTAAAGCCAAAGGAAAATGTACTACCGACCACATTTCGATGGCAGGACCTTGGTTAAGATTCCGTGGACATTTGGACAACATTTCGAACAATATGCTGATTGGAGCTGTTAATTACTTTAACGAAGAGACCAATTCTATTTTTAATCCTGTAAACGGTGAATACAATGAAGTGCCTGCAACAGCACGAGCATTAAAAGCCGAAGGAATTGGATCTATCGTTGTTGGTGATGAAAACTATGGGGAAGGATCATCAAGAGAGCACGCAGCAATGGAGCCACGTCACTTAGGAGTAAAGGCAGTGATTGTAAGATCATTTGCCCGAATCCATGAAACTAATCTGAAAAAACAAGGAATGTTGGCTTTAACATTTGCCGATAAGGCTGATTACGATAAAATTCAGGAGAAAGACCAGGTTGATATTATCGGTTTAACCGAATTTACTCCTGGAAAACCATTGAATCTTGTTGTGACTCATGAAGATGGTAGTACAGATAATATTGTGGCTAACCATTCTTATAATGATGTACAGATAGAATGGTTTAAAGCTGGAAGTGCTTTGAATTTGATCAGAAAACAGAACAACTAAAACAATAAACATTGCGTAACCCTGGAATCAATCACCCCGCTTGGTTCCAACTCTAAAGTTTAGACTATATGAAGAAAACATTAAAACAAACTTTGTCTGAAAAGATTGAAGAACACAGACCAAGGACAAAACGCCTGTTAAAAGAGTATGGAGATGTGGTTGTAGATAATGTAACCGTATCCCAGGTGATTGGAGGAATGAGGGGATTGAAATCACTTGTTACTGATATTTCTTATCTGGACCCTGAAGAAGGAATTAGATACAGAGGATATACATTGGGAGAAGTAATTGATAGCTTACCAAAACCTAAAGGCGGAAGTATGCCTTATGTTGAGGGATTGTTTTACCTGCTTTTAACTGGAGATTTTCCAAACCAGGAAGAGGTAATGCAAGTGGTTGACGAATTTAGCAAGAGAAGAATTGTACCAAGATATGTATACGAGGTAATTGATTCTTTCCCATGTTGTAGCCATCCAATGGCCATTTTCTCGACCGCTATTCTTACTTTGAATCGCGAATCGGTTTTCAATCGACAATATCATGCTGGATTGAATAAGAAAGACTATTGGGAAGCTACTTATGAGGATGCTTTGAACCTTTTGGCAAAATTGCCAGAGATTGCTTCTTACATTTACAATAAGCTTTACCGTCAGGGACCAAGAATTCAATCGAATCCAAATTTGGATATGGGTGGTAATTTCGCTCATATGATGGGAATCGACAAGCCTTACGATGATGTTTCTAGGTTGCATTTTATCATTCACAGTGATCACGAAAGTGGTAATGTAAGTGCACATACAGGGCATTTGGTGGCAAGTTCGCTGTCTGATATCTATTTGTCGATCTCAGCAATGATTAACGGTTTGGCTGGACCATTACATGGATTGGCCAACCAGGAAGTGCTAAGATGGTTGCAGGATGTAATGGACAAAATGGGTAATAAAGTACCAACCGAAGATGAGATGAAACAATTCGTTTGGGATACGCTTAATTCAGGTCAGGTGATTCCTGGTTTCGGTCATGCGGTACTTCGTAAAACAGATCCTCGTTACATGCTTCAGCGTGAGTTTAGTTTGAAAAATTTACCAGATGATCCAATTTTTAAATATGCCGATTTGTTGTATAATGTTGTACCACCAATTTTGAAAGAGCATGGTAAGGCGAAGAATCCTTGGCCAAATGTCGATGCACAATCGGGTGTAATCCAATGGCATTATGGAGTAACAGAATACGACTTTTATACGGTATTGTTTGGAATTGGACGAGCAATTGGTATTTGTGCCAATATTATTTGGGACAGAGCTTTAGGTTACCCGCTTGAAAGACCAAAATCGATTACTACTGATATGCTTGAAAAAATTGCAGGCATTAAAAAAGAAGTAGTGGAAGCTGAAAAAAGTTAAACGATTATAATGATTAAAGAAAGCTGATTTCGAGTATTCGATTTCAGCTTTTTTTGTTTGCAGAAGGATGTATATAAAAAGAAACTGTAAAAAAGTCTGGTGACAACTTTTTTACAGTTTCGAAGCAAAAACTAACAATATGGAAAAGTTCCAATAAATACTTTTTAAATGGAATGGGAAAAATACTTCAAATCCTACTAAACTCTAACCCTTTACCTAAACTACGTAGGATCTGAAGTATATTCGCAGTTGAAAATTAAACTACACTCTCTTCACTCTCACAATAATTGTATGGCTGTTATTGTGATTTCCCTTTCACATTACAAATATGGCTTCTTTTATCATGGGAAAATAGATTGGATTTACCCAAACTGCAGTGTTTATATACTCAAAAAGCAATGGGTATTTTACGCCATATCTCACATAAAAACATTAAAAGTTTAGTATGCTAGGATGGGGGTAAGAAAAAAGCCAATCTTTATCGATTGGCTTTCTGTTATTTATGATTCTGTTTTAATCAGAACACTTTTAATCTCTGTTTCGAGCTTTTCCAGATCTTGTGACACCTGGTTTTTCATATCCTGGTACTTGTCTGAAAACTTTTGCGAAAGACCTTTGTAGTAATCTACACCACTTAGAAGATTTTTCTTAAACCCTTCCAGCGATTTGATTTGCTTCGGAATTGGATTCTTAATATCAGATACCTGTTCTTTCAGGTAATCGTAATACAAATTCAATTCTTTAATAAACATGTGAGGTCTGTCCTTGCGCTCAATTAAATTGGTACGATTGTAAATATGATCAATCATCTCCTTAAGTTTCACCTTTTTGGTAAAGTATGCAAGGTTTGGCCCCGGACAAATCGATACGCCATCACCATCTTTTTTCGTATCAATATCATTTACCAAATAGGATGCTGTCGACAAGCCCTTACACAAACAAGTTTTTTGAAGTAAAAGGTTGATCTCTTTTTCAAGTTCCTCTTTTGGAAGGTTCTGCTCTCTTAAATGAGCCAGTTTCAATTTTTGATACTGACGAGATGCGGTACAAATCGGTTCTTTCGTGAACTCCGTGTTTGCTATCATGTAGCGTTTTGTGCACGGACTACCAGGTTTGTTTTGTTTTAATCGATCCCATACATCGGCATCTCGGGTATTGCTGTTCAAATTGTTAAAACGAACACCAAGCGGAGAGGCATGACTTAAGGATAGATCTTCTTCATCAGCTTTCTCAAGCAATGAGAGTGTTTTTTCATCCACATCACAAGCTTCAGGAACCATCAGGAATGGTGATCCCCAACCAATGGAGTCCAGGTTGTACTGTTGCATCAGGAACTCGTGCTCTTCTGCTGTGCCAACACCACCCTGGGCTGTAACCTTAATGCTTAGAGGTTCAGAAGGAACTATCTTTCCTTTTTCTTTTAGCGAATCTAACAGAATAGGATTCAGACTGTCTCTTAGTTCATCTCTTTTTTCTTTGAATTCCTGCAGAATTGGACCCATAAGAAAACCATCGGTGGCAAATGCATGTCCACCACAGTTTAGTCCAGATTCAATTCGATACTCCGAAATCCAGATTCCTTTTTTGGCAAGAAAACGTCCCTGAATTAAAGCCGATCTGTAATCGCTTACTTTCAGAACGATTTTTTTCTTGATGTATCCGTTTTCATCCGGATAGAAATCATCGAACTGCTCAAGGTAGCCATACAAACGTGGGTTCATTCCTGCTGAAAGGACCATGGAGCTCTCCAGGTTACTCATCGCAAATCCGCGAAGAGCTGCATGGGCATCATTGAATTCAACTGGTAAATCTTCACCTTCGTATTGGTTTCCCTTGTCTAATTTGGTCATGATATTTACATCAATCGACCCAAGAGGAAGGTTATTGCTTAACCATTCTTTTGCTTCTTTCACATAAGGATTGTCAGCAAATTTTTCTTTAAACTCTTTCTTTACTTCCGAAAAGTCTGGAAGCAATTCAAGGTATTCTTCAATCTCTTTTCCTTTATCCTGAATGGATTCTTTAAGATTTTCAAACTTCTCCTTCACCAAATTATCTAATAAATTCAGATAAGATGTAATTCTTTCTGCACGAAAATCTTTGGTCTTTTCTGTAATGGGCTTAAAAGGAAGGCTTAACTTCTTACAGTACATTTCCCGCATTTTTTCAACGAGAACATCATCTACAATCGATACCACTGAAGAAATTCCCAAATGAGCCACTTTAACAGGCGTATCCACTGTAAATCCTGTCCCCATAACAGGAATGTGGAAACTATGTCCTAAAATTTTACTCATGAATTGTTTTTATTGATTTAATGATACTATATCAATGCAATAGATTGATTTTTTTATCGTGTGGCAAGTTAGATCAAATAGCCATCAAATCAAAGACAATTCTAGAGAATTTGCTTTATATTAAAGTCTGGATTGATAAAAGTTGAATAAGGATTAATCTGGTGTTTTTCAAAAAAATAATTAAACTCTAAAATAGTTGGAATTGCTGGGATTTATTCTCCTGATCGATTCCTTCGATACGAAGCAGTATTGCTTTGTTTTCTAAACCGCCTGCATAGCCTGTCAGTTTTCCGTTTTTACCAATTACCCTGTGACATGGCACAACAATTGGAATGGGATTTTTGGAATTGGCCATTCCAACTGCCCTGCATGCATTTGGTTTCTCAATCTTGTTTGCAATGTCCTGGTACGATCTCAACTCTCCAAATGGGATTTGTTCCAATTGCTTCCAGATCTGTTTTTGAAAAACGGTTCCATCGGGGTCCAGATTCAAGCTGAAGCTTGTCCGTTTCTTCTCAAAGTATTCGTTGAGTTGAGTTTTAACCTGTACCAGTTTCGATGCTTCCTGCTGCCAATCATCCGAAATGTTTTCCAGGTCAATATGTTCTTCAAACAAAATCTTCTTTAAGCCTTTATCGCTTGTCAGAAGCAGAAGTTTACCAATAGGAGAGGAGATAATATCGTAATACAACATGCGCGAAATTTAAGAATATTAATTGCTCGTTAAGCCTTTAATTACAACAGATGAGATAAAACATCCAAAGAGTGGAGGCATATAAGATATGGTGCCTACATTCGATTTTTTATTTCTGCTCTCATCCAAAATTACGGCATCTTTCGATACATCTTCAGGCGAGAAAACAACCTGTACACCTTTGTACACGCCCAATTTATGTAGGCGTTTACGAAGCATACGTGCCAATTTGCAATTGTAAGATTTAGAGATATCGGCAATCTGAATTTTACTTGGGTCCATTTTTCCTCCTGCACCCATAGCGCTTACGATTTTCAGGTTATTTTGCAGGCTGTGATAGATTAAAAATATTTTTGGCGCCAAGGTGTCAATTGCATCCACCACATAATCGTAATCATCCTCTTTCAGGACTTCAATCATTCTTTCGTCTTTCAGGTATTCATTCAGAATTCTTAGTTCCATATTAGGATTGATATCCAAAAGTCGAGCACCCATGATTTCCGCTTTGTCTTTATTTACATTAGATGTTGTAGCCGGCAATTGCCTGTTTATATTCGATGTATCAATTGTATCTCCATCCACAATGGTCATTTTTCCAACTCCGGCTCTGCAAATCTGCTCTGCTGCATAGGCACCAACACCACCCAAACCAACTACCAGTACATGTGAATTTTTTAGTTTTTCAAGTTTCTCACTGCCCATTAACAAATGGGTTCTGCTCAACCATTCTTCACTCATAATCTTAAAAACACTTAATATAGTTTAATAGCATTTGCTTTTTCAATGCTTCAATTTCAATTTTTTTTATTGTTGCAGCCTTTGTATAAATTTCCTTTACGGATATTTCTTTATCATCGGTTTCCAGGAAGATTTTATCCAGCGGAAGCTGTTCAAACACCCTTTGAAGTTTTTCATTTCGAAGTAGGGCTTCTCCAAACGTAAGGTAAAATCCATGCTTCAGGAATGTTTCGGCTAGCTGTAAGTTTTTATTAAAGCCATGAAATATCCAGGAAGTTCCCGTGTCATGATTTTTTTTGATTCTCAGGATTTCCTCATGTGCTTTAACACAATGTATAATCACTGGTTTTTGTAGAATCATTGCTGCCTGAAGCTGATCGAGAAATACTTTTTCCTGTATATCCATAGGAGTTGTAATTGCTTTGTCAAGACCAATTTCACCTATGGCAGAAGGATTTACATTTGAGATGCATTCTTCAAGATGTTTCTTTGCCGAATCAAATTGTAACTTTTCAATATCCCAGGGATGAATACCTATCGAAAAAGCTTGATCTGCTTTTAAGTTCGCTTGAGAATCATTTGTATCAATATTAAGTACAGAAATGATTTCCTGATCAGCAATTAACTGGTGTGTATGAATATCTATGTAAGGAATTGATGACATTAGCATGATTTAATAAGCCCAAAAATACGAATATTGAATGGTAAGCCAAATTTCTATGTTTGGCTTTGCAAATCTTTCTTTTTATAATCGTTTCATATCTCGAATCTTGGAAATAACAAAGATGAAATTTCGTCAAAATTATTTGAAAAAAACACTGAAACCCTTGCTTAATGGCAGATTCTTGTTTACTTTGCAAATAGAAACAGAACGTTCTTTACATAGAAGATAAAAGCATTCCGCATTAATTAGCGATTGTTAAACTCAACAGTTATCACATACCGAGAAAGCAACATGCTTGCAAAAGCAGGCCCCAACCTTCGGGTTGCTTCGGCACAGGGGAAACTTGACCAAGCAGGCACTCAAATCCTGTCGTACAGGAGTTTAAAATCCCAATAATTAATGCGGTTTTTTTATGCCCTTTTGTGTAATCGTACTAAAATGTATTGCTTTCTACTTGTTTTAGCATATAAGTTGTGCCCGTCTCTTCAAACTTGGGTTCCAAAACTTCCCAACAAATTAGTTTTACAAGAATTCTTTCGGCTTTATATCGGCTAATTTTTGCCAGTTTGAAAAATTGATTCAGGCTAATACTCTCATTATTTTTTAGGTAATCCAGGAGCATTTTCTCAGTTTCGGTGTAAACCAAATATGTTCCGGTAGGTTTCGATTTGCGTTTCCAAACCTCCAGAAGAATTCTATTGGCCAGTTTGTTTTCATCATCTTTGCGCAAATAGGCCAGCCATTTCCCATCTTCACTTTGGGCATAGTGGGGCATATCCTCTGAGGGCTGAATGGTGATTTCCAGTACATTTTTTCCATTCACTGTCCACACCTTACTCTCAAATTCGATTTTTGGTTTGGAGTACATTTCGGCAGCGGCTTGAATCATATGGAACTCCTCATTTACCTGCGCTCCCGCAATTTTACCATTGTCTTTCACACCAATCAGCAGTCTGCCACCATCGGTATTGGCAAAAGCCGATAACGATTTGGCAATTTTTCGTGAATCGGTAATGCAGAATTTAAAATCCTGCTGCTGATGCTCTCCTTCACGAATCAGTTTTTCTATATAGTGAACCATAATCAAAAACTTTAACGGTTCGTAATATCTCTTATCTCTATTCGAAAATTATCCGAAAATAATTTTCATTTCGCAACGTTGACAGTTAAATTCCAGCCTGTAGCGGTTTCTATTATCCACCAAAAATAGTGCCTGATTTTGCTTCTTACCAGTTTTGGTTTCCTTATGGCACATCCCAAATTCATGTCGTAAACAATGTTTGGTGGTCATGATGGCTTTTCCTGAATGATTTTTTTGCAGCTCAAAGCCTTTCTCAATTTTTTCAACCCCACATTTGTGATAAAATTCTTCTGCCTTGCAGTTTACCACATTACCCATATATGAAAGTTGCTTTGCAGGATATGGAGGATGTGCAATCAATGGTCTGCTTTCTTCTACTTTTGAAGTTTCTATCCTGGTTTGAGTCAATTGTTCCAGGCATTGTCTGCGCAAATCATTCAATACTTTTGCCTGTATAAATGGAACCTGCTCTGTATTGATATCAACCTGATTGATTTCATAAATGGAATCGCCACTTTTCTGAAGCTGTTTTTGAATGTTATTGAAAGCAAGTTCTTCATTTTTAGCAGCCTCGAAGTGCTCATTAATTTGAATGCTTGCAGACATTTCATCTTCATCTATTGCCGTAAGATTCAGGCCTCCATCGAAAATATCCAGAAAGAACTCTACACCAATCTTTCTAATTGATTTATCTTTTTTCAAAAGCTTCGCAAACTCATGATCGTTATTACGAAAAAGAGCAACTCCTTTTTGCAGCATACTCATATCATTAGGGAATACCTTATTCCCTTGTACACCATTTACCTGAAATCCTTTTAATAACTTGTTCTTATTGAAGAAGCAAAGCCCATCTCCATTGTGCAGTTTGAATTTGCTATCTACAACAATATGGTCCTTTTTAACTTCCCTGATTTTGCCAATTTCTTTCCCCATAGATTTTGGCGTATAGAAATTCGCAATCTCCGGAATTCTTCCAGTGAAGAAATAGGAGGTATAGCCTCGGTTGAATGTAATCTCAGGATCGGCTTTAAAACCCGGCTTTACTGAGCCAGATGAGGCAGCTTCGAATTCTCTTTTCTTATAAAAGATTCGATCTAAAGATTTGCGGTAGTAGTTCGTTACATTTTTTAGGTATGAACTGTCTTTTAAACGTCCTTCTATTTTTAAAGAACAAATACCAGCATCAACAATCTCTTCCAGGTGATCCGACAGATTCAAATCTTTTAAGGAAAGCAGGTGTTTGTCTTTGGCAATTACTTTTCCTTCCTCGTCTACCAAATCATATCTCATGCGACAAGCCTGGCTGCATTCACCACGATTGGCCGAACGTCCACCAATGGCATGCGAAAAGTAACACTGTCCGCTTAATGAAACACAAAGTGCCCCGTGCACAAAATACTCCAGTTCTACATTGGTGTGTTTTCTAATATTTTTAATCTCTTCAAGTGATAGCTCTCTTGCCAGGATAATTCTCTTGAAACCAACTTTTTCCAGAAACTGAATTCTGTCCAAATCGTAATTGTGAGTTTGTGTGCTGGCATGCAGTTCGATTGGTGGCAGATCCATTTCCAATATTCCCATATCCTGAACAATCAAAGCATCGGCCCCCAAATCATACAATTTATGAATCAGTTGTTCTGCCTCTTTTAATTCGTGGTCGTACAGAATGGTATTCATGGTAATAAATACCTTGGCCCAGTATTGGTGTGCATACTCAATCAGTTTACCAATATCTTCCAAAGTATTCCCGGCAGCAGATCGTGCACCAAACTTCGGTGCTCCTATATATACGGCATCGGCTCCATAATTAATTGCAGCAATTCCTGTTTCCAGGTTTTTTGCAGGAGCCAATAGTTCAATTTTCTTCATTGTTTCGCTAATTTCAAACGAAGATACAAAGCAATGTTGAAAGCGCTCAACAATCTTCATGCTTATTTGTTTCTTCTAGTAAAATACTTCTCTTAGAAATTCATTTTAAGGATTTTTTAAGAAAACTTTTTTCAGACGCATCGTTCTTATTTATATCTTGTATAAATAAAAATAATAAAAGAATATGACTAAAAATACATTGCTCAGCAATTTCTCTATGGGAGATTTACAGCTGAAAAACAGAATGGTAATGGCTCCAATGACCAGGAACAGGGCCGGTGAAGGTAATGTGCCAACACCTTTAATGGCGGAGTACTACAAGCAGCGCTCTGGTGCAGGTCTTATCATTACCGAAGCCAGCCAAATATCTCCGCAAGGAATGGGATACCCGGCTACTCCAGGAATTCATACCTCGCAGCAAGTTGATGGATGGAAATTAATCACCAACGCGGTTCATGATCAAGGTGGAAAAATCTTTATCCAGCTTTGGCATGTGGGAAGAATTTCTCATCCCGATTTTCATGGAGGAGATTTGCCTGTGGCTCCATCGGCCATTCAACCGGCCGGACAAGCCTTCACTTATGAGGGGCTGAAAGACTTTGTCAAGCCAAGGGCATTGGAAAATATTGAAATCAAGGCAATTGTGAATGATTACAAGCAAGCAGCTCAAAATGCCAAAGATGCAGGTTTCGATGGCATCGAATTACATGCAGCCAATGGTTATTTAATTGATCAGTTCCTGGTCGACAGAACCAATCAGCGAGATGATGAATATGGTGGGAGTGTTGAGAACCGTGCTCGCTTCCTTTTTGAAGTGCTTGATGCTGTGAATGAAGTTTGGCCAAAGAATAGAATTGGTATTCGATTATCGCCCAGCGGTTTGTTTAACGATATGGGTGACTCTAACCCAATGAGCATATTCACTTATGTGATTGAGAAATTAAATGCCTACGAACTGGCCTATTTGCATTTGATTGAACCGCTGATGCCAATCGATGAACATCCGCAATTAATACCGAATGTAATAGATGTTTACGGAGACTTGTACAGCGGAGTAAGAATGGCCAATGGTGGTTTTACAAAAGATTCGGGTAACCTGGCCATTGCTGATGAGAAAACAGAACTGGTTTCCTACGGCGTTCCGTACCTGGCCAATCCTGATCTTGAAAAGAGATTTGAATTGAATGCAGAGCTCAATACTGCCAAGCAGGATACATTTTATGGTGGCAATGAAGTGGGATATACCGATTATCCTTCTTTATAATCAGAGATATAAGGAGGCAGCGTCATGAATTTGACGCTGCTTTTTCTTTTAATTGCTTTAGCGCCTTGTCAAAAGTTTGAATGAGTTCTTCAATGGGCTCTATGCCAACCGAAATTCGAATCATTTTCCAATTGATATTTTTCTCCTGTAAAAACTGTCGTCCTTCACTTGTGCTTATCAAGTCATAATGAGCAAGGTAAAAATAAGGCATCACCAATGTAAACTCAGTTCCTAAACTCGGACCTTTTGCTAACTCCAGTGCATCGTAAAATGCTTCTATACCAGTATTGAATTCGATGGAGATCAGACCAGCATAATTTTCTTCTTTTTTCTCAAGTTTTGTATAGTTGGCCTTGTTAGTGGCATTGTGCGACCAATTAACCTTTGAAATTAAAGGGTGGGTTTCGAAATACAACGCCAACTGAACTGTATTGCTTCTGATGCGTTCCACTCGCTCTTTGAATCCATTAATCTCAAATGCCAGTCGTTCCGCATCTTTGATATACATTGGATTCTGAAAAGCTAAAAGATCCAAATTATTTCGATTGACCCACTTCGATAAAGGGTTGGGAACAACTACTCCAGACATCACATCTGCCATTCCTGAGGCAAACTTTGTGAGACTCTCCACCGCATAATCGCAGTGAGCCAGGTAGTTTAAGTTGATACAAGTTCCAATGGTACCATCAACCACCAAAGGAATATCCAGTTTTCTTAATTTTTCATAGATCAGGGGAAGATCGGGCGTATTTAAAATCGGATTTGTGGGCATTTCAGTAAATATGGCTGCAATTTGTCCGTTATTTTGGCCCACATATTTTAGTAACGATTCGGTATCAAATACAGATACTATTTCGAATTTTTCATCAGCATATTTTGATAAAATTTGCATGGTATCGGTGTACAACCATCCAAACTGAATAAAAATGGGTGCATTGCGAGAAGCTTGAACCTTTTGCAATGATCGAAAGAGTGAATATATGGCATTCATACCACAGGAAAAGAGGTAAACTGCATCTGATTTTGAGATTTCGAATGACTCCCGAACCACCTTTTTGATGTGATTTTCGGGCTCAATGCGAAAGCTGACTTCAGGGCTTAACTCAGACAGCTCCGAATGATCGTACAGAAACTGTTCCAGCTGGCGAGTAAAACTTTTGTAGCCGGTGTGCTGAACAAATGCCTTCACTTCATCAACTTTATTCTTGTTTATCGCGACAGCAAAGAGATTTCCCAGCGAGTACTCTTTAAAATCTATCAGCTTACAGTTTTGAATCATTTCATTTTTGGCAATGGCATTTGGAAGCAGGACAATTTCCTGCTGAAGGGGAATGGAAAAATGAGAACGAAACAGTTTGATGGCTTTGACTTCCAAAGGATGCTGAAAAAACCTTGGATAACCCGATTCCATGCATTCCCGCCAATTGTTTTGATTTTCCTCGTAGGATATAACATCAGAGATTCGTGGTAAACTAACCGATATGGCATGAATGTTATCCGGTGGAATTGACTTGCCACATTCGATATTTCCATAGATGTTCTGCTTCATAGTTTTTCTCCAGTCCTTAGTTTTTGTTATGTATGGATCAATGGATTAAAAATAATAAAAGATGTGTAAATCTTAAAAGGAGAGTGAAAAATATCACCATTCAACATCCAATAGTAAATTTGTCCCATAAAAAAAGAGCCGGTTAAGGCTCTTCAGTTTAATGGTTTATCTCGATGGAATATTCAGCAGTGAAAGTATCCTGAGGACTTAGCCTTTGCAATAATTCTTTACTTGAAAATTCCCGATTCGTATCGGCGCGATCTGCAATTCCTATCCAAGGTTCAATGCATACATATGGCGCATGTGCTTTGGCCCATAATCCCAGGTATGGAAATCCATCGAATTTTACCTTCAGTTCAAAATCTGATTTTTTACATTTTAAACTGACTGATGAGGATTTTAAATTCTTTAATATTAGTGCATCATTGGCAAAGATTTCTGGGTGGAGCTTAATGATTTTCGAATCGTTTAGAATCTGTTTGCCTTCTGAAGCGATTAAGCCACCATCTGATAAGTTCCAGGTGTTTAGAGTTTCCTTTTGGTCAAATTCCAGATAATAGTCAGTGTAATCTTCTCCCTCATGCAATTGACAGTTGAATGCAGGATGTCCACCAAGGTTGAATAGCATTTCACCTTCGCCAGTATTGCTTATTTCATGAACTAATTTTAGTTTATTGCCTGCGAGTATGAAATGGATCTTAAACTCAAATTCAAATGGATAAACTTTCCTGGTGTTCTCGTTCGATTGCAGTATAAATATCAGGCGATCTTCTTTCTGTTCAAAGAGTTTTACATCGGTATTGTTGCGAATAAAACCATGTTTCGGCATGGCGTATTCTTTTCCTTCATGGATAAAAGCATTGTCCTTTAAACAACCAATAATTGGGAATAGGTTAGGAGCGTGGCTACCCCAAATATCAGGATTTGCCTGCCAAATGTATTCACTTCCATTTAGCATGGATTCTATGCTGCAAAGTTCTGCTCCTTTTTCCAGAACTGTAACTTTTAGGTGATCATTTTGGATTGTATATTTCATTTAAGATCAGTTTTTAATGGTAATTCTTTTTTCTTTAATTGCTCAAGCCGCAAAGGCTCATCCTTTTTCCATTGATGAAAAAGGATGCAAAATCCCGATAGCTATCGTGGACTAGAGCCTGTAAGCTCAAACTACTTATTGCTAATAAACTTTAAGTGCGGCGGGAGGATCTTCGAACAAAGTTCTCAGCTATCCCGTCTTACTAAAACTTTATTACGCAAAAGCATCTTGACCTTCCAATGCTCACATGGCCGTAACAATACAGTAGGCATTCATAATTTATCAATTCTTTGTAAAAACGTTTAAATAAACCTGTTACATTTTGCACAGAAAGGAATTAATTTTATTGTAGCTGTATTGGTTTGCAATTTGGCAATATAAAAAAAGCTGCTAGTAAAACTAACAGCATATATTTTAATTTGAAAGTGTTTTTTAGATCATTTCAACATCTTCCTTTTTTAGCCAGCCTTTATTCCCATCACTTAGCTGAATATTCAACCAGTCGCCAAGTTGTTCCGTTACTTTTACCTTGGTGCCTTCATGTAAAAGGAAAAGTTCTGTTCCACTTACATCAGGGGATCCCTTAATGGTAACGCTTGGGCTAAAGATAATTGCGTATTCACGATTTGTAATTTCATCGGTTTTAATAGAAGCGAAAGAGTAGCTTAAAACACTAAGTAATAAACAAACTCCCGCAAAGAAGAAGCCAAGCTTTTTTAAACCAACTTTATTGCTGTACAAATAGAAACATGCAAAAAGCAGACAAAGGAAGAACAATCCAATTGATAGGTATGACCATAAATCTGCGGAAACAGCATTTCTAATGCCCGAAACCCATCTTTTAACGAACAACTCAGGTAGCACTTCCAGTTTGTCTAAAACATGTGCCTGAGCCATTTTTAAATTGTACTGAATGTCTTCATCTTCCGGAGAAAGTAACTTTGCTCTTTCATAGTTTAAAATGGCAGGAGCAATCTCACCCGTTTTGTAGTATGAATTGGCAAGGTTAAAGTAGATCTCAGGAGCTTCGATATGGGTTTCCAGAACGAACTCGTACGATTTAATAGCCTTTTCGTATTCTCCTTTTTGGTAAAATTCATTTGCTTCACGAATTGGATTGTCCTGAGCCTGGGCTGCAGAAACAACAAGTAAAGCAATTAGGATATATAGTAATTTCTTCATTTCTCTTCGAATTAATTAGATGCTCTTTTCCAATTTGGTAATTGTATCCATTGTTTTTTTATACAATTCATCCATTTCAGATGATCCGGTAGAAGGAGCATAGCGTGCAAATTCACATGTGTCCAGAATGTTTAGGAAGTTCTGGGTCAGCTCTTGATCCACATTCTTTCCATGCAGAATTTCTGTAATATTTTCCTTGTTCAAATTGGCCAGCGGAAGGTTTAACTTATCGGAAGTATAACCCCAAATCGCTTTTAGAATCTCGTCGTAAAATTCCTCTTTCTTCTGAGCTTTTAGACTTGCCGAAGCCGCTTTCAACCTCTTCATGGCTACACGATTGGCACGTTTGTTTTTTACGCGTGCTACATCAGCATTCTCTCTGATTCTTTTTCTGTTGAAAACAAATGCGAGAATAAAAACCAAAAATGGTACTAAGTAAGCAAGATAAAAATTAGTAGTTCCAAAGAAAATTTGACCTTTCAATCTTGGTGTAAAGTCGTTGGTTTTAATAAAACGAATGTCTTTGCCAATGAATTTCACATCTTCTTTCGAAAAGGAACTGATCACTGCACTGCTTGCATCGCCACTTCCTTTTCCAACTTTAATATCGAATTTTGGAGTTGATCGGGTACGATAAATACCAGCTTTCGGATCAAAGTAACTAAAGTCAACCGGAGGGATTTCATAATTTCCACCGTGACGAGGAATAATTAAATACTCGAAGGTAGTTGAGCCAGTCATCCCTTTTGCAGTACTCTTAATGTCTTGTTTGGTAGTTGGATCATACACTTCAAAATCTGCAGGGAAATCGAATTCCGGAGGATTAATCAGCTTTAAGTTACCATTACCAGATACTTTTACCTTAAGTGCTATCGCATCGTTTGCCTGAACCGAGTCTTTGTCGATGGTAGTTGTCAATCTGAAACTTCCCACTGCACCATCGAAACTGGCAGGTTTGTTTGCCGGAAACTCCTTTACTCGAATGGTAACTGGTTTACTTTTTCGTGGCACCCTAATGTCCTGGTAATTGTCAAAGAAATCGTCGAAGAAGCCCCTGTTGCCACTTGCCGATCTGCGCTGACGAATGATACATTCCAATTCGAAGGGATCGATGGTAATATTACCCGTATGCTGCGGAAATAAAATTAATTTACGAATGGTGCCAACATTATAAATTGTGCCATTTACATTTTCTCTTTGCAATGAGATTTGTCCCGGCGTTGGTATTTCCTGACTTAAAAATCCATTGAAGGAAGGAAATTTAGAATCGCCAAAACCTGCAATGTTTAGCCTGGTATAAACTTTAATTGTTGCAACAACATGTTCGCCCATGTATACGCTCTTGCGATCAACATTCACCTTTACAAACAAATTGGCTTGAGTAATTTTTGTTGCTGTAGCCTGGTTTGATTGTCCGCTCTGGGTGTTTTGAGGTTTTTCGTTTGCTTTCACCACTTCGATGCTTACCGAATTGGAGTTAAACTCATAACCTTTTACCTTTATTTTGGCTGGATTTACAGTAAACTTTCCTTCTTTTTCTGCCAATAACACGTATGTATATGTGTATTTGGTCGCCGAAGTCCATTTCCCGTTAATGTATTGTGAGCTCGAATTTCGAGAAGTCGATGGGCCCATCAGTACTCTAAAACCTGTAAGTGAAGGAAGCTGAATGTCTTTGGCTTTTTCGTTTACCGTGTAAACCAATCGAAATTGTTCGCCAACTTCAACTACACGAGGTGCTGCTGCCGTAAATTTAACTTCTTCTGCAAATGAGTTGGAAGTTATGAATAGTGTCGCTAATAGTAAGAAAAATATTTTCTTCATCCGTAATATTCTGTTTTTCAGATGTATTTCTTTTGTTTGTTCTTTGGGTTATTTATCGCACAAATGTACTGATAAATCGCCATTATAGGTCAAGATTTAAAAATCAATTACCAATCCTTTTTGATTTTCGTTTTTTTCGCCTTCATGGCTTTAGCCTTGGCTTTCTGAACCTTTTCCTGAACTTTCTTCTCATCGTTTTCCAAAGCTTCTAACAGGCGCTGAGCATCTTCCTTCGAAATTTTTGGCTGCTGTTGCTGCTGTTTATCCTTATCACCTTTGTCTTGCTGATCTTTGTTCTGATCCTGGTCCTTTTTATCCTGATTTTTCTTGTCTTGATCCTTTTTGTCTTGATCTTTTTTATCTTGATCCTTCTTGTCCTGATCCTTCTTGTCCTGGTCTTTTTTATCCTGATCTTTCTGGTCCTGGTTTTGATCCTTATTCTGATCTTGTTTTTTCTGCTCTTCTTCCTGTTTCTTTTTCATTTGGCGAGCATATTCCAGGTTGTATTTGGTCTCCTGCGAATTTGGATTGTAACGCAACGATTGCTTGTAAGCCTCAATACTCTCATCAATCTTTTTACTCTCCAGCAAGGTATTTCCCATATTGTGGAAGAGGTGGCCCAGTTTTTCAGGATCTTTCTCGTTCACAGCCAAAGTTTGGAATTGCTTTAAAGCTTCCTCATACTTTTTCTGCTTGTACAATGCATCACCCAGGTTAAATCCGGCTTCGTAAGAGTTTACTTTCTTATCGAGAGCTTTGCGATACTCAACCTCCGAATTTTCAAATTTCTCTCCCTCAAACAGTTCATTCCCCGAGCGAATAAACTTTCTTTCCTTTTGGGCAAATGCCTCCATGCTTAGAAGACAAATCATGCAAATGAATAACAATAGTACTTTTTTCATAAGTTGGGATTTGTATCGTTCTACTTCGATGGATTAAATATATTAATGTCTTTTAAATGACGGTTCTTACGTTCCAATACAAGGAATTCAATGAACAAGAGCAACAAGCCAATGGCCAAAAAGATTTGAAACTTCTCGTCGTAAGCTGTATAAACCCTTGCTTCCAGTTCGGTTTTATCCATTTTATTAATCTCTCTGAATAAAACGTTTAAACCCGTTGTTGTGTTGTTGGCAATTACGGCTTTTCCACCTCCGGCGGTAGCAATTTCCTCAACCATCTGCTGATCCAGTTTCGAAATCACAATGTTTCCATCGTCATCGCGTCTGAAATCGCTCGATCCGGCTCTTACCGGAATAGGAGCACCCTCGGGCAATCCCATGGCAATGGTATGAACGGCAATGCCCATTTCTTTGGCCATACTTGCCGCAGATACTGCATCGTCTTCATGGTTTTCACCATCGGTAATTACAATTATGGCCTTGCTTGCTTCGCTATCGGGAGTAAAACTTCGGGTTGCCAAGCTAATAGCCGAACCAATTGCAGTTCCCTGTATAGGGACGATATCGGTACTTATCGACGACAAAAAAAGTTTTGCCGAAGCATAATCGGTTGTAATTGGCAACTGGGTATAGGCTTCACCAGCAAATACAATCAAGCCCACCTTATCGTTGTTAAGCTTGTCAACCATTTTCGAAATGGCACGTTTGGCACGTTCCAGTCGGTTGGGTTGAATGTCCTGGGCCATCATCGAGTTGGAAACATCCAAAGCAATGATTACCTCAACACCTTTTCTCTGTATTTTTTGAAGCTTTGAGCCAAATTGTGGACCTGCTACTCCAATAATGATAAAGCTTAAGGCCAATATCAGTATTGAAAATTTATAAACAGGTCGGGTAAAAGAAGCATAGGGCATCAACTGGGAGATAATATTCATCTCACCAAATTTTTGCAGCGCCTTCTTCTTTATAACATGGCTTACCCAGTACAATACCACCAATACGGGTATCAGTACGAATAAGTATAGAAATTCAGGATGATCGAAACGAAACTGATCCATTTATCAACGATTTTCGGTTTATCAAATAATTACAATTAAGGAATGTTCCTTAAAACAGAATTGCGTAATGCAATTTCTAACAGCAAAAACAATGCCCCAAGCATGGCAAAAAGCAAGAACTCTTCGCTTTTGGTGCTGTATTGTTTTACTTCAATTTTACTCTTTTCAAGCTGGTCAATTTCAGCATAAATAGCTTTCAGCTTGTTGTTGTCGGTAGCACGGAAATATTGTCCGCCAGTCATTTCTGCAATCTCTTTTAGTACCGACTCGTCAAATTTCACCGGCATGTTTCTCATGCTGATTCCAAAAGCAGTTTGCACAGGATATGGCGCAGTTCCTCTGGTTCCAATACCAATGGTATATACACGAATGCCAAAAGATTTTGCCAGCTCTGCCGCTGTTAATGGTGCTATCTCACCTCGGTTGTTGTCACCATCGGTAAGCAGAATTACCACTCTCGATTTTGATTCGCTGTCTTTCAATCGGTTCACAGCATTGGCCAAACCAAGTCCTATTGCAGTACCATCTTCAATCATTCCGCTCTGAATATCCTTAAACAGGTTAATCAGTACGGCATGGTCGGTTGTCAATGGACACTGCGTGAAACTCTCACCACTAAAAATTACCAAACCGATTTTATCTTCCGGGCGACCGGTAATAAATTGGGTTGCCACTTCTTTGGCAGCTTCCAGGCGATCGGGCTCAAAGTCACGAGCCAACATACTGCTCGAAATATCCAGCGACATTACAATATCGATTCCTTCGGTAATGGTATCCTGGAATTTATTGCTCGACTGCGGACGAGCCAGTGCTATAACGATAAATGCTATTGCCAAAACACGAAATACAATCAGCGCATGGCGCAAATAGTATTTATAGGTTTTGGGAGCAGCATTAAAACTTTTTACAGTAGAAACCTGAATACTTGCATGTGCATTTTTGTCCTTCAGAATGTACCATGCAATTAATGGCACCAAAAGTAACAACAGGTAGAAATATTCCGGATTTGCAAATTGTATAGAACTCATAGTCTATTGTTTCAATGTTTACTTGTTATCCTCAGATTTTTCTTCTTGTTCCGATTCTTCGCTTTTCTCTTCTTCCTTCTCGATCAAAATTGTCGATTCAACAATTTGGTAAGCATATTTCATGCTTCTTTCGTTTTCGTTAGGAAGCGGTTGGAATTTTGCGAATTTTGCCAAATCGGCACGTTCAAGAACCTCTCTAAGGGTAGCATGCCATTCATTATTTACTTCAACCGAACTCACAGCATCAAGAATCTCATCGGTAGTCGATTCCTGAGTCGACATGTTGTATCTCTCATCAAGATAAGTTCGAATGGTATCGGTAATATCAGAATGGAACTGTTTTACTTTTCCTCCTTGCCACAGCTTTTGCTGTTTAATTTCGTCCAGTTTTTTCAGCGCGGTAACATGGGCTGGTTCAATGGGTTTCGAAACGGCAAACAATGGCTGATCCTTTTGGCGGAATCTGAAATACCAGATCAAAAATACGATCAGGGCAAGTACCAGCAAGCTACTCAAAATCCAGGGAGCAAGCTCTGCAAAGGAAATTGGTGTTTGAATTGGCATCACGATATCGAAATTTCCCTTTGTGGTATCGATTTGCATGGTTTTAACCCCCAATAACAAGGTATCGGTGCGCAGAATCTGGTTTACGCTGCCATACACCTGAAACTCGAAAGGTTTCAGTTTGTACACACCACCATCGAAAGAGGTAATCGTGTAGTTTTTATCCACCTTAATGGTTCCATCATCATTGGCAGTTGTATCCTGCGGAAATTGTTTGATAATTTCCACTCCATTTACAATGCTATCCGAAAAAACCGGGAATCCAATTTTCAAGCCTTTCGGCTGATCAACCGAAAGTTTCAGATTGATCTGATCGCCAATTACAATGACATTGGTATCTAGTTTTACCCCGTAATTTATTCCTCCATCGTTCTGAGCAATAGAAGGCTGAGAAACAAGTACAGATGCAAACAACAATGTTAAAGCAAAAGCCTTTGTTAGGAATGTAATATGTTTTTTTATTTGATTTGCCATAGTTCTCAGTTACCTGATTTTAAAATGGTATTAATGTCCTCGGCGTTGGAATAAATTAATCAGCGATCTTACGTAATCCTGATCGGTTCTGATGTTTGCCACATCAACTCCCGAACGCTTAAAAACTTCGGTGGTATTTTCTTCTTGCTTGCGCCACCACCCGGCGTATCTGTCGCGAACCTTTTTGTTCGATGTATCTACCCAGGAATATTCTCCCGTTTCGGCATCTTTAATTTTTATCAGGCCAATGGAAGGAAGTTCCATTTCGCGCTGATCGTAAATTTTAAGCGCCACCACATCGTGCTTTTTGTTCGCAATGGTCAAGGCATTTTCGAAGTCATTATCGATAAAGTCTGATATCACGAAAGTGGTACATCTTTTTTTAATGGCATTGGTAAGGTAACGCAATGCATTGCTGATATTGGTACTTCTGTGTTCAGGCTGAAAATCGATTAACTCGCGAATAATTCTCAGAATATGTGTTTTCCCTTTTTTAGGAGGGATAAATTTCTCGATGGTATCCGAAAAGAAAATCACACCAATTTTATCGTTGTTCTGAATGGCCGAGAAAGCCAAAACAGCTGCAATTTCGGTAATCTGATTTTTCTTCAGCTTCGACATCGTACCAAACTCCCGGCTACCACTTACATCAATCATCAGCATTACAGTAAGCTCACGTTCCTCTTCGAACAACTTTACGTAAGGATGATTGTAGCGCGCCGTAACATTCCAGTCGATGTTTCGGATATCGTCTCCATACTGATATTCGCGAACCTCGGCGAAAGTCATACCTCGACCCTTAAAGGCAGAGTGATATTCCCCTGCAAAAATATTGCGGGAAAGTCCCCTGGTTTTGATCTCGATTTGCCTTACGCGTTTTAATAATTCACTAGTTTCCATAGTTCAATTAAGAATGAATAATTATTAATTGCTAATTACTAATTGATAATTGGTACTACGGTACTTCAACAGTATTTAGGATTTCGCTAATGATATTTTCGCTGGTAATGTTATTTGCTTCTGCTTCGTAAGTCAAACCAATTCTGTGGCGCAATACGTCGTGGCAAACGGCACGAATATCTTCAGGAATTACGTAACCTCTGCGCTTGATGAATGCATAAGCCTTAGCAGCGGATGCCAAAGAGATACTTGCACGTGGCGATCCACCAAATGCGATCATATCCTTGTATTTCTCCAATCCGTAATCGGCTGGGAAACGTGTAGCGAAAATAATATCTACAATGTATTTTTCAATCTTCTCATCCATATAAACATCTTTCACCACATCGCGTGCTTTAATGATATCTTCTGGCTTTAAGATTTGTGATGCTTTTGGGAATGCCTTCAAAAGATTCTGACGCATGATTAATTGCTCTTCCTCTTTTTTAGGATAGTTGATTACCACTTTCAGCATAAAACGGTCAACCTGTGCTTCAGGAAGCGGGTAGGTACCTTCTTGCTCAATCGGGTTTTGGGTTGCCATTACAAGGAATGGTTCCTCCAATTTATAGGTATTGTCCCCAATTGTGATCTGACGTTCCTGCATGGCCTCAAGCAAAGCAGCCTGAACCTTGGCAGGAGCACGGTTGATCTCATCGGCAAGGATGAAGTTGGCAAAGATTGGTCCTTTCTTCACTACGAATTCCTCTTTCTTCTGGCTGTAGATCATTGTACCCAATAAATCGGCAGGCAAAAGGTCCGGAGTAAACTGAATACGACTGAAATCAGCATCGATAGTAGTTGAAAGTGTGTTAATGGCAAGTGTTTTTGCCAAACCAGGAACCCCTTCCAGTAAGATGTGACCATTGGAAAGCATACCAATTAAAAGGCTTTCAACCAGGTGTTTCTGACCAACAATAACTTTGTTCATCTCCATAGAAATCATATCCACAAAAGAACTTTCTCTTTGGATACGTTCATTTAGCTCTTTGATATCAACAGTTTGGATCATAGAAATATTTATTTTTTACTTTAATTTTTACATAAAATGCTTCGGTTTCCCGAAAAACCTCTACAAAGATAAATTTTTGATGATTTTATAAAAGGTCGAGGCAGTTAAAAAGTGTTAATGCTTTTAAAGCAGCGAGTTTCATGCTTCAAGAATCAAGCTTCAAAAATGGAGCATGGGCTTTTCAGGTTTGGCTCTCTTTCACTCTTGCAGTTTATTATTATTTTTGTGGCAGACATAGAAAAACACTACGATTTGAACAAGCGATATTTTATCAGGTTAAGCTATAAAGGCACCAATTACCATGGATGGCAAATACAGCCCAACGCCATTACTGTGCAGGAGGTATTGAACAAAGCCCTGTCGACCCTATTAAATGCTGAAATTAATGTGGTGGGATGCGGTAGAACCGATACCGGTGTTCATGCCAGCGACTTTTATGCCCATTTCGATGTAGATGAGCAAGTGAGTTTTGATTGTGATAAACTGAGTTTTCGTTTGAATCGTTTTCTTCCACATGATATTGCCATAAAACAAACTTTCCAGGTAAATACCGAGGCACATACCCGTTTTGATGCCACTGCAAGAACTTACCACTATTTTATCAGCAAGGAGAAGAATCCTTTCCGATTGGAATCGCACTGGAAAGTGCCTTACGAGCTTGACGTACAAAAAATGAATGAGGCGGCTCAAATTCTATTCGAATACGAAGATTTTACCAGTTTTAGTAAACTGCACACCGATGTAAAAACCAATAATTGTAAAATCTACCATGCAGAATGGAAAGAGTCTGATGATGAATTGGTATTTACGGTAAAGGCCGATCGTTTTCTTCGCAATATGGTTCGTGCCATTGTGGGTACTCTTGTTGAAGTAGGGCGAGGTAAAATAAATGTAAACGATTTTCGTAAGGTAATCGAAAGTAAAAACCGCTCCAATGCGGGTACTTCTGTTCCTGGACATGGCTTGTTTTTGGCAGAGATTGATTACCCGGAGTCGATTAGGGAGATTTAGTTTTATTCCTCTTGATTTTGCCTGTTTTTGAGGGGCTTTTGCCACGAAATTAAAATCATATTCTTAGAAGTGGTAGCCCTCAAGCCGGACGGGCTATTCTTTTGTCATTATCACAAAAGAATCAAAAAGACTAGACAACAAAAATTTTGTTACCCATTACGATTCGAATTCTAAACAGAATAATATTCACTCGTACCTCGTTCATGGAATTCTGTTCTTAACGACTTCTTCATCTATGGGTGCCCAACAAATTTTTGAATGTCGTTGGGACAATGCAAACTTTTATCTTGAGATTTTGCCTGAAAGGCAATTTTCTTTCTTGCCCAGGGCAAATGAGCGAAGCGAGTGTCACCCTGGGTAAAGTCGACCACCGAAAATCGTCGCAACTGGCTGCTTTTATTATTGTGCTTATTTGCATGCGACAGAAGCATCAAAAGTCTAAAAGTCGAAAAGTCTTGAAGAGAAAAACTGCCAAGATTTGATGCTTCCGCTAATTCAGGACTGCTCACTGCAGAAAGCTTATTATTCATTATTAATTGATCATTGTTAATTGCCAATGCTTACTTTTTAGCAAAGGTGTACTATTCTTTATTTAGATTGATATATATCAACGATAAATTAAATATATATTAAAGTATTAAATAATGCATATGAAAAAATGATATGATATATATCAAAACAACGAAAGGTCATTATTCTTTTCCCTGGAAATAAGCTGAAATAATCTAACTCTTAGGCATTAGTTTTTACACAAACCCAAATCTGTCTTACGAAATTTGTTTTTTCATTTTTGCGAACACTACAATGGTCGGATACTTTGAAGCCTGCTTTATCAATAGCTTCACTAATGTTGGTGGTAGATACAATCACCATTTGATTGGCAATTTTGGCCGATGATTCGATGATATGAGCAATGGTATTTTCGTCGGCATAGCTAAACAAATTGTAGGGCAAATCGATAATGGCAGCATCGTAACGTTTTTCGATGTCTTTGATATCAGAACGATAAACGGTGGTTTCGTAATTGAAATGTGCCAGGTTTGCGCGCGCTTGTCGACAAACTTTCCAGTTGATATCGCAGCCTTCGATGTGCTTTCCTGCATAACATGCTTCCAGCATAATGGTGCCAACACCGCAACAAGCATCAAGTAATTTGCTTTCGTTGCCGGATTTTCCAGCCATATTTACCAGGGCTTTTGCAATATTAATGTTGATGGAATTGCTGTATGAGAATGGTTTTTTGTTATGCTTTTCCCATGAAAAATCGTTCTTAAGTAACGTGCCAAAATACCAGGTGTTTTCGTGAAAACAAATGGCATAGGTGGTTTTGGGTTTGTAATATTCAGGAATCCCATCGATGTTGTAGCCTACATCTCTCAGCTTGTCCAGCCTGTCCTTGTAACGGGTTCGGTCACCATTAAGCACTACATATTCTACTTTGAATTCGTCTACGCAGATCTTTTCAGATTTGATTTTCTCAATCAAATCCAGGTAGTTTTCGGAAGATAGGTGTACATCCAATCTTTTCCTGATGAAAGCACTGCAGGAAGGTTCGACCTTTACATCCGAAATTAGCACTTTGTCTTTCTCTTCCTGCTTGAACAAATATTTGGATTCGAGTTTACAAAGTTCACTTTCGTGATGATCGTAGATATAAGTATATATGTAATTGCTTGTTTGCATCTTCGCTATCAATAGTCTAAATGTTGGCCGGGTATCTTAGAATTTTCCTCCCTGATTTTACAGGCTGAACCTATTTTATACAACGCCCCGAAATTATCAAAACCGCATTAATTAACAAAAACAAACCTGCTTAAAGTGAGAATCAGTTTTAAACCATTTGTAAGATTGGTAGTCATAGCATCAGAACGTAAAATAAATTGTACATCATGAAGAAATTGCTATTGACCTTTGCCTGTTTGCTACTGGTTTTCGGAAGCAGTCTGTTTGCCCAGGATTTCCAGGGAAAAGCCTATTACGAAAGTAAAACCACCATTGATATGGATTTTGGTGGAAGACAGATTCCTGAAGATCGAAAGAAGATGATACTGGAACGTATGAAACAGATGAGCGAGAGAACCTACATTTTAAGTTTTAACCGAACAGAATCGATCTACAAACAAGAAGAGAAGTTGGAGCAGCCCGGAATGGGACAGGGCCGCGGAGGAATGCGCATGGGCATGATGATGGGCGGTGGTGAAGACTACTATAAGAATGTAAAGTCGGGAAAATATGCCGTATCGAAAGATTTATTTGGCAAGATATTTTTGGTGAACGACAGTTTGCCAAAGCTGGAATGGCAAATGCAGGCCGAAACCAAAAAGATTGGGAATTATACAGCTTATAAGGCAACTGCAATAAAGCATGTGGTTGAGCCAAATATGCGTGCTGTTTTTCAACGACCGGGCCGAGGACAGGAAAATGAAAATAAGGAGTCAGAGATGATTGAGAAAGAGATCGAAATCGTAGCCTGGTATTGTCCGGAGATTCCTGTGAACCAAGGGCCGGGAGAGTATTGGGGCTTGCCGGGTTTAATCATGGAATTGAACGATGGTAGAACAAGTATCCTATGCTCAAAAATTGTATTGAACCCCAAAGAGAAGATAGAAATTAAAGAGCCAGGCAAAGGAAAAGAAGTGAGCCAGGCTGAATATGATGAGATATCTCGCAAGAAAATGAAAGAGATGCGCGAGAATTTCAGAAGCATGCGTCCGGTTAGGGGAGGAAGATAATCTATCAGTGAACAGTTATCAGTGAAAACTGAATTCGCTGAAAGCCTTAAAATAGAAGAACCCACTACCTCATTTTAAATCGAAAGTAAATTGAATATCATGAAGAAATACTTTTTCATATTGCTAATGCTATGCGCTGGCCTGAGCAGTTTTGCGCAGGAAGATGTAAACCTAAAGGGTATTGTGACCGACGACTCGGGCAAAGCCATCGAAATGGCAAATGTTATTGCGGTGAATACGGAAACCAACTTGTTGGAATCGTACTGTGTTACCAATCATAGCGGTTTGTATAAGGTGAAACTAAAATCGGGTTCGGTATACAATATCAAAATCAGTTTTATTGGTTTTGGAGCCAAAGAATTTCGATACGAGGCTACAGAGGAAGATGGAAATCAGGATGTAAGCATGTCGGAAGAAAACAGCCTGTTGAACGAGGTAGATGTAACTTATACCATGCCTGTAATGGTAAAAGGTGATACCATTGTTTACGATACCGATTCGTTTACCACGGGTACCGAGCGCAAACTAAAGGATGTTCTGGTTTCGCTTCCAGGTGTTGAAATGAATGATGACGGACAAATAGAAGTGGAAGGAAAACAGGTACAGAAAGTAATGGTAGAAGGAAAGGATTTTTTTGATGGAGATTCGAAGATTGCAGCAGATAATATCCCTGCCGATGCCGTAAGCAAGGTTGAGGTGTTGAGAAATTTCAATGATATTGGCCAGATGCAAGGTTTAACCAACGATGAAGACAATATCGCCCTAAATATCCGCCTGAAGAAAGGAAAAGATAAATTTTGGTTCGGAGAAATTACTGCGGGTGCTGGTCCCGATGAAAAGTATTTGGCTCATCCAAAACTGTTTTATTACAGTCCGAAATTCAGTTTAAACCTGATTACCGATGCCAATAATATTGGAGAAGTGCCATTTACACGAAGAGATTTCATGAATTTTAGCGGGGGATTTAGAAATTTTAATCCAGGTGGAGGAAGCTCAATTGGTGTTGGTTCTAATTCGCTAGGCATTTCGACCGCGCAAAACAACAGGGCAAAAGATATCGATACCAAATTTGCCGCCTTGAATTTTAGCTACGAATTAAAGGATAACTGGGATATTGGTGGTTTTGGAATCTATTCCTATACGGGAACTTTGATGGAGACTGAGCAGGTTACGACCTACGAGTTGGAAGACAATCAATCGCAGGTTGAGAAAAGTATCAGCAAAAATGATCAGGAGGTAAACCTTGGCTTGTTCAAATTCAACTCGGTTTACAAACCCAATGCAAATTTTCAGTTCGATTACGATATTTTCGTGAAACAATCGGATGATGACGAGGAGGAAGAAGTGTTGTCGACCGTGAATGATGAATCGGACAGAATATACCAGCTGAAGCAACAGAAGCCACTTACTTTACAGCAAAGTGCAAACATATATTACACGGCCAGCGAAAAACATATTTTTGCTTTCGAGGGACAACATCTGTATCAGAACGAAGATCCTTATTACAATTCTGTGCGCGATGAGTTTGCCTTTACAAGCCTATTTCCGGTTGATAACTCGGTAAGCCTGTACAATATAAGCCAGGACAAGCGTATTATTACCAATAAGCTGGATGCGAAACTGGATTATTACCTGGTTACCGGCGATAAGAGCAACTTACAGTTTACGCTTGGAACAACTCAAAATCACCAGAATTACGATACTGGAATTTTCCAGACACTAGACGATAATAGCAAACTGGAAATGGAAGGAGAAGAGTTTGAGAACGATGTGAAGTTTAATGTTTCGGACCTGTTTTTCGGATTTCATTACAAACTGAAAGCAGGGATGTTTACCTTTAATCCTGGTGTAACCATTCACCAGTACGAAACCAAAAGTACGCAGCACAGCAAGAAGGTGAAGGATAACTTAACTTCGGTATTGCCTGATATTTATGTGAACATGCAGTTGAAAAAATCGGAGAACTTGCGATTCAACTATCGAATTACCAGGACCTTTACCGATGTGTCGAAATATGCCGAAGCCTTTGTGCTGAATAATTACAATTCGGTGTACAGTGGGAATCCTGAATTGGAGAGCTCGTTAAAACACAATGTCTCCCTGAATTTCTTCAGTTTTAACATGTTTAACTTCACACACATGTTTGCCAATATTAGTTATACCAAGAGTATCGAGGGATTTAAGAACAATGTAATTCCAATGGGCATTAACCAGGTGAGTTCAACTATTAATTCCGATTTATCAGATGAATCATTGAGTGTGAATACACGTTATCAGCGTACTTTTAAGAATTTTAAAGTTTCGGCAAAGGCAAATGTTTCCTGGAGCGAGAGCAACAACCTTGTGAATTCTGAACCAACAAAATCCGAATCGATTAATCAGAATTATACAGGTTCTATCGGTACCAATTTTAAGAATGCACCCAACATTGAATTGGGCTACAAATACAGCATTAACCAGTACGACAGGGGAGCCATTAGTTCTACTTACTATACCAAGCGTCCGTTTGCCAGTTTGGATATGGCATTCTTGAAGAATTTTACCCTTACCGCCGAGTACGATTTTTATTCGTATACCGATAGGGAAAAGACCATAGAAAATGAATACAGCTTTTTGGAAGCAGATTTATTGTACCGTAAGAAGGACAGCAAATGGGAGTTTGGTATTAAGGGCAAGAATTTGCTGAACAATGATTCATTGGATCGAAACAGCGAGAATAACTTCTCCTTTACAAGTTCGACCTACTACATTCAACCTAGATATGTGTTGTTTACTGTGAAGTATGATATTTAATTACGAATTTAAAATTACGAATTACGATTGCATATTTCCATGTCGTAATTCGTAATTGTATTCTATTTTGCGTTCCAGATTTCCCAGTTTTTTTCCGCCTGCAGATGAAGCATTTTCAAACCATTGTGCGTTTTTGCTCCCTGTTCTGCACCTTTTTTCATGAACAAGGTTTCGGCCGGATTGTACACCAAATCGTACAAGAAGTGCTTTTCGCCAAGGTGTTTGTAAGGAATACACGGACAAGTATCTTCTTTTGGAAATGTTCCCAGTGGAGAACAATTGATAATTAGTTTAAAGTACTGGATAATTTCCTTTGTCAATTGATCGTAGGTAAACTGATTGGGTTGAGCTTTTCTGCTCACAAATCGGTATTCAATGCCTAAATCTTCTAAACCACCGGCAATGGCTTTAGATGCACCACCGGTACCAAGAATCAAGGCTTTCGGACGCTTTTCGCCAATAAACTCTTTTAAAGATTCCTGGAAACCATAAATATCGGTGTTGAAACCTTTAAGCCTGGTGTGTTCCCCATTTTTGATAATCTGAACAGAATTTACTGCACCTAGTTTTTCAGCCAATGGGTCTATCTCATCCAAAAAGGGAATGACTTCTTCCTTGTAAGGAATGGTAACACAAAAGCCTTTCAGTTCGGTCTTTTCTTTCAAAGTTTTAGGCAGTTCCTGAATTGAAGGGAGCTCGAAATTCAGAAACTCTGCTTCTACTTGCAATTGATCAAATTTCTCCTCAAAATACTTTTTCGAAAAGGAATGTCCCAAAGGATATCCAAGAATGCCGTATGTGTTCATTGTGCTTTGTTAGGTTAGTGCTTGTTGATTATTTTGACTTTTCGGGAGCGTATTTCTCCATAATCCAAATTAGTAAGAATCCTGCAACTGCCAAAATCAAAGCAATGTAAACTTGTGAATCCTGGTTGAATAATGTCTCAAATTTTCCAGGAAGGATATTGTTTTGATCCAATGGTTTCTCAACACCATGTCGATCGATATAGCTTGAAACGGTCTCTTTCCAGGGCCATACTTTGTTCAGTGATCCAATCATAAAGCCTGAAAGCAATGCTATGGTCATGTTGTGGTACTTTCGCAGCAACCAGCTCAAAAGATGAGAGAAGCTTAAAATTCCAATTCCTGCACCCATTGCTACTACTGCAATTACATCAATTTTAAAGCTGCTCAGGGCGCTTAAAATATGATTGTACGATCCCAAAAGAACCAGGATAAATGCTCCCGAAATTCCCGGAAGAATCATGGCACAAATGGCCAGTGCGCCAGAAATAAACATGAACCAATAACTTGTCGGACTTTCGGCTGGGGCAATTTCTGTAATCATGTAAGAAATGGCGGTCCCAATAATCAGGGCAAGGATGGTTCTTATTTTCCATTCGGTAATTTTCTTGGCTATGACAATTGCCGAAGCTACAATCAGGCCGAAAAAGAAGGACCATATTAGAATGGGCTGTTGTTCCAGAAGGTATCTTACCAGTTTGGCCAGGGAAAGGATGCTAATTGCAATTCCCGAAATCAATGCCAAAAGGAAGTTGCCATTGATGGCTTTCCAAAAATCTTTCAACTTAAATTGAAAAAGAAGCTTTACCGAACTTAGGTTAACCGATTTAATGGTATTGATTAACTCTTCGTAAATTCCGGTAATAAAAGCGATGGTTCCACCCGAAACTCCAGGTACCACATCAGCAGCTCCCATTCCCATTCCTTTTAGGGCAATAAGAACATAATCTTTAATTTTTCTAGACATAATTGTGTAAGCTTGAAAGTAAGTCTGAATGTATTTTTTTAAGCGGAATAGGCCGCAATAATCTTCTTGAAAGTTGAATTGTCTTCCAATTCAGGAAACTGAAGATAGATCTCCTTTAGGTTGTCGATATCGATATCAGAAGCCTTTTTGATGTAATGCTCGGTAGCATTTAAATCGCCTGAAAGCATGTAGTATGCTGCCAGGTTATTGATGATTTGTGGAGAATCCGGATTGTACCCAAGGCTTTCCAATAGTACATCAATGGCAGTTTCTACTTTTTCGTTCTGGTGATAAAATTCGGCCAGTGTAATCGAGAAGGTAGGATCGTACGGATCCAAATCGATGGCTTCACGAAATGCTCTAACAGCTCGTTGCGGTGTTTCAGACCTTGAGTAGGCCGATGCCAGTGCGAACCAGTAATCAGGATTGGTATCATCCAACTTCTTGGCTTTTTCGAGGTATACCAAACTTTCATCAATCTTATCCTGGTACATTAAAATCAATCCCATTCCAAACCATGGGTCTGGCAATTCTTCATTGGTTTTAATGGCTGTTTCGTAGTAGTTCAATGCCTGGTCGTACTCATTTAATTTTTCGAAGCACTCACCAATATAGGAGTAGGTTGATGCATGATCGTCCTCAAACTCCAGGTATTCGATATAGTATTTTATGGCTTCTTCAAATTTACCAGAATTGGCCAGTGCGTTGGCCATATTAAAATAGGCCTTGCTGTGTTGCGGATTTATAGCTAATGCAAAATCGTAAGCTTCCATTGCTTTTTCGAAGTTCGAAAGTCGATTGTATACAATTCCGATATTGTACCAGGCATTGTCCGAAAAAGGATTGATGTCGAGGAATTTGGTGTAGGTTTCGATGCTTTGTTCATCGAGGCCTAATTTTTCGTAACAATATCCCAATTCAAAAAGAACTTCCGAATCATCTGCGTTAAGTCTTAAAGCTTCCTCGAGGTAACCAATTGCCAAATCGAATTGTCCAAGTTGTTCAAAGGCCATGGCGATTCTAAAGAGTAAATCTTCCCTGTTTTCATGATCTTTTGTAAGCGCTTCGTCGAATTGTTTTTTGGCACTTTTATGCTTGCCCATCAGGTTATAGATATTGCCTTTTAAAAGCCAAATTTCTTTGTTCGACGATTCGATTCCCTGAACTTTGTTGAGGATGGCAAGTGCTTCGAGGTGTTGTCCACGATTGATCAGAACCTGGGCTCTTTTAATTTGGATGGATATGGCAGAAGGGTGCTGTTTTCTGGCAATGTTAGTTACTTTAACAGCATCGCTAAGTTTATTTTTTTCGATATAATGATCTATGATGCTTTCAAATTCATGCACATCAAAGTAATAAAGCTCATTCGCTTGTATCATTTCTTCATATCTACTTACAATTGTAAGTACATCACCATCAAGATAGTTTTCTGTATTATCTATCATTTACCAAATTAAAATGATTACTGCATTGCAAAAGTAGGATTTATTTTAAGATTATCAAGTTTCAAGATATTAACAAAGCGGGTGTTTTTATCAATGAAAATCTCGTTTTAACCTAAAATAAAAGGCCTTGCAATGCAAGACCTTTGTTGGTTATAAGTTTCTGTGTTCTATTCTTAATAGGTCGAAAACTGTTTTTACCGGGTTAAAGGTAATAATCGGAACCTCTACAAATATGGTGTTCCAGTCCGACATAGCACCATTCCACAAGCCTGGTAATTCCATGGCTTTTAGATCGCGGCCATTATTCGATTTCTCGGATATGAAACCCGTTTGTGGATCGATAAACTGATGCAGGTCAAACTTTTTGCCTTCGAAATCTTTGGTACCGCAAATCAAATCAACCGGGTTAAAGTGAGTTGCTCTTTCCAGGATGTTCTTTTGTCTTACATCCGATTTATCGATCTGCGAACCTTCAACAATTTGCAATGAAACCGAACCATCGGTGTTGCGAGCCCAGAAAGGACCACCACCGGGTTCGCCTTCGTTTTTCACCATACCGCAAACGCGAATTGGTCGGTTGAACTTCTCTAAAAGGTATTTTTTTACTTTTTCGGGCTGATCTTTCTTCAAACTTGCAGGTGGAGTTGTGCACAACTTTTCTTCAAGGAAAGTCATCATCTCGTTCAGGCTTTCTTCAGAAATATCCTGATCGGCTTTCAATAATTTGATGTAATCGAAAATGATAGACTGATTTTCCAGTAATACTCCGGCCAAAACCTTTTTAAACTTGTAGGTGGTTTCTTTCAAGCGGTCAGGAACCACATTGTCGATGTTCTTTACGAAAACAATATCAGCATCAAGCTCATTCAGGTTTTCGATTAGCGCACCATGACCACCCGGACGGAATAGGATTGAGCCATCTTCGTTTCGGAAAGGTTCGTTATTGATGTCAACCGCTAATGTGTCGGTTGAAGATTTTTGTACAGAATAGGAAACATCTAATTTACCTTCATACTTCTCTTCGAAAGTGGTGCAGGTTTTATTGAAACGTTCGTTAAATAAGTCTTTATGATCTTCCGATACGGTCAAATGGATTTTAGAATTTCCATCTTTGTCTTTGGCATAATTTAATGCTTCAACCAAATGCTCTTCGAAAGATGTTCTTGAGTAATGCTTGTACCTGTGGAATTTCAATAATCCTTTAGGCAGGTTGCCATAGTTAAGACCTTTGCTGTTCAGAAGCATCGATAAAATTTCTTTGAACTGATTCTTATCAGTCATTTTATCCAAATCTAAACCTTCTTCGGTGATTGCATTTTTCAAATCGCCATAGAAAGCAAAATCTTCCAGCCTGTCGAAGAAATTGAACATGGTTTCAGGTCCTTTGTTGCAAAGGAATTTTAAATACTCATCTTCGGTATCCTGATAGGTATTCAGAAAATCGTAAAGGTGTTTGAACATTCTTGATGCAGCACCAGATGCAGGAACAAATTTTAGGAGTGAGAGATTTTTTGAATGCGTATTGTATACTTCTTCGTAAATCTCAAGTTCTTCATCTTGAATTTTGGTGATACCGTCTTCGATTGTAGCCGGTTTTTTCAATTTCATCTTTGGAAACCCATTCTTGAAGTCGTTGATTTGCTTTTCAATTGTTTCTTTGGAGATTCCTTTCGATTCAAATTGAGATAGATCTTGTTCTGAAAACATGGTTAAAGTTTTATTAAAGTGTCCGAAGCAAGATAAAGAATACTTTCAAAAAATGAAAAGACATGGCACTTTAATAAAGAAAAAAATTATGCAATACAGCATTTTTACAAAATCGCAATAGAATTGAAACATGGCAAGTAGTATCGACATAAAACTGCAAAAGGAGCTGTAACTATATCAGTTTAATCGTGATTAAATTAAATTTCTATTTGTATTTTTACCGCCTAAATATTCTGTACATGACTAAAACTGCTTATCCTTGGGGACACGAAGGACGTTATAATGATTTTCCCTCTTATTTTAAATCCCGATTTTCTGAACGCATTCAAAAAGTATCTATCGATGCAGGTTTTACTTGCCCTAATCGTGATGGAAGCAAAGGAGTAGGAGGTTGCACCTATTGCAATAACAATAGTTTTAATCCTGAATATTGTAGTCCTAGAAAATCGGTAACCGAACAGGTTGAAGAAGGGATAGCTTTCTTCAATTCAAAATACAAAGCACAAAAATACCTTGCTTACTTCCAGGCCTATTCGAATACCTACGGACATATCGATCAAATTAAGAGTTTGTACCAGGAGGCTTTATCGCACGAAAAAGTAATTGGTCTTGTAATTGGAACACGTCCCGATTGCGTAAGTGATGAGGTTTTGGATTACCTGGAAGAATTGGCAAAGAACTACTATATCGGTATTGAATATGGTGTTGAGTCGGCCAATGATGAGGCTTTACTGGCAATCAATCGTGGTCATACTTACCGGGAAGCCGAGCAGTGTATTCTGAGGACTGCCAATCGTGGCATTCATATTGGCGCCCATTTGGTGAATGGTTTGCCTTACGATAGCAAGGAAGAGATGCTTGAGCATGCCATTCGACTATCGAAGTTGCCGATTGAAAGCTTGAAGTTACACCAGCTTCAGATTTTGAACCATACCCAAATGGCTAAGGAGTATGAGAAAGATCCCGAAAGGTTCTACCTTTTCGAATTCGAAGAATACCTCGATTTTATTGTAGATGTAATAGAAAGGGTGAGCCCGGATGTGATGCTGGAACGCTTTATCAACCAGGCGCCTCCGGGTTGGTTGATTGCTCCCAAGTGGGGAATTAAGAACTACCAGTTCGTAAACAAACTGAATAACCTTCTGAAAGAACGAAATACCTGGCAAGGTAGATTGTTTGAGGAATAGTTTGTCGCTCTTTCATGAGGTAAATGGTATGAATAAGCACACAAGAAATTCCTCTACAATACTATTGTTGGCATTGAATTAGGAGTAGGAGAATATTGGTTTGAAAAATAATCTTTCTGCGCTTTACTGAATTTGCTTCAGCACATCAGAACCTTTTTTGTAGCCCATTTTTACCGAGGTTTTGATGTCTTTTACCGCTCCATTTTTATCCCCGTTTTTTAGTTTGGCGATTCCTCGGGCATAGTAAGCTCTGTCGAGTTTTTTATCGATGGTAATGGCTTTGTTGTAAAATTTAATGGCATCGGTAAAATCTCCGGTGCAATCTAATGATACGGCTTTGTTGTAATAAACTCCTGATGAATTAAGGCCAATCTTAATGGAATGATTGTAATCGGCAATGGCACCCTTGTAATCCTCGATATAATATTTACAAATGCCTCGGTAATGGTAAGCCTTTAAATTTCGTGGGTTGATATTTAAAACGTGAGAATAATCTTTAATCGCCTGTTTGTAGTTTTTCTGATTTTCGTACAGAATGGCTCTGTTCAGGTAAGCTTCTTCCTCGAATTTTTGTTTGCCTATTACCACATTTAAATCCTTAATGGCTACCCGGTTGTTATTCAGGTAAGAATATGCAATTGCCCGATTGAAATAGGCCGGCAGATAATTTTTATCCTCTTTTATGATTGCTGTGAAATGTTTCACTGCAGACTCATATTTTTTTTCTGCCAACAATTCAATCCCTTTTTCGTTTTGTCGGTCTTGTTTTGACTTTTCGCAATTGGTAAACAAGAAAACAATACCCACTAACAAGAAAAATTTAAAAGACGTTTGGTAAAAAAGTTTCATAGATCGAGCTTAGAGTTTGAACACCTAATGTACAATTATATCATTTAATATTAAAACAATAGGAAATTAATGTCAATAGAATTATTATCAATTGTGTTTATTGTTTGTTAAACTACCTAAATAACTTGGTGAGCAAATCTTTTTTTCCCATTTTAATTAACTCCTGCTTAATGGCATCGCGGTATTCCTTTTTGTACCAAAACAAAAATTTTCTTTGCGATAATTTCTCTTTTTTGCTTTTGGCGGTATACACTTTTTTCAAAGTATAAGGATGATAACCCGAATAGTAAATTACCGTTGCAACAGTCATTGGTGTTGGGGTGAAATCCTGTACCTGTTCCAATTTAAAATCCAATTCTTTGGTTTTAATGGCCAGGTCTGCCATATCGCTTCCATGACTGCCCGGGTGACTCGATATAAAGTAAGGAATTAACTGTTGGTTCATGCCTTCTTTTTTATTGATTTCGTCGAACACTTTTTTCAACTCATAGAACAATTTGAAAGAAGGTTTACGCATCATCTCCAATACTTCATCGGATGTATGTTCAGGTGCTACCTTTAATCTTCCCGATACATGATTTTTGATCAGTTCAACTGCATAGGCTTTGTTTGACTTGTTGGCCTCTTCGTCTTTGGTTTTGTGCAGCATTAAGTCATATCGAACACCACTGCCCACAAAAGATTTCTTTACGCCTGGCACTTTATCCACCTTCTTGTAGATATCAAGCATTGGCTGATGATTGGTATTCAGGTTCGGACAAACATCAGGATGAATACAGGAAGGGCGTCGGCAGGTTTTACAAATCGACTCAAAAATTCCTTTCATCTGATACATATTGGCCGATGGTCCACCTAAATCGGATAAGTAGCCTTTAAAATCGGGCATTTTGGTAATTTGCTCAACCTCTCTCAGGATTGATTTTTCTGAACGGTTGGCAATGAATTTTCCCTGGTGAGCCGAAATGGTACAGAAAGAGCAACCTCCAAAGCATCCGCGGTGCATGTTCACCGAGAATTTAATCATTTCGAATGACGGAATGTGCTTGTTTTTGTATCGTGGATGCGGCAATCTTGTATATGGCAAATCGTAAATTTCATCCATTTCCTTTTCGTTCATTACCGGGTATGGTGGATTTACAACAATCTGCTGATCTTTATAGTTTTGTGTCAGCTTCTTTGCCATCATGGCATTCGATTCCATTTCGATGTAACGGAAGTTGCTGGCGAATTTCTTTTTATCAGCCAAACAATCCTCGTGTGAGAATAAATCCTGGCTTTGCCATTGCTTTTTCGTGGCGTATTTCTCATCCTGGTTTACAATGAAGGATGTCTGCGGAATATTGGTAAGAGAATAAAAAGGAACTCCACGTTTCATCAATCGGATGATTTCCTTTAGCGGTTTTTCTCCCATTCCATAAACCAGCAGGTCGGCACCACTATCCAAAAGGATGCTTGGTTTTAACTGATCTTCCCAATAGTCGTAATGGGTTAATCG
Organism: Marinifilum caeruleilacunae; assembly: GCF_013141825.1. Lineage (GTDB taxonomy): Bacteria > Bacteroidota > Bacteroidia > Bacteroidales > Marinifilaceae > Marinifilum > Marinifilum caeruleilacunae. Next base: position 134,976 of record NZ_RZNH01000005.1, read on the forward strand.
ACGCAGCGAAGCCTCAATGCCTCCAACAAGAATAGGTGTTTCGGGGTATAGTTTTTTAAGAATCTGCGTGTAAACAACAGTTGGCTTATCGGGACGAAATCCATGTTTTCCTCCTGGTGTATAGGCATCATCATGACGCAATCGGCGATTGGCAGTGTAATGGTTCACCATGGAATCCATATTTCCTGCAGTAACACCAAAAAACAAACGTGGCTGACCTAACTTTTTAAAGTCACGCAAATCGTCGCGCCAGTTTGGTTGAGGCACAATGGCTACTTTTAACCCTTCGTGCTCGATAATTCTTCCAATTACCGAAGCGCCAAAAGATGGATGATCCACGTAGGCATCACCACTGAAAAGTATTACATCCAGTTCATCCCATCCTCTTTCTTTCACTTCCTTGGCCGATGTAGGTAGCCATGTGTTATATCTTGTTGTTTCTTTATTCGCCATATGTCTTGAAATTACTGCAAAGATAGGATTATTTAAAAACATTTTAAAGAAGAAAAGAGCTTATCGATAAAGCGCCTTGTAACTTATTTGCATTGCATTTATATTTGCACAACATAAAACATGAATATGACATACTTTTCTTATCATACCCATTCGTCCTTTTGCGATGGAAAGGAAAATCCGGAAGACTACGTAAAAGAAGGGATTAAGAAAGGGATGAGAGCCATAGGTTTTTCATCTCACGCTCCACTTTCTGTAGCTGTTGTCTGGGCGATGAAAGCTTCCAATTTGAATGCATACATTCGGGAAATTAATCAGCTGAAAGAACAATATAAAGACGAATTGGATGTTTATCTATCATTGGAACTGGACTATATTCCTGGAATTAGTAAAGATTTTTCGGAATGGAGTAGGATGGCAGGATTGGATTATACCATTGGTTCGGTTCATTTGGTAAAGGCAGAAAAAGAGGATGACTTTTGGTTTATCGATGGTCCGGATACCAACTATTCGGAAGGTTTGGAGCGCTTGTTTCAAGGGGATATTCAAAAGGCAGTTTCGGCCTATTATCATCAGGTAATTGAAATGATAGAGACCCAAAAGCCCGATGTGATTGGTCATATCGACAAGATTAAAATGAACAACAAGGGAAGGTTTTTTAGTGAAGAGGAAGCCTGGTATGTTGAATTGTTGCACAAAACCCTCGATGCTGTTGAAAAGTCGGGATCAATTGTTGAGGTAAATACTCGAGGTGTTTATAAAAAGAAATCGCAGAAATTATTCCCTGGTGATTATTTTTTGATGGAATGCTGCAAAAGGGGAATTCCAATTACAATAAGTACTGATGCGCATCAGCCAAAAGAATTATTAGAACATTTTGAGGAGTGCCGAAAAAGTTTGAAACAGATAGGCTTTGAGCAGATTACTGTTTTTCATAAGGGAGAATGGATAAAAGAAAGCATTTAAATAGTAGGAAACTGGTATGATTTAACCAAATATCCATGTTGACATATCAGAATTAATGCTATTTTTACTCAGTTCAAAAAAAAGCGATCGAATGAAGTTCGAAAGCTAGAGATTGAAAGGACAACCAAAACAAAACTAAAGTAGAAAAGAAATCTCTGTGTATTGATGAGATTATCCCTCGGAAGAGGACTTTTTGGAAAAAATTGATTTATGAAATTAGTCGATCCTAAAGATTTACTAAAGGCCAGCGAAAGCTTGAATTGGTTTGGCGGAGAAAGTTTCGCCAAATTTTTAATGTACATCTTAAAGCTGAACAAGCTTAACAAATTGTATTCTGACAATTGCTGTAAAGATGGAATTGAATTTATCGATGCATTAATTGATGAGCTGGGTATTAAGTTTGAATTTGATGAAGAAGAATTAAAGCGTATTCCAAAAGAGGGCGCTTTTATTACCATATCGAACCATCCGTTTGGTGGGATCGACGGAATTATCCTGATAAAATTATTGAGTCTTGTTCGCCCTGATTTTAAAGCTATGGCGAATTTCCTGCTAAAGAAAGTGGAGCCAATACAGGATTATTTCCTGGGTGTGAATCCTTTTGAAGACAGAAAAGGAGCAGCTTCGAGTACCGGGGGCTTGAAAGAGGCATTGCGCCATTTGAGCGATGGCAAACCTTTGGGGATTTTTCCGGCAGGAGAGGTGTCGACCTACCAGTCGGCCACTCACAATATTACCGATAAGCAATGGATGCCTTCCATTTTGAAATTAATTAAGAAGGCTGACGTTCCGGTGGTTCCGATATATTTCCAGGGAAACAATAGTTTGATTTTCCATTTGTTGGGAATGATTCATCCGAGTTTGAGAACGGTAAAGCTGCCTTCTGAGCTGCTGAACAAGAAAAATAAGGTGGTTCGCATCCGTATTGGTAACCCGATATCACAAAAAGATCAGAAAGGTTTCACCGATATCAACCAGTACGGAAGGTTTCTTCGTGCCAAGACTTACATGCTTGGAACCCCGATTGAAGTAAAGAAATTTTATCGCTTTAAGCGCAAAAAAACAAAACAGGTAAAGGCCGAGGAGATTATTCCTGCGGTTGATCCTACTTTGATACGAAAGGAGGTAGAAGGACTGGCAGATGAATACATGTTGTTCAAGAGCCGAACCTATGGTGTGTATTGTGCACCATCGTCGAAATTGCCAAATATTCTGAATGAAATTGGACGTTTGCGAGAAATTACTTTCCGCGAGGTTGGAGAGGGTACCAATCAGAGTATCGATATCGACGAATTCGATTTGTATTATCACCAGCTCTTTATCTGGGACGAGGAAAATCATAAAATTGTTGGCGCTTACCGTGTTGGTAAGGGGCACGAAATCCTGCCTGGATATGGCTTAAAAGGTTTCTACCTGCAAAGTCTTTTTAGAATGGGCAAGAAGTTTCAGCCGATATTGAACCAGTCGCTTGAATTGGGTCGTTCCTTTATTGTGAAGGAATATCAGCGTAAGCCAATGCCTTTGTTCCTGTTATGGAAAGGAATTTTGTATTTCTTGCTGAAAAACCCTGAATCTCGCTATTTAATTGGTCCGGTAAGTATTAGTAACAAGTATTCGAATTTGTCGAAAGATTTGATTATTAAGTTTATTATGGCCAATTACTTCGATTATGAGTTGGGCCAGCACATTAAATCGCGAAAGCAGTTTAAAGTGAAAACAACCGATTTGGATATTGATATTTTGTTGGAAACGGCCAAGAACGATATCAATAAACTGGACAAGCTGATAGGTGATTTTGAGATTACTAACGATAAATTGCCGGTTTTGCTGAAGAAGTATATTTCGCTGAATGCCAAGATTATCGGCTTTAATATCGACCCGAATTTTAACGATTGTCTGGACGGTTTAATTGTAATTGATCTGTTCGATGTTCCTATGAAGGTGATTGAATCTTTATCGAAAGAAATTAACGATGATACAATTCTTCAAAGATTTTCTTCGGATGATATGGAATTTTAACAGATTTATTACGAACTTTGCGACTCAATTTTGTTAACTGAAAAAGACGATTAGTTGGACTTTCAATATTTATTTAAAGGGATTGTTGTGGGGTTAATGGTGTCGATACCTTTGGGTCCGATAGGCGTGTTAATCATTCAAAAAACGATACAGAAGGGAAAATTGGCCGGGTTCGTTTCGGGACTTGGTGCTGCAGTGGCCGATATGTTTTATGCTACGGTTGCTGCATTTGGTTTGGGTATTGTAATTAATTTTATCAAAGCCCAGGAGTTTTACCTGCAACTAATCGGAAGTATTTTCCTGGTGTATGTGGGAATGAGAATTTTCCTGACCAATCCTGTAAAGCAAATCCGAGGAGCTCATAAACCGGGCAAAAAAGGGATGCTTGGCGATTTTCTATCCATCTTTTTCCTGACCGCATCCAATCCTATTGCAGTATTTGTATTTGTGGCGGTATTTGCCGGGGCTTCAATTTTTGGATCGAATCCAACCCTGCGCATCGAATTGTTCCTGATTTTGGGTGTATTATTGGGCGGTGCACTTTGGTGGTATACGCTTTCAACCATTATCAATGTATTCAGAAGCAAATTTCGTTTAAAACAGTTGTTCTGGATCAATAAGATTTCGGGAATTGTAATTGCAATTCTTGGTTTCCTTGCCTTTTTGGCTTGTTTCGAGCCTATTAAATCTTTTTTGCATTCGTAAGTTCGGCTTCAGGCCGTAAGCTGCTCGCATCAAGCCTTGTCAGCTGACATTCTTGTTTGGCGTTTTGGCAAGGCGGGAATTTGGGGTTTTGTGAATTTGTGAATTCGTGATTTTGTGATTTCGTGAATGAGTGAATGAGTGAATTCGTGAGTGTGTAATTTCGTGAATTCGTGAGTTTGTAATTTTGTGAGTTTGTGATTTTGTAATTTTGTGAGTTTGTGATTTTGTGAATGAGCAATTAGCAATGAGTAATTAACAATGATCAATTAATAATAATTGTTCAGTGGTCAGTTGTCTTGAATTAGTGGAATCTTCAAACCTTGGTAGTTCTTTTTCTCTTCAAGACTTTATGCCAGACCCTTTGGTAGCTGTCCCGAAAGGTAGCTGAGCGGAGTCGAAGCTTTTTCCATCGCATCAAACCATCCGCAATGTCAAAAGTCACCATATGCGACGATTCCTATTATTCGTTTTTACCCAGGGCGTCATTCGCTTCGCTCATTTGCCCTGGGCTATAAATACCACGCCCTTACAGGGCTAAAGAGTCAAATTTAGCAGTTCCTTCACTTTTCAAGACATTTTCGTGTGAATGAGCAATGATCCATGAGTAATTAACAATGAGCAATGAATAATAATTGTTCAGTGGTTAGCAGTTATGAATTAGTGGAATCTTCAAACCTTGGTAGTTCTTTTTCTCTTCAAAACTCATAGGTAGCTGTCCCTAAAGGTAGCTGAGCGGAGTCGAAGCTTTTCCGTCGCATGAAACCATCCACAATGTCAAAAGTCACCAGATGCGATAATTACCACTGTTTGCTTTATCCCAGGGCGTCATTCGCTTCGCTCATTTGCCCTGGGCTATAATAATACGCCCTTTCAGGGCTAAAAAATCAAATTTAGCAGTTCCTATACTTTTCAGGACTCTTCCCGACTATTCGACCTTTAGACTCTTCGACTTTAGACTTTTCGACTTTCTATCGTATGGTTACCATAGTTGCTCCCCAGCCATACTCTTTAAAGGAAGCATCTTGCTGGTAGTGTTTTTTGTATTTTCGGCGAAGTTCGTCGTGTACTTTCTTTTTGAGAGTGCCGTTGCCAATGCCGTGAATGAATACAATTCGTTTGCCTTTTGTGCTTTGATATTGACGCATTACCTCGTGAAACTTGTTCAGTTGAAATTCGAGAATATCGGCATTGGAAAGACCAGTTACCGAATCGATTAATGCATTGATGTGCAGGTCAACTTCAATGATATCGTCTTTGCCTTTAATACTTGCCGGCTTACTTTTTAGCTTGCCTGAAGATTCCTTTTCACGCATTACCTTCTTGAACTCTTTTTGAGAGAGTTCATCCAGTTTGTGTTCCAGATCTTCACCAGTTAGTTTGTGAAGGATTACATCCTGATGAAAGTATGGGGTCTCTTTGTAGCTGCTAGATTTGTAGAACTTTACAGGCTGAATTTTAAGATTTCTCTCAAGTGGTTTTTTGATATCTGATTCTCCAGGCTTATAGAATAGGATTTGAAAGAAACAGCTCGACAACTCATTCAATTCCTTCAAATCATATTCGTTTAGTAATATTTTTGTTTTTGGATCAAGATTTCCAGCAGTCTGACCTTCCATCTTATTGCCTTTTTGATCGTAAAATCCGTAAAGCAAAATATGATTGGTATCGTTAATCAGGTACAATTCAAGAGGGCTTTCGGTAGGGTTGTAGCCTTCTCTTGGAGCAAAGGCAATGTACACATCTTCTTTCTCGATAGTAAGTTTTTGACTTGGTTTACTTACTGCACCATTTTCTTGTGAAATTTGGGCTGTTTGTTGTGGACTTGACTGTTCGCCCGAAGCCGATTCTACTACCACAAGATTTTTCTTTAAGCTTGGAATTTCGAATTCATCTTCTTCGTTCAACACCATTACTGTTTTTGCATCCAGTATTTTGGTTACAATTCCACCACCTATATCGTTCAGAAAACGGACTTTATCGCCTATATTGATTTGCATTTGATCTGATTTTTTTAATTCCCGACAAAGTTAGCTATTTTTGCCGATCAAAATGAATTGCTGCACAATAATGTGTGGCCGACAGATAAAGGAAGATGGAGATTAATACAGAAAATAAATCATTAGAGACACAACAAATTGAAATTGCAAATTTCACTTACGAATTGCCTGATCATCGAATTGCAAAACACCCTTTGGAGAATCGCGATTTTTCGAAGCTTTTGGTGTATCGCAATGCCAAGATTGATGAAAGAGTGTTTCGTGACTTGCCTAATGAAATTGAGCCGGGAACAAAAATGGTGTACAACAATACCAAAGTAATTCAGGCGCGATTGATCTTCCATAAGGAAACGGGTGCCAGGGTTGAAATTTTTTGCCTTGAACCCTTAAATCCTGCCGATTACAATTTGGCGTTCCAGGCTACAGGAAAATCTACATGGAAATGTATTGTTGGAAATTCAAAGAAGTGGAAGTCGGGTGTGCTGAGCATGTCGTTTTTTGTTGAAGACAAAGAGTATAAATTACAGGCCGAGAGAGTTCAGTTGTTGGATGGTGCACAGGAAATTCAGTTCAGCTGGAATCATGATGATCTGAGTTTTAGCGAAGTGTTGGAACAAACTGGAAAAATTCCAATACCTCCCTACTTGAACCGAGATACAGAAGATGGTGATTTGGTGAGATATCAGACTGTTTACTCAAAATATGAAGGTTCTGTGGCAGCGCCAACTGCCGGATTGCATTTTACCGATAAAGTTTTTTCAGAGCTTGATTCAAGAGGGATTCAGCGAGAAGAGCTAACCCTTCATGTTGGAGCTGGTACTTTTAAGCCAGTAAAATCGGAACAAATTGGCGACCATGAAATGCATACGGAACACATTCAGGTTACTGCCGAGAGTTTGAAGAGTATAGCTGCTGGTGAAAATGGAGTGATTGCGGTGGGAACCACATCGGTGCGAACCCTGGAAAGTTTGTACTGGATGGGCGTAAAAATTCTGTCGAATTCCGATGATCCAAAATTGTTAAAGCAATGGGAAGCCTACGAACTTCCTAAGCATTTTAGTGTTGTGGAATCTTTCCATGCCATTTGTGATTATATGGAGGAAAATGAGTTAAGTTTTTTCAATGCTGCAACCCAAATTATCATTGCTCCTGGCTACGATTTTAAAGTGATCAAAGGTTTGGTAACCAACTTCCATCAACCACAAAGTACCTTGCTATTGCTTATTTCTGCCTTGGTTGGAGAAGATTGGAGAAACATCTACCAATATGCACTTGACAATGACTTCCGTTTTTTGAGTTATGGGGATAGTTCGCTGTTGATGAGAAAAGGCTAAAAGTCTAAAGTCGAAAAGTCTAAAAGTCGAGCTTCGACTCCGCTCAGCTACCTAAGAGTCTAGCTTCTAATACTTCTGAAGCCTTTTGGGACTGCTACCTCTCGGGACAGCTATATGCGAATCTATGGTTACCGAGTAAGGCATTCACTCATTCACACGAAAATGTCTTAAAGAGTGAAAGAGCTGCTAAATTTTATTCTTTAGCCCTGAAAGGGCGTATTATTCTAGCCCAGGGCAAATGAGTGAAACGAGTGGCGCCCTGGGTATATACGAATGATGGTAGTCGTCGCAACTGGCGGCTTTTTTTAGTGTGTTTTGCTGCATGCGACGGAAAGGAAAGTCTAAAAGTTCAAGAGTCCAAAAGTCGAAGAGTCAAAAAGTCGAAAGGTCTAAAAGTCAAATAGACTAAAAGTCGCACTTCCACTAATTCATGACAACTGACCACTGAACAATTATTATTCATTGCTCATTGTTAATTACTCATTCACACGAAAATGTCTTGAAAAGTGAAGGAGCTGCTAAATTTTATTCTTTAGCCCTGAAAGGGCGTATTATTCTAGCCCAGGGCAAATGAGTGAAACGAGTGGCGCCCTGGGTAAATACGAATGATGGTAGTCGTCGCAACTGGAGGCTTTTTTTAGTGTGTTTTGCTGCATGCGACGGAAAGGAAAGTCCAAAAGTCCAAAAGTCCAAAAGTCCAAAAGTCCAAAAGTCGAAGAGTCGAAAGGTCTAAAAGTCAAATAGTCTAAAAGTCAAATAGTCTAAAAGTCGCACTTCGACTAATTCAGGACTGCTGACCGCTGAACAATTATTATTAATTGATCATTGTTAATTGCTAATTGCTAATTGATCATTCATCTCCAGTCGAAATCTCAAAGAGACCAATACAATCTTGCCTCATATCAAGTATCCAAATGCCGAAAAATCCAATTGGTTTTTCTCCAAAAAAGCATTATTTTTATTTATGTTCATCCCAAACATGATAAAATATGGCCACCAAAATTCAGCTAAGTATCTTATTGTTATTTTTTTCCTTTGTATTGCAAGCGCAGAGCCGTTTTCAGAGGCGAGGAGAGAAAGCCTTTGATAAAGCTCAGTACCCGGAAGCAATTGCATACCTTAAAAATGTGAAGGAGAAAAATCCTTCCATCAACCGAAAAATTGCAGAGTCCTACTATTTTCTTGGCGATTACAAGGAGGCAGAGTCCTATTATCAGAAAATTTATGATAGTGAGAAAACTGCTGATGATTTACTGGCCTTGTCGCAAATTTACCTGAACGCGGGAAACTACGAAGCTGCCATTCTGTTTAGCGAGAGAGCAGCGACTGCAGGAATGGACAGAGATTTGATTGACCGAAGGGTTGATGCCATCCAAAAACTCAATAATGGGGAAGAGAATCCCGGGATGCGATTGCGCCCGCTCTCAGAGCAACCCAAGTCAAAGAGTCTGGGAGTGAATGTGCTGGCCAATAAAATTGTGTTTTCGAACCTGGGAACTAAAAATGCCAAGGGAGATAAAACCTACCAATTGTTTTATAGTGAGCTTGGGCAGCAGGAATTTTTATCTGTAAAAGAATTTGCAGCCAAACTGGATATGGGAGTTGATGTTGGAGGAGTAAGTTTCTCTTCAGATGAGAAGTTGATGTACTACACACGTTGGTACACCAAAAAGGGGCGACAGTTTATGGAGATTATCGAAGCTGAATTTAAAAACGGAAAATGGAAAGCCAGTGCAGTATTGCCTTTTAACAGTCGAAAATATTCTTGTGCTTATCCTTTTTTGAGTCGGGATGGTAAAAGCATCTACTTTGCTTCCGATATGCCGGGTGGACAAGGTGGAATGGACCTCTATGTGAGTCACAAAAGAGGAAAATCCTGGGGTGTGCCGGTGAATTTAGGAAAGGAGATCAATACCAGGCAAAATGAAATTTATCCTCGCATCCTGAATGATGGGAAACTATGGTTCGCTTCAGATGGGCAGGTGGGTTATGGAATGTTGGATTTGTTCCAAGCTTCGAAGACTGCCGAAGGAAAATGGGGTGATATTGAAAACGCAGGGAAACCCCTGAATTCTTCATACAACGATTTTAGCATTCAGGACAGTCCGGAACTCAATCAGCTCATCTTTGTTTCGGACAGAAACAAGAAAGGAATTCGCGATCGAATTTATTCGCTGGGAGCTGATAAAAAAGTAAAAGTGGAACTACTGGTGAAAGATGATCAGGATCAAAATCCAATATCAAGGGCCAATATCAGTGTAAAACGAGTGTTAGACAACCAGGATATTGCTGTGGATGAAGCAGCCGTGGGGAACTATCAGTTTGATGTATCATACTACGAGTTGGGTAAAGGGATACTTTATGAAATTGAGGCTGCGAAAGAGGGATACGAATCATCTGACATGAAATTTTACCCAACAGAATCGAATTTGAATGTAGAGCTTTTGCTTTTGAGAATGAAGGTAAGTGTAGAAGAGAGTTTTGCCAAAGAACTAACAGCCATACATTATCCTGATCAAAGAATGATTTTTCGAAAAATTCACTTCGAATCGGGTGTTCCGTACTTGAATAGCAATGCCAAACAGGTGTTGAAAAAATTGGCCGATTTCTGGAAAATCTATCCCGACCTGGGGATTGTTATCAATGCCCACAGCGATTCGAGAGGAAATGCAGAAACAAACAAAGTATTATCGCTCAAGCGAGCTAAAAAGGCGGTTGAATACCTGCTGGCCCTGGGTGTAGAGCAATCTAAAATATCCTACAATGCATATGGTGAACAGTTTATCATTAATGGTTGTGTGGACGGGGTAGCGTGCAGCGAAGAGAAACACAAGGAAAACAGGCGATTGGAGTTGTTGTTTGTGGTGAAGTAAGGTCTAAAAGTCCAAAAGTCTAAAAGTCAAATGGTCGAAAGGTCGAAAGGTCGAAAGGTCGAATAGTCGAATAGTCCAAAAGTCGAGCTTCGACTCCGCTCAGCTACCTATGAGTCGAGCTTCGACTACTCCTGAAACCTTTCGGGGCAGCTACCTTTCGGGACAGCTACCTTTCGGGATAGCTACCTACGAATCTATGGCTAGCCAGTAACTCATTCACTCATTCACAAGAAAATGTCCTGAAAAGTAAAAGAGCTGCTAAATTTGATTCTTTAGCCCTGTAAGGGCGTGGTATTTATAGCCCAGGGCAAATGAGCGCAGCGAGTGGCGCCCTGGGATAAAGCAAACAGTGATAATTGTCGCAACTGGTGGCTTTAATTATTGTACTTTGCTGCATGCGACGGAAAAAGCTTCGACTCCGCTCAGCTACCTTTCGGGACAGCTACCTAAGAGTTTTGAAGAGAAAAAGAACTACCAAGACTTGTAGATTCCACTAATTCATAACTGCTGACCACTGAACAATTATTATTAATTACTCATTACTCATTACTCATTGTTCCTTCATGAAACCCCAAATTCCCACGCCGTTAAAAGCCCAACCATCAAATATCAGCTGCCAAAGCTTAGGGTTTGCGACTTGAAGCTACAAACTAACCGTTCTTTCCAGGCCATTCATCAAAGCCAGTGTGCTCTGCATATAATTATTCTTTGTTAATAGAAAATCATAATTGATAATCACTCGGATTTTATTATATTTACTACGTATAATGCGTCCAATTTATCTCTTATACTCTATTCTATCGTAAACTATGAGAAACATTTACTTCATCATTTGCTTTGTATTGTCCGTTGGAACAATAGGCTATTTCTCCCCATTTTTAGATTTGAATTTTGGCTCATCATCGGCAGGAAGTACTTCTTATGCTGTTGAGATTGCACAGTTCAAATATCCGGTTTACACCGATTATTTTGAAAAACTGGAAGGAGTAATTGAGCTAAGTGGAGATGGTGTTTTTCACTATGTTTCAGGCATTACCAAATCGAAAAAAGAAGCTGAGGATTTAAGTGAGAAAATCAGAGGAATGGGATATGAGGAGGCCAAAGTAATTGACCTGCTCGAAGAATTCTCGGAAGAGGATCTGGCAGGGGTTGTGGATCTCGAAGCACAGGACCAAAAAGTACAGCAAAAAGAGAGTGCAAAGCAAGCCATCGCAAAATTAAGCGATATCGATAATGCTTATTTCTATACCATCCTGTTAAAAGAATCGAAAGAAATTTTAACTGCTGATCAGTTTGCACCCTTGAAACCAAAGGCTCACAAACAAGGAGATCAGTTCTACTACCTGTACGGACGATTCGAAGATGTTGGGAATGCACAAAAATACCTGGAGGATAAGATTCGTAAGGATTATGCATCGGCCCAGTTGGTTGTAATCAACAAGGGTACTTTAATGCATGCCTCAAAAGCTAAGCCGGCAAGTGCGACTACAGCTTCTGCTTCCAATAATATGGGACGCAAAATGCGTGGCAAAGAGTATGTAGACTACTACTATGAGTTGTCGACTACAAGTTTTGCAAAAACACCGCTTTACTACATCGAAGTAGGACCTTATAATGATAAAACAGAGGCCGACGAAGCGGTTCGAAAGCTTCATGACTTGGGCTTCACGAAAGCAGGAATCAAAGATCCGAGCAAGGAAAAACGATCGGTTACCAAGCCCGATGCTGCTGCCGATGCCCATTATACCATCCAGATTTTCGCCGGCCGAAACAAAGTAAAGACCGAGCGATTCAAAATCGATGGCGTAAGCCAGTCTTACGACCAGAACGACAAGTTGTACCGCTATTTTGTAGGCGATTACGACAACTACTGGGTGTGTCGCCGCGAATTACGAGAAGTCCGCAAGCAGGGTTTTAGAGATGCGTTTATTGTGAAGTTGTGATTTTGTGAGTTTGTGAATTCGTGAATTTGTAATTTTGTGAATTTGTAATTTTGTGAGTTTGTGAATGAGTGAATGCGTTACTGGCTAGCCATAGATTCGTAGGTAGCTGCTCCGAAATGCTTCGGGAGTAATCGAAGCTCAACTCTTAGGTAGCTGTCCCGAAAGGTAGCTGAGCGGAGTCGAAGCTTTCCCATCGCATGAAACCATCCACAATATTAAAAGCCACCAGTTGCGATGATTAACATCATTTGTTTTTACCCAGGGTGCCACTCGTTTTGCTCATTTGCCCTGGGCTAGAATAATATGCCCTTTCAGGGCTAAAGGTAAAAATTAGCAGTTTCTCTACTTTTCCAGACTTTTAGACTATTTGACTTTTCGACTATATGACTTTTGGACTTTCTTTTCCGTCGCATGCAGCAAAGCACAATAATAAAAGCCACCAGTTTTTACCCAGGGCGCCACTCGTTTCACTCATTTGCCCTGGGCTATAAATACCACGCCCTTACAGGGCTGAAGAATAAAACTTAGCACTTCCTTCACTCTTCAAGACTTTTCCAGACTCGTAGGTAGCTGTTCCGAAAGGTTTCAGGAGTAGTCGAAGCTCAACTCATAGGTAGCTGAGCGGAGTCGAAGCTCGACTTTTAGACCCTTCGACTTTTCGACTGCAAACAAAAAAAACCACCCCAATAAATTGAGGTGGTATTCTTAATTACTAATTGTTCATTACTAATTAAAAAAGGCAAACCTATAAGCCGGGTCCTGTCCTCTTCGAAAAGAGTTTCTATCATTTATCTCGGACATTTGTTGCCAAATGCCTCTAGCAATCTACCCCCCGACATCGGCCGAGTAAGCCTACAGCTGACGGTATACTTGATCTTGCAACACATAAGGTACACGGCTACCCATGTCACCACAGGTACCGGTGAGCTCTTACCTCACCTTTTCACCCTTACCCCAATAAATCAGGGCGGTTATTTTCTGCTCTACTACTAAGGTCTTTCAACCTTCTTCCAGTTAAGAAGTATGTTACTCTGTGTTGCCCGGACTTTCCTCTCTTTCTTGCGAAACAGCGATAGAACGGTCTGCCGGCGCGAAGATAGTAAATTATAATGAACAATTATCAATTAACAATGAGCAATGAACAATTAATAATGAGTGAATGAGTGAATGAGTGAATGGGTAACTGGCTAGCCATAGATTCGTAGGTAGCTGCTCCAAAATGCTTCGGGAGTAGTCGAAGCTCAACTCTTAGGTAGCTGTCCCGAAAGGTAGCTGAGCGGAGTCGAAGCTTTCCCGTCGCATGCAGCAAAGCACAATAATAAAAGCCACCAGTTGCGACGATTCCAAGCTTTGTCTTATCCCAGGGTGACATTCGCTGTGCTCATTTGCCCTGGACTGAAGTAGTATGCCCTTTCAGGGCGAAGCATAAAGCTTTAGTAGTTCCTGCACTTTTCAAGACATTTTCGTGTGAATGGGTGAATGAGTGAATGAGTGAATGAGTGAATGCGTTACTGGCTAGCCATAGATTCGTAGGTTGCTTCCCCAAAGGACTTCGGGAGTAGTCGAAGCTCAACTCTTAGGTAGCTGAGCGGAGTCGAAGCTCGACTTTTTTAACCTACCAGACCCTACAAGAAGGCATAAAAGTTTGTTTTTGTTTCCGATTTACGAATGGAAATTATTGGAATCCGAGAAAAGGAAGCTTAAAAAGACAATTTTAGTGTAGAATTATTTATTCAGTTTGGCAAAAAAAGCATCCTGTAATCGTCAGAAGTACAGCCTATTAAAGATAATTATTGAAATTTTATTAGGGTGATTGTAAAATAAAACGGTGTAATTGTAAAATAAATTTGATGAAAGCGACGCAACCGTTTGCACAATCTCTAATCTAATAGCTGACAGGACTATCTATGATAAAATACGAATAAATTAGTGTGAAATAACGGTTAGGTTTGATGAAAAAAAAAACTTGACACATTTGACACTTGCATTTCGTAAAATAAGCGCTTATTTTTGTCAAGCTAACTTTATGTGTCTTAAACACACACTACACTACTATAAATTGTTTATTATGACTTTACCGAAAATTAACATTTTTGACAAGACAACACCACGCTGGATTGTGTTCGTGATTGACTTGGCTATAAGTTTGGTTTCGATTTCTGCTGCTTATCTTTTGCGTTATAATTTCGATTTTACGAATGTGAATTTAAATTCTGCAAAGGTAATTATTCCTCTCTTTGTTGTCTTCAGGGCATTAACTTTTTTGTATGGAGGAACCTATACCGGAATTGTTCGCTACACGAGCTCGAAGGATGCAGAAAGAATATTTGTAGTAGTTTCCATTGGTTCAGCACTTTTTACATTGCTGAATGTGTTGAGCTTCGTTGCAAGAGATGGAATGTTTATCGTTCCTTTTTCCATAGTAATTATTGAATATATTGCTGTGGTCTTTCTAATGACCAGTAGTCGTATCATATTTAAAGCCATTTATAATAGGTACCTTACCCGATCCAAAATTCGTGAGAATGTATTGATTTACGGTAGCGATGAATTTGGTATCATGGCAAAGCATGCTTTGGATAGCAGTAGCGATGTGAATAGCTTTGTTGTAGCTTTTATTGACCACAACAATAAGAAAGTGGGAAGTAAGCTGGAAAATGTAAAAATATATAGCACTTCTGATCTGGAAGAGTTAATCCAGAAAGAAGAGGTAGATAAAGTAATTATTGCCAAGAAGGATTTAACTGCCGCTCAGAAAAGTGAAGTGGTTGAGAAGTGCCTTGAATTCAATGTGAAAGTTTGGGAGGTGCCAAAGTTTGAGAGTTGGGTGAATGGTGAGTTGAGCGTGAAGCAGATTCGTGCCATTAAAATTGAAGACTTGCTGGAGCGTGATCCAATTAAACTGGATTGGGATCAAATCAACGAGCAGGTAAATAACAAAACGGTATTGGTAACAGGTGCTGCAGGTTCCATTGGATCTGAGATGGTACGACAAGTAGCACGTTTTTCTCCAAAGTGTATTGTTTTGTTCGACCAAGCTGAGTCTCCACTATATGATATAGAATTGTCCTTAAAAGAAGAATTGAACTTCTTCAATGCAGAAATTGTGATTGGTGATATTCGAGACAAGGAGAGAACCCAAAGAATGTTTGAGGTTTATAAACCCGACTTGGTATATCATGCTGCAGCATACAAGCATGTACCAATGATGGAAAATAATCCTTCTGAGGCGATCAAAACTAATGTGTTGGGAACTAAAAATATTGCAGATCTGTCCTTGGAGTTTGGTATTGAGCGTTTTGTAATGGTATCAACGGATAAAGCCGTGAACCCAACCAATGTGATGGGGGCTTCCAAGCGTATTGCTGAGATTTACACCCAGACTTTGAATCGTCCTGGTGTGAAAACACACTTTATTACCACTCGTTTTGGAAATGTATTGGGGTCTAATGGTTCTGTTATCCCTAGATTTAAAGCACAGATTGATAAAGGAGGTCCTGTTACGGTAACGCATCCTGAAATTACGAGATATTTTATGACCATTCCAGAGGCTTGTCAGTTGGTGATGCAGGCAGGTGCAATTGGTTCAGGAGGTAAGATTTTCATCTTCGATATGGGAAGATCGGTGAAGATTGCTGATTTGGCCTACAAGATGATTAAGTTGAGTGGTTTGAAGTTGGGTACAGATATACAGGTTCAGTTTTCAGGCTTGCGACCAGGAGAAAAGTTGTACGAGGAGCTGTTGAATGTGAAAGAAAATACTGTGCCTACTAAGCATCCACGAATTATGGTTGCTAAAGTGAGAGAATATGAGCAGGTGGAAGTGCAATTGTTGATTGAGCAGTTCTACTCCATACTTGATTCAAATGATAACTTTAAGATTGTAGCTCATATGAAAAGCATTGTTCCTGAATTTAAATCGATGAATTCGATATACGAACAATTGGATAAAAACTATGTTTCCAAGACTAAGTTAGTCGGGGAGCAAGGTGTTTCTAAAGAGATCAAAGAATTGTTGAATTAATAAGATAAATTCTATCATTATAAAAGCTGTTTTGTGATTGGCAAAACAGCTTTTCTTTTGATTATCAGCCTGTAATACTGGCTTATTAAAACTTGGCACATTTGGCAGCTTTTGATTTGAAATATTCTTGTTAGTATTG
Source organism: Marinifilum caeruleilacunae (assembly GCF_013141825.1). Taxonomy (GTDB): domain Bacteria; phylum Bacteroidota; class Bacteroidia; order Bacteroidales; family Marinifilaceae; genus Marinifilum; species Marinifilum caeruleilacunae. The sequence goes on from NZ_RZNH01000005.1 coordinate 151,429, forward strand.
CACGGCAAAAAGTGTTCGAAAGTCGAATAGTCTAAAGGTCTAAAGGGCGAGCTTCGACTCCGCTCAGCTACCTAGGAGTTGAGTTTGGGCTGGAGGAGAATTTTTTCTTGCAAGTCTTGAAGCTGGTGGCTGAATGCTGAGTGCTGAATACTGTTTATGGCAATTTGTGGGGCGTGTTTAGTGTTTGACTTTTGTGTGAAAAATATGTTAGTAAAATAAACAATAAAACAGTCGTGAAAATTAGGGATTTGTACGGCAGTTTTTTATTTTTGCGCAACCGTGAAAAACTTTGATCATGTAAAAGTGGGGTTTTGTCAAAGCTAAGCGGTATGGAAAGAATAATAAGAGAAAAACCAAAGCATATCTAATAGATTAAAATTATGATTCGATTGTTTCGAAAAAGTTTTTGGTTGGTTTTTGTATTCACAATGAGCGTGCAGGCTATTGTGGCCCAAAATACAAATATCAATCCTGCTACTGTAAATGTAAATGAATTAAGCGACGCACAGATTGAAAGAATTATTTCCGAAATGGAAAAGAATGGCATGAGCCTGGAAGAGGCCATGGCTTTGGCGCGCGCGCGAGGTGCTTCGCAGGTGCAAATCGACCAGATGATTCAACGCATCAACGAGTACAAGATGAAGCAACAGTTTGGCGATTCATCAGATGCCAATAAAGATCTTGCGGCAGAAATTGCTCCAGAAGAAGAGATGTCTGAAAAAGTTGAATTCGAAGCCACAGAAAAGAACCAGGAAATTTTTGGTTTTCACTTTTTCAATTCAGAAAATTTAAGTTTTGCGCCAAATGTGGATGTGCCGGTTTCAGACTCCTATGCTTTGGGTGTTGGAGATGAGGTGAGTATATCTGTTTATGGTGCATCTCAGCAAACCTACCTCTTAATGGTTCAAAAAAATGGTTCCGTGATTATTCCTGATTTGGGTCCTGTCAATGTATATGGAATGAGCTTTGCTGAAGCCTCTAAAAAAATCAAATCAAGACTGACTTCCATTTACAATGGAATGAGTGGGGATCAGCCCAATACCTTTGCAGATGTTAGTTTGGGTGCCTTAAAAGGAGTAAAGGTGAATGTAATTGGTGAGGTGAATCTGCCGGGAACTTACTCCTTACCTGCTACCGCATCAGTATTCAATGCATTGTACCTGGCGGGTGGACCCAACGAAAATGGATCATTCCGTGTGATCGATTTGATTCGTGATGGCAAAGTAATCAATTCGGTAGATGTGTATGCCTACCTGGTTGATGGCAAAACACAAAGCAATGTGCAGTTACGAGACCAGGATGTGGTAATGGTTCGTCCCTATGTAAACCGCATTAAAATGGCTGGTGAGTTCAAACGTACTGGTTTGTTCGAGGCGAAAGAGGGTGAATTGGTAGCCGATATCCTGCGTTATGCAGGTGGTTTTACCGATAAGGCTTATACCCACCGTTTGGATTTGTACAGAAACAATAGCCGTACTCTAAGTTTTGTAGATGTATCGGCTGATAAATACAAGGAAGTAATCTTGATGAATGGTGATTCCATTCTGGCAGGTGCAGTAACAGAACGATTTGAAAATCGCATCAGCATTGCCGGTGCAGTTTATCGCCCTGGCGATTATCAGCTGTACGACGGGATGAAGCTTTCCGAGCTGATCGCAAAAGCAGAAGGTTTGAAAGAAGAAGCCTTTATGGAGCGTGGTGTAATTACGCGCAAACAAAAAGATCTGAGTTTGGAAGCCATTTCCTTTTCGGTTCGCGATGTAGTGAATGGAAAGGCAGATGTGGAATTGCAACGAGAAGATCGTGTGCAGATTTCATCCATTTTTGACTTGCGTGAAGCACGTACGGTTGAAATTGTAGGAGAAGTTCAGTTTCCTGGAACTTATGCCTGGGCAGAGAACATGAAAATTGCCGACCTGATTTTCCAGGCTGGTGGTTTCCTTGAGAATGCAGAGGTGAGCAGTGTTGAGGTGAGTCGTGTATTGGACTATGACGAAACCAAGGAGCTAACCAAATCATTACTACACACCTTTCAATATGGATTGGATAGAAACCTGAAGCTGGATGCAGAAGGTGCTGCCTTTACTTTGAACGCCTTCGATAAGGTCTACATTCGTCGTGCACCTGGTTACCGTCCACAATCTACCATCAGCATACAAGGAGAGGTGAAATATGCCGGAGATTATGGAATTACCCGTAAGGATGAAAAAATCTCAGATCTGATCCGAAGGGCAGGAGGCATCACCACAGAAGCCTACATCAAAGGAGCTTCTTTACGCAGAAGAATTGAATTGTCTGATGCAGAATACCAGGCCAAATTAGCCATTGCCCTACAAGATACCACCATGAATGCAGAAGATGTAGAAAGGGTGCAATATCAAATTGTAGGAATTGATTTGCCAAAGATTATGGCTCAACCCGGGTGTATAGAAGATATACATGTATTAGAAGGTGATCAATTGATGGTGCCATCCAAATTGGAGACGGTTATGGTGTCAGGTTCGGTTTTGAATCCTGTCGCTCATACTTTTACCACTAAGAAAAAAGCAAAAGAATACATTTTGGCCTCGGGTGGTTTTGCGCAGAGAGCGAAAAAAGGAAAAGTATATGTTTTGTATGCCAATGGAACAACCGCTGCTACTAAAGGAGGATTATTTGGAAGACGTTTTCCAAAAATTGAACCTGGCTGTGAAATCATTGTGCCTGAAAAACCAGAGGTGGATAAGGCGGCCAATGCAAGTAAATGGTTGGCATTTACTTCTACTTTGGCAAGTTTGATAACGGCAATTGCTGTTGCTACGAGATAAATGTGTAAATATAATTTGAGAATAGCTTAATACAATGCAAGAAGATAGTAATAATATTAATAATCGCACAGAGAGTGAAATTGATTTAATACAGCTTGCTAAAACCATTTGGGAAGGCAAAAAGACTGTGTTTAAAATTACGATCATTTTTATGTTTGTAGGCTTATTTATGGCCGTTTTTTCTCCAAAAGAATACACCGCTTTGTCTACAATGGTTCCGCAGTCTGCAGAAGGAAATGGAAAGATTGGTGGGAATTTAGGAGGTTTAGCAGCTATGGCTGGAATTAACTTGGGAAGCATGGGAGGTGGATCAACAATCCCACCTACCCTGTATCCTAAAATTGTAAGAAGTATTCCTTTTCAGAAGGAGTTGATGAAAACCCCTCTTTCGATTGAAGGGCAAAGTGAAAGGGTAACGTTTGCTCATTATTACGAAGAAATATACAGCCCAGGATTATTAGGCTACATCAAAAAATACACTATTGGATTACCAGGTCTATTTTTAAAAGCGATCCGTGGTAAACAAACAGTGACTAGTGACTTAATAATAAGTGACCAGAATTTACTTTCCATCACACATGATGAAAAGAAACTCATCAATATTCTTTCGGCACAATTGTCAATAGAAGTGAACGAGAAAGATGGCTACATTACCATTTCGGCTCGTATGCCGCAAGCAAAAGCTGCCGCTCAAATGGTACAAAAAGCACAGCTGCTTTTGCAGGATGCAATAACGGATTTCAAAATTCAGAAAGCAAAAGATCAATTGGTTTTTGTAGAAGAAAGATATATTGAGATTAAGTTGGAGGCGAATCTTGCGCAGCAAAAATTGGCTCAATTTCTAGATCGAAACAAAAATGTGAGTAAGGCGACGGCACAGACGGAACTTGAACGATTAACCGCGGAATACAATTTGGTGTATGGTCTCTATTCAGAATTGGCAAAACAACTGGAAACTCAAAAAATACAGGTGAAAGAAGATACCCCTGTTTTTACGGTAATTGAACCGGTATCTGTGCCAATTGAAAAATCAAAACCAAAACGTGCTATGATTTTCATTATCTGGACTTTTTTTGGTGGGATTTTAGGTCTAGGAATTGTCCTTGGAAAAGTAGTTATATCCAGCATAAGAAGTGAATGGAAGGAAGAGTAAATAAAAAAATAGAAACTATACTGTGATTTGAGAGGCTTGCTCCGTGTATAGTTAAAGGGTGTTTTTTACAACTGTTAATAATTGCTAAAGTAAAAGTTTTATTAATGACAATTTAACTATTGATAGATTACTGTTTGAGGTAAAGAATTATAAAAAAAGATATAGAATTAAGGTTAAAAATGGAAAATATAAAAATTGCTATTATTGGTTTAGGTTATGTAGGATTGCCTTTAGCAGTTGAGTTTGCTAAGAAGTATCCTGTTGTTGGTTTTGATATTGATGCTAATCGTGTTTTTGAATTAAATAAGGGGCATGATGCGACTTTAGAGGTTGAAGATGATAATTTACAATCTGTATTGAAAGATGAAAAATGGAATGGATTGTATTTATCTGCATCACTTGAGGATATCAATGATGCTAATTATTATATTGTCACTGTTCCTACTCCAATAACAGAAGATAAACGACCAGATATGACACCTTTGATAAATGCGAGTCAAACAGTGGGGAAGGTTATTTCGAAAGGTGATATTGTCATTTATGAATCAACTGTTTATCCAGGTGCTACAGAGGAAGTATGCTTGCCCGTAGTCGAAGAAGTTTCTGGATTAAAATTTAACGAGGATTTCTTTGCCGGTTATTCTCCTGAAAGAATCAATCCTGGAGATAAGGTAAATACATTGTTAACCATTAAGAAGGTTACATCTGGCTCGACACCCGAAATTGCAGAAGATGTTGATAAACTATATAATGCAATACTTTTAAATGGGACTCACAAGGCATCGTCTCTTAAGGTAGCGGAAGCTTCTAAAGTAATTGAAAATGCTCAGCGAGATTTAAATATATCTTTTGTTAATGAGTTGGCTTTGATTTTTGATCGAATAGGTATTGATACCAATGAGGTTATTGAAGCTGCAGGTTCGAAATGGAATTTTTTGAAGTTTAAGCCAGGTTTGGTTGGAGGACACTGTATTAGTGTTGATCCTTATTATTTGAAGTGGAAAGCAGAGCAGCTGGGGTATCAACCAGATGTGATTAGTTCTGGACGTAAGGTTAATGATGTGATGGGACAATTTGTTGCCCACAAGGTTATTAAACTCATGATTGAGAAGGGGCACAGGATTAAAGGAAGTAAAATATTAGTATTAGGATTTACATTTAAAGAAAATTGTCCTGATATCAGAAATACGAAAATAGTTGATGTTATAGATGAGTTGAAAGAATTTGGGACTAACGTTAAGATCTGTGACCCTTGGGCTGATGAGCAGGAGGTAAATCATGAATATGGATTTGATGTTGAAAACAATATTGATACAGTAATGACAGAAAAATATGATGCTGTTATATTAGCTGTTTCGCATAAGGAGTTTTTAAGTCTGAATATGGATGAATTAAAAAATGGCCACGATGCGGTGATTTACGATATTAAAGGCTGTTGGGATAAAGATCTTGTAGATGGAAGATTGTAGGAGTTTAATTATTAATCAGATTTTAAAGAGAAGTTAATGAAATATAATAGGAATATATTAATCACTGGAGGAGCAGGTTTTATAGGCTCGCATCTCGTTCGCTTGTTAGTCAATAAATACCCTAACTATCGAATGATTAATATGGATGTGCTGACCTATGCAGGTAATTTAGCCAACCTTAAGGATGTGGAAGAAAAGGAGAATTATGAGTTTGTAAAATGTGATATTTGTGATTTTGAAAGAGTGCAGAAAATCTTTCAGGATTACCAAATCAATAGTGTAATTCATTTGGCCGCAGAGTCACATGTAGACCGCTCTATTAGAGATCCATTTTCTTTTGCGCAAACAAACGTAATGGGTACTTTGTCCTTGTTGCAGGCAGCTAAGCATGCTTGGGATGGGGATTTCGATAACAAGCTATTCTACCATGTTTCAACCGATGAAGTATATGGTTCATTGGGCGAAGATGGTTTTTTTGTTGAAGCTACGCCATACGATCCACATTCACCATATTCTGCCTCAAAAGCTTCTTCAGATCACTTTGTAAGAGCTTTCCATGATACTTATGGTTTGCCAACTGTAATTTCGAATTGCTCAAACAACTATGGATCATATCAATTCCCGGAAAAATTGATTCCTTTGTTTATCAACAATATCTGTAACAACAAGCCGCTTCCGGTTTACGGTAAAGGTGAAAATGTAAGAGACTGGTTGTACGTTGATGATCATGCTCGCGCCATTGATGTAATTTTCCATGAAGGAAAATTGGGAAACACCTATAACATTGGAGGTTTCAATGAGTGGAAAAACATTGATTTGATTAAAGTGATGATTAAGACAGTTGATCGTTTGTTAGGTAGAGAAGAGGGATCTTCAGAAAAATTGATCACATACGTAACCGATAGAGCTGGTCACGACTTACGATATGCTATTGATTCAACCAAATTAAAGGAAGAGTTGGGTTGGGAACCATCCCTTCAATTTGAAGAAGGAATAGAAAAGACAGTAAAATGGTATCTCGAAAATACTGAATGGTTGGAAAATATTACTTCCGGAGATTATCAAGATTATTATAACGAAATGTATAAAGCCAAGTAAGATGAAGGGAATTATATTAGCAGGAGGTAGTGGTACACGATTGTATCCCATCACTAAAGGTGTATCGAAGCAATTATTGCCTATTTATGATAAGCCTATGATTAATTATCCATTGTCAGTTTTGATGTTGGCAGGTATTAGGGAAATTTTGATTATTTCTACTCCACAAGATTTACCTGGATTTGAAAGACTTTTGGGTGATGGATCGGATTATGGAATCAAATTGTCTTATGCTGAGCAACCTTCTCCAGATGGTTTAGCACAAGCTTTTATTATCGGCGAAGAGTTTATCGGAAATGATGATGTTTGTTTGGTGCTTGGGGATAATATTTTCTACGGAGATGGGCTTTCAAAGATGCTTGCTAATTCACGTAGAAATGTTGAGCAGGAAAGAAAATCAACAGTGTTTGGGTATTATGTAAGTGATCCGGAAAGGTATGGAGTTGCTGCTTTCGACAAAGAAGGAAATGTAACATCAATTGAAGAAAAACCAGAGAAGCCATTATCAAACTACGCAGTTGTGGGATTATATTTTTATCCAAATTCAGTTGTTGAGATTGCCAAAAATATTAAACCATCTCATCGTGGTGAATTAGAGATAACAACAGTAAATCAGGAGTATTTAATGCAAGGTAATTTGAAAGTTGAATTGATGGGGAGAGGTTATGCCTGGTTAGATACAGGAACTCATGAATCCTTGCTTGATGCCGGACGATTTGTTGAAACCATTGAAAAACGACAGGGCTTAAAAGTGGCTTGTTTAGAGGAGGTAGCATATCTAAAGGAGTATATTACAAAAGAACAATTACTAAAATTGGCTGAACCATTGAAGAAAAATGAATATGGTCAATATTTAATATCCATAGCAGATGAGCAATTTAACTAATTGTTGGAGGTTAGTTAAATTAGTTTTACTACATGTAAGTTGGTAAGCTAATACCCTGAAATGCGAATTATCAATTTAAATGTTTTTTAATCTATGCAGGGTATTGGTAAATCTTAGTGATATTGAGATAAAATCGAATTTCAAAACTTATGAATCGGAAGCACTCATGTTGAAATAGGGTCAGATTGTTTATGGTTTTGATTTGGAAAATATAATTCATTTGGTAGCAGTGAGGGTATGATACTGTAAATAGATGATACATATGTGCTTAATGGCAAGTTTAGTGCGATTCGTATTATATTAGTTTGTAATAGAAGGCCACTATTATTTGAGAATAAATACTTGTCTTATAAACTAGTATTGTTATAAATAGTAAGTTCATCTCGAAAAATTCATAATTGATATGAAAACAAGTTTATATACTAAAGTTGGAAAGGTTGTAAAAAAAATATTCGGTATTGAGGACTTTTCACTTTTCAGAAAGAATGTTCATAAAAGATTAGGAATGATATTCTATCACAAAAAGTATACAGCTGATGATATTATCACTGTCATGAAAGAAATGGGGATGAAAAGGGGAAGTTTAGTTTGTATTCATGCATCGATGAAAGAATTTTACAATTATAGTGGTACGACGGAAGAGTTAATCGATAAAATTCTTGAAACGATTGGCGGATCTGGCACTTTAGTTATGCCTGCATTCCCAGATGTAAGATTATTTTCCGATACATATATATTTGATCCAATAAATGATAAGACAGGAGCAGGATATCTAGCTGAGGTTTTTAGAAAATATAAAGGAGTACAAAGGAGTATTAATGTTCAAAGTTCAGTTTGTGCTATAGGGCCATTAACAGACTATTTGTGCAATGATCATCATAAATCCAGAGATTGTTGGGATACTAGCTCTCCTTGGTATCGACTATGTGAGAAAGATGGATTAATATTTAATTTAGGTATGCCACGTAATTACATTTCAACATTTGAACACTGTGTGGAAAGTATATTACAATATGAACATCCATATTGGGCACAGTTCTTCACAAAAGAAAAAGTTTACAAATATTATGATGAGGACAAGAATGTACAAATGTACAAAAGTATAACTAGTGAAATTGAAAGAAGGCCACATGAACCAACAATATTTAAGTGGTTAACTAAGAATGATTGGGCACATTCAAAAATTTCTAATCTTGAGATAAAAGTTTTTTACTCAAAGAGCTGTCTTAATAAAATGTTGAATTTAGGGCGTTTAGGGGTTAGTTTGTATTGGGTGCCTTCTAGTAAAAAATATATATTCTAGTAAAGAGACTGTAATATGCTTGCAAAAATAGAGACAATATTAAACTCTTCTCTAATTAAGAATACTTTGAAATTATCTTCTAGTAGTGTCGTGTTAATGTTAATACCATTTATTGTTACGCCGATACTTTCAAGGCTATATACACCAGAGGATTATGGAGTATGGGGTATTTTTTCCAGTGTGCTTTACATTGTGAATTCCTTCATATTCCTCTCATACGAAAACACTATAGTTAAATCTTCTGATGATAAAGAATTACCTATTTTAATTGTATTGTGCTTTATAATTTCATTATCCATTACATGTCTAGTCACTTTTGTTTTTGTCTCTGGTAAAACGATAGGCATTCCATTTTTTGTTAATTTTCATAGTGTCCCATTACTTGCAACGATGTTACTTATTACTGCGACCTATAATATCTTTAATAGTATTGCTAACAGGAATAAGAGATATGGGGCAATGTCAGTGTCGAATATAATTAATGGATCATCGCAAGCAGCAATTAGGGTTTTTCTTGGGAAATTTCCTATTATTTCTTTTGGTTTAATTGTTGGCAATATCATTTCTCAACTTATAGCTACCATTTATTTTATTTTTCCTTTACGCGGATTTTTTAAAAGTTACTCAACCAGTAGAATTAAAGTTGCAAGTATAAAAGATCTAGCAACTAAGTATAAGAAATTTCCTTTGTATGAAGCACCGGCAAGATTTATTGAATTTGCAGTATTAAACCTCACAATTATCATATTGTCAAATTATTTCGGTAAAGATGAAATTGGTCATTTTTCCATGGTAATTCAATTTATTTTATTACCCATAAATGTATTTGGTTCAGCAATGGGTAGTGTATATTATAGAGAACTATCTGAAAATTTTAAAGATCCAGTAGCAATAACATCAATAACTCAAAAAGTGGCAAAAATCACTTTTTTGATTTCATTACTTCCAATACTGTTTCTGACTTTTGGGGGAGATAAACTGCTTGTTTTCATATTAGGTGATAAATGGATACAAGCAGGTAGTATGGCTCTTATTATGTCAGTGTTTTCGGTTCCAGTCATACTGGTACAATCACTTCTTCCGGCTTTTAAGACTCTTGATAGACAAGAAATTCGATTTAAATTGAATTTGCTCAATTTTGCTCTAGCAATAGGAGCTCTAATTGTAGCTGCCATTTATTATGACAACATAAATGTGGTCTTGATAATATATTCAATTTTTTATGCCCTGGTTCAGTTTTTAATTTACGCTAAAATATTAAAGATTACGAATCTTCGTTTGAATGCAGTATCTAAATATTTTGTCCTATGTATATTCATATGTTATTTATTATTACTGATTAGAATTTTTTATTCTGGCTTACTAACTTATTAATTTAGGATTTTTATTACACTTTCTACAAGGTTTACTTATAATCAGTTCATGAATAGATTTTTTAAAATAGTATTTTGTGGTAATAGTACATTAAAAAATGTGTTATTTGGGGCGCTGTATATATTTATTTTTTCCTATGTATGGAAATACTATTGTGTTACTGTATGGCATGCATATTTCTATTTGGATGTTCCTCACTCCTTTATCTACGATTGTTTTGGATATGCTATTGCTCTGATTCCTATTCTTTTCTATAAAGGAATTCGAAATGTGTCATCATGGTTATCCTTGATTCTGTATTATTTTGGATATGTTCCTATTGTTTTAGGTTTGTTGTTTAATTTTAAAGAAGTTAATGACTACCACGTTATAGAGTATTGGATGGTTCTATGTATTGCAATGAGTATGTATTTTTATTCAGATAGGATACGAATTAAAATAAAACATCCAAGCAGAAAGATTCCAATTAAGGTTATTTGGTTTTTCGCAATAATAATTTTATTGTTGCAATTTGCAGTGTATCATAATAATATGAGAATAGTTAGTTTTACCTCTGTTTATCAGCTCCGTGCAGAAAATGCAGAAGTTGGAAATGCTTTTATGGGTTACATTAACTCATGGTCGGGTAGTTTTATTTTTCCTCTCATTTTTGTCTATGGTTTATTTAAAAAGGATAAAAAATTTATTGTTTTTGGCGCACTATCGTTTTTATTTCTGTATAGTATTTTTGGAGCCAAATCCGACTTCCTTGCACCTTTAATATTATTTGGATTTTATAAGTTCTTTTTATGGCAATATAAAATGAACATTAATTTGTTAAGTATTTTAACAATCAGTTTAGGTTTACTTACCCTGCTATTATTGTGTAATCTCGAAAATGAGATTGTTTATGTATTAGCAGCTGTTTTCTTGATGAGAACAATGACAATTTCGGGTATTCTTTTCGTTGGATACTACATGCCTTTCTTTCAGAGTCATCCATATACCTTCTTTTCGCATGTTAATATTATAAATGCTATTACAAATTCAAACCCTTATGCAGGTGAGGCTATTGGCAAAGTGGTCACGGAAGGAGGGATGAATGCTAATGCAGTATTTTGGGCAATGGATGGTGTCACCGCTATGGGGGTGACAGGAGTTGCGATTGTAAGTTTTTTATTTTTATTATTTCTTATTTTAATTAATAGCCTGGCAACAGCGGAGAATAGAAATTTTTTGTGCATATTATTTTTAATACCGATGGTGGCTTTATTGAACACATCCTTTTTTTCATTTCTTTTATCGGAAGGGGTTTTTCTTATAATACTAACAATTTTGTTTGTAAATCTTAAGTACGATAAAAATTAGATAAATTTTAAAAAAAATGAGCAGAAATATAATAAATCCACTTATGAAGAAATGTGCAATAATTGGAGCATCGGGATATATTGGTAAACATCTTAGTTTCTATATGAAAAATCTAGGAATTAATGTTGAACTATACGATATTGTCGATTCACCTGGATATATCAAAATTGATTTAACGTCAAAAGAGTCTATCTCAAAAGTTAATTTGGATGTGGATTATCTTTTTCTGTTTTCTGGATTAACTGGTACACACGCAGGATTTACCGATTACGAGAAATTTATTGAAATAAACGAACTAGGTTTGCTAAATTTATTGGATACCATTCGAAACTCACCTTATCGCCCAAAGGTTATATTTCCATCGACTAGATTAGTTTATAAAGGCATTGACAAACCACTGAAAGAAGAAGATACCAAAGAAACTAAAACAATCTACGCTGTTAATAAATTAGCTTGTGAAGGTTTACTTGATGCATACAGAAATAGTTTTGGAATTCCTTATACTGTATTTCGTTTATGTGTTCCTTATGGCAATTTAATTTCTACAGACTATTCGTTTGGTACTGTTGGCTTCTTTATTAAGCAAGTAAAATCCGGTAATAATATATCTCTATATGGGGGTGGAGAGATAAAGCGCACGTTTACACACATTGAAGATGTGTGCTATCAAATTGTACATGGAGCTTTCGCCGAAAAATCAGTCGGTCGGATTTATAATATTGGTGGGGAAACCCTTTCTCTAAAGGATGCGGCTGTTACAATTGCTAATAAGTTTAATCAAGAAGTGGCGGCAGTACCTTGGCCTGATAGCGACTTGAGAATTGAGAGTGGTCATACCTATTTTGACGATGGAAAGATACAATCTCTAATTGAGATGCCACCTTATAAAAAGTTATTTGACTTTGCAAAAGATTTATAATTAAGATATTATATGAAAACACGTAACGTAGAAGATACTCAATTTGATTTTTTGGTGTCAGCTCTTCATCATGGTTCGTTCATTTCTACTTCAGACATTTTAGCGTGGATGAAGGAACAGAATGAAAGAGTGAATAGTGAAATTACGCAGATACCTATTTCTAAACTGAAGGATTGGACATATAAGGATGATAGAATACGTCATAAGAGTGGTAAATTCTATAGTATTGACGGAATTAACATTAAAACTAATTATGGGATCACTCCAGAATGGGATCAACCTATCATAAATCAACCGGAAATTGGATTTCTTGGCTTTATTGTGAAGAAGTTTAATGGTGTAGTTCATTTCTTGATGCAAGCTAAAATTGAACCTGGAAATTTGAATATTGTTCAGTTATCGCCAACACTACAGGCAACCAGAAGTAATTATACGAGGGTTCATAATGGTGTAGCACCAAACTATCTGGAGTATTTTACTGGAAAAATGCCAGTTACCAAACTCGTAGATCAACTACAGTCAGAACAGGGAGCCCGTTTTCTTCAGAAGCGAAACCGAAATATCATTATTGAGGTTGCAGAGAATGAAGATATTGAAGTAAAAGAGAATTTTATATGGGTTACTCTTGGTCAGATAAAGGAATTGTTGAGATATCCGAATATAATTAATATGGATACTCGAACAGTGATCTCTTGTATTAAATTTGGCAACTATTCGGAATCGACCCTAAGATTGCTTTCAGTTTTTCAAAATCATAATAAATTACTTACCTCAAAATCAGAATCATTTCTCTATTCGGTTTTAAGCGCTACTAATCATCTTCACGATACACAGGACATTATTCAATGGATTTCAGCTTTAAAATTCAAATATGAATTGGAAGTTTCAAAAATTGGAATATCTGAAATGACATGTTGGAATTATGATGGTGATACTATTCATCATGAAGACAATAAATATTTTGATGTTATTGGTGTTAATGTGCAGATTGGGAATCGTGAAGTTGTTGCATGGGATCAGCCTATGGTTCGTTCGGCCCAAGAGGGTGTAATGGGATTTCTTGTTAAAAAAATTAACGGAATCTATCATTTTCTTGTACAGGCAAAGTTAGAGTCAGGGAATTTCGATATTGTGGAAATGGCACCAACAGTCCAATGTCTAACAGGAAATTATCGCACAGGTGAGAACGAATATAGTATTCCTTATCTTGAATATTTCTTAGGAGCAAAGACTGAAAATATTTGGTATTCGACACATCAGAGTGAGGAAGGAGGGCGATTTTTCCAAGAGCAGAACTTGAATTTGATAGTAGAAGTAGGAGATGAATTCCCAATAGATGTTGAAGAAAACTATTGCTGGATGACACTAAATCAAATGCTTTCTTTTGTTACATACAACAACTATTTGAACATTGCAGCCCGCAGTTTATTGTCGGCTATTAGTTTTTATTAATTATGATACGTATTGGTATAATCTGTCCTTCCGAAATAGCTTTTAGAAGGTTCATGCCTGCATTGAAAAAGGCAAATGGTAAATTTGAGTTTGTTGGTATTGCGGTAGCCAGTCCAGAAGAATGGTTCGGAAATTTGTATGGCATAAGCAATAATGCTATTACAGAGCAACAAAGAAGTGAAAGGGAAAAAGCAGAATCTTTCATTGAGATTTATGGAGGTAGAATCTTTAATAGTTATAAATCAATATTGGAGTCTGAGTCCATTGACGCCATTTATATCCCTCTACCACCTGCGTTGCATTACAAGTGGGCCAAAATGGCTTTGAGGTATGGTAAACATGTTTTTGTGGAGAAACCATCTACTACATGTGCTGAAGAAACAGCAGACTTGATCAAGATTGCAAAAGAAAAAGGATTGACTCTCCATGAAAATTACATGTTCGTCTATCATAGGCAGTTGAGAGAAATCCAAGACGTTGTTGAGAGTGGTGAGATTGGAGATATCCGCCTATATAGGATCTCATTTGGATTTCCTCGTAGGGCACCTAATGATTTTCGTTACATAAAGTCATTAGGTGGAGGCGCATTACTTGATGCAGGTGGTTATACAATTAAATATGCAACATATTTGATAGGGCAAACAGCTAAACTTACTACAGCTCAGGTTAACTACATAGATGAATTTGAAGTAGATATGTTTGGTTCTGCTACTATGGTAAATCATGAAGGTGTCACAGCACAATTGGCATTTGGTATGGATAACGATTATAAATGCGAAATTGAAATATGGGGAAGTAATGGAACAATAACATCTAACCGCATATTAACAGCACCTCCAAATTTTGTTCCGAGTTATACGTTAAAGAAAAATCAGGAATTAGAGACCCGTGATTTGTCATCAGATGATACTTTTGAAAAATCTATTGAGTGTTTTTATCAATGTATAAATGATGAATCAAAAAGAGTTGATAATTATCTTATAATTCAAAGGCAGGCAGATTTAATATCACAGTTTAAAAAATTAGCAGTATATCAAGGTGAACAAGACGAAAGATGACAATAGCCTTTGGAATAAAGATGTACAGCATTTTATGAATTAAAAAGATTTATGGCAAAAAAGAAAATTTGTATTTTTGGAGGGGGGTCAATGTATAGGTTGCCAATATATAATGTAATGGCAAAAGAACTGGATTGTGATTTCTATATTTGTGAAGATGATCCTTCAAAAGGCATAAAAACATATGATTATTCTCAATTGATCAATTATCGAGATTCTCTTCTACCCCGTTCTATAGTTGGTAATTTTTATTGGCTGAAAAATGCGGTTAGTCTTATCAATAAACCGTATGATTTATATATTGTGGGAGGGCCATTTTGCTTGTCGTATTGGGTGCTGATTTTACTGACAAAATTTAGTAGAAAAAATGTTGCTTCTTGGTCTCATGGTATCTATGGTCGAGAAAAAAAACTTAGGAAACTAATTAAAACCTGGTACTATAAGCTGTGTGACATTAATTTTGTTTACAATGAAAGGGCTATAAAATTAATGACAGAATGTGGGGTACAGAAAAAAAAGATAATTAGTGTTGGTAATTCTCTAGATACAGATGAAGATTTGCGTGTCCGTAAGTCATTAATAAAGAGTGATATATTTAGGGAGTATTTCAATAATGATTTTCCGACGCTAATTTTTGTCGGAAGGGTAACAAAAGAAAAGCGCCTGGACATGATTATTGATAGCATGAAGATTTTAAATGCTAAGGGCGTATACCTTAATTTCGTAGTTGTAGGAAAAGATATTGATGGGGTTAATTTAAATGATCTTGTGAAGTTAAATGGACTTGAAAAATATGTGTATTTATATGGACCTTGCTACGATAATACAATCTTGGGAAATCTTTTTTATAATGCCGATGTATGCGTTTCACCTGGAAATGTTGGATTAACAGCAATTAGTGCAATGACTTTTGGCTGTCCTGTAATTACACATGGCGATTTTAGTTATCAAGGACCTGAATTCGAGGCAATCAATCCAAATTTCACTGGAGATTTCTTTAGGCAAGGTGATGTGGAAGATCTTGCAAACGTGATTCAAAAATGGCTTGATAATACAAATTCAAAAAAACGTGAAGAAATAAGGATAAATACTTTCAGTGAAGTGGATAACCGCTGGAATATTTATAGTGAAGTGCAGGCTTTTAAACAATCACTAACTTCTTTTTATAATAATTTGTAATACTTATTCCTAGTTATAAAATTTAACTGAAATAAATTGCGATATGAATTGTTAGCCTGTCTGAAGTAGCTTAAAATTATTGTAACAGAAATCTAAACACTATATACTATCGATTAATGATAAATAAAGACAAGAAAATATTGATTATATCAGCATGGCTACCAGGGGGAGGTGTTGAAACGGTAATTTCAAACTTTAGTAGGATAATGTCCGCCAAAGGATATGAAATTAAAGTTGTATCATTATCTGATTATTTAGAATGGAATTGGTTCGAAAACAAGGAGTTTACTATTTCCTTTTACCCTGTATTTAAAAAGGAAAATGAAATTAATATATTTAATGCAATATCAAATTTCAGAAAAGTATATAAAATTTTACAAAAGGAAATTAAAGAATACTCACCTTCAAATATTTTAATTACTCATACTCTTTTAGGGTTATTTGTAAGGAAGTTAAAAAGTCATTTTGATACTAGTATATATTATTGGCCAATGAATACTGTTTTCAATACCAATACACAAGGGAACAAAATGTTTAATCATATTTATAGCTTCCTCAAAAGGAAATATGTATGGTATATGGTGAAGCCTTTTGATGGGGCGATTTGCATTAGTAGCCAGATTCAGGAACAATTATCTTATATAGATGAAACACCAGCATTTCTTACCTTTGCTCCGGTAAATCAAAGAACCCAAATTGCACTAAATGAATCTCCTGGCTCACCGCACTTTATTTTTATTGGACGTATCGATCAGAGGAAAAACTTATGCTTTTTGTTAGAGTCGTTAGCGCAAATAAAATTAGATAATTGGAAGTTAGACATTGTTGGAGAGGGGCCAGAAAAAGAAAGGGCATTTGAATTATCTAAAAGTTTAGGAATACAAGATAATATAAACTGGATTGGGTTGAGATTTCCACCATTTAGTGAAAAACCCAGTTACACTTCTATAATAATGACTTCATTATCTGAGGGATTTCCCATGGTAATAATTGATGCATTATTATCCGGTATACCAGTAATTTGCCCATCTCATTTATCGATATATAATGACGCAATTTTAGAAAGTGAAAATGGCTATGGATACGAAGAAAATTCTCATGAATCCTTGAAACATGTTATTGAGAAAATATATTATCAAAGAGAAGTTTATAATGGGAAGCATATTTCTGAACAATGCCTAAATAATTTTGGAGATAATGAATTCTTTAAGCGATTCCTGGAAATTCTCAATTAATAATAAAAATCAAAGTTTAATTAGAATTCCATATTTAAAGAAATAGGAAACAAAAATGAGAAAAAAAGATATTTTACACATTTATGCAGGTTCTGCGGGTAGTGCTGGAAGTTATATAAGAGAGTTATTTTTGGGATTACAGCCTAATTTTGATCAAGAGCTTGTTGTCAATTATTATTATCCTCTTTCATATGGAGAGGCAAAAAGGCGTTTTTATCGCTTTTCTGAGCTTTCATCTCCTTTTAAGTATAAGAACAGAAAAATTCGATTGATAATTAGATATTTTGAGTTGTTGTTTACTTTATTATATTCATATATTTATTTAATTCGCTATAAAGTTTCTTTTCTAAACTATAACCTGACGTCTGATCTATTTGTTGAGTACCTATTTTTAAAAATTGTTAAGGTAACCACAAAAACTAGTGTACTTATTACTTGTCATGATGTTGTTCCTTTTGGCACGGATGACGAAGTTGGCTTAAAAAAGAAGATATTAAGAAAAAAAATGTTCTTTGATTTAGCTGATTTCTTGATTGTACACAATGAATCTTCAAGGAATGATTTACAAAAACATTTTCAAATAGCTGATAAGGTTATTCAGTATCCTTTTCCAATAATGAGTTTGAAGAATGATGATCTTTTAAAGAAGAAAACCGATGGAATTATAAAATTTGGGATGATAGGTCATATTCGAAATGAAAAAGGATTAGATATATTAATCGATGCTTGGCGTCATTTTTATAAAACAGATAAAAATGTTGAGCTTATAATTGCAGGGAATTTTGCAACGTCAGATGCCTATAATCTTAGTACTTTTAATGATTTATCAATTAAGGTAATCCCTTCATTCCTAAGTGATGACCGGTACAAGCAATTAATTGAAGAATTAGATGTAGTTATTTTACCGTACAAGAGAGGAACAAATAGTGGAATTCCATCTAGTGTTATATCTTTAGATTCGTTGTTGATTACATCTGATATACCTATGTTTAAATGTAATCCGTTAATCCCTGAAGGTTTCCAATTTGAATCCCTGAATGCTATTAGTTTAGCAGAGAAGATGGATTGGTTGTGTTCATTGACAGAAGAGGAAAGACAATCTTATAGAACTAAAAACACGAATCAATTAATGAATTACCGTAGTTTATTTATTGAAACAACGAATCAAGTTTACGCAAACCTTATTAATAATACTAAAGATGTTTAAAAATAAAACACTTCTAATTACAGGTGGTACCGGTTCTTTTGGCAACGCCGTATTAAACCGCTTCTTAGATTCAGATATTAAAGAAATTCGAATTTTTTCCAGAGATGAGAAAAAGCAAGATGATATGCGCCACAACTTACAAAATCCGAAAGTAAAATTTTACATCGGAGATGTAAGAGATCGTCGTTCTGTTGATTTGGCCATGATAGGTGTTGACTATGTCTTTGCAGCTGCTGCACTTAAGCAAGTTCCATCTTGTGAATTTTTTCCAATGCAGGCAGTTAAAACCAATGTGGATGGTACTGACAATGTGATTCAGTCAGCGATTGCACATGGAGTAGAAAATGTAGTTGTACTCTCAACAGATAAAGCGGCTTATCCAATCAATGCAATGGGTATAAGCAAGGCCATGATGGAAAAGGTGGCCATTGCTCATGGTAGAGCACTGGGTACTGAGGCTAAAACTACCATTTGCTGTACTCGTTATGGGAATGTAATGGCAAGTAGAGGTTCTGTGATTCCATTGTGGGTAGATCAAATCAAAGCTGGTAATCCTATAACCATTACAGATCCTAACATGACTCGTTTCATGATGACTTTGGATGATGCTGTTGATTTGGTAATATATGCATTTCAAAACGGTGAAAATGGAGATCTGTTCGTTCAGAAAGCTCCTGCTGCAACTTTATCTGTATTGGCCGAATCATTGAAACAATTGTATCAGACAGATACTGAAGTGAAAACCATTGGTACTCGTCACGGAGAGAAATTGTATGAAACTTTAGTAACAAGAGAAGAGATGGCAAAAGCCATTGATATGGGAGATTATTTCAGAATACCTTGTGACACAAGAGATTTGAACTACGATAAATATTTCAAGGAAGGTGACGAAGAATTGTCCAAAATTGAAGATTATCACTCTCACAATACCAATCCACTGGATGTGGAAGGAATGAAGAAATTGTTGTTGAAATTGGATTTCATTCGTGAGGATGTATTGGTAGGAAAAGATGAACCTGTTAATATGTAATATTTTAAGATATGAAGATATTAGTAACAGGCGCCAAAGGATTTATAGGTAAAAACTTAGTTGCTCAGCTAAGAAATATTCAAGAAGGAAAGGACAAAACTTACACACTTGATCCGAACTTTGAAATATTAGTGTGCGATATTGATACAGATGACAAACTATTGGATGAATATTGTAAGGAAGCAACATTCATTTACAACCTTGCAGGAATCAATCGTCCGGAAAATGAATCTGAGTTTATGGAGGGGAATTGCGATTTTGCCAGCCAACTCTTAAATTCATTAAAAAAACATAAGAATACTTGTCCGGTGATGATTTCATCATCTACTCAGGCTATTTTGGATAATGTTTATGGAAAGTCGAAAAAGGCTGGTGAGGACGTAATATTTCAATATGCTAAGGAAACAGGTGCTAAAGTTCTAGTATACCGTTTTCCAAATGTATTTGGGAAATGGTGTAAGCCGAATTACAATTCTGCTGTGGCAACCTTTTGTCACAACATAGCACATGGTTTGGATATTACAGTTTCAGATAGATCTTACCAAATGACTTTGGTATATATTGATGATGTGCTTAAAGAATTAATTCATGCTTTGGAGGGGAAAGAAAATAGAGATGGTGAATTTTGTGCTGTTCCTGTAACTCATCCAATCAGCCTGGGAGAGATTGTTGATTTGCTTTATTCATTTAAGAGTAGTCGTAAAGATCTGTCAGTGGCAAAAATGAATGATTCTTTTGCCAAAAAGCTATACTCCACCTATTTAAGCTATTTGCCTACTGAAGAATTTTCTTATCCATTGAAAATGAATGTGGATAATCGAGGGTCATTTACTGAAATGTTAAGAAGCGAGGATAGGGGGCAGGTATCTGTGAATATATCAAAACCAGGAATCGTAAAGGGTAACCATTGGCATCATACTAAAAATGAAAAATTTTTGGTAGTTAGTGGTCAAGGAGTGATTCGCTTCCGAAAAATCGATGAAGAAAAAATTCACGAATATTTTGTTTCAGGTGACAAATTGGAGGTTGTAGATATACCAGTTGGATATACACACAACATTGAAAACTTAGGAGAAAACGATATGGTTACCGTAATGTGGGTGAATGAACCATTTGATCCTGACGCTCCTGATACTTTTTACCTGGAGGTGTAAACAAGTAATCATCACCCAATTTTTTTCCGCAAAAAATAAATCGAATGAATAAATTAAAAGTTGTAACAGTAGTAGGAACCCGTCCGGAAATTATCCGTTTATCAAGGGTGTTGTTAAAATTAGATGCTACTGAAAGTATCGATCATATATTAGTGCATACGGGTCAGAATTATGACTACGAGTTAAACGAAGTCTTTTTCCAGGACCTGGGCTTAAGAAAGCCTGATTATTTTTTGAACGCCGCTGGTGGGAATGCAACGGTTACTGCAGGTAAAATTTTGATGAATATCGATCCTGTTTTGGAAGAGATCCAACCAGATGCTTTCTTGGTACTGGGAGATACAAACTCTTGTCTATGTGCCATAGCCGCAAAGAAACGTAAAATTCCTATATTCCATATGGAAGCTGGGAACCGTTGTTTTGATCAACGTGTTCCAGAAGAAACCAATCGCAAGATTGTAGACCATGTGGCAGACATTAACTTAACCTATAGCTCTATTGCCAGAGAATACTTGTTAAGAGAGGGATTGTCGGCAGATAGAGTAATTAAAACAGGTTCACCAATCTATGAAGTAGTTCATGCCTATAAAGAAAAAATTGAAGGATCTGATGTCCTATCTAGGTTGGATTTAAAAGAGGGAGAATATTTCCTGGTGTCGGCACATAGGGAAGAGAATATCAACTCAGATAACTTTTCTAATTTGGTGAAAAGTTTGAATGCAGTGGCTGATAAATATCAAATGCCAGTTATTGTTTCGACCCACCCACGTACTCGTAACAGAATAAACGAAACGGGTGTTGAGTTTAATTCATTGATTCAATTGATGAAACCTTTAGGATTTCATGATTATAACCATTTGCAAATGAAAGCAAAGACTGTACTTTCTGATAGTGGTACCATTTCCGAAGAATCTTCTATCATGAACTTTCCAGCTTTAAATATCCGTGAGGCTCATGAACGCCCTGAGGCAATGGAAGAGGCTTCAGTAATGATGGTAGGATTGAATCCGGAAAGAATTATGCAAGGATTAGTAGTTCTTGATTCTCAAAAAAGAGGAATGGATCGCAATCTGAGACCTGTATATGATTACTCGATGCCGAATGTTTCAGATAAAGTGGTTAGAATAATCATGTCTTATACAGACTATGTGAATCGTGTAGTATGGTCTAAGTAGTTGGTATTATGAGAGTCTTGTTTGTGTCCCAGTATTTTTATCCAGAATCTTTTAAAGGAAACGATGTTGCATTTGATTTGGTTCAAAAAGGTCATGATGTAACAGTTCTAACAGGTAAACCTAATTATCCCAAGGGTGATTTTTACGATGGATATAGCTTCTTTTCTTCGGATAGTGAAGTGATTAATGGAGTTAATGTTATTCGAGTTCCATTGTTCCCTAGAAAAAATGGTAATGGATTTTATTTAGCACTAAATTATTTCTCGTTTGTCTTTTTTAGTTTTTTATATTTTTTATTTAAGTTAAGAAACGAATATGATGTAATTTTTGTTCAGCAGCTTTCTCCTGTTTTTTCGGCTTTACCGGGCGTTTGGATGAAGAAAAGGTACAATATTCCTTTAGTTGTATGGGTTTTGGACCTTTGGCCAGAGAGTATTCAAGCAGCGAGTAATATAAAATCAAAATTCGTAATTAGCTGGATTACCAAAATTGTGGAAAGGATCTATAGAGCATCAGATCATATTTTAATTAGCTCTAAGAATTTTGAGAACTCAATTAAAGATAAATGTCCACCAGATAAGAAAATTAGTTATTTTCCCAATTGGGCAGAAGATGTTTTCATACAGAAGATAGATAATAATCCTAATGATATTAAACTTCCTTCTGGTTTCAATGTCGTTTTTGCAGGAAATATTGGAGAAGCTCAAGATTTTGAAAATGTTTTAAAGGCTGCTAAATTAACAAAAGATCAGGGAATTAATTGGGTTCTCGTTGGTGATGGTCGTAAGGTAGATTGGATAAAAAAGAAAATTATAAGTGAAAACTTATCCAATGTTTACTTGTTAGGTAGATACCCATTAGATAAAATGCCTTTATTTTTTAAAAAAGCAGATGTTTTGTTAGTATCTCTAAAGGATGAGCCTATTTTTGGTCTTACTGTACCTGCAAAGATTCAAGCTTATATGGCATCTGGTTGTATTGTGCTAGCTATGCTCAATGGTGAGGCTGCAGAATTAATTGAAGAAGCGGAGTGTGGTTTTGCGGTTTCGGCAGGGGATTATTATGCGCTATCTAAAAAGGCAATTTATTTGAACTCTCTTTCGGAAAACCAAAGGAAGGAGATGAAAAAGAGTGCTTTGAATTATTATTCTTCAAACTTTGAAAAGAGAAGACTTTTAAAGGAGTTGGAAGAATTGCTTAAATCTTATAACAATTAAAACCTGATGATATATTTGTTGTTGATTACTATATTATTTATAATAATAAGTGTTTATTTTAAAATAGCTGATAAGTTTAATATCATAGATAAACCGAATGAAAGAAGCTCTCATACATCCATTACTATAAGAGGAGGAGGTATTATCTTTTACTTTGGAGCATTATCTTTTTTTATATACTCAGGGTTTCAATATCCTTGGTTCTTTTTAGGTTTAAGTTTCATAACCTTAATAAGTTTCTTGGATGATGTGCTGACCTTGTCGAATAAATTGCGTTTGTCCTTTCACTTGGTTTCCATGGGGCTGTTATTTTATCAATTGGACTTGTTTGAACTTTCATGGTATTGGATTGTGTTTGCTTTTATTCTATTTATTGGCATTACCAATGCCTATAACTTTATGGATGGGATCAATGGAATTACAGGAGCATATAGTTTGGCAGTTCTTGGAGGATTATGGTTGATTAATAATTACCATATGAATTTTATTGAAAATGATTTGATTTATTGTACAGGCTTGAGTCTTTTGGTTTTTAATTTTTACAATTTCAGAAAAAAAGCAAAGTGCTTTGCTGGTGATGTTGGATCAATAGCTATCGCATTCATCCTACTATTTATGATTGGAAAATTGTTATTATTAGAACCTTCTCTTGTTCCAGTTTTATTACTGGGTGTTTATGGAGTTGATTCTGTTTTGACTATAATCCATAGATTGATTTTGAAGGAAAATATTTTTCAGGCTCATAGAAAACATTTATATCAGATATTAGCCAATGAAGCAAAGGTTCCACATGTAATTGTTTCTGCTTCCTATGCAGTTCTTCAAATGGGAATTAATTGTTTTGCGCTTTATTTATTGTATATAGATTATCCTGTTATGTATGTAGGGCTGTTGGTTGTTGGTTTGCTGATTATCCTTGCTTTGGTTTATGTTTTGATAAAAAGGAAGTATTATCATTTGCACCAATTGGCATAATTTCTTGAAAGAAAAGAAATTAAATTCTATGAACTTTTAAGCTGAAATTTATCATTGTGAAAAATATCAATCAAGAACTTTTAGAGCAAGTTAGTATCGCGGCAAAGGATAACCCACGCAAACGCATGAATTTTAATTTTCATGCCAATGGTGAGGAGTTGTTGCAAAGAATGTTAAATGCCTTGGAACCTGAAACTTATCTGCGTCCGCATCGTCATACCTCACAAGTCGAAATTTTTCTTTTGTTACGAGGTAAAATTACGGTTTTATTATTTAACGATGTTGGTGAAATCACTACAGTTAAACATCTTGATCCATTAGAAGGGGAATATGGAGTGGAAATTCCTGCCGGAGTTTGGCATACTATTTTGGTGGAAGAGGAAGGATCGGTCATTTATGAAATAAAGGAAGGTCCATATGTTCCGAATATAGGTGTTGAGTTCGCTACATGGGCTCCTGAGGTTCATAATACAGAATCAAGCATTGCATATATAAAAGCATTAAGAGGTGAAATTGCAGGTCTAATAAATAATAGGAAATAGCATATTTCTAAGAGGTGAAAAAAATATAAGTAATTAATATGAGTTTTAATAACTACATTATAATCATGGCCGGTGGCGTAGGCTCCCGATTCTGGCCCATGAGTACCGAAGAGAAACCAAAGCAATTTTTGGATGTGTTAGGTATTGGCAAGAGTCTACTACAACAAACAGTCGCTCGTTTTAAAACGATAGCTCCTGCTGAGAACATTCTGATTGTTACATCAGCCAAATACAAAGATTTGGTTACGGAGCAATGTCCCGAATTATTGGAAAGTAACATTCTATTGGAGCCATGTATGCGAAATACTGCTCCATGTATAGCCTATGCTGCCTATAAAATAAAAGGATTGAACCCTAACGCGAATATTGTGGTGGCACCTTCAGATCATTTAATAACCAATGAAGGGGAGTTTATCCGTATTATTGAGAATGGCTTGGAATTTACCTCTTCAAAGGATGCTTTGCTGACTTTGGGTATTCAGCCTCATCGTCCTGAAACCGGATATGGTTACATACAGGCAAGTATTAATGTTAAAGCAAGTACTCAAATTGGAACGGAAGGGGAATCTTACGAAACCATGCCTGCTAGTGAGGAGAAAGAAGGTGTTTGCAAGGTGGAAGCTTTTAAAGAGAAGCCTAACCTGGAAACAGCCAAAGAATATTTGGCTGCAGGTAACTACTTCTGGAACTCAGGAATCTTCCTTTGGTCTTTAAAAAGCATCTTGGATGCTTTTGAATCTTGTCTTCCTGAGGTAGCAGAACTGTTTCAAAAAGGAGCAGAGGTGTACAATACGGAAAAAGAACAGGCATTTATTAATGATATGTTTCCAACCTGTACAAACATTTCCATTGACTATGGAGTAATGGAAAAGGCCAGTAATATTTTCGTACATCCAGCCGATTTCGGTTGGTCTGATTTGGGAACCTGGGGATCTTTATGGGAAAAGAGAGAAAAATGCGAACAGGGAAATACAGTTGTAGGAGAGCAAGTGCATTTGTTTGAAGCTGACAACTGTATTGTCAACATGCCTACAAATAAAAAGGTTGTGATTCAAGGTTTACAGGACTATATTGTTGTAGAAGAAAATGATGTTTTGTTGATTTGTAAAAAAGAAGAGGAGCAACGCATAAAGGAATTCCGAGCTGCGGTAATAAAATAAATAATGATCGGCGTACCAACCCTCAAGTATGTTAGCACTTTTGGGGCCGATAGAAAAAAGAGGAAGCTGTCCTAATAAGACAGCTTTTTTTATGTAGATCAAATGAAGATTTGAATACATGCTGAAAACAAAGAGGCTGTCCATATATGGACAGCCTCTTTATTCTTGGACATTGTTTTCTTTAGAAACAAAAATCCAAAACCTTAGCAGCATTTTCCTGGTCACCATTTTCCAGAAGATCCTGGGCCATTTTGATCAATTGATTGTCGGCTGCTCCATTTTTTATAGCTTCCGCTATTTCCTTTGGTAAATTTTCCATATTAATAACATTGTAATAGTAGTGTGCTTAAAGCATCACAAATGTATAAAAATAATTTATATTGTCAAGCTGTCAAGTTTGCCAAGTTTTTTGTTTTGTGTTAGATAATGTGGTTTTTGTGGTCGAAAACGTTTGTTTTATCTAAAGTCAAAAAGTCAAGCTTCGACTCCGCTCAGCTACCTAAGAGTCGAGCTTCGACTACTCCCGAAGTATTTCGGGATAGCTACCTATTGGTTCAATAGTTCAAAAGTTACTCATTTAATCATTTGCAAATTCACAAAATCACGAATTCACAAATCTTCTCAAAAACAATAATCCAAAACCAGTGATGCTTGTTCTTTCTCACCCTGTTCCAGTAGTTCCTTTGCCAATTTAATAATTTCGTTTTCTTCCATGCCATTTTGTATGGCTTTTGCGATTTCTGTTGGTAAATGTTCCATTCTTGTAATTTGTAGTGTGTATTATTAGAACGTTTTGGTGGCAAAAAACCCTACCGAAATAATTAGTAATTAATAATGAGTAATGAGGGAATGTGTGAATGTGTGATTTTGTGAATGTGTGATTTTGTGAATTTGTGAATGAGAAGTAAGCTTTCAGCGGTTAGCAATCAACTATCAATGCTAAATTTAAAGCTTAAAGTTCTTTGGCTCTTCCAGACTTTATACCAGACTTTCCGACCTTTAGGCTTTTAGACAATTGGACTTTAATAATGAGTGAATGAGTGAATGAGTGAATGAGTGAATGAGTGAATGGGTGAATGGGTGATTTTGTGAATGAGAAGTAAGCTTTCAGTGGTTAGCAATCAACTATTAATGCTAAGTTCAAAGCTTGGTAGTTCTTTTTCTCTTCAAGACTCTTCAAGACTCATCCTGACTCTTCAAGACTTTATGCCAGACTCTTTGGTAGCAGTCCTGAAAGGTAGCAGTCCCGAGAGTATTCGGGAGTAGTCCAAGCTTTCTTACCGTCCCATGAAACGATACACAATAATGAAATTTTGGAGATGCGACGATTTTTTTGGTTTCCTTTAACCCAGGGCGTCATTCGCTTCGCTCATTTGCCCTGGGCTGAACTAATACGCCCTTTCAGGGCTACTTCTTCAAGTTCTGGCAGATCTTTTTTCTCTTCAAGACTTTATGCCAGACTCTTTGGTAGCAGTCTCGAAAGGTAGCTGAGCGGAGTCGAAGCTGGACTTTCCAACCCTAATTCTCTTTTTTTTCATAATTACTGCTAAATTTGTGGCCATAAAATAAATTACGCACTCTCAATACTAATTGGGATGCATCGTTCGTTAATAGCGAAATCAAATCACAATAAAATGAAGAAAACAATACTACTTGGACTTGCAATACTATGCTCTGCTGGGATTTTTGCCCAGAAAAAATCCTTGAATTATGAAGTGTCGGCCTCGGCCTATTTGTCGTCCGAAGACAATTTGCCATTCTGGTTGGTGAGCAATCAAAATGGGAGAGTGCCCAATGAGAATGCATTGGTGACTGACTTTTCCTTGCACAACAGCTTTTCAAAGAAAGATGCCAAGCAGTTGGATTATGAGTTTGGATTGACCGCAACAGGATCCATTGCCGATGAAACAGATGTGATCCTTTCACAGGCTTACGCACGCTTTTCCTGGAAGAAAGTATTGTTATCGGTCGGATCGCGTTATGAAGATGCTCAGTTCGGAAATCTTTCTGCTACCAATGGGAATTTGTTTTTATCGAACAATGCACGCGCCATTCCAAGAATTTCGGTGGGTTCGCATGGCTATTGGAAAGTGCCATTTGCAGAAGACTGGCTGGCTGTAAAAGGGATGTATTCGGAAGGAATTATGTTCGATGATCGCTATGTAGACAATACAAGGGTTCATTATAAGAATGCCTACATTCGTTTGGGTGGTGATCGCAGATTCAACCTGGAAGTTGGTTTCCAGCATTATGCCCAGTGGGGGGGAACTTCTTCTAATCCAGAAATTGGAGAATTGCCATCTGATTTGGAAAATTATGCAAGGATGACGATTGGAAAGGGAACTGCTGAAGATGAAGTATATGGAGAATGGGAAAATTCCTATGGAAATCACTTGGGAGGATGGGATATCCATTTGTATTATAAAACGGAGGAAGTTGAATGGGAATTATACCGCCAGACCATGTTCGAAGATCATTCAGGAATTTACATTACTCGTCCTGATGGAGTAACAGGTTTGTACGCTAAATTTAAGGGAGATAAAAATTGGATAACAGCTGCCATGTATGAGAATTATTATACCAAGTATCAATCAGGTAGCACTCCAGGAGGAGTAACTAATCCTGATGGAGGATTATATACAGGACGGGACAATTATTTCAATAACTACATTTATAAATCAGGCTGGACCCACCATGGTCGCACTTTGGGTTTGCCATTTTTTATTCCTGCTGCCGAAAATGAGGATGGACACACTTTGGGGGTAATCAATAACCGCATTGTGGCACATCATTTTGGAGTAAAAGGTTATCTTTTCAATAAAATTCCTTACCGCACTTTGTTGACCTACTCTCAAAACTGGGGAAGGTATTCAGCACCATTGGCAGGCGGAATGAAAGAACAGGTTTCGGCCCTGTTGGAGCTGCATTTGCCAGAGAAAACTTTGCCTGTAGAGCTGAGCTTTTCCATCTCTATGGACCAGGGGGAGTTGTACAAGGACAATGTGGGGTGTTTCTTGAGGATTTATAAGAAAGGAATTTTTTAATAATGAGTAATTATTAATGAGTAATGAATAATAATTGTTCAGTGGTCAGTAGTTTTGAATTCGTGGAAACTTCAAAGCTTGGTAGTTCTTTTCTCTTCAAGACTTTTAGGTAGCTATCCCAAAAGGTTTCAGGAGTAATCGAAGCTGGACTCTTAGGTAGCTGAGCGGAGTCGAAGCTCGACCCTTGGACTTTTAGACCTTTAGACTTTTCGACTTTCCTTTCCGTCGCATGCAGCGAAACACAATATTAAAAGCCACTAGTTGCGACGATTAACCTCATTCGTTATTACCCAGGGTGACATTCGCTTTGCTCATTTGCCCTGGGCTGAAGTAGTATGCCCTTTCAGGGCGAAAGATAGCATTCAGAATTCATTTTCAAGCTTTAAGTCTTGGTAGCGACCTGGTCCACCCTTTTAGGGGGAATTTAGGGGGGTGAATAGCAATAAACAATTAGCAATTAACAATGATCAATGAGTAATAAGTGCTCAGTGTTCAGCAGTCATGAATTAGTCGAAGCTGGACTCTTAGGTAGCTGAGCGGAGTCGAAGCTCGACTTTTCCACCTTTTTTATCGAATCTTAGAATTAATATGTTATATTTATGCTTTGATCGGGTCTTTAATTAATTATGTATGATCTGGTCGAGCTGATAATTACAACTTAAACCCCCTTCTAATAACAAATTAGCAATGAAGAAACATCGTATTCTTATCGTTGATGACATTCCCGAAAATATTAAAGTTCTACAGGCAATTCTATCCAATCCATCTTATGAGATTCAATATGCAATGAATGGAAAAGATGCATTGATGCTTTGTGTTGCAGACAGTTTCGATTTGATATTGCTGGATATCATGATGCCTGAAATGGATGGGTATGAAGTTTGTAAATATTTGAAGTCGAAGGATAAAACCAAGGATATTCCAGTGATTTTCCTGACGGCAAAAATCGATAGTGATGATATTGTTAAAGGTTTTGAGACTGGTGCACAGGATTATGTGACCAAACCTTTTAACCCACAAGAGCTAATTGCACGTGTGAACACACACCTTGAACTGAAGCACAAGAATGAGTCATTAAAGTTCATGAATTTGCAGCTGGAAGAGCGTGTGGCAGCCCGCACAATGGAGTTGCAAGATGCGAACAATGGTTTAAAAGAGGCCAATCTTCAGCTATCGAAACTGGAAGATGCCAAGAATGACTTTCTTTCTCTAATGTCGACCGAGCTGCGCGAACCATTAAATGGAATCGTGGGTTTTGCCGATATGCTGGAGTTTTCGATCAAGAATAAGACCAATCTGAAATACGTTCGTTTTATCAAGCAGGCTTGTGAAAAGCTGATTGGGGTTTCGGATATCGCCCTATTGCTTTCTGCTTTGCGATTCGATCGTTATGAAATGAAAGTGGTTGGCTTGCCGGTTCATGAAGTAGTAAAATCGAGTACCGATAAGTTACGAGGTCTGATTACTGAGCGTAAAGTCAAACTGAAAATAGATATTCCTAAAAACTACATCGTACGTGGTGACGAGAGATTGCTGGAGATCTGCATGGAAAAGATCCTCGAAAATGCAATTACAAACACACCACCTCGCTCCGAAGTCTACGTAGGAGCTGAGCTCATGGGACAAAAAATTAAGGTCTTCGTAAAGGATACTGGAACCCACTTTGCCGAGGGCGAAGTGAACTACACCTTCCGCTTCTTCGACCTTGAAAAAACCGAACGCACCGAAGAATTCAAACGATTCACTCCAGGACTGGTTGTCGTTAAACTGGTAATGGACCTACACAAAGCAAAAGTCGATGTGGAGAACCTGCAGGAAGGCGGGGTGAGTGTTTCGTTTTTACTTCCAGAGTATTAGCATGTTGGTGGTAAGTACTGATTGAAACCTCTTTTGGCCGAATTGTCAATAAGAACTTCTACATCTCTTTGTTGTTGATTCTAGTAGTTTATACCGGGTCCTTCGACTCCGCTCAGGAACCCTTGGCTATGCAATTCGGATGCCTCTCTGCGAACCTCTGCGATTTAATCAGCGAATATCTGCGAGAAGTTATTGTACCTTTAAAACCATTGATGAGCCTGAATTCAATATGAACTTCTACATCTCTTAATTGTTGATTCTAGTAGTTTATACCGGGTYCTTCGACTMCGCTCAGGAACCCTTGGCTATGCAATTCGGATGCCTCTCTGCGAACCTCTGCGATTTAATCAGCGAATATCTGCGAGAAGTTATTGGATCTTTAAAACCATTGATGAGCCTGAATTCAATATGAACTTCTACATCTCTTAATTGTTGATTCTAGTAGTTTATRCCGGGTCCTTCGACTCCGCTCAGGAACCCTTGGTTGTGCAATTCGGATGCCACTCTGCGAAACTCTGCGAATTAATCAGCGAATATCTGCGAGAAGTTATTGKACCTTTAAAACCATTGATGAGCCTGAATTCAATATGAACTTCTACATCTCTTAATTGTTGATTCTAGTAGTTTATACCGGGTCCTTCGACTCCGCTCAGGAACCCTTGGTTGTGCAATTCKGATGCCACTCTGC
>NZ_RZNH01000041.1 GCF_013141825.1 Marinifilum caeruleilacunae
GAACTGAAGCCATGACCGTGGCTAATTCTCTATAATCAATAGTTATGCATGGCATTTTAGCTAAGTATCATGCACCTATTGTTAGATAAAAAAGTATCTCTTAATTTTAGGTATCGATTTGTCCAATTAGCTTTGACGTTATACAGTGCCTGTAATGGAACTGTATTTCACACCTTTTGATTGTAAGAGATACCATAGAGCAAAGACTTGCTGTAGAATAGATTCTTCAGAATTTCCTTGATACCCAATGAATGAGTTTATTAATCCGGTTTTAAGAGCATCTTGCAAGATGTTATCAATTTTTGGGTGATCTTCATTTACATATGCACCAAACATCCATTTTAAATCGGTATAAGTTCCATCTTCATTGATTATACCATAGATACATTCGTTTACAGAACGATAATTGAGCCTTAAATTTTTGTGATCGATTTCTGTGTTATTATAGAAGCAAGCAAAAGTTAAATCTACATTACCTGGACTGTTCATGTTTTTCAAACTTTCATAATCCCAATTAATCATTGGTGAAAATGTAGTATCGTTAGAAGCAATTAATGATTCTTGGAAAAATGTTCTTTTATTGACTGTAGATTGCTCAAGTACAACTTTTAATTTGCAATCACTTTCTTGAGGATCAAAAGTGTAACTAATTAAACCAAAACTCTGGTTTATTTTGGCAGAATAGTTCGATAATCCTAAAATCAAAGAAGGGTATATTGTGTTCTCGAAGGAATAATCAAATTCAACATTAAAATTAAGTTCTTTGTTAGTCTTTGTTGGTGTTGTAGCCATTGCGATAGGCGTGATTACTCCTAGTAAAATTATTATAACAGTTTTAAAAAGAAATTTTTTCATTGCATTGAGTTTGGGTATAATGTTTAGTGGCCTTAAATGGCTTAATGCTGATTTTTTGTGGAATTAGTTTAATTTTAATTCGTCCATGTAGTAGTTATAAGCGAGATCATCAACATCTTGTTTAATTTCTCTACTTTCATCATAGTTATTTTTGTTATCTGGATCTGTCAATTGGAACACTACTGTACCATCTTTATTATCCCAAATTTGATAGTTGTATTTTTTATTTGCTTTAAGAATGACATCGGATTTGAAAATGTGCGTACCGCTGTAAATTGGTTGGATATTAGATTTTCTATTGTGTGTAGGATCTAATGTAATATACAGCTGACTTTTATTATGGCCGGTATTCTGTAGAATAAGATCTTTTGAGAAGCTTTTAGGGAATTGTGATTTGAGTGTTGATTTTAATTTCGGGTGGGTATGATAATGTATGATTTGATGGTTTTGATTTCGTTCAATCCAAATTAATTTTAAATCATCTAACCTTTCTAGATATTCCCAAATGATAATTGAATCTATACTATAGAGTTTGACTTTATTAAAGATGTTATTTACGATATCCTTTTTCGTTTGGCATTGAGAGATAAGAATTAATAGACCCAATTGTTTATTGGATAGCATTGTCCACTTTTTTTGCTCAAAAGCATAATTCATCATTCTCTTAGCTTCATCCTTTGATATTTCTAAATTTTCAAATCTTTTTTGTCGCTCGCAAGTTTCGCATAAACAAGATCCCTTTTCCTGAAATATATCTAACTTTATCTCTCGCCTTGCCTTTATTATTCTTATTGAATTTCCACATATTGCGTGATTATCACAGTTGATTTTTAATTGGCTATTCTTTGAGACAATTTTGGGAATTTTAGGTCCATCGATATCATGAATTTTCCCTATTTGAGCAGGACTATATTGGTAATCGAATCGATTCTCACCTTGTAATTGCCAATACTTCTTACAGATTTCTATGATCTGCGTGTCCTCAGTAAAGAGTTGTAGTTTCCATGTATTTTGTGTCATTTTCTTGAAATTATTTATCATTAATACGGCAAATATAAAAAGAAATGCAGACTATAGTCTGTGGATATTGAAAAATCAGCCTGTTACTTTTGAAAATAGTATGATAACTGCTTTAAATTAAAATTGATTGCTTCTATTGATCGCAGTTACTTCTAAAAATGAAGGTAAACAGTGCACTATGCTTGAGAATATATTTGGTCTGATTTTAAAAGAAATAAGGTCTGAGAAGAATATTTCTCAAGAGAAGCTTGCCGAATTTAGTAATCTTGATAGAACATATATTTCTTTGCTTGAAAGAGGATTACGCCAACCCACATTAACAACAATTTTCAAATTATCTGCAGCTTTACAAATTACTCCACAAGAATTGATTCATAAGGTTTATGAATCATATCAGCATGCTAAAAAATAGTTCTCCAAAACTACCGACCAACAAAATATGTTGATCGGTTCATTGATGGTATTTAAAATTTTCTATGAAGCTTTATATATTTCTTCTACTTTATTCATTTCTGAACTAATGAGATCCTCGCTAGGTTTAGCATATAGCTCAGTCATTTTAACGGTTGTATGTGCCATCATTTTTGAAATAACTTTAATATTCAAATTGTTTCCTAAAGCTACAGTTGATGCAAAAGTGTGGCGAGCCGAGTGGGAGCTAAGATTCTTATTTATTTCGCATAGGTCGGCTATCTCCTTTAAATAAGCATTGTATTTTTGATTGCTTGGAATTGGTAAGAGTAGACCACTTAGTAGAACTTGAGGGGAATTTTCATACTTTTTTAGGATTTTAGCAGGGATGGTTGTGATAGGAACTTCAAATTCAATTTTTGTTTTTTGTCTTTCTTTTTTAATCCATAGTTTACCATCCTCACCTTGAACTAAATCTTCACTAGAGAGTGATCTCACATCAGCAAATGAAAGTCCTGTAAAGCAACAAAAAACATATGCATCTTTAATTTTTTCAAGTCTTTCAAATTTAGAAAGATCCTTCTGCATTAACTTATTTAATTCCTCGTTTGTTAAATAATCCCTATTTATTTTCTTATGCCTAAATGTAATATCCGCATATGGATCCTGATTTATCCAATTGTTTTTAATTGCAATTAGAATAATTTTCCTAAGGTTTTTAAGATGTTTAATTGTAGTGTTATGCGAGCAGTTTTTTGTTGTCTTAATGAATCTTTCCATATCAGTGATAAAAAGGTGATTAATTTCATTAAGAGGTATGTCATCTGTTTTGTATTGAACCTTTATAAACTCTTTTGTATAACGGTAGGTTGTTCTATACTTCTCTGCGGTTCCTTTAACACAATCAATACCGATTAGTTCTTCCATTTTATCATTGTGATCTTGAAATACCTTTAAAAGATTTTTTTTGTCTTTTCCTAAGAATATATTTTTCAAGTTGACAATGGTAAGCTTGTTTCTTATTTCTAAATCAGATCTAATTTCAAGTATTCTAGCTCTTACACAATCCATATAATGGTTATTGTCTTTTGCCTTTCTCGAGTTGCCTTTGCATTTTCCTTTTTGTTTGTCCCATAGTTTAGCATCTATAGTTCTTTTTAGAGAAATGTCCGTTCGATTTCCATTTAAGGTTATTCGAACAAAAATTGGAGATTCTCCATTTTTACGGTTTGAATTTCTTCTAATAAATAATAGGATAGAGAATGTTGATCGTTTCATACAACTAGTTTTAAAAATGATTAAAAAATGTGATTTCAAAACTAGCTTTAGAGTCTTAAAAAGAAAAATGCAAAACGGTGTAAATCAGCGAAAAAGAATCATAATAGGTGTTGTTTGTTGATGCCATATTAGGTACACCTATTAAAACACCATTTGAATTCCTTTTTATGCTTTTATTTGCAAGGTGTTAAAATGAAAAAACCTTGTAAACGTTAGGTTTACAAGGTTTTTCTATTTTTTGCTTTTTTATCAAGTGAACACGGAGGGAGTCGAACCCCCAACCTCCACAGCCGTAATGTGGTGCACTATCCAGTTATGCTACGCGTCCGTTTCCTTAAAAAGGCGGTGCAAATATAAGGAAAATTGTCTGTTTTATGCAAGCCTTTTCAATAAAAAATACGAAAAAAATGACTTTTTGTTTTACAATCAGCCACTTAATTTGTCATTTATTTCCGGATTTTTCTTTTCTCAAAAAATAAGGACATAAAAAAAGCTTCAACTCAATGTTGAAGCTTTTCCTGGTGAACACGGAGGGAGTCGAACGAAAAATATAAGTGACCATATTTATTGGTATTCCCGAAGATTTAATTTTTCTGTTCATTTGAGAGTACACCTTTCAAATTAAAACAGTTTTAAAAGAGAGAGTGTTAATCTTTAATTATTTCATAAAAATCAGGTGAGTAATAGTTCTCTCATGATTTTATATTGTAAACTAAAATAGGGAAACGAGAATTCTAAATTGAAATTATGATTTAATAGGCTGTAAATTTTCAACTAATGGTTGAATTTTAGGCATAATCAGATATCCTTAACCTAGTATGATTGCATATATTGATCCAGCAACAAGGAATGAACAAAAAAACTGTTGAGTTGGCATTATAAAATACTAATCCCAAAACGATAATTAAATCATACCTGCCAGCGCTAGCCATACGGCCAATTCCTACTATCGAGGCAGTAGCGTTTTTTGAGGAATACATCTAATGATAAGATGAATATATTAGCTGACCAAGATTGGTGTCCCGCTGCTCCCGATGCAATTTAAAAAATGACTATCCATTTCCTTTGAACTGTATCAGATTCATGTCCTAGCTCATCAATAATCATTTGAAGGCGAACAAAGTTTGTGACTGTTTCTGTTCGAATTTGCTTTTGTAGTTTTGTATCCTTAATAAACAAAAGCAAGAGGTCTCACAGGTTGAATTTTTTCACAATGTGAATGTGAAGCAATGAATAGGTTTCAAGAAGTATGGTTTTTCCTCAACCATATTTTACATGTTATAGTAGTCCCTTGTTCAAATCCCAATCAAACAATGAATCGCCACTTACATAATAGTACTTCCAGTATTATTTGCTAATTATGATTATTAATGATAAAAACTCTTGAACTTGTTTATTGTGCAAGCAAATTGTACCATCGGTGATGAACAAGCTTCTAAAAATGGAATTTCAAATGGAAAAAGAAAATGTAGTTCCCGAATTTT
This sequence comes from Marinifilum caeruleilacunae, assembly GCF_013141825.1. Classification (GTDB taxonomy): domain Bacteria; phylum Bacteroidota; class Bacteroidia; order Bacteroidales; family Marinifilaceae; genus Marinifilum; species Marinifilum caeruleilacunae. Next base: position 5,049 of record NZ_RZNH01000041.1, read on the forward strand.
CCTCTTTTTATTGGTAATGATTTTTCTAGCATAAAATTGAGTTCTGCATGAGCAAGTCTCCATTGTTTTCCATTGTACTTTGATTTATGTTTCTTTACCTTTTTCAATTTATACCTCTCATTCATTAAAATGAGATTGGTGAGTTTTGGTCTGGTAGAATTTTAAAATGCAAGTACATGTAAAAAATGCAAAAGATCAATTTGTTATATTTACTGGACGTTTTTTGAAATCAACTTGAGCTTTCATCTCGATTTTATACATGGTTTTCATTTTCCTTTGGTAATCTGCTCTAGCAGTTCATTTTCAAAAAAGTAAAGTTTCTTAAAGTTTTTGTAACAGTGAATCATACGTTTCTGAACCATTGAGTAAGTGGTGGGTTTGGATTTGCCAATAATTATACAGGCTTTTTCAATACCTACAGAGATGTGTTTTGCTGGATTCCTGGGAGTTTGACTCTTTTCAATAAGAAGTTTCAGCTATTCTACTTCGCCTACCAAATGAGCAATGGTTTTGGGGAAATTGTCAAAAGAAATTTCTTCTTGTTTTCCAATCTTGAAATGTTTCCAGATATTCCATTCGAAATGCTAGAAGTCAAGATCTGATAAGCCATTAATTGTAATAGGTTTTATATTCTGCAATGAATTTTTCTCTGCATATAAAATCACATACTGACAAAGTAATTTAAGGTCTTCATCAGAGCAATAAGCAGCAAATTATTTTTGAGAGTATTCAATTGCAATGTTCTTTTGTTCTGAGAATTATTATTGTTCATTTTATACTGTTCAGCTATTTCTTTTTCATGTTGTTACAAAATATCTGAATTTCTATTGGATGGATTCATCAATCTCTTTTTTCGAAAAAAATCTACTTACTTTCATCTTTAACCTCATCTTCTAGGATAACTTATGACCAGAGCCACCAGTCATTTCGATTGCGAATTTTGATAATTTATCATTAAACTCTATTTGTGAGCCTAGTTTATGAAACGATGTGACTATGTCGTTCTGTAAATACTTTTTGCTCACAATATGCATTTCTACATTTTGAATTTTCAAACTAATAAAATGATGACTAAATTGAATTCAAATGTCGACATCTCTGTGATGGTTCTTTGGTATCGTTCATGAACGGAAAAACTGTATTTTTGACGCATAGGACATTGTGCACGCTTACCTATCAACGATGCAAATATTTACAAGTTTGGTTCATTAAATTCAATTTTTGAGATATTTAATTTTTGGTTGCCCATGAGGTGTTTAATATATAAATATGCTAAAATCAACTTAGTTTATCATGAGTAAAGATGCTTTTAATTTAGGATATTCAAATGTTTATATTGTCATTTATTAGGATACTTTAAAGTCCCCAAATTTGACCAAGAACCCAATTTTGAAACAGAGAGTGTTTTAAATGATGAAACAGTTATTGACCTGAATACTGTGAATGAGATATCAATACATAATTGCAAAGTACTAAAGGAACAAAGCAGTTTTAAAATCTAATAGATTTAAAGATGTTGAGATGATGAATAATTTGTTGCGATAAGCAAGAGTATATAAGGAATGAAGATATAGAATATTACTATAAATTTAGGAACTCTAAAAATCTTCCCTAATAAGCTATAGCAGCTAAGGAAAGTTTTTTAGTTTAATTTATTTTAGACTTATTTCCAGTGTAACTATGGATAGACTATGGTAGAAAAGGTAACGTTATGATCTATTGTGTTATGGCAATGGGTATTGGTCTTCTTTCCCCCTTTTATTGATAATGTTTACCCTTGTTATTTGACAAACAAGCCCACTTTTTCTGAAAGATTTTACATTATATCTTAGACTTGAAAGATGTAATCTTGAATTTGTAAAAAATGAGCCATATAGTCAGTGTCAATAAATTTAATATGTAATGTGAGATGAAGCCAATGGAAAGTCAAATAGAAGAAAAAATAAGGAAAACAAAGCAATTAAAAATGTTTTTATATGGGCTGTTGCTTTTATTTGTAATTGCGGTGATGTTAATATTTATTTAAATTAATTATTATCATAACTTAATCATGTGGTAAAGAATATACTTACCCAAGTTAATAACTGTATATCATTAATAAGTTTGAATAATTAAATCAATACAAAATGAAGAAATTCTTATTCACAACACTAGCATTATTCATATCTTTTTTTTGTATAGCAAAGAAAATAGAATATGCAATTAAGGAAAACATACCTTATTATAGCAAGTCGCAAATTAATTCTGATGACTATATAAAAGAAAGATGTTTATTAGATGTTTATTATCCAAAGAACAATGAGAAATTTAGCACAATCGTTTGGTTTCATGGAGGCGGATTAACATCGGGGAAGAAGTTTGTGCCTGAGGCATTAAAGGAAAAAGGAGTTGCCATTGTGGCTGTTAATTACCGATTGTTCCCTAAAATTAAAGCCCCAAAGTATATCGAAGACGCAGCCGCAGCTGTTGCCTGGACGTTCAATCATATTGAAAGTTTTGGAGGAGATTCCTCATTGATTTTTATATCTGGACATTCTGCAGGAGGATATTTAACCAGTATGGTTGGGATGGATAAAAGGTGGTTAGGTGAGCACAAGATTGATGCAAATAGAATAGCCGGATTAATCCCTTTTAGTGGCCATACAATTACTCATTTTACAGTAAGGAAAGAAAGAGGTATCAGTGGAAAACAACCAATTCTTGATGATATGGCACCGCTTTATCATGTAAGAGCCGATGCACCACCTTTATTATTAATTACTGGGGATCGTGAATTAGAGATGTTAGGTCGATATGAAGAAAATGCTTACATGATGCGAATGATGAAAGTTGTAGGTCATAAAGAAACTAGGATTTATGAACTTGATGGTTTCAATCATGGTGGTATGGCGGAGCCGTCATACCCTCTATTAATTAAAGAGGTTAGGAGATTAAAAAAGAAGTATCTAGCACAAAAAAATAAGTAAGATTAAAACATACATAAAATAATATTAGTAATGCAAAAATTATTCATTCAATTATCAGTAATCCTGATGTTGATTTTGGGAGCTTGTACGCCAAATTCAGGAGAACAGAATGTTAAACAAGATCAAGAAATAGAAACCTTGTTGTCGAAAATGACTATTCAGGAAAAGGCAGGGCAATTAAACCTTATTTCTATCAGAAACGAACCTAACGAGAAGCAACTACAAATGATTCGCGAAGGAAAAGTAGGCAGTATTATAAAAGCCAATGGAGCCTCTCATACTCTAAAAATCCAAAAGGTAGCTGTTGAAGAATCTAATCTTGGTATTCCTATTCTTTTTCAGGAGGATGTCATTCACGGTTATAAAACCATAGCGCCGGTTCCCCTGGCCGAAGCGGCCAGCTGGGATCTGGAAGCCATACAGCAATCTGCAGCTGTTGCTGCACGTGAGGCTGCTGCATCGGGCATACACCTGACTTATGCCCCAATGGTTGATGTTTGTCGCGACCCTCGCTGGGGACGTATTATTGAAGCTGCGGGCGAAGATGCCTATTTAGGCAGTCTGGTTGCTGCTGCTAGGGTGAAAGGCTTTCAGGAAACCAATCAAAATCCTTATCAAAATATTTTAGCATGTGTTAAACACTTTGCTGGTTATGGGGCTTCATTGGCAGGGCGTGATTATAATATTCAGGATTTTTCAGAACGCGAGTTACGTGAAATTCACTTACCTCCTTTTCAAGCAGCTATTGATGCTGGAGTTGCAAGTTTAATGTGCGCATATACGGCATATGATGGAGTTCCGTTAACGGCCAACCGTTTTTTATTGCACGATGTGCTTCGTCAGGAAATGGGTTTCAAAGGTCTGATTATGACAGACTGGGGTACCATTAAAAACCTGGTTAAAATTGGTGTTGCGGAAAATGATACCGTTGCCACACAGATGGCTATGAATACAGGAGTGGATATGGATATGGAGTCAAGATATTATGTAGATATCATTCCTTCTTTAGTAGCCGACGGTTTGATTTCAGAAGAACAGGTTGATGATGCCGTTCGTCAGGTATTAAAACTGAAGCAAAAACTTGGTTTGCTAGATAATCCTTATTTATATAACAATGTTGAGCGTGAAAAAAAGGAAATTTTATCAGCGGAAAACCTGAAAGTGACAAAAGATATCGCCATGAAGAGTATGGTCTTGCTTAAAAATGATAACAATTTACTTCCTTTAAAGAGTAACGGTAAGAGAATAGCTGTGATTGGACCGTTTGCAAAAGCCGATAAAGATATGATGGGATGGTGGTCTGGAAAAGGAGAAGCTAAGGATGTGACCACGATTTACGAAGGAATTGCCAATAAAATGAATAAAAGCCACAACCTGAAATATGCAAAAGGATGCGACATTGATAGCTTCAGGGTGGCAGGAGTAGAGAAGATTAGTGAGGCGGTGCGTGTTGCTAAGGCATCTGATGTAGTCGTTATTGTATTGGGTGAAGAATATTGGATGAGTGGAGAAGGTGGCGGGACCGCTTCGTTACGCTTGCCTGGCGCTCAACAGCAACTGTTGGATGCAGTGGCCAAAACCGGAAAACCCATAGTTACCTTGATGGCAACAGGTCGTCCTTACGTGTTAACGGATGTAGCTAAAAAGTCTGATGCCGTATTACAAACCTGGATGCCTGGTACCACTGCAGGTGATGCTGTTGCTGATGTTTTGTTTGGAGAGTTTAATCCTTGTGGAAAGCTTCCGGTAACTTTCCCTGTTCATGAAGGACAAGTACCTATTTTTTATAATTACCGAAAGACAAGTCATTCTTTTAATAGAGTGAATAGTAAGTATGCAAGATATACAACTACACATTTGGATACAGGTCATGATCCGCTTTATCCTTTCGGTTATGGACTCAGTTATACCTCTTATGACTACTCGGATATTCAGTTAAGTTCCGATGTGTTTGGCAAGGACGGAAACATCAAAGTAAGTATAAAAGTAACCAATACAGGGGAAGTTAAAGGAAAGGAAATTGTACAGCTATATATTCGCGATGAGGTGTGTTCTGTAACGCGTCCAGTTAAAGAATTAAAAGATTTTGCGATTCTCGATCTTGAGGCAGGTGAAAGTAAAGAAGCTGTTTTTACCATCACAGAAGACAAACTTAAATTTATCGATGCGGAACTAAATACAGCTATTGAAAAAGGAGAGTTCACCTTATTTGTCGGACCCAATTCATCAGACTGTAAGTCGACTACTTTCTTTTATCGTTAGTTAATTGATTTGACAAAAAACTATACATGCAGAAGACTTAGTTTCTGCATGTAATGTAATAGTAATAAATTAAAGTTTATTGGAATGAATAATAAAGTAGTATTAATTGGAATCTTATTGTTTTGGATATCAAACATAACGTGCATGTTTGCATCATCAGGGAAGACGAAAAAAAACAAAGACCTTCCAAATGTAATCATCATTTTTACAGATGACCAAGGTTATGGTGATATAGGTTGTTATGGAGCAACAGGATTTGAAACACCAAATCTGGATAGAATGGCAGGTGAGGGAATGAGGTTTACGAATTTTTACGCCGCCTAACCTGTTTGTAGCGCTTCACGTGCTGGTTTGTTAACAGGATGCTATCCGAACCGAATTGGTTTTTCAGGAGCCTTGTTTCCTTACCATAAAATAGGTCTTAATCCAAGTGAAATGACGATTGCAGAGATGTTTCAATCAAAAGGCTATTCAACAGCAGCATACGGAAAATGGCACTTGGGTCATAAAAAAGATTTTTTATCCTTGCAACATGGATTTCATGAATATTTCGCTACTACATATTCTAATGATATGTGGCCAATAAAAATAGATGGGACACAGTGGGAAAAAGGGGTTGGCAGAGGTAATTTTTCTCACCTTCCGTTAATTAGTCAAAATGAGAAGGTAGCTGAAATCAAAACTTTGGAAATGCAGGATAGTTTAACCACATTATTTACCAATAAGGCGGTTGACTTTATTGATAAAAATGCAAAGGATCCATTTTTTATCTACCTTGCACATCCCATGCCCCATATTCCACTTGGTGTATCTTCAAAATTCAGAAACAAGAGCGCACAGGGAATGTATGGTGATGTGATGATGGAAATAGATTGGTCTGTAGGTGAGATAATATAAGCATTAAAGAAAAACAGTATCGATAAAAATACCATTGTAATCTTTAACACGGACAATGGTCCATGGCTAAACTACGGTAACCATGCCGGTTCGGCAGGTGGGTTGCGGGAAGGGAAAACCACGAGTTGAGAAGGAGGGCAAAGAGTTCCTTTTATCATCAAATGGTCTGATCATATCCTTTCCGGAAAAGTATGCAACAAACTGGCATGTTCCATTGATATAATGCCTACGCTGGCATCTATAGTACATGCAGATTTACCCGACCATCATATTGATGGAATTAATATGATAGATTTATGGAGAGGTGATTTTAGTACAGAACCGAGAAAAGGACTGTATTATTATTACGGAAAAAATAACCTGAATGCAGTACGCAACGGAAACTGGAAGTTGGTGTTGCCACATATCTACAAATCGTATGAAACATTACCAAGAACAATGGTTATGGCGGGCCAAGAATCACAATGAATGTGGAATCGCCTGAGTTGTATAATATAATGCGCGACCCGGGTGAATGTTATAATGTAGCTGAATTGTATCCAGAAATTGTTCAGGAACTTCTAGAAGTGGCAACGGAGGCCAGGGAAGAGTTGGGTGATTTACACATGAACATGAAAACCGGAAAAGGAAATAGGGAAATAGGAAGGGTAAGTAAATAAGTGTTTAAAAGTCTAATTAAGAATGATATTAATGAGTATACTAATCCTACATCATCTCTTATTACCATTGAAAATAATTATTCTAGCCATGTTCATTATAAAATTATGTCTGCTTCAGGAAAAGTTGTATTAAATGGAATGATTAGAACTAAGAAAGATCAGCTTAATATGTCTGGTTTAGCTTTAGGTGTTTACTTTATAAAAATACAGAACCAGTTTTTTAAATAATTAGGGTAAATGAATAAATAATCAAAATTGGATTTAGACTAACAGGTTAAATAGTTAAAATTAAACACCGAGACCTATCATTTATCGATTATTTTGGGATTTTTCTGTTTATAGCTCTTAAGAAATGTATATTTGTAATCGAGTTTATATGTATATGTTTTAAAAGTCATTTATAAACAAATTAAATAAAAACGCATGAAAGGTGACCATTATTTAATACATCAATATAGAATTTATTTATTTACTATATTGTTGATAGTCAATTCTTTGCGTGTTCATTCTGAGGAGTATCAAATTAGTTATCTGTCTGTACAAGATGGTTTATCCCAGAATGAAGTCACTTCCATTATTCAGGATAAGTATGGATTTATGTGGTTTGGAACAAGGGGAGGTTTAAATCGATATGATGGTTATACATTTAAACATTTTAAACCAGATAAAAATAATGGCAAGAGTTTAAATTGTCCTAGTATAGAAAGACTCTATTTAGATAGAAAGGGTGACATTTGGATTGGTACTAAGTCGGGAGGTTACTCAATATATGATTGTAAAAAGGAACATTTTTATCACCTTCATAAAGAGCAAAGTGATAAGCTATCTCGCGTATTGTCATTTCATGAAGACGTTGAAGGAAACATGTGGATGGGAAGTTGGCAAAACGGAATGCATAAATGGAATGTTAACAAAGATTCTTTAATGCCCTATTTTGCCAGACGACGTGTTAACTCTATTGTTTCTTTAGGGGATAGTATTATGTTTTGGGGAGCACCATATGGTTTAAGATATTTGAGGGAAGATGGGAAAATTAAAGCTGTCTTGTTTAAGAATAAATATCATGAAGTCACCAAAATGTTGCTGGATGCTACCGGAGAAAACGTTTGGATTGTAGGGTGGGAATTACCATTGATAAGATATAATATAGCCAGTCAGACTTTTCAGGAATTTAACCTCCCGGATAATAAAGGTGTTAACAGAATCAACACATATTCATTATTGGAAGAAAAAGAAGGGAACCTTTGGGTAGGAACCTGGGGGAATGGTTTATATTATTTTGATGTAACAAATAAATTATTTACCAAAGTTGAAATAGAGCCCAAGGATGCGATAAGCTCCAACATTAGCTATGATGTTATTTTAGATATTTATCAGGATCAAACCAACGCTATATGGATCGGTACCAATGGGGGAGGAGTAGTCAGGTTGTCCAATAAAAGCAAATTTGAAACTGCTAGGTCGCTGAATTGGAATAATATAAAAGATCAACATGTGAGTGCAGTAATTGAAGACATTGATGGTGTGTTGTGGGTTGGAACAAAAGGTGGCGGATTGTTTTTTCAATCAAAGGATGTCGGTTTTAAAAAGGTAGGCTATTTACATAAAGAAACCCTAAAAAGTGTAGAGGGAGAGATTGTTAAGTGTCTTTTTCAGGATGAAGGAGGGAATTTGTGGGTGAGTATGGAGGACGGAATCTACGTTGTTACAGATGGTCCTAACGGTAACAGGGTTTTGGTTCATGCTGCTGATTTTTTCAATAGTCCCGATTTGCACAATGTTTTAAAAGCCCAGGATTTCAAAAATTATGATGATGAACTTTGGATCGCTACACAGCAAACAGGGCTCTTCGTGTTCGACAATAAACAAGGTAAATATCAGTTGGCAAAAAAAATTAGGCGTTCGGAAAGTAAAAGCAATATAGGAAGCATTAAAATCTCTTCACTATGTAAAGACCAAGTTGGACGTTTATGGGTGACCACATATAATGGTTTATATCTTTATCAACCTGTTGATTCTGTATTATTATCGTTGGATTTATTATTGACTGATGCTAAAAAAACGATGTGTAATATTATTCTTTGTAGCCACATTGATAAAAACAATAATTTGTGGTTTGGTACGCCTTGTAGTTTGAATAAAATTACAGAGGGTAGCGAAGGCTATTTGATGAAAGAATATACAAAAACAGACGGACTTTCAGATGATTACATAAATGCCATTCTTTCAGATGATTCAGGCAATGTTTGGGTAAGTACTAATGCAGGTCTCTCAAAGTTAAGTGTTAGTAACGGAGAAATTAGGAATTATAATGTTGCGGATGGGGTTGGAGGCTTGAATTTTTGTGAATCTTCGTGTTATAAAAATGAGGATGGATTAATGTATTTTGGAGCCCACTCTGATCTGACCATTTTTCATCCAGACAATATAAAAGATAATCAGTCGATCCCTCCACTTGTGATCACAGATTTTAAAGTAATGAATAAAGATGTTTCAGTATCAAGTGATGGGATTTTGCCTGTTCATATAAATGAGCTGAAATTGTTAACCTTATCGCATAAGGAGAAAGAGTTTTCCCTGGAATTTTCAGCATTAGACTTTAAAGCTCCTGAAAACAACCAATATGCTTATTGGCTGGAAGGCCGAGATGATAAAACAATTTATATAGGAAGAAGACGACATATTTCTTTCAGTAACCTTAGTCCGGGGGACTATATTTTGCATTTAAAAGGTGCCAATAGCAACGGTGTTTGGAGCGATACCGAACGCTTATTGAATATTAAAGTTTTGCCAGCGCCATGGAGAACAGTCTATGCGATTGCAATTTATATCCTTATTATTTTTGGTGTGGTTGTCTTAATTGTATCTGTAGGCAGAAAGCAGGTAAGGTTGGCTTATCAGGCACGTATGGAAAAAATACTCCGCGAAAAAGATAAAGAGGCGAATGAATACAAGTTGAGGTTTTATACCGATATATCACATGAACTTCGTACTCCATTAACGCTTATTTTAGCACCGGTAAAAGAATTGCTCAACAAAGACAAGAGTGTTTTGTCTCCTGATTACGTAGAGGATAAAATCAAGCTGATTTATCAAAACACGAGCCGATTATATAATTTGGTAAATCAATTGTTGGAGTTCAGAAAAGCAGAAGTTGGCAAACTAAAGTTGCAAGCTTCAGAAAATGAAATAGTTAGCTTTATAGATAGATTGACTGAGGCTTTTGAGGATTTGATTCATACGCAAAATGTGAATTTTGAGAAAGTATATAAAGCAAAAGATACCTCAGTGTATTTCGATGCAGAGTTTATGAGAGTGATAATTAATAATCTATTATCAAATGCTATTAAGTTTGCTGCTAATCCGGGGTATGTTAGGTTAATGCTTTCGCAAAATGATAAAGAGTTTATTATTAACATTACAAACGATGGTAAAGGAATTGACGAAATTGAACAGCGATATCTGTTTGAAAGATTTTATCGGGCTGTGGGAACACATAATATGGGTAGTTCAGGTATTGGTTTGGCCTTGGTTAAAAAATATGTGGACCTTCATAAAGGTGAAGTGAAGGTTGAACGTGCACCCGGTGGGTTAACTACTTTTACCGTCATTCTTAAAAAAGGCAGGCAGCATCTGTCAGAGGATGATATTAAACAGGTTGATCCAAATTATTTGCAGCAAAGCATTGCTCATTACACTTATCATAATGCTAATAAAAGATCTTTAAATACGGGTACAAAGGGGGCTAAAGTGCTTGTGGTTGAGGATAATGAAGAAGTGAGAAATTATGTAGGCGATCTTTTATCTGAGTTTTATGATATTGTGGAGGCAAAAGATGGAGCAGAAGGTTATAATAAGATAATCGAACATATGCCGAATCTAGTCGTTTCGGATGTTATGATGCCGCTTATGGATGGTTTCGAACTCTGTCATAGAATCAAAACCAATGATATCATCTCACATATTCCGGTTGTTTTGTTAACCGCCAAAGTAAACACTCAGGATCAGTTGTTCGGGGCTCGCAAAGGAGCCGATGTGTATTTAACAAAACCATTTGACCCATTATTGCTCATTGAAAAGGTAAAGTTGCTAATTGCCAGCAGGGAAAAACTAAGCTTAAAGTTCTCTAAAAAAGTACTTCTTGAGCCACATGATATTGAAATTAGCACTGAGGAAGGTGAGTTCCTAGATAAAGCGATAGTATTTATCGAAAAGCATATCGGTGATTTTAGCTTTGATCCTGACCTATTAGCCGATGAGATGGCCATGAGCGTGTCTACTTTATACAGAAAAACCAAACGACTTGCAAAAAAAACCCCGGGTGAATTTATTCGTGATATAAGAATAAAACATGCTGCCAAATTATTGGCCGAAACAGAATTAAGCGTTTCTGAGATAGCGGAAAGAGTAGGGTATCAAGATCTGAAAAATTTTAGGAGAATATTTAGAGCCACTTTTGAACTTAATCCTTTGCAATATAGAAAAGAGCAAAAAGCATAGTGCGAGGATTAAATGGTATATTCATTTACTCTGTAGATTAATCTTTATCACAATGTTGGCTTTTGGAAAAGAGACACTTAAGATTCTATAGCTTCTTTTCATATCTATATTGCCAAAATTTAATATGCTCTATTTTAATATGTGTTCCTATTAAATTACAATTTGTGTGCCTGTTGCACAACTATTGATAGCTTGTTCGTAAATCCAATAATAATAAGTTTAGTTAGCAATGATATAAGCTTAACTTGTAACAAAAATGTAAGGGAATAAGCTTTATCAAGAGAAGGTATTTTCCAGCTTTCAACTCTCGCAATAGAAACTGGCAAAAGAATCAGGATAAACGTCCGGGATCTACTAACAAAGGCGCTAAGTATATCAATAACAAAAACCATTAAAGTCGTACCGATCCCGATATCTGAATAAGTGTAAAACCCTGTAAGGTCAGAAAGCAGAATTTTCTATACAATATCAGTGTTGGTGCAGATAATCATGTGATAACAGATGTAAAAGCATACCTAGCCGACAAAAAAGACAATCAAAATTTGCAAGATGCCTCAAAGCGCTTAAAACACAGGTTGAAAAAACAAGCTATGTTGCGGTCAACTCGTTTGGCTGATGCTGGTTACGGTAGCTTAGAAGACTATGCTGTTCTTGAAAGAGAATCATTATCAGTTACATTACTCCACACAAAACTTAAAAGGCCGGTCCCGAAGGCTTTACATTCTGCAAGGAAGAAAAATACTGGCGGAGGAAAGTTACTTTTCGTAAACGAAGAATGGTAACCAAATTTTTGCAGTATAATTCTCTGACCAATAAAAGTGATTGTAAAATTGCTCTATCAAGAAAAAGAGTCTGGGCAAAAGCGATGAAAAACAGATTGCAATAACTCTATAAGTTGAGCAGCCCAAACGTAATAACAAAAGAGTGCAGAGCAAGTTTGGGTAATACATGAAAGGCAAACAGTAATCTATAGTCGAGTCTATTTTCGTAACATTAAGTCAGTTTAAAGGATTTCGGAAAATTAACACCATAGGAATTGCTCAGGCCAACAAGGTAATGCAAATGTCGGCAACTGCCTATAATCTTAAAAAAAACTGATAAAATTTATGAGTAAAACAGCTGAAACAATGACATATCAGGCCATTGTTGTTCTATTTTTGTTTTTAAAGATGTGTTTTGATTTAATTAGAAGTGATTTAAGCACTCAATAACTTAAAACACAAATACAATCAAGCAAAAAAACAAAGCCTTAAAAGCTTGTGAACACACTTACTTTTAAGGATTTTATCTTATTTTTTGAAATATTACTTGGTTGTGCAACGGTTACTTGTGTTAAATAACATTCCAATTAAATGCTTCAAAAAAAACGGTTAATGAAATGAAAGAGAGTCTTATATGATGGATAGATGGTGATGTATGCCTCTTTTTTTGAGAATATTGACCACTTGGTTATGAAGCTATATTCCCCTTTTCTTGAAAATTTTAAACTGGAAAAATATATTTAAAAGTGTGAATTTTCGGTTGTTAAATAATGAAGCATCATAAAATCAAAGAGCAATGAAAAAAAAAATCTATGAAAAGTTTAATAATGGAAAAAAATAAAAGTACGGTATATAATTCTATATTATTGTCATTTAAAATATCAGAAGAGTCCTAATGCTTAATTTATCGATTAAGTAACTGTTAATTCAAAGAAATAATAACTAAATATCAGTTGAAGTTATATGAAACAAAAGCTAAGACATCTAAAACTAATAAGCCTTGTTACTGCTTTGTGGCTTTTTTGCAGCTACAATGTTGTGGCACAGGAAATGCAGGTGAAAGGTAAAGTAACTGATTCTAATGATGATCCCTTACCTGGAGTATCAGTAGTTGTTAAAGGGACAACCAATGGAGTAATTACAAATATTGCTGGTGAATTTATTATATCTGCAGACATGGATCAAACTTTAGTTTTCTCCTTTATTGGAATGAAAACAAAAGAAAAGGCTATAAACACTGCCTATATTGATGTTGTTTTGGAAGAAAAAACAATGGATATCGAAGAAGTACAAGTTGTGGCTTATGGATCACAGAAAAAAATGACCATAACTGGATCTGTTAGTAGTGTTGGTTCGGAAGAGTTATTAAAATCACCCAATGCTTCAGTTGCCAACACTTTGGCAGGTAAAGTTACAGGATTATCCAGCGTACAGGTTTCTGGCCAGCCTGGAGCTGATGATCCTAAAATTTATATCCGGGGACAAGGTACTTTTAATGATTCAAGTCCCATTTATATTGTAGATGGTGTGGAACGGTCATTTACGCAGTTAGATCCCGATGAAATAGAAAGTATTACGGTGCTGAAAGATGCCTCGGCAACCTCGGTATATGGTATCAGGGGGGCAAATGGCGTTATTATCGTTACAACTAAACGAGGTAAAGAGGGCAAAGCAAAAATTTCAGCTTCAGTTTCAACCGGTCTACAAATACCTACCAGATTATTGGATTTTGCAGACAGTTATACTTATGCAATGCGTTATAATGAAGCACAAGCAAATGATGGGGAACCTGAAACTGATTACAAATTTCAACCTAACGTGGTGGAAGCTTTCAGAACGAATTCTGATCCTTTAATTTATTCCAACACAGATTGGGTGGATTATATTTTAAAAAATTCAGCAACTCAATATAAAGGTAATGTAAGTATTAGCGGAGGTAAGGAAAAGGTTAAATATTTTGTTTCTGTTGGGATATTGGATCAGGAAGGATTGTTTAAAACCTTTGAGTCGGACCATGATTATAATTTTTCATATAAGCGCTATAATTACCGATCAAATATCGATATCAAGGCAACCAAAACCACGGATTTAGGTGTTACGATTGGGGGAAGGATTGGAGATAAAAATGAACCGAATACCTCAAACGGCATTGATTATTTGTTCCGTAACATCTATTGGGCGGTTCCTTATTCCGGACCAGGAATTGTTGATGACAAGTGGATTAAAGCCAATGATACATATATACCCGACGCAGATAAAAAGGAAGGGCTTACCCCTTTTTATGGAAGAGGATATAACAATGTTTCAACTCAAACGCTGAATTTTGATATTGACCTGAAGCAAAAACTTGATATGCTAACTAAAGGATTGAAATTTAGGATCAAGTTTTCGTATAATACTACTTATAAACACACAAAATACCGCAGTTCAACAAAAGAATACTATACACCATATTTTAAAGAACACTTGACCGAGAATGGTGAGTTTTATCAACAATATAACACCACACCGAATGATAAAACAGTGGTATACCGACGCGAAGGTGAAGAAGGTGATCTGGGATACAGTGAATGGACATCTAAGACATGGCGGAATTGGTATACCGATTTTGGGTTTAATTATAATAGAAAGTTTGGGGATCACAATGTGGCTGGTTTGTTACTTTATAACCAACGAAAAACGTATTATCCTACAACTTCCTGGGGATCTGATATGGATTATGATGATATTCCCACCGGGGTTGTCGGTGTTGTGGGGCGTATTGCATATGACTTTAAAACCAAGTACTTAGCAGAGTTTAATGTTGGTTATAATGGCTCTGAAAATTTTCATAAAGATAACAGGTATGGATGGTTTCCTGCTGGATCTATTGGTTGGGTAGTATCTGAGGAATCTTTTATGAAGAATCTTGACTTTATCGATTATCTAAAAATTAGGGGCTCTTATGGGATTGTAGGTAATGATAAATATAATACTTCACGTTTTTTATATTTAAGTGGACCATATGATTTAGCTTCAGGAGGTTATAATTTCGGAACAGATAATCCGAACAATCAAAGTACCGCAAGAGAAATGTCTATCGGAAATAAAAACGTAACCTGGGAAACTGCCCACAAAAAGAATATTGGTATCGACACCTATTTCTTTAATTCCAGATTGGGGGTTAATGTTGATCTGTTCTGGGAAGAAAGGGACGATATCCTAGCGCTGCGACAAACCACACCTGATTATACGGCTTATGATGAGGTACCTGTAAACTTGGGTAAAATGGAAAACAAGGGTTATGAAATTGAAGTAAAATGGAGGGATAATGTCGCTGATTTTAAATATTGGGTCAATGCCAATGTATCCTTTGCGCGCAATAAAATATTGGAGCTTGACGAGGTAAAACAACCAGAAACTTACATGCATCTAACAGGTCATCGGGTGAACACACCTTATGGTTATGCTTTCGATGGTTTTATTACAGAGGAAGATCTTTCGTCAAGTACTTATGCGGACTCCGGACTACAACCAGGAGATATGAAATATAAGGACTTAAATAACGACGGAGTGATTAATAACTACGACATGAGATATCATGGTTATTCCCGTACTCCGGAATATATTTTTGGGCTAAACTTAGGTGGCAGTTATAAAGGTTTTGACTTTACGATGTCATGGACCGGGGCAACAAATGTTTCTAGGGAGTTGGGAGAAACATATCGGGATGCTTTTGGAGCAACCAATGATCGTTCGCTATTACAATATATGGCTGATGGCCGATGGACACCGGAAACAGCAGATAAAGCATCTTATCCGCGCCTGACCTTGGTTAATAGTGCTTATAATACCCAAAATTCTGATTTTTGGGTCAGGGATGCTTCCTATATACGTTTAAAGAATGTTGAATTAGGTTACAATTTTAAAGGAGGTGTTTTAGAATCTTTTGGAATAAAAACATTCAGGGCATACGTGAACGGATCCAACCTGTTAACATTTGACCGTTTGGATATTGCAGATCCTGAATCTAATACAGCTGATGATTCAAAATATCCATTGCTGAAGATTTATAACGTAGGGGTAAAAGTCAATTTCTAATCACTAAAATATTTAATAAATGAAGATATATCAATATATTATACTCTTTTGCTTAAGTAGCTTTATGTTATTTAGTTGCGAGGAGCTTGAATTGGGAGATGAAGCATTGGAGAACCCTCCTACGTTGAGTGTTAACCGAGATACTATATTTTCGAGACTCGAGTATGCAGAGGATTATCTCTGGGAAGGCTATAGCACACTTCCTTATGGATTAAATGTAAACTGGGACAAAAAAAGCAATAAATTAGGGATGGATGTTCTGGAGAGCTTGACTGATTTAAACCACAGTTATTTATCGTGGGCAGGGGCTAATGAATTATATTATAACGGACAATATACAGCAGGCTTCGAAAATTATGACTCGGATAATTATATTACTACAAAAACCAAATTTCACTATACTATAGAAGAAACATGGGAAGGAATTAGGATAGGATGGAACTTCATAGAAAATGCTGATCAGATACCGGATGGTGAACCTGAATATATTGATCAATTGAAGGCTGAAGCCCGAATGATTATCGCATTACATTATTCTGATATGTATAGGCATTATGGTGGTTTACCCTGGGTTAACCATGTTTATGCAGCAGATGAAGATACTTATCTTCCCCGTTCTACGGCAAGGGCAACGCTCGATTCAATAGTTAGTGTAATTGATAAAGCAATTCCGGATTTACCCTGGACCATAGAAGATGGCAGTAATTGGGACGGAAGATTTACCAAAGCAGCTGCCATGGGACTAAAAGCCCGTATGCTATTGTTTGGCGCAAGTCCATTGTTTAATGATGATGTACCTTATCTGGACGGAGAGGCAGCCCAGCAGAAAATGGTTTGGTTCGGCAGCAAGGATGAGAGTTTGTGGAATGATGCGGCTGAAGCAGCAGAAGATTTAATTCGGGAAGCAGAAGGGCATGGGTATGGTCTAGTAAATACTGGGAAATACAGGCAGGACTTTCAGGATGCCTATTATGACCGTGGAAATGGTGAAGTTCTGATTTCCACGCGTTATTCATATACCTCTTATAGTTATTGGAGCCAATACTATTATTTCTATCAAAGTGCAGGTAGTTATGGTGCAGGCTGTCCAACGCAGGAATATATAGATATGTTTGGTATGTCGAATGGATTACCGATTACTAATCCTTCTTCGGGCTACGATGCTAATAATCCTTTTGTCGATCGCGATCCCAGATTATACGAAACTGTTTTGGTGGACGGAGATAGTTACAAGGGTCGTACTGCCGAATTATGGATAGGTGGACGGGAACGAAAAACTACAAATTCAGCTGGAGTTAAGAGTGGGTATGGATTAAGAAAATTCCTTTTGGAACGAAATTATTCAACCTCTCTTTATTCGGTTGTTCATTGGCCTTATTTAAGATTGGCAGAAATATATCTAAGCGCAGCCGAAGCGTTAAATGAAGTGAATGGTGGCCCAACGGCTAAAGCCTATGAGTATGTCGATAAAGTAAGAGCCCGTGTTGGTTTGGCAGGGCTTCCATCCGGTTTATCACAAACGGAATTCAGAGAGGCGGTGTTGGAGGAAAGAGCCAAAGAGTTTGGCTTTGAAGAAGTGAGATGGTTTGACCTGATTCGTTGGAAAAGGGAAGGAGACTTTACGAAAAATCTGCATGGTACTAATATATATAAGGAATCTGATGGAGTCTACACCAGGGAATTATTCGATTGCCCGTCTCGCCATTGGCAACAATTCTGGTCGCCTAAATGGTACTTAAGTGCTTTCCCTTCTGATGAGGTGAATAAAGAGTATGGATTAGTACAAAATCCTGGATGGGAGTAATGAAAACTGGATTTTGACAATTAAAAATTTAAAAAGATGCAAGGAAATTTATATCCAACATATATTTTGTTGTTCATATTTGGTTGGTTGCTGTCTTCAACAGCGAATGCACAAACCAAACCAATAAACGGACGCGTTTTAAGTGCCGAAGGAAAATATGTGCAAGGTGCCATGGTTACTTTGATAGGCTCCCAGCAAAGTGTTGAAACAGGTGCAAACGGTGTTTTTACACTTGAGGTAGATCCGGAAGATACTTTGATTAAGGTTGAGAAAGGTTTGGTATCAGAAGTGTTCAATCTGCAAAAAGATGATCTCGATTATGTTTTAGACCGCTATCATGGTGAGATAGATTTAGGAATGGTTAGTAATAGGCATCCCGATGAAATTACTGGTGCAGTGAGTACCACCTATTCCAACGCCCTTAACAAAGCTAGCGTAATCAATCCCGAAAATTCCTTATACGGACAATTGTCAGGTTTAACGGTGCTACAAAACGGGGGAACCCCATGGAGCCGAAACCCAGATTTAATGATACGCGGTGTCAGTAGCTTAAATGATAATAATGTTCTGGTTATTATTGATGGTGTGGTGCGGTCTTTATCGTCTATCTCAATGGATCAAATTGAAAGTATCTCCGTGTTGAAAGATGCTTCATCTTTGGCTATTTATGGACAAAGAGGAGCAAATGGTGTAATAGTGGTAACCACAAAAAGAGGTGAGTATGAATCTTTCGAAGTGGAAGCCTCTTATCAATATGGGGTGAATACCGCATTTCGTATGCCGGATATGCTTAATGCTTATGAGTATGCCTTGGCCGTAAACCAAGCCAGTATATTGGATGGTAATTCAGATATATATTCTGCAGAGGACTTAGCGGATTTTAAAAATGGTACTAACCCTTATTTTAATCCTGATGTGAACTGGATGGATGAAACCATGAAGGATTATGGTGTATCTACCAATTTTAATGCCCAGTTTAAAGGGGGTGGCAAAAGGCTTAAATATTTCACTTCCTTAAATTATCAAACCGAAACGGGATTATTTGATCAAACGGATTTGGATTCGAGATATGACAGTAAATTAAAATATACCAGATTTACTGTTAGAAGTAATATTGATGCTGATATTACCCCCAATACCTTGGTATCCATAAATGCACAAGTGGCTTTAAATGACAGAAAATCACCAAATACGTCAGTAGGGTCTATCATGAACTCAATTTATAATACTCCAGCAGCTGCTTATCCGGTTCGTACTATGAATGGAAAATGGGGTGGAACCGCGCATTACAACGATAATCCCGTTGCCCGGATCGCTTCTACTGGTTACCGCGAAGATTTTGTCCGAAAGTTCATGGGTGATTTAACCATTAAGCAGGATATGGATAAATTAGTAGAAGGTTTATCCGCTGAGTTAATGGTGGCCTATGACAATTCAGCAATATTTTACGAGGGAAAAAGCAAGAGTTACGAATATGAGAGTGTTTCTGCTGTCCGTGACGAAAATGGAGTTTACGGGGAGCCCACTTCAGTTCTATATGGTGCTGAATCAGATCTGGAAGATGTGGATGGAAACCATTATTGGTTAGATCAATCCCGTAGGGCCACCTTTAGGGCTAAGCTTAATTATGAAAAAAACTGGGGCAGTAGCCAATTAGCAACTTCATTGCTCTATTCACAGGATAAAGTGGTTAACGATGGTCAATATAATACTTATCTGCATCAGGATGTTGCATTAACAGCACATTATGGTTATAAAGGAAAGTACTTCGCAGATTTAACAGTGGGATATGGAGGGAGCAGTCTTTTGGAAGATGGGAATCGTTTTGGAGTATTCCCTGCTTTATCAGGCGCCTGGATCGTTTCACGGGAGGATTTCCTGAAGAAATCGTCATTAATCGATTTATTCAAGCTTAGGGCTTCGTGGGGTATGACAGGTAACGATGCGGTTTCTGCAAATCTGGAAGACCAGAAATTCTCTAAGAAAGGAACTTATTATTTTACTAATAATTTTGCAGATTATAGTGGCTATACAGCAGGACGTCTGGCTTCTAGTGATCTTACTTACGAAACCGCTTTTATGACAAATATCGGTTTTGATTTTAGATTCTTCAAAAAGTTAGATGTTACACTTGATGGTTTTTACGAAAAAAGAAAAGACATCCTGGTTGATTCGGAAGGAATTGTATCTGATGTGATCGGGATCACATCAGACTATACAAACGATGGCGAAGTAAAGAATAAAGGTTTTGAGGTTGATTTGTTGTGGCAAGACAATTTAGGAAGCTTTAATTACTATGTTGGTGGTTCATTCTCTTATGCAAAGAATGAAATCATTAACCAAAATGAGGTTTATCGACCTTATAGTTACCAGAATAGAACAGGCCGGGCTATTGGTCAGCAATTTGGCCTTGAGGCCACTGGATTTTTCCAAGATCAGGCAGATATAAATAACAGCCCACAGCAGTTGTTTTCTGATGTGCGCCCAGGAGATGTTAAGTACAAGGACCAAAATAACGATGGAGTTATTGATGCATATGACGAAGTAGCAATAGGAAAGTCATATGTAAATCCTGAAATCTATTATTCATTAAAATTAGGTTTTGAAATCAAAGGATTTGGGGTTGATGCGCTCTTCCAGGGAATTGCTAATCAAACGCAATTTTTGAATACTTCAAGTGTATATTGGCCACTCCGAAATAATACCAATATTTCAACTTTTTCTGCAAATAGCTGGACTCCAGACACAAAGTCAACGGCTACTTTACCAAGGTTGTCTATGGAAGACAATGACAATAATTATAGAAAAAACTCTATTTGGTTGAAAGATGGAGATTATCTAAAACTAAGAACACTTGATGTTTATTATAATTTACCGGAAAAACTGGTCTCTAAATTCAAATTATCAAAGGCAAAAGTCTTTCTGCAAGGCATGAATTTATTTTCGATTGATGATTTTGATGATGTAGATCCCGAATCGCATGGTATAAGCTATCCTACATTGGCTTCATATCACATTGGTGTTAACATTGGTTTTTAAATTAAAAATATATTAAAATGAAGCAATATATATCAATAATACTGGCATTTATCGGTTCGTTATTATTTGGTGGATGCGACTATCTTGATTATGACGAATCTTCTTATCTTACCAGAGAAGATGTATTCTCGGAGTATTCAAGGGCAGAAAGTTATTTGACCAATATATATACCCAATTGCCGGCAGATTGGGGAACGGTTGATGGCGCAATACGGGCTTGTGGTGTTGACGAGGCCGTACATGTAAATAGCTTATCTAATGTTCGTAAGTTTAACGATGGTACATGGAGTGCCATTAATACGGTTGACGGCCATTGGTCGGGTATGTACTCAGGCATTTACGATGTAAATTTGTTCTTATCTGAGATCGAAGGTGAAACTTGGGAAGAGCTTATGTGGAATGAAGATTATCCTGAGCTTATGGAACAGTTCGAGATGTATCCGTATGAAGCTCGTTATTTAAGAGCTTACTTTTATTTTGAGCTCCTGCGACGATATGGCGGAGTGCCTATTGTTAAAACAGAATTAAGCGCAGAAGAAGCAAATTCAGTTATCAGGGCTTCGTTTGATGAATTGGTCGATTATATTGTAAGTGAATGTGATGCCATAATAGAGGTATTGCCTGTAACATTCGATGGTTTTAGTAATAACTCAGAAACTGGAAGAGCTACCAAAGGTGCAGCCATGGCACTTAAGGCGCGTACCTTGTTGTATGCCGCCAGCCCGTTGCACAATACATCCAACGATATAAACAAATGGCAAGCTGCTGCGCAGGCAAATTATGCCATTATAGATTCGGCATGGTATAGTCTGGAAGGAAACTATAATAACGTTGTTAACAAAGGAAATAGTTCAGAGCTTATTTTCGAAAAACGTCAAGATGAAAGTAATGACTTTGAAATTAAAAATTTCCCTATTGGTTATGAAGGTGGAAACACTGGTACTTGTCCAACTCAAAACCTGGTGGATGCTTATGAAATGCAGAGTACTGGCCTTTCAATTGATGACCCGTCATCGGGTTATGATAATGTGAACCCTTACTCAGGCAGGGATCCCCGTTTAGCGAAAACGGTTATTGTAAATGGTTCGAGCTGGAAGGGACAAAGCATAGAAGTTTGGTATGGAGGAGCCAATGCAGAGCCTAAGTATAATGCTACAAAAACTGGTTACTATCTTAAAAAATATGTGATTGAGAGTGTAAACTTGGAAACAGGGAATATCAGTAAGAAAAGACATACTTGGGTTTATTTTAGGTTGGGCGAGGTGCTGCTGAATTTTGCTGAAGCAATGAACGAAGCCTATGGCCCTGAAAATAACGCAGGGTATGGAATGACAGCTCTGCAAGCAGTTAATCAACTGCGCAGTCGCGCAGGAATGCCTGATTTCCCTTCAGGTATGAGTGCTGATGAGTTCCGTACCAAGTTACGAAACGAAAGAAGGGTTGAATTGGCTTTTGAAGATCACCGTTTCTGGGATGTGAGAAGATGGAAAATTGGAGCTGATATTGATATAAATGGTATGCATGTAGAATTGGGTTCTGAAGGGGAATATATTTATAGGAACATAGATGTGGAAACCCGTGTGTGGAACGAGCGAATGAACCTGTTTCCAATTCCGCAGACAGAACTTTATAAAAACTCTAATTTAACCCAAAATCCTGGTTGGTAAATTAGAGAAATAAATAGCATGTTGCTTAAATATTTCCAGAGAGATGCTAGGTCTCTCTGGATTCAATAAAACTTGCTCGGCTTATAATATGGAAAGGCTGTTAAAATGATTGATAATAAGGCTTATGAAACTACATTCGATTTATCTGCATTTCCCAAAGGATATTATATCGTTAAAGCATAAGGCGGACAAGGTACCTCAAAGCAAGTACAAGTTTTGATTAAGTAGTGTGTACAATTCAGCATTGAAGGGTCTTATTTTCTTCAATGCTGATTTTAAAATAAAACCACTAAGAAATAAATACCTGAAGTTGTCTTTTTCTTCCTAAAAATCCTATGTTGTGGTGAAACGAAGTCATTTATTTTATAGAGAAGACTTACCTGACAAAAGAAATTAAAGTATAGGTAAATAAGATAAGGAAGGCTTAAGACAAATTTCCTTTTTGATCCCTAAGTTCGCTGAAGGGGACATTTGGAAATTTGCTTTTGTGTAGATCATTTCAAATGTTGGGATAAATAACAAAAAGCAGATTTTCTTAACAAGTGAGTTTTGTGGTGCACCCCAATAAGTATTTGTAATTATAAATTAGCGAAAAAATATAAATTAATATATAATGATAAGGATTTCATTTCTTTTATTCTTTTTAATAGTGTGCAAATTCATCAGTTATGCTGCCCTAAAATCGGAATGGGACAACGTAAAAGTATTGCAGATAAATCGCGAAAAACCTCATGCAACTATGATGGTGTACAGTTCTGAGGAGAATGCCATCACTTTTAAAAAAGAACAATCCAGGTATTTTCAAAGTCTTAACGGTAATTGGAAATTCAAATGGTCAAAAAATCATTCTGAAAGACCTATTGATTTTTACAAAACTACCTATGATGTCAAGGAATGGAAACAGATACCTGTTCCATCAAACTGGGAAATGCATGGGCATGGTATCCCAATTTATACCAATATAGAATACCCTTTTGAAAAAGAAAATGTGGAAGCTCCAAAAGAATGGAATCCGGTAGGTTCTTACAAACATACTTTTAAAGTACCTGATTATTGGGATGGAAGAGATGTTTTTATCAATTTCGATGGGGTGCAGTCCGCATTTTATTTGTGGGTAAATGGTAAAAAAGTAGGTTATAGCCAAGGAAGCCGAACCCCGGGCGAATTTAATATTACCAAATACCTGAAGGTTGGAACAAATCAACTTGCTGTGGAAGTTTATAGATGGAGCGACGCTTCTTACCTTGAAGATCAGGATTTTTGGCGATTAAGCGGTATATTCCGCGATGTTTACCTATGGTCAACGCCCAGCACCCATATTCGCGATTTTCACGTGACAGCCTCTCTGGATGAATCATATAAGAATGGGGTATTTAAAATTGAGGGAGAAATCCTGTCAAAAACCAAGGGTGCAACTTCATTATCCTATAAACTAACCAATGAAAACGGTGAGGTAGTATTAGATCATAAAAAAGCACTTGCTGTTTCAAAAGGGATGATTGATTTTAATACACAGGAACATATACTTAAGAATGTTGATAGCTGGAATGCAGAATCACCTAATCTGTATAACCTGATTATCAAGTTAAAAGATGAAAGTGATAATGTGCTGGAGATTATTCCTCAAAAAATTGGTTTTAGAAGGGTAGAGATTGCGGAAGGAAGGCTTTTGATTAACGGAGTGGCAGTATTGTTTAAGGGAACCAACCGTCACGAACATCATCCTGTAACGGGGCATTATATTACACGTGAGGATATGATGAAGGACATTATGCTGATGAAACAAAATAACATTAATGCTGTTCGTACATGTCATTATCCCAATGTGCCGGAATGGTACGACTTATGCGATCAATATGGTCTTTACCTGATTGATGAAGGAAATATTGAAGCGCATGGATTTGGTAATAATGGAGAAAATCGTTTGACATGTTCACCGGAGTGGCAAGAGGCCTTTTTAGACCGTGTACAAAGAATGGTTTATCGCGATCGTAATCATGCCTCTGTAGTAATATGGTCAATGGGAAATGAAAGCGGTGACGGAATCAATGCAAAAGTTTGTCATGAGTGGGTTAATTCTATAGATAAATCCAGGCCTTATTTATATGAAGGTACCACACGAAAAGGGGGGCGAGATTATGCTGATATATACTCAAGGATGTATACTTCTCCAGAAGGATGCAAGAAAATAATTACTGAAAAAGCGCATATGCCATTTATTTTGTGTGAGTATACGCATGCAATGGGAAACAGCAATGGTAACCTTAAAGAATATTGGGATTTGATTTATGCCGATAATAATTTTCAGGGGGGATTTGTATGGGACTGGATGGATCAGGGTATAAAGCAATCCGTACCGCAGGAATATAAAAATACTAGCGCTGACAAGTACTTTTATGCGTATGGTGGATGGTGGGAGAATGCAAGAGGTATCCATCATGATGGGAACTTTTGCATGAACGGCTTGATTGCAGCAGACAGAACTCCCCACCCGGGACTGAATACAATCAAGTACTTTTATCGAAACATCCATGTGGAAGCAATTGAATTAGAGAAGTATAAATTCAAAATCACCAATTGGTTCGATTTTTCCAATGTTGCCGACAGGGTGACAGGAAGATGGGAATTGTTAGAAGATGGAATAGTGGTTAAAAGTAATGTGCTTGATGGATTGGATATACCGGCACGAGGAAGTAAAGTGATCCAGGTTGAATTGGGTGAATTCATACCCAAAGCAGGGAAAGAATATTTTATCACTTTTAGTTTTCATTTAAAAGAAAAGGAGTTCTTTGCTTCCCAAGGACATGAATTGGCTTGGGATCAGTTTAAACTACCAATAAGCAAAGAAAAGATTGAGAATATTCAAATTACTGATAAAAGACCAGAGTATCGTGAGGAGGGAAGGAAAGTATATGTTTGGAGAGATAATTTTTCAATTATTCTTGATAAACTTACTGGATGTATAGAAAAGTATTACGTGGATGATGAGTTAGTGATTAAACAAGGTCCACAAGCAGATTTTTGGAGAGCACTTACTGATAATGATTTAGGTGCAGTTAATAGTGGAAATAGAAAACTGCCACAGTTGGGAATATGGAAATCGGCCGGAACATGGATTACAGATGACTTCACCATTCAAGAGGAAAATGATAAACTAATATTGATTGCAAAAGGAAAATTACCATTGGTAGGTGCAGATTATACTCAAACTTATACCATATCCGGTGCAGGTCATGTAAAAGTGGAATGTAACTATGTTGCAGGTAATATGCCACTTCCTATGGTACCCAGACAAGGAACTAAACTGGTAGTTTCAGGTGGATTTGAAAATGTGCAATGGTATGGTCCCGGGAAAAATCCTACTTACCAGGATAGAAATGTGGAAAAAATAGGAGTCTATTCATCGACAGTGGATCATGAGTGGGTAGAATATTCTCGACCTCAGGAAAATGGTTATAAGTCAGATGTTCGTTGGTTTGTAATGACTAATAATGAGGGTAAAGGAATTAAAATTAAAGGTAGTAATCTATTAGGTATTGGTGTATCGCATTTTAGCAGGGAAGATATTGAAACTAGTGCATATTCGTTTGAATTAACTCGTCATCCTGACATATTCTTAAATGTAGATAATACACAAATGGGTGTTGGAGGTACAACAAGTTGGTTAACTCATGCTTTTCCATTAAAGCCTTACCGATTAATAAATAATAATTATCAGTTCAGTTATACAATTAAACCAATGCATTGATTTGTGTGTATCTATGAATTTCATATTCAGGTGTTAAATCTAGTGATAGTATAAAATGATAGCTTATTAAAGAATCATGATAAATAAAACTATAATAAAATTAGTGGTTTTCTGTTTTGCTTTATGTGTAATAACTATACTCCATGCTCAGGGAAAAGGGTCAGAAAAGAATTTAACACCAGACTCTGTTTCAATGATAAATCCTTACAAGGCAAATAGTGTACCTGTTAAGGAACCTTTAGGCTATCAGTTAATTTGGTCTGACGAATTTTCAAAGGAAGGAAAACCCGATAAGCGATATTGGTCATATGAAAATGGTTTTGTCCGGAACAAGGAATTACAATGGTATCAGCCAGATAATGCTAATGTAAAGGATGGTGTTTTAATTATTGAAGGCAGACATGAAAGAATTAAAAACAAGGGATATAAAGAAAATGATCCTAGTTGGAAAAAGAATAGAATGTATGCAGAATATTCTTCTGCGTGCATTATAACCCGAAACAAGTTTTCGTTTCAGTATGGTATTATGGAAGTGAGAGCCCGCATCGATACAAGTTTAGGGATGTGGCCTGCTATTTGGACTCTAGGCATTGACAAACAGTGGCCATCGAATGGTGAAGTGGACCAGATGGAGTATTACAGATACGAGGGCGAACCCACTATTTTAGCTAATGCAGCCTGGGCAGACAAAGACATGAAACCTGTTTGGGATTCAGAGAAAATACCTTTATCACAATTTACAAATAAGGAACCGGATTGGTGTAATCAATTTCATATGTGGAAAATGGTATGGACAGAGGAATTCATCCGTTTGTATTTGGATGATTTACTGCTCAATGAAGTCGATCTTTCAACGACCATTAATGCTGACGGTACAAACCCATTCCATCAACCTCAATATATCTTATTAAATTTGGCTATAGGAGGTCAGGGAGGTGATCCGTCTCTAACGAGCTTTCCAAGAAAATATGAGATAGATTTTGTAAGAGTATTTCAAAAAAAGTAGCAAATGAATAGGGTTAAATGTCTGGCAGTAAGTTTCGTGTTTTTTTCTATTGTGGGGATTACAAGTTGTCGTCTTGATTTTTCTAAAAGCGATGACAACGATAGAGAAGAGAGTCGTAAACCCAATATAATTTATATACTGGCAGATGATGCTGGTTATGGAGATTTAAGTTGTTACGGACAAAACAGATTTAATACCCCAAACTTGGATAAACTGGCTGAGAATGGTATAAGGTTTACTCAGCATTATGCAGGTTCAACGGTTTGTGCACCCAGCCGTTCTTCATTACTTACAGGGCAGCACACCGGACATACTCCGATTCGCGGAAACCTAGAAGTAGAACCGGAAGGACAGCACCCATTGTCCGCATCATCCCTAACAATAGCCGAAATCATGAAACAGGCTGGTTATGTTACTGGTGCATTTGGTAAGTGGGGTTTGGGATATCCCGGATCGGAAGGAGATCCGAACAAGCAGGGATTTGATGAATTTTTTGGTTATAACTGCCAGCGTATGGCACACCGTTATTATCCATCATACTTATGGCATAACCAGGAACGGGTACAAATGCCTGGAAACGATTGGAAAAATACAGTAACTTATGCTCAGGATGTCATTCAGGATGTTACCTTAAAATTTATTGAAGATCAAAAAGATACTGCTTTTTTTGCCTTTGTGCCTATTGTTATTCCCCATGCTGAATTAATCGTGCCGTATGATTCCATATATGCAAAATTTGAACACAGGTTTAAAGAAATTCCTTATGTGGGTACCCAAGGAGCTGATTATGGTGAGGATCTGAACATTAGTAATTATTGTTCTCAACCGAAGCCCAGAGCGGTATTTGCATCCATGATGTATCGTATGGATGTTTACGTTGGTCAGATAGTCAATCGGCTAAAAGAATTAGGAATTGATAAAAACACAGTAGTGATGTTTGCCAGCGACAATGGTCCTCACCGTGAAGGTGGAGCCGATCCGGATTTTTTTAATAGTAATGGCGGATTAAAAGGATATAAAAGGGACTTGTACGAAGGAGGTATACGGTCTCCATTTATTGTTTCGTGGCCAGGCACTATTGAACCTGGTACTATATCTGATCATATTTCTGCTTTCTGGGATGTTTTACCTACTTGTGCTGATTTAGTAGGTGTTCAAACTCCTGAAGAAATTGATGGTATTTCTTTTTTACCGGAATTATTGGGACAGGAGCAGGCCAGGCATAAATATTTGTATTGGGAATTTCAAGAAAAAGGAGGTAGTATGGCAGTTCGTTTAGGGAATTGGAAGGGAGTTGCTTATCATTCCTCCCAACAGGATAAAACTAAGTTTGAATTATTTGACTTATCAAACGATGAGAAAGAAAGGATTAATATGGCAGATCAACGTCCTGATATAGTTAAAGAGATGATTCAAATAATGAATACAGAGAGAACGGAAACGGAGGAGTATTGTTCTAATTTACCTAAGCTCATAGAGCATACTGAAAAAAGTAAGGAATAAAAAATCATTTAATAATGAGAAGGAAACAATTTAATCAACTTTTACACAAAAGTTTTATTTTAATTATAAGTCTCTATTCAGTTACATCTGAGGCAAAGAGTAAGATGGATACCTCACTGGATTCAGCAAAGGTAACATCCACATTACAAATTGAACAAGGACTGATAAGAGGCGTGTTAACCGATCGTAATCCAGATATTAACGTATTTAAAGGCATTCCATATGCTGCACCACCAGTAGGAAAATTAAGATGGAAGGCACCTCAACCTGCCAAAGGATGGCAAGGGATAAGAGAAATGAATGCATTTGGAGATATTTGTGAACAGGTAAATCCGTGGGATAAAAATTCTGATAAAATGAGCGAAGATTGTCTTTATCTCAATATTTGGACTCCGGCTAAGAATAAAGATGAAAAACTTCCTGTTATGTTTTGGATTCATGGAGGAGGATTTACCCGAGGTTCCGGTAATCTGTCGAATGGATGTGCTTTAGCAGAAAGAGGAGTTGTTTTGGTTTCTATTAATTACAGGTTAGGGCCTTTAGGTTTTTTTGCTCATCCCTTACTTTCAGAAGAAACCGAAAAAAATATATCAGGCAACTATGGCCTATTAGATATGATTAGTGCGCTTCAATGGGTTCAGAAAAATATAGAACAGTTTGGTGGGGATCCGGATAACGTAACTATTTTTGGTGAGTCGGCTGGAGGAGCAGCGGTTTATATATTATGCTCTTCTGATTTAACCCATGGATTATTTCACAAAGCTATAGCGCAAAGTCCATGGGTTACCGATGCCAGCATTTCTCCTCTTACCAAACCGGCCTATGATAGAGAATCGGTTCAAGCAACAGGTATTCGTTTTGCAGAGAAACTTGTTAGCGATGGAATTTCATCCATGGATACTCTGCGTAGTATAGATGTTAGCAATTTGGTTAAGCAAAGTAAGGGATTTAGACTTCCTGCTGCTATTGATGGTTTTGTGATGAAGGATAATCCTGCTAATATTTTTGAAAAGGGCCAACAGCAGAGCAGGCCTATGTTAGTTGGAACAAATACTGATGAGGGAACCATGTTTCTTTACGGAGCAGATAAGCAATCAGTAGATCAATATAAGGCTGGAGCTCAGCAAGTATTTAGAGGTTATGCTGAAGATATTATGAAAATGTATCCGGTTGATTCGAAAAGTGATATCAAAGGAGCAGTATGTCAAACTATAAATGATATTTGGTTTGCACAGCCAACACGTTGGATGGCCAGATATATGTCAAAGAAAAATAAAAATACCTATCTCTACCATTTTGCTCACCCAAGCATGAGATGGCCTGCAGGTGGATCGGCTCATGCAGCAGAACTTGTTTTTGTTTTTAGATCACTAGATCCTCAAAAACAAACAGAGGCTTACAAAAAATTATCTACGGCAATGATTACATATTGGACGCAATTTGCAAAAACAGGTAATCCAAACTCTAAGGATCTGCCCAATTGGCCACGTTATACTGAAAGAAGTGATAGAAATATCCGACTTGATATAGAAATTACGGTAGAGTCCCATTACCTGAAAAAAAACCTGGATGAACTTGATAGTATTTACAAGAAAATAGGAAAGTACGTGTATTAAAACATCCAAAACAATAGATATATTATTAAAATGAATAGGCAAATAATAACATTCATATTAACATTTTTTTGTTTAATAGTATCCGCACAGGAAAAACCGAATATAGTTTGGATTTTTTCAGATGATCATTCTTATCAGACTATAGGTGCTTATGGTGGGCAACTGGCTTCATTAAACCCATCGCCCAATATTGACAAATTAGCAAAAGAGGGTATTCGTTTTAATCGGGCTTATGTTGCCAACTCCATTTGTGCGCCAAGTCGCGCTACACTGTTAACAGGAAAACATAGTCATTTGAATGGTAAGATGGATAACAATGGAGGTTTTGATCATGAGCAGCAGCAGTTTCAGAAGATACTTCAGAAATGTGGTTACCAAACGGTCATGGTTGGTAAGATTCATTTAAATGGTAAGATGCAAGGATTTGATTATTGGGAAGTACTTCCTGGCCAAGGGAAATATTATGATCCGGATTTTATTACTGAAAAAGGTCAAACTACCTATCCTGGGCGTTATGTAACAGACGTAATTACAGAACGGACAATAAATTGGTTAGAGAATGAACGGGATAAGGATAAGCCTTTTATGTTGATGGTACATCATAAAGCTCCACACCGTAATTGGGAACCGGCAGATCGCCATATGAGTAAGTATAAAGATGTCGAAATTCCTGAACCAGATAATTTGTTTGATGACTATGCTAACCGTGGCAGTGCAGCAAATAGTCAAGACATGAGCATTAAAAAAACTATGATATTAGGCTATGATTTAAAGGTGGAGGGTAAATGGGGCAATCATCCAAGATACAATGAAAGAGCGGAATGGTTTGCCAAAAATAAGCCTGAAGGAAAAGAGCTGGTAAAGTGGAAATACCAGACATATATGAAAGATTTTATGCGCTGTACCTGGGCCGTGGATGAGAGTGTAGGTCAGATTCTTCAAACACTTGAAAATTTAGGATTAGATGAAAATACAATTGTGATGTATTCATCCGATCAGGGGTTTTTTATGGGTGAGCATGGATGGTTTGATAAACGATTTATGTATGAAGAATCTTTCAGAACTCCTTTAATTGCGCGCTGGCCAGGAAAAATAAAGCCCGGTTCAGTTAACACTGATTTAGTTCAAAACATTGACTTTGCCGAAACTTTCCTGGATCTGGCAGAAGCTCAGATTCCCGAGGATATGCAAGGGCAGAGTCTTGTTCCCTTATTAAAAGGAAAAACACCAAAGGATTGGCGCAAGTCGCTTTATTACCATTATTATGAGTATCCCGGATTTCATAGTGTACGTCGTCATGAAGGTGTTTTTGATGGACGTTGGAAATTAATCAGGTTCTATGGATTGGGTGTTCTCAATGGTGAGGAATGGGAGCTTTATGACCTAAAAAATGATCCAAATGAAATGAATAATATCTGTTCTAATCCAAAATATAAGAAAAAGTTAAAGACACTAAAGAGTGAACTTTCAATTTTAAAAAACAAGTATCGGGTTTCTGAAGTGACAGCAGTGCCTATTCAGGAAGAGGAATAAAATTAATGTAGGAAATTCAAGATATGAGATTCGTTAGTATAAAAGTTTTAGCTTTGTTTGTAATTAGTTTGTTAATTGCTTCATGCGGCTATAAAACTTCAGAAAATATAAATAAGCAAAAAAAGAATGTATTATTTATTGCAGTAGATGATCTTCGTCTTCAAGCTGGGATTTATGGTCAATCACAAATGATTACACCAGCCATTGATGAGCTGGGGAATGATGGAGTTGTTTTTAACCGGGCGTATTGCAGTGTTCCTGTTTGTGGGGCATCCAGAGCCAGTTTGTTATCAGGTTTAAGGCCAACTTCAAAACGATTTGTAAATTATCATACGTGGAAAGATAAAGATGCACCAGATGTAACTAGTATCCCCAAATGGTTTAAGGAGAATGGTTATACCACACTCTCTAGAGGTAAAATATATCATCATAGCGATGATGATTTGGAAGCATGGTCTGAGGAGCCTTATATACCAGCAGCCGGTATAAGTTGGAGAAGCTATATAACAGAAGAATCGCGTAAAATAATTGAAGCAAATAAAAATCCCAAAAATCCTGATCAAGTTAAAGGACCTCCATTTGAAATGGCAGATGTCGAAGATAATGCCTATCCGGATGGAATGCTAACTGACAAGGTGATTGAGGATCTAAACCAATTTGCCAAATCTAAAGAACCATTCTTTTTAGGTGTTGGATTTTGGAAACCTCATTTACCATTTAATGCGCCTAAAAAATATTGGGACCTGTATAGTGAGGAGGATATTCAATTAGCGGATAACCCGTTTATGCCACAAAATGCTCCTAAAAAAGCAAAAACAGATTGGTATGAACTTCGTGGCATGTATGCTGGGATTCCAAAGGAGGGACCTGTGTCAGATGAGTTAGCCCGTCAATTAATTCATGGCTATTATGCCTGCGTTAGCTATACCGATGCTCAGATAGGGAAGGTTCTAAAGGAATTGAAAAGGTTAGGGTTAGATAAGAATACCGTTGTAGTTTTATGGGGTGATCATGGTTGGCATCTAGGTGAGCATGGACTTTGGTGCAAGCATTGCAACTTTGATAAGGTGATGAAGGCACCCTTAATGTTCAAGGCGCCAGGTATGAAGGAGGGTAAAAAATCCAATACCTTAGTTGAATTTATAGATATCTACCCAACATTATGCGATTTAGCCGGAATTGACATGCCTGAGCATTTGGATGGGAAGAGTTTGCAGCCTGTATTAAATAATCCGTCTAAAATACATAAGGATACTGTCTTTACCAGGTATCATTCAGGAGAATCAGTCATTACAAAACGTTATGTATATACCGAATGGAAAAAGAAAAATGGCAATAAGGTTAATATGCTCTATGACCACTCCAATGATCCAGATGAAAATATAAACGTAGCTGATAATCCAAAATATGAGGAAGTAGTGAAAGAATTGAGTTTAAAAATCAATAAAAATCATGATTAGAAAAATATTGTTAGTAGGTATTTGTCTATTTTTAGTGGGTAATATTAAAGCTCAAAGAGAAAAGGTCAACTTGAATAAATCCTGGAAATTTACATCTGGGTACGAAGTACGTAAAAATGCTTTTACTGAAGTAAACATACCCCATACTTGGAATACGACCGATGCCTTAGGAGGAAACGTGGACTATTACAGGGGCTTAGGTAATTATGAGCGTTCATTTCTGGTAAAGGAAGAATGGAAAAACAAAAGATTGTTCCTTCGTTTCCTAGGGGTTAATACAATTGCAAATGTATTTGTGAATGGCAAACATGTTGGTGAACATCGCGGTGGATATGCAGCTTTTGCTTTTGAAATAACTGATTTTGTAAGTTATGGAGAAGAAAATGAAATTTGGATTCGAGTAAATAACGCTCCACAACTGGATATAATGCCATTGGTAGGAGATTTTAATATGTATGGAGGTATTTATCGAGATGTAGATCTGTATATCACTGATAGTAATTGTATCTCCTTACTTGATCATGGATCAGAAGGTGTTTACCTTTTCCAACATGAAGTATCTGAGTCGTTGGCCAAAGTTCAAGCTGTTGTTAAAGTTCTGACAGATGAAGAAACGATGATTGTATTAAAGGTGAAGGATCATGAAGGAGGCATTGTGCTTGTCAAAAAGGCTAAAAATACAGATAAAGGTGAAGTAATGATTCCTTTTGAAATGAAAAAACCTCATTTGTGGAATGGAAGGAAGGATCCCTATATCTATGCTGTGCATGTAGAACTTCAAAAGAATGGTAAGATCATTGATAAGGTGGTTCAGCCCATGGGCTTGCGATATTATCATGTTGATCCGGACAAGGGATTCTTCCTGAATGGAGAACATGTTCAATTGCGTGGTGTTTGTCGACATCAGGATCGTCCTGAAATAGGAAATGCATTACACACTTGTCATCATTCGGAAGATGTGGCTATTATGGAAGAAATAGGCGCTAATGCTTATCGAATGAGTCACTATCCACAAGATCCTTACATGTTTCAGTTGTTGGATGAAAAAGGATTTGTAGTTTGGTGTGAAATACCATTTGTTGGACCAGGTGGTTACAGAGACAAAGGTTTTGTTGATCAGGAATCATTTAAAAAAAATGGAAAATATCAATTAACTGAGTTAATTCGCCAGAATATGAATCATCCTTCGGTTTTATTTTGGGGCTTGTTTAATGAGTTAAAGGTACAGGGAGATAATCCTGTAACCTATATTAAGGAATTGCAACAGCTTGCTCATAGTGAAGATCCTACAAGGATTACAACTGCTGCAAGTAATCAAAATGATGAAACTTTAAATTCAATAACTGATTTAATATGCTGGAATAAGTACTTTGGCTGGTATGGAAATAATGTGAGTCAAATTGGAAAATGGGCTGATAAACAGCATGCTCAAATGCCTGATAAGCCCATTGGGATAAGTGAATATGGAGCAGGAGCAAGTTTATATCATCAGCAAGAAAAGTTAATAAAAACTATAGCAGGAAGCTACTGGCATCCAGAAAACTGGCAGACTTATTTTCATGAAGAGCATTGGATTGAAATTGACCAACGTCCTTTTTTGTGGGGAACATTTATCTGGAGTTTGTTTGATTTTGGAGCGGCTCACCGTCGAGAAGGTGAAGTGAGAGGTAAGAATGATAAAGGCTTGGTGAGTTTCGACAGAAAGGAAAGAAAAGATGCATTTTATTTCTATAAAGTCAATTGGAACAAGCAACCTATGGTCTATATTGCTGAAAAAAGAGTTACAGAGCGCAGTAATGCCAACCAAAGAATCAAAGTTTATTCCAATCAGAATAAGGTTACACTGTTTTTAAATGGGGAAAAGGTGCATGGTATTAAGGGTGATTACGGGCGTTTCTATTTTGATGTTCAATTAAGACCAGGAAAGAATAAGATTGTAGCAAAAAGTGGAGCTCAACTGAGTGATCAGTTAGAGCTTATCTTTAAATAACAAAACTTTATTTTTTATATCTTTAAGTGTTTGAATTATTAGAAAATTTATGAAGAAGTTATTTTTTTTATTCCATATTCTGATGGTTGTTTCGTCTCCATCCTTTGCTCAGAAAGTTAATTTTGAGTGGTTTAATACTAGCCTTACAATAGAAGATCGGATTGAAGCTTTGATAGAAGCTATGACAATTGAAGAAAAAGTGTCACAATTGACAGATCACAGTGTGGCTATTCCTCGTTTAGACATTCCTGAATATAATTGGTGGAACGAATGCTTGCATGGAGTGGCTCGTAATGGACGTGCAACTGTTTTTCCTCAAGCTATTGGGTTGGCTGCAACTTTCGATACAGAATTAATTGAAGAGGTCGCATCAGCAATATCGGATGAGGCTCGTGCTAAATATAATATCGCAGTTAAAAATGATAATCGTTCGAGATATGCAGGATTAACGTTTTGGACTCCTAATGTTAATATTTTTAGAGATCCTCGCTGGGGAAGAGGACAGGAAACATATGGTGAAGACCCTTACCTGACTTCTCAAATCGGGATTGCCTTTGTGAAGGGGCTGCAGGGAAACCATCCAAAATATTTAAAAACAGCAGCATGTGCAAAACATTATGCAGTTCATTCTGGTCCTGAGGCTTTGCGACATGAGTTTGATGCGATTGTTACACCTAGAGATTTACACGAAACCTATTTGCCGGCTTTTGAGGCACTGGTTCGGGAAGCTAATGTTGAAATAGTGATGGGGGCTTACAACAGGGTATTGGGGGAACCTGCCTGCGGAAGTCCGTTTTTATTACAGGAGATATTGCGTGAAAAATGGGGGTTTAAAGGACATGTTGTTTCTGATTGTGGTGCAATATCTGATTTTCATCTTTTCCATCATGTTACAAACACACCCGAAGAGTCGGCGGCTTTAGCTATTAACAGTGGTGTTGACTTAAATTGTGGAAGTACATACCCTCACTTGGTTAAAGCGGTTAAACAAGGATTGGTAACAGAAGAAACGATTGACCAAAGGCTAAAAACATTATTAAGAACCCGTTTTAAATTAGGTTTATTTGATCCTTCTGAAGATAATCCTTATAATGCCATAAGTGAGGATGTGTTATGTAGTGATAAGCATTCAGCATTGGCATTAGAGGCTGCTCAGAAATCGCTGGTTTTGTTGACCAATAAAAATAAGGTGTTACCATTGTCACCCGAGATTAGAAATCTTTACGTAACCGGTCCGCATGCTAATAATAGTGATGTGTTATTAGGGAATTATTATGGAATGAGTAATCGCCTGGTTAATATATTAGAAGGAATTACTTCAGCAGTAAGTGCTGGAACAACTATCAACTATAAACCAGGATGTCTGCCATATCGTAAAAATGTTAATCCAATTGACTGGGCAACACAGGAAGCACAAGCAGCTGATGCTATTATAGCTGTATTGGGTATAAGTGGAGCCATTGAAGGGGAAGAAGGAGAGTCTATTGCCTCAGAATCTAAAGGTGATCGTTTAAGTCCGTATTTGCCAGATAATCAATTGGAATTTCTGAAAAAACTTAGAAAAAACAATGATAAGCCTATTGTTGTGCTACTGACAGGAGGCAGTCCCATGATTATTCCTGAAGTGGTAGAGTTGGCCGATGCAATTTTATGGGCATGGTATCCGGGGCAGGAAGGAGGTTCTGCTATAGCAGACATTATTTTTGGGAAAGTATCTCCCTCAGGCCGTTTACCACTTACTTTTCTGGCTTCAGAAGATCAGCTTCCTCCATATGAGGATTATAGTATGAAGAACCGTACTTATAAATATATGAATTACAATCCGCTATTTCCGTTTGGATATGGGCTGAATTATACAAAGTTTGACATAAAAAATGTAGAATTAAGTGCTGTGAATATTAAGAAAGGAATGGATATCTCCTTGACTTGTGAGGTTTCTAATATTGGTGATATGAAGGGAGAAGAGGTGGTTCAAATGTATTTAGAGCAGCCGGGAGCGGGAGAAACTGCACCGTTTAAAAAACTGGTAGGTTTTAAAAGAGTAACGCTGGAAGTTGGAGAAAAATCTCAAATAGATATCGTTATTTCATCAAAAAGTATGATGCAGTTTGATGAAAAAGGGAAAGGATTAATAAAAAAAGGAGAGTATAAGTTGTATATAGGTAATTGTTCACCGACAAACTGCGATTTAGATATTTCTAAACCGTTAGAAGTTACTTATAAGGTAAAGTAATGTTTTTTAATAGGCATGTTTTGACCATGTAGGTCTAATTAGTCAAGTTCATAAACAAGAGTAAAATTGAATTGCTTAATGTCTTTTGACTTTTAAAAACTGCTTTATTAGCTCTTTAAACTAATAATCAGAAATACTGTCCTAAGAATTGTCGTAGATATAAAGTCGTTAAATGACTTCATCCTGAGTTACTAGGAAAGAAATACTAACGCTAGTACAATCCGTGAAATAATTATAACGGGAATTAAAATACAAGAGCCACAATTAAATAGTTGTGACTCTTTGTTATATTGTGAGGGTTTGTAAATCGGTAAATTTTAATATGGAAAGAAGCACTAACAAAGTTTCTAAGCAAATTAACTTGTTTCTGAACCTGATTAGGTAAATATTACTTCATGTAGAATTAGGCAAGGAAATTAATGGTATGGTTTGCAATTGCATTAATACTTGAGTTATGTGTCGTTACCTTCATTGAACCTAAGCTGATCGAATCAAAACGACCAAAAAAAGATAGTTGTGTCAATTTATTGAATTTAAGCAAATTGATTGTTGCCACAACGAATTAAATTACTCACTTTAAAAGTGACACAAACTATCTCTTATAGGCAACAAGATAACAAAAATCAGAGTTTTTAAGGAAAAGATTACTTCTTGTAAAGGTTGGACTATGATGCTTCGTTACATTGAGAATGTTGTGCTTTATACTGTTATATCAAACCAACATACGCCAAATTTACCAGGTTGGTTGAATGACCATCGGAACACATCCCATTTCAGTTTTGAGCCTGGTTGGCCCAATGCAACCAGGTGTTGTGTTCGATCATTTCATTTTTATACACCGCTGCGGACATGTGATGCCACACACTAACTTTCGAGTTCTAGGTCAGAGGTAGGCATCGTAATCTACCCTATCGAATTCAACCAAATACTGCTACAGGGATAATTTCCAAACACATATTTGATTTCAAACTCCTGCATGCTTCTATCTTCGCCATAGGTAAAAGCATAGAATCGATTTTCTTTTTTATAGAGCTTATGATTCATGCCATTGTACTCAATGGTTTTGTTGGTGAAACCCCAAAAATCGCAGAATCATTGGCATGATCCATGGCTTTATCGTGATCGGAATCCACCCAATCATTGAATACATTTAAGTGACACTCTATGCAGGTTTCATGTCCACATAAGTGGCTTTGCGCGATATGCTTTGATCTAAACCATAAGTTTTATAAAGAAGGACTAATAAAAATTACCATTCCGATCCAAAATAAATTGAGGCCATATTGTCCAATAATTGCTTCAGAAGAGCCAAGATAATTCACTTTTAATGTTTCAGGGTTAATTTTATAGGCAATGCCTGTTGCCAAAACAACAATATCTCATGTTAACACATCTTTCATGGTCATGATACCTTCAAAAATATGCACCAATTCCCATATGATCTAAAGCACTATTGCAATCTTAAAAAACTTGAAATTTACATTTTTGTAAATCAAAAAGATTGATATCTAACAACCAGTTAAAATGATCACTTTTGATAAAAAACAGAAATCAACTACATTACCTTAAAGCTCATTAAAACTGTTTAAGTTAAGCAATAACTGAATCAGTTTTTTTCATTGTGAAATAGGATGCTGCTAAAAGAAGTATCGCAACAATGGCTCCTCCAAATTCACCATCGCCAATCATAAAATGTGCTAAAAATGCCAGTACAAAATTGAAGAAGAAACCTGCATAAGCCCACTCTTTAATGACTTTGTTTTTACAAAACCAAATGGCCAACAAACCAAATATTTTGGCTATGGCTAAGGGATATATGATATAAGAAGGATAACCATAAAGTTCAAATCCTTTTACCATTTCTGAATGCTCAGTAAAATACAAAACTACCGACATAAGCATCATTGTAGTTAACAATCCTGTACTAATCCAATTGATGATTTTAAATTTTTTCATTGATTTGCTTTTTATTAATAATAAGTTCTAGTCTAATATCACTAGCTTTTAATTTTCTTAAATACAAAGAAAGAATGGTTCTAAATAAAAAAGGTTGAACTAGTTCAAGAAAAGAATGAATTAATTTTTTTAACGATTCAACTTCAATTCTAAATAAATCAAGATATCAATTGATGTCTGGATCTAGTTATGGATAATAAGGCCTGTTATAAAAAACTTCAATTATTTGCTTGCTGATAATAAAAAGCATCTGTTTAATTCTTGCGCTGCAGCCTTAACTCTATAAAGTAAATTTTTCCTAATTCTATATTGTTCTGCTTTGCCACTAAAAACTCTTGCTATGGTCTAATAGAGAGTTTTCTCATTTTAGCAATAGCATTAACACTTGTTATCTGTATAAGTAAATCATTGGAATTAACCTTTGTCCAGATATGGCTATTTTTTGCCTAAGATGACAATACTTTCATTTATTGATTATTTATGAGGGTTGATGGGATTTTTAGTATCTGATATATCAGAAAGTTGTAAAAAAAGAACAAACGATTGTGCAATAGGTGAATTTTTTATAGGTTTATACCAAAATATTAGATAAATCAATAAAATAAATCTACTATGAAATAAAGTCAACATCAAGGAAGTACATATTAATTATATATGTTGATTGATCTAATTGCTTTGACATTATACATGATTAAGGAAAGGAGGATTATAAATAAAGAAAAACTATCATTTTAAATAACATATTTAATTGTAGAATGCTCAACTAAGTATTCAAATTGAAAAGTTAAACTTTAAGATCAAACATTTATAAAATAAGAATTATGAAATTTTTTTTAGATACAGCAAATTTAAATCAAATTAAAGAGGCGAATAGTTTAGGTATTTTAGATGGGGTAACTACAAACCCTTCTATTATGGCTAAAGAAGGAATAAAAGGTGAAGATAAAATTAATCAGCATTACATTGATATTTGTGAAATAGTTGATGGAGATGTAAGTGCTGAGGTAATCGCGACTGATTATGATGGTATGATTAATGAAGGTGAACACTTGGCTAAACTTCATCCTCAAATCGTGGTTAAAGTTCCTTGTACTGAAAATGGTATTAAAGCTATAAAATATCTAGCAGGGAAAGGCATAAGAACCAATTGCACATTGATTTTCACCGTTGGACAAGCATTGTTGGCTGCTAAAGCTGGAGCTGCATATGTATCTCCATTTATTGGACGCCTAGATGATATATCAAGTGATGGAAATGTTTTAATAAATCAAATTATTAAGATTTTTGGTTATTATCAATTTGAGACAAGTGTGCTTGCAGCTTCTATTCGCCATACTATGCATATTATCCAATGTCTGGATGCAGGAGCTGATGTCGCAACATGTCCATTGAGTGCGATTAAGGGGTTGTTAAATCATCCCTTAACGGATAAAGGTTTAGAAGTTTTTCTAGCTGATTACGAAAAGGTGAGTTTCTAATTGTAAACATATCAAAAGATTAAATGGTGTAAATATTGTTTTTATTAAGAATTGTTTGGTTAGTTATAAAGCATAATATGTTACGAGTATTATTTAATCTTTTGATTTATCAATTTAAATCATTAATTGTGTTAATTTACTAAGGTAAGGTTTTATTAGGATAGCTTGATTTATTTTGATATTAGATAGGTATGCCATGATTTTTGGTATACCTATTATTTAAATGTATTTCTAATGTGAAAGTTTCCTAAATTACTCGACTTGCATCCGAATTTTATTTCTATATAATCCTAAAGGTATGACTGACCAAATTACCAATCCAATAAAATACACAAATTCAGGAAAAATATTAAACCAATTAGCCATTAATAAGCCAGAGACCATTATCACATGAGCAAGAAGCGACCATACAATTCCTCCAAAAATCTGCTTTATGTAATGTTTTGATTGTTTTATTAAATATCTGACAAACGTTATGTATATAGGAACAAAAATAACTACTGAAGTAAACATTCCAGGATTGTATTCAAATTTGATCACCCCTGCTAAAATATGAACAAATCCATTTACAATAATTATACTTGCCATAGCAATTAAAGGGAAAATATGCTTCGGGGCACGCAAAATAGCTAAAACACCTACTAACCAAACCAATGATGTGTTAATTACAAAAATGGCTTCTTTTGTAAGCGGTTTTATTGCCGAACCAGTTGCACCTAAATTACCAAGAATGAATTTATTATTGAAAACATAAAACGAATAATAATTCCCAAATAAATCTATCCAATGTTCTTCGTATTGATGAACAATATAGGCTATCAACATTATAATGCTAATAAATCTATAATCTTTGTTAAGATTCTTAAATTCTCCATTCCTGTTTAACGAAAATGCACCTATTAGCAGAAATGGTAAAGCGTAGGTTCCAATTTTCATCCAATGGTCAATTAAAAAATCGTACTGTCCCATAGGCAACCACAACATTGCAAAAAGTAAAATTATACTTCCTAAAATTAATTTTGATCCTTTCATATCGAATTTACTTTAGTTTAAAACAACAAAATTATAATATTGATTTTTCAAAAAGACTGATGTGGGTTAATAATTTTGTCTATTTGAAAGAAATCAACTAAATTCTTCCGATGTAAGACTTAAAAATCCTACAATAGTGGATATGCCGCAAAAGTTGATGTATTGAAAGATCTCGAAATTGACTTTGTTTGTGAATGACAGAACGAAAAGAAGTATGTGCAGGTCAAATGTCTTTTAGAAAAATATCATAAGGGAATTTGATAATTTCCTAAAAATTGAAGATAGACTTTCCAAAATAGTTGTATCAATGGATAACTGTACGAAGAGGTTTTGAAGGAATAGAGCACTTGTATATCAGAGATTTTTTGAAGATCACATTTTAGGTGTCAAACTAAATGAATTAGTGGTTAGTTTTAAAAACATCTCTCAAAAGAATTTATATTTTGAGAAACAATTTAAAATATCATTTAATTAGCATTTGATCGGATGGAATGAAAAAAAAATATGGGCAAAACTCTGAATGGTGAATCATAGTTTTTTGTTCTTGGTATAGTCTCTTGTTATGGGAGTTCAAATGTCTGATAAAATGCTGAAATCGCATTCCTTCAGCACTAAATCTTCAAAGGACATTTTTTAATAGTTAAATCTTTTTAACAGAGTTCCGTATTTTTAAGTCTGGCCTTAATGTTACATGATCAGTAATTAATTCCAATTCATTATTTAATTTTGAAAGCAAATATTTTAAGCCAATCTTGCACACGTGTTCAACCGGTTGAGCGATGCTTGTTATTGGTGTTTCCAAAAAATCAAGATACGGGTGATCGTCAAAAGTAATTACTGAAATATCGTCTGGCACTTTTATATTTTCCTCCTTTAAAGCTTTTAGACATCCCATAGTAATTGTGTTGCTTAATGCAAAAATAGCAGTTGGACGTTCTTTCCAGCGTAATAAAAGTTTAGTTTCCTGATAGCCGTTCTGTACACTAAAATCATCGCCAATTACATGAATGTTTGTGTTGCCAACTTCTTGCATTGCTTGTTTAAAACCCTTAATTCTCATTTTGTTGGGAGTTGATGATTTAACTCCTTGAATACATGCAATTGAAGTGTGGCCATGCTCTATCAAATATTTTGTTGCAGTAATTGCACCATAATAATTATCTGTAGAAACAAAAGGAAGATTACTATTCTCAAAATAACGATCTAACAAAATCAAGGGTAACCCCTGGCTGTATAATTTCTCAATATGTTCAAAATTTTCACCACAAGGAATTATAATAAATCCCTCTACATTCCGAGAGATAAGCTGTTGTATTTCAAGCATTTCAGCTTTAGTGTCTTCGTTGGTGTCAGAAATGATCAGAGTGTAACCAAGCTTTCTTACTTCGCGATTGAGTAAACTGGCAATATTCGCAAAAAAAGGATTACCTAAAGAGGGGACAATAAGACTTATGGTATTGCTTTTTCCAGACCTCAGGTTTGCAGCAAAATGGTTGGGAATGTAATTTAGTTCTTTTGCAACTTCTTGGATTATTTTTTGCGATTTTTTTCCTATTCTATATTGTTTTGCTTTACCTGTCAAGACTCTAGAAACTGTAGTAGTTGATAAACCAGTCTTTTCCGCAATATCTTTAATTTTTATTTTAGCACTCATGAAAATATCTTGAATT
This sequence comes from Marinifilum caeruleilacunae, assembly GCF_013141825.1. Taxonomy (GTDB): domain Bacteria; phylum Bacteroidota; class Bacteroidia; order Bacteroidales; family Marinifilaceae; genus Marinifilum; species Marinifilum caeruleilacunae. Next base: position 48,909 of record NZ_RZNH01000041.1, read on the forward strand.
AACGTTTGTACAAATTTAATAGAAACATTTGATATACACTAATTCTTCTTAGTTGTGTTATTATAATCTAATGCCATAAGTCATTAAAAATAAAGGCAATAGTTTTAAGTTGAAAATATTTCAAAGAAATATTAAAAACACTGGCTTAAGCGATGGTGCTGTATATGTTTATTTATTTGCCTTCTTCAGGTGAATCTAATCTAAATTAGAAAATATGAATGAAAATTAAAAACGAAACATTACGTCAACAAAGGTTTTCCCAAATTCGATAGATAGAATTTTGCGAAAAACATCAAGCGCAATAAGTTCGATGTTTATCATTGTCTTTGTTGTTTTTAATTTCTGTTTTTATGGGCAGCAAAGCTTTCAAAATTTTGCTGATAGAGCCATTTTGAATGTCTGCTTTATTGGAATGGAATCATAATAGATTACGTCTAGAGGCAGTATTAGCGGCAAACCCACTAATTACAAGGCTTACTTTAGTGGGAACTTAAAAATTCATATGGTCGGTGTTTTTGGTGGTATAATCTGGGGTATTGGCAATTCATTAAATCTTATTGCAGCTGGAAAAGCGGGCGCCGCTATTTCTTATG
>NZ_RZNH01000193.1 GCF_013141825.1 Marinifilum caeruleilacunae
TGATGCTTTGTGAAATAACCTTAACTTAATGACATTGCGCTCGCGCCAGTAGTCGTTGCAAACTGGGACAATCGGGGACAATACACCTTTATTTCTTACTTCCTAACTTATGGGGGCAAGCAAATTATCATACTATAGTTAAAAGTTTGACTTTCAACCTAAAGTTATTTCCGATTTTTTTCTTGAGCTAATTTTGGGCTCAGAAAAAATCAGAATAACTTTAGTTACACACTTTATGGGATACTACTGATTAAAATTACGATTCGGTCTTATTGGAATTAAATTCTTACTAAAAATTTCTTTTAGCTCTAAAAACACCACATCCATCTCTTTGTTGGAAAGAAATAATTCTACAATTCGATCTTTTAGGAATCCATAGGATAA
>NZ_RZNH01000194.1 GCF_013141825.1 Marinifilum caeruleilacunae
CTTAATGGAACGAAAGTTAAAAAGCTCCCCAATTTTGAACAACGGTTATGGAATTAGAAAGAAAGAAAAAAATAAAGGAAATAAAAATGTTCTTAGAATAAGAAGGCAACACCGGCAGCGATTGCTGCTCCAAAGGCACCCGCCGCCATGGTATTAACTACGGCTTCGCCAATCGAAACTGTCGTAGTCACCGAAGCGGTAGGAAGAGTAGTATTTGGCTGCGTAGCATTTGGAGTAGTGGCGTTAGGTTCAATGCCAACTTGGGCGTTGATAGCAGTGACTGTAGCTAGAACAGCGACAATGTTTTTGATTTGCATTATTTAACGGAAGTATAAGGTTTGAAAAGGGAGCTTTAATTGTTTTAGCCGTTATCGATTTAGCGGT
>NZ_RZNH01000042.1 GCF_013141825.1 Marinifilum caeruleilacunae
TCATGATCATGGCTAATTCTCTAAAATAAGTATCCAAAAAAAGGATGCATAAGCCAATAGCTTGTTGTAGTCATGAAGCTATTGTAAGATCAAAAAGTATCTCTTAATTTTAGGTATCGATTTGTCCAATTGGTTTTGACGTCATACATTCTCCAACCCCTGTTTCTATTGTAATTTTTGCAAAGAATAGCTTTGAGTTCCTTTTGCCCAAAGAGATGACATTTTTAATGTATTTCTCTATTGTCTTATTCTCTGTATCTTCCTTTACTTCTTTCAAAAAATCAAGAAGAGAATTGATGTCTTCGTCATTTTTGTACCTAGTGAGTTCAGATAAGAATTTATTGCCGTGATTGTTTTTATTTGTAACTAATAAGAAATCAGTTTTCTTTATAAAATTGAGGCTATTACTCTATGATTTTATAATCTCAGTCCAATTGCTTAAGGTTTTCCAAAGGTCTATATCCATAAGTGTAAGGTTCTGAGTTTCTCCTTCGGAATTCTTTAAAACACTATTTTTGGTCTGATAAAGTATTTGTCCACTCGGAGTATCAATATGAATGTCGTCTTTAACTTCAAAACCGATCTTCTGACCAGGAATCAGTTGTAGTGATAAGTACATGAAGTAGTAAAATTGATAATCAAAACCAATTGCTTGTGGACCTGCGGTGTGTTGTTCAATAACTTTGTTTTTTTTTGTCATTGGCTATTAGTTAAGTTGAAACTTTTATGGAAAAGTAGGCAGAAACTGTGCTTTTCAATACAAGTTAGAAGTGCATGTTTAACCTTATTCTTTAATCCCTCCAAAACTATTAGATCCATTATTCTGTTGCTTTGACAGAGAAGGTCAATAAAATTAATTAAATGATATACAAAGTACAATTGTAATATTTTGTTTAGAAATGTTCTAATTAATCATGTAGGTCACGTATTAATAATTTGCTAGAGTGGGTTAGGCTGGGCTGGGCTTGGTCTTTTGAGATGCGAATTGATAAATTCTATCTGAATAAATATCAATGAATTAGTTTGGAAATTGTATTTATCTGAGTTTTAATTTCAATTTATTCATATCTCTACTGACTTTTTCATTCACAACTTTAGAATAAATTTGAGTAGTTCGAATATTCTTATGTCCCAGCATCGAGCTTATAGATTCGATAGGAACACCATTGGCTAAAGTCACTGTTGTTGCGAATGTATGTCTGGCAATATAAAAAGTTAAGTTTTTAGTAATTCCAGTTAGGTCAGCTAGTTCTTTTAAATAAGCATTTAGTTTTTGATTGCTGAGGTGGGGAAGTATATGGTTCTCAGACTTTTTGCCTGGTGATGATTTATATTTTTTTATTAATTGTTCGGGAATAGGAAGTAATGGAATATTTGAAGGAACTTTGGTTTTCTGTCGTTGTGAAATAATCCAATTATTACCATCGATTCCTTTTCTGATGTTTTCTGTAGTAAGGTTGGTAACATCAATATATGCCAAGCCAGAATAACAAGAGAATAAAAAGATGTCTCTTACAAAATCTAAACGTGGGATTGATAGATTTAGGATTTCAAGTTTTTTAAGTTCTTCTTTAGTAAGGCACTCTCTTTTAACTTCTACCAAAGTAGATTTGTATTTTGTAAATGGATCTTTTTTTATCCATTCATTTTTAATAGCAAGAATAATTATCTTTTTAAAGTTTTTAATGTATCTATTCGTTGTGTTATTATTGCATTTACCAACTGTTTTCAAATAGTGTTCAAAATCTACAATAAAAGAATACTTAATTCGGTTTAGAGGGATGTCTTTAAGATTATATTGGTATTTAAGAAAATTCTTAACGTGACCTAAAGCTGTATTATACCTCCCTAAGGTGCCAGGAGCGTAAGAAACTCCAACCAAGTCTGAAATTTGTTTATTGTGATATTCAAATACTTCCAGAAGCATTTTTCTATCTTCATCAGTGCCAAGAAAACGAGCTTTAAGCTTTTTTGCATTGATTTCTTCATCATTCTTTACCATTTCGGTATGATGATCGTAAATTCGGTTTTTTATAGCGTCCAGAAATTGATTTATTTGGACTCCACCTTTCTTTTTAGAAAAGGCTTTGCTCAATTTGCTATTCCATTTTAAAGGATGAATATATCTTCCTGTAGCTATTTCAACACGTTCTTGCTCAATAGATATGCGCATGTAAATAGGGGCTTCGCCATACTTATTGCTACGGTTTTTTCGTATTAAGAAGCTGATATTTAAGGTGGAAAAATTGCTCATGCTCTGTTGATTTTACAACAATTGATATCGGTTTTTACCAAAAGTTGCGTAAATTGATGAATGATGTTTAGTACAATTTACGAAAAAACAAGCACTTATAAAAATGAAAAATTAAAGTTGGTGTCGTTTAATATGTTTTAATACAGATTGTTATGTGGGTTACGGTGAACAGTTTAGGAGTGGGTGTTTGTTCACCTGTGAGTTCCCTTTCCCAATGGTATTATTTGAAATAGAATGAATGAAGGAAAAACAAAAACACCTGTAAATCAATGGATTTACAGGTGTTTGATTCTAAATGAATCCTAAGTTGTGAACACGGAGGGAGTCGAACCCCCAACCTCCACAGCCGTAATGTGGTGCACTATCCAGTTATGCTACGCGTCCGTTTCGCCTTAAAGACGCTGCAAATATAGGGAAAATTAGAGACGTAATGCAAGTGTTTTTACGCTTTTTTTTAGAAAAAAATAATTCCAAAAGCCCTGTCAAATCTTAAAAAACTCTAAATCTTTCACATAGGCCTGAACAATACTTTAAAAAAGATTAATTTTACCAATAATTGATTTTCTGATCATCGAAAGATAGAATTGGAACAGTATTTTTCTATTTTTGTTATGTAAAACCAAAATTCACTTTATATATGAAGAAGTTTCTTAAAATTTTTGGAGGAATATTTGTTTTCCTTTTGGCTTTGTTAATTGTGTTGCCATACTTTTTTAAAGATCAGATATTTGAAAAAGTAAAGCAGGAAGTTGACAATACCCTCGATGCAAAGGTAGAAATTGGAGATCTGTCTCTATCGATGCTAAAAAACTTCCCGAACCTTTATATCGAATTGCAGAATGTAAGTGTGGTTGGAAAAAATGAGTTCGAATCAGACAGTCTTGCTTTCGTGAGTAGATTATATACTGCGGTTGATTTGTCGTCTGCTTTATCGGGGTCGAAAATTGAGGTTGGAGCAATTGTACTGGAAGACTCTAAGGTGCTGGCTAAAGTGTTGGAGAATGGAAAAGCCAATTGGGATATCGTGAAATCTTCGGGAGAAGAGGTAGTTGAAGAGGAGAGCGGAGAAGCATCTGACTTTAAAGTGATATTCGATGAGGTAAGAATAGAGAACTTTGCAGTAGTTTACGATGATGCAAGTTTGCAAACGCTTTTTGCCATTGAGGACCTGGATTTGAATTTAAGTGGGGATTTTTCTGCCAAAGAAACCAACCTGGATGTTCATACGACCTTAAGTGGAATCAGCCTGGATTATGAAGGAACGCGCTACTTAAATAGAGCCAATATGAATCTAACGGCTGATATTGCAGCTGATTTAGAAAATATGGTTTTTAAATTCATGGAAAATCAGTTGGGCATTAACGACCTTCATTTTGGAATAGATGGACAGGTAGGCATGTTGGATGATGGTTACAGTATGGATTTGAAATTAAAGGCTGATAAGACCGATTTTAAATCGCTCCTGGCTATGGTTCCAGATGTTTTTAAATCGGACCTGGAAGGATTGGAAACAACCGGACAGTTTGACTTAAGCGCATTTGCAAAAGGGGAATACAGAGAAGAATCTTACCCTGCCTTTGGTGCCAATTTAAAAGTTGATAAAGCAAGCTTAAAATATGCCGATTTGCCTGAATCTGTTGAAAATATTCAGATTGATGCAAAAGTGAATCACCCGGGAGGTGAACTGGATTTACTGACTACAGATGTTAATAAATTCCATTTCGAGGTAGCCAATAACCCTTTCAATGCCGAACTGCATGTGAAAAACCCGATTTCAGATCCACTTTTAAGTGGTTTCTTTAAAGGAGTAATCGATTTTGAAAAAATCAAACATGCCATTCCGATGGATAGCATTAAAATTGCTGGTAAGGTGAATTCTGATGTTGTATTCAATGGACGTTATTCAGTCATCGAAAAAGAGGAATACGAGAAGTTTATGGCCAAAGGAAGCGTGGTGTTGAACGATTTTGTGTTTACCACTCCAGATTTCCCTCAAGGTGTAAAAATCCTGAAATCTGTTCTTGATTTTACCCCTCGATATATTAGCCTGAACTCTTTTGACTCAAGAATCGGTAAATCCGATATCCAATTGAAGGGGAAGATTGAGAATTACATTCCTTATGCCATGAAAGGGAAGGTATTGAAAGGGAATTTCAATATGAGCTCTAATATGATGGATTTGAATGAGTTCATGACTGAAGAAGTGGAGGAAACCGAAACTCCTACCGATACAGTACCTTTATCGGTAATCGAGGTACCGGCAAATTTGGATTTACGATTAAGCTCGAACTTTAAGACCATCCGTTTCGATAAAATGGATATTAAAGATGTGAAAGGATTAATTGTAGTAAAAAACGCGGCTGCTAAACTTACCAACCTTTCCATGAATATGCTAAAAGGGCAGATGACCATGAACGGCATGTACAAAACGCTTGATGTTAGCAAACCAGAAATCGATTTTGGCTTGGATATCAACAACTTTGATATCAACGACGCTTACCATTCTTTGAGCATGATTAAGCAAATGATGCCAATTGCGATGAATTGTGAAGGAAAGGTTTCTTCGGATATGAGTATTACGGGTTTACTTGATGCAGAAATGAATCCAATTCCTTCAAGTTTAAACGGGAAAGGTTCACTACACTCCCGTAAAATCCTGATAAAGGAAAACAAAGCCTTTGATGCATTGGCCGCGGCCCTTAAAAATGACGAGTACAAGAGAATTTCGGTAACCCAATTTGATATGGAATTCGTGATTACCAATGGGAATGTAGAGGTAAAGCCATTTACTGCAAATGTTGCAGGTAATCCGGCTACGATTTACGGTACACAGTCGGTCGATGGCAAACTTAATTTTACAATGGATATGAAATTGCCTAAAGAGGATTTGGGTAGTGATATTAATGCGATGTTTGCCCAGGTTCCTGGATTAGATAATGTTCCTGCATTTGATGTAGCAGTTAAAATTACAGGAACTGTAGATAATCCTGTGGTGAAACCAGATTTGAGTAAAGCCATTAAGCAAGCTCAAAAAGCAGTAGCAAAAGAATTGGAACGTAAAGCCAAGAAAGAACTGGAGAAAAAAGGTAAAGATCTTTTAAAGAAACTGTTCAAGTAGAACGATTAAAATAAATTGTAAAGCGGATAGCCTTGGTGGTTATCCGCTTTTCGTTTGTAATGGTTCTAAGTAATCCGGGAACAGTAACAATTTTGCTTGCCTGACGTATCAAAAGACTATTACAGTTTAATTTTAATAAAACTACTATTGACTTATGAGACTACTTAAATTTACCCTATGGTATTTTTTTGCCATATGCGTAAGCATTGGCTTTTATGCATGTTCTGATGATGGAACAGACGATAATGGTACTGTTGACCCACCTGAACAGCCTGGCAAATACGCTGGTTTCGATTTTAAAACTACACAGGAATACGATATTCGCTTAACTGCCTCGAGTGCAACCAATACTGCTATCGATGGCGTGTATATTGAATTGTTCACAGAAAAACCAATTGATACAGCTGGTTTATTTGTTCCCAATTACGAGAAAGTCAGATTTTTTAAAGGTTTAACCAATCCAAATGGATACCTGGAGTGTAAATTAAATCCGCCAGCAAGCGCCGATAGTTTGTATGTGCTGACCTATCATATTGGTTTGCCACAGCTAACAACAGTGGCTCTTGAAAGCGAAATTATTAATATTGAACTTGGCGGTGATATTGCCAGCAAATCAACAACGAAAACAAGTGTAAAAGTTGATGAAATTCCAGATGTAGATGAAGATAATGGATACTATATCCTTGGTGACTGGGGCAAGAAAGGAAAACCGGAATACCTGGAAGCTGAAGATGATGAAATTACAAATGATTTTCTCGAAAGAGTGAATGCATCTGTTCCTGAAACCAAACCTTTGACCGAAACACATCCGGAATACCTGGAAAACAGTGATGATGGAAACATTGTGATGGTGGAAAATGGTGAAGTATGGGTAACCTTTGTGCACGAAGGAGCAGGCTGGAAAAATGCTTTGGGATACTACACTTATCCAACAGAAAATCCACCGGCAAGTGTCGATGATATTGAAGACATGACCATTATATTCCCTAATGTTTCGATGGGTAATAAAGATGAAATTCAATCGGGAAACAAAGTACAATTATTGTATTTGAATCAGGAAGAAGAGGAGTATGAAAAACTATTCCCAGCAGGCAGAACCATTGGTTGGTTCCTGGTTGCACATGGCTGGCAAGATGGAAAACGAGAAGTTGATGAAGGTGTATACACCCACTATTCTAATATTTATTTAAATATAGAAGAGACGGAAGATCTACAAAAACACAATATTGTTTTATTCGACGACGATACTGAGCGATTTGTGTTGGCCTTTGAAGATGTTGCCAGAAATTCATCAGCTTGTGATAATGATTTTAACGATGCAGTATTCTATGCTACTTTTAATCCAATTACAGCAGTGCAAAAGGAAGATTACCAGGCAATTGATGATGAAAATGATGATACGGATAATGATGGAACCAGCGATGAGTTCGACGAATATCCGGAAGATCCGACAAAGGCATTTAATAACTATTATGTAGCTGAAAACGAGTTTGGAACACTTGCGTTTGAAGATCTTTGGCCGGCAAAAGGTGATTATGATTTTAACGATTTGGTGGTTGCATATAACTTCAATCAAATTACAAATTCGGATAATAATGTAGTTGAAATACAAGCTAAAATGCAGGTACGTGCTATTGGTGCATCAAAGAAAAATGCTTTTGGATTTTCATTGGATGTAGCGCCAAATGCGGTTGCTTCTGTCACAGGTCAGCAAATTACAGGCAATTATCTGAATATTGCTTCCAATGGTACCGAAAATGGTCAATCAAAAGCAACAATTATCTGTTTCGATGATCCTTATAATATCATTGAGCATCCTGGAGGTGGAAGTGGCGTAAATACATCTCCTTCGGCACCTTACGCAACGCCTGAAACCATGGAAATGGTGATTGTAATGAGCGAACCGGTTCAAATGGATAATATTGGAACGCCTCCGTTTAACCCATTTATTATTGTGGATCAGGAGAGAGCAATGGAGGTTCATTTGCCAAATCATGAACCAACTGATCTTGCAGATCAAAACATGTTTGGCTCCTATGATGATGATAGTAATGCAGGTGCTGCAAAATATTACGTTTCGGATCAGTTTCTTCCTTGGGCGATCAATTTACCAGTAACTTTTGATTATCCTGCTGAGAAGAAGAGTATACTAAATACCTATAACCATTTTGACAGCTGGGCAAGCAGCAATGGTGAGCTAAATAAAGATTGGTATATGGACGAGAGCGGATATAGAAACTCAAGTAATATTTATTCCAAATAATCTCAAAGTAAATAGTTGCAAATGAGAGGCCTTTTCGAGGCCTCTTTTTTTTTGACCATCCTTATGAGTTTTAGTATCTTGATATCTAAACCTCTATCACACATTCATGAAACTTAAAATTTTAATTGCTGTTCTTGGTCTTATGCTTATTGCTCGAACCCTTAATGCACAGGAAAGTAAAACTTCAAGCGACAATTTTTATATCGATTTATCGGCAACATTGGGAAATTTTTATGGTGGTGATATCTCCTTAAATTACATTCACAACAACAAAGTTTCCTTCCAGTTTTTCTATAACAGATTTGAACGAAAAGATCCATCCGTGCCTGCGGATTACAGTGGTGGTTTGGTCGACCTGTTTACATTTGGCGGAAAGTACCCTAACGAGCGCTTAGAATCGATAGGTATATTGGGAGGCCTGGTTTTACCATACAAGGGAAGTAAAAAGGGAAGGTGGAACCTAAGAGCTGGTTTTGCATATTCCAAGTTTAGAAAACCTATGAACTATGAGAAGTTGGATGCTGGTATTGTTGGGAGTTTATTTGTTGGTAATTATAGCTGGTTGTTTGAGGAAAGTGAAAGCATGAGTCTTGTTCTAAAGCCCGAATTGGAGATTGCATTTTTCAAACATGTGGGAACTGGATTTCATGCCAATCTTATTTATAATAAGCATGCATTTATTGTAGGGTTGGGACTTAGTATAAAGTTTGGTTTTGTGAGAGGAAAACTAGCAAATTAAAGGCACAAAAAAGGACGGCAACCACTCCGTCCTTCTTCATATTCACTTTAAAACCTGAACTTTCCACGGAAAATTCGTTGACAATATATGAATAAAATTATAATGGAACAATAAAAAGGTTAATAAAAATTAAACAAAACTAATTAAATAGATTCATTATCAATTAAATAGGTGTTTGATTACGGGAAAATAACAGGAGGGTGTAAAATACAAAAGAGGATGGTAACCACTCCATCCTCTTCTATCTATTCACTTTAAACCTTAAAAACGGAAATCGTTTTGCTTGTTCTACGCCGCTTGTTTCAAAAAGGTTTTAAAAAAAGTGGTATTTTAACTCATTCCAAATAATATTACAGTTTATATTTCAGTAATTCGGTAATGGTTTTGTAATATTCATGCTCTACTTCAAGGTAAGTGTCAACACTTTCGTAATAATAAATATTTTCGGTAAGATATTCAATTACAGATATTTCGCTATGATTTAGTGCTTTTTGAAGAAGCGTGTCATATCTTTTTTCTGTAAAAATACTTTCATACTCTTTCAGGCTTTTTTCAAGATTTAAAAAGTTTCGAAAAAGTTTCAAAAATTTATTTTCGAGCTCCATTTTTCCAATTAAAAATTCTTCTTTGCTAAATTGTTCAAGAAGTTTGGCGCGTTTCACCTTGTTCTTATTTTCCCATAAAGGTATACTTAATCCAAGTTTCATACCGTTGGCTTGTTTCATGATATCTGAATTCAGGTAACGATAGCCGATACTTAATTTAGGAAGCGAGTTGCTTTTCACAAGCGAAGTCTCTTTCGCGGCAATTTTTTCATTGGCACTTAAAAGCTTCATTTGTGGATCAGCTTGTAAGGATTCTAAGAGCAATTCCTGCATTTGCTTATCAATACTCATTAGAGGATACTCTAGCAGCCTAAGATCTATTTCCTTTCCGCCGTTTAGTGTAATCAAATCATCAGTAAGATTCGAAGTTTTACTTTCAATCATTTTTAACTGATTGGCAGTGTTCAAACGAAGCATCTTAATTTTATTGGCCTCAAGTATGGTTGCATCGCCCTCCTCCAGTCGTTTTTGAAAAAGTTCATTTAACTTTTCAGCATTGTTCAAACGTGCATTCAGCTCAACTTGTTGCTTGTTGTAGTAAATTAAGCGTATGCAAAGTAATTTTGCCTCAAGTAGAATCTCCTGCCTCGATTTTGCCTTGTAATTTTCAGTATTGGCAATTTGCTCTTTTTTTAACTGATTTTTATACAAGTAGCTTGTCGGAAAATCAAAAGATTGGCTAAGAAGTATTTCATAAGGTTTTCCTTCTTCAGATGAAAAGCTCTTTTCCCACTCGAATTCAGGGTTGGCCAAATTCGTTTGAGCCTTGAATGCCAGTTTTTGGGCTTCAAAAAACTGTTCATTTGCTTTTAGTGCAGGATTGTTTTTTTCAATAGTTGAAAGCACTTCTTGAACCGTGTTTTGAGCCCTTGCTGAAAGGCTCAAAACCAATATCATGCTTAGGAGTATTATTTTATTCATCATCTTTCTTTTTCTTGTTTAATACCAGGTAAACGATCGGAATAACATAGATATTCAGAAGGGTAGAGGTTAGCAATCCTCCAAGAATTACAATCGCCATAGGGCTTTGAATTTCATTTCCAGGCTGATCGCTGGCCAGAGCCATAGGAATCAAAGCCAGGGCCGCTGTTAAGGCTGTCATCAAAATTGGGCTCAATCGATTCACCGAACCACTTAATATGATCTCCTTAAGCTGTAAACCTTTTTCCTGTAAACTCTGATAGTTTGATATCAGTAGAATTCCATTTCTGGTCGCAATGCCAAATAAGGTTATGAAACCAATAATTGCAGGAATACTTAGCATACCAGAAGTAAAGAAAATGGTAAACACACCTCCAATTAAAGCCAAGGGTAGATTGAGCATGATGATTCCTGCCAACTGAGAACTTCTAAATTCCTGGAGCAGGAGAAGGAAGATAATCAGTAAACTAAATATGGATGCAATCATTAGAATTCTGGAAGCTTTTGCCTCACTTTCGAATTGTCCGCCATATTCAATGCGGTATCCTTCTGGCAGCTTGATGTTATCGTCCACACTTTTTTGAATATCGGCAACAATACCACTCAAATCTCTATCGGCAACATTGGCCGATACAACCAATTTTCGTTGTACATTTTCACGACTTATGGTATTTGGTCCCGATAAAGACTGAATATCGGCAACATAGCTGAATGGAACTTTCTTTCCATCCCAGGTGTCGATTAAAGCATTCCTGATGGCTTCAATACTTCCTCGATTTTCTTCGTTGTATTTTACAACCAAATCGAAGGCCCTGATTCCTTCAAATACATCAGAAACTTTTGCACCCCCAAAAGCTACATGAATAAACTCCGAAAACTGTGAGATTGAGATGCCATATTTTGCCAGCATATCTCTTCTTGGAGTAATTCTTACCTGTGGAATTTCTACCTGCTGTTCAACGTTCACATCAACCACACCTTCTATGGTTGAGATGGAAGCTTTAATTTGATTGGCAGTTTGAAACATCAGGTTCAAGTCGTCGCCAAACATTTTAATGGCTATATTGGCTTTGGTACCCGAAAGAATATGGTCTATTCTATGACTTAATGGTTGTCCGATGGCAAAATTAACGCCCTGAATCTGGTTTAGTTTCTCCCTAACTTCCTGTAAAAATTCCGATTTACTTCGATCCGTCAATATGAAAGGAACCTCAATTTCTGACGTATTCACACCAAAGGAATGCTCATCCAGCTCTGAACGACCCGTTCTTCTGGCTGTGAGTTTAACTTCGGGAATGGTTAGCAGTGCCTCTTCGGCCAATACCTTGGTTTTATTCGATTCCTCGAGAGCAATACCTGGTTTTGTAATCGCAGTAATCGTTAAAGATCCTTCATTAAAATCGGGCAGGAAGTTACGCCCAAGACTTGTTAATGTAATAATGGATGCAATAAACAAAACAGCGGCTCCTCCTAAGATTAACTTTTTATGATTTAGTGCTGCTTGTAATGAATTTCCATACCATTTATTTAATCGGGAAACCAACCAGCTTTCCTTACTTTTTTTATCGAGCATTTTATCGCCGGTAAGCATAAAACTGCACAGCACAGGAGTTAGTGTTATGGCCACGATTAAGGAGGCAAATAACGCTACAATAAATGCAATACCAAGAGGTTGAAGCATTCTTCCTTCCATCCCGCTAAGGAAGAAAAGAGGCAAAAATGCCGCGATAATAATAAAGGTTGCATTAATAATGGACGACCTGATTTCGCAAGAAGCATCGTAAACCACTTTGATAGGATTTGTTCGCTTTTCTTTTGGCAGAAGATGATTTTGCCTTAAACGCTTGTACACATTTTCAACATCAATAATGGCATCATCTACCAAATCTCCAATGGCAATGGCCATACCGCCAAGTGTCATGGTATTAATGGTAATTCCTAAAAATTTTAATGTAATTACGGTTACCAGCAAAGAAATTGGAATGGCCAATAGTGAGATCATAGTGGTCCTGTAATTCATCAGGAACAGGAACAGAATTACGATCACAAATACCGAACCTTCCAACAAGGCTTTTTGCACATTTCCAATGGAAGAGTTAATAAAATCCGCTTGACGGAATATGTGTGTATTTACATTGATTCCCTCTGGCAATGATTTGGATAGCTCTTCGATTGAAGCATCCAGTTTTTCTGTTAGCTTTAGCGTATTTACACCGGGCTGCTTTTTCACAGTAAGCAATACCGATTGCTTGGCATTGATTGTTGCAGCACCAATTTTGGGAGCCGCGGCAGCTTTCACTTCTGCAATATCGCTAATGCGGATCGGAACGTTATTGTACATCTTAACAACAGAGTTGCCAAGTTCTTCGAAGTCTGAAGTTCGCGCAATTCCCCTAATGTTATACTGATTTCCATATTCGTTAATGAAACCTCCGGCAGAATTCTGATTGGTTGCTTCGGCAGCTTTCATCAGCTCATCGATACTTACATGATAGTATCGCATTTTTTGAGGGTTCGCAAGGATTTGGTACTGTTTGTAATCTCCACCAATTACCACCACCTGGGCAACCCCATTAATAGCTAACAATTGTGGCCTGATGGTCCAATCGGCAATGGTTCGCAACTCCATCGGATCAACAGTATCCGATTGTAAGCCAATCATTAATACCTCGCCCATGATCGACGACTGAGGAGCAAGGGTTGGATTTCCTGCACCTTCGGGCAATAATTCAGACAATGGCATTAGTTTTTCACTAACAATTTGCCTGGCTCGATAGATATCTGTTCCCCATTCAAACTCAATCCAAACAATGGAAAATCCTGCTGAAGATGAAGAACGTAACCTTCTCACATCGGTGGCTCCATTTACGGCAGTTTCGATGGGAAAAGTAACTAACTTTTCCACTTCTTCCGGTGCCATACCATGAGCCTCGGTCATAACAACTACGGTTGGAGCTGTTAAATCCGGAAACACATCCACATCCATATTTACTGTAGTGTAGCTACCGCCTATAATAAGTAGGGCAGAAACAAACATTACAAGAATGCGGTTGTGCAATGCATATTGTATGATTTTATTTAGCACAATGTATCTTTTTAAATTTTTAAAATCGGTAAATAATTTCGAACCATTAATGTTCGTGAGAATGAGCTGGTAAGGATCCTGCCAAAGAAGCAAGTTTCACAAAGTAAGCTCCTTGTGTAACAACTCTGTCACCCTCATTTAATCCGTTAAGGATTTCCACTTCACGACCATTATCGGCTCCAATTTTGATAAATCTTTTTTCAAAACTTTCGCCACCAGTTTGAACAAAAACGTATTTCAATCCTTGATCTTCAAGAATTGCCGATTTTTCAATGTGCAATACGTTTTTGGCATTTTCCGATTTCAAATAGACCTCGACAAATGAGCCTGCGTAAAGTTCTGGTGTTAAATCCAACTCAAAATACAATGGTGTGGTATAATCTTCCTCATGGATATCCTTTCCGTAGGCAATGATTCTACCATTTAATTCTTCGGTACTAAACACCTTATCGCGATAAGGAAGCTTAAAATTGGCCGATTTAATATGAGTCAGTTCCTGCAAGTGCTTTTGGTATACATCAGCTTTCAGCATTAATTTCGATCCTTGATCTACTTTCGCTAATACACTTCCTTTTTCAACATATTGTCCTTCGTTAACGTAGATGTTACAAACAAATCCGTTTACCGGAGAAAGAATGGAAAGTCCGTTGGCGGTAAAATTCTTGTTGATACTGTTGAATTGAACCTTAGCATTTTCATAGGCCGATTTGGCCTCAAGGAAAGCTTTTTCAGTAACAATTTTATCTTCTCGCAAGCTTTTTGCCCTTTCAAATTCAGCTTCTGTTTTTTCGAGCTTTAGTTTTGCTTCGGTGTATTGTGTTGATAAGTTGCTGCCAGCCAATTCTTTACCAGAAATGGTGAACAATGGAGCATTTTTACGAATGGTTTTTCCTGCCACAATATCGGTCGAACTAAAGTGTACAACACCACTTGTTTTAGCAACTACCTGCTTCTCCATGTTTACAGCTGGTTGTAGTGTGCCAGTTGTCTTGATAATGTTTTGGAAGTTAGAATTTTTAACTTCAGCGGTAGCAAAATCAATTTTCCATGCCTGTTCTTTCAGGAAACTGATCTCATTATCCGTTCCTGATTCCTGAACTGCTGCATTGTCAGCTTCTGTATGATCCTTATAAACAGGGATGTTTTTGGCAACAAACTTTTCCTTTCCATACTTCGAATTCACTTCAAATACCAATGTTGCCGAACCTGCTTTTTTAGGCATTAGCGCAGGTGTAAAAATGCCATTTCTGCTTGGTGCATTTACAGTGTTTGCGTAGCCTTTTCCTTCTACCATAAGAATGACTTTTACACTTCCTTCTGTATAAGGTTTGTAGGTTTTTAAGTTGGTTAAGTGTGTGGTAAATTTCGATACATGATCTAACATGAGTTTAGGAAACTCTACAAATAACTCTGTGTTTTCGTTGTATAAAGTAAGGCTCATTGTAGAATGATCTTCTTCGCCATGAGCTGCGTGAGTATCAGGGCCATGCGCATGTCCACCATGATCGTGTCCGTGCGAATTGGTATTTGGCTTACATGCCATTAATAATGATAAGGCAAAACTTATCCAGATATATCGTTTCATTTTATTCATTTCTTGAATTTATAACTCATAATTTCAATAGCCGAGCCGGAGTTTAGGTTCCCCGACTCAGCTAATTTTTTTAATGCTTGTGCCCGTGATCGTGATCGTGATCGTGATCGTGGTCGTGATCATGGTCATGATCATGTCCCTCTTCATGTTTGGTGCTATCTACTTCAAACTCTTCCTGGTGATGCGCACTGTCATGATCATGAGAGTGAGCTCCTTCGCCATGGTCGTGTCCGTGATCATGGTCGTGACCTTCATGAGAATGGATTTCTTCTTTTTTCTCAGATTTTTTACCTGAATTAGCACATGATGTAAATAGCAGTCCACAAATGGACAGAACAAATAATAATTTTTTCATTGGATTGAAATTTGAGTTAGGTTGCAGAAAAACAGGCAAATACATATTATAGTACACAGTGTTTATCTACAACACTTGTTATAAATGATATTAATAATGAGTTTAAATGTATTGTGTAGTATGTATCATAATGTTGTAATGTATGACACAATGATTGCATGAGAGCAATATAAATACTACAAGCATATTCTTTAAGCTAAGAATGAACTGGGCGGACCTCTCCTAGGAGGCGTAAACCTGAGTGGTTCGGGAGTTAATTGTTGGTTGCGTAATTTAAAGCTATGTAGCTTTTTACTTTCCTCACAATCCAGTTGGACATGATCGGCCTGAAGGAAAACCTTATAAATATTTTCCTTTTGAACTCTGTTGTGAGTAAGAACGCAGCATGTTTCACCACTGGCTTCATGACTGTGACTCCAGTGCACACCATTATGACGATGAGCATTAGCATGAGAGTGCGAATGTCCATGATGATGGCTTTTTATTACCGAGACATGATGGTGATTATCGAATTGATGAATGTGGTGGTCATGAGGAACAATATCGTGTGCCAGCAATACCAACATTGGTATTACCATACTCAAACACATCAGATAGTTTTTAATCTTCCTCATTTACGCAATTGTTTGCGACAAATATAAATTATCAAAAATAGAAATCCAATACCTAAGATATGTGATTAATATTTCTCTAACAAAAAATCCATGAAAATGTATTCATGGATTTTTATAATAAATTGATTAATAGTTAATACAGCTCGTGGCTGATTTTTCCTTCCAGTTTTTTTGCAGGGTTGCCTACATAAACGCCCCATTCTTCCGTTTTTTGTTTTGTTAAACTTGCACCCATGGCTAGCAGGGTGCCTTTGGCCAAATGAGAATAATCGCGAATGGTTGCATTCACTCCAAAAAAGCAGTAGGATTCTATGGTACAATGACCCGACATGACTACATGGGAGGTGAAAAAAACGTGGTCTTTAATTTCGCCATGATGCCCAATGTGATTGCCACTCCATAGAACCACATTATTGCCAATTTTAGTAAATGGCTGCAAGGTATTATCTTCCAGTATGAAACAGTTCTCACCAATCTCGTTCCCACAAACCGTAGCTTTTGAACTGATGTATGAAATGTAATCGTAACCTTTTTCTTTTCCAGCCAGGTATACTTTTTCTCTTAACTGGTTCATTTTTTTACCAGTCATAGGTGCAAATAGTTTGTATTGGCTTGGTGGGTATTCATTTTCCACGCTTTCAAAAGCCACCACTGGCAGTCCTTTGAAAGAATCTTCTTTAATGTATTCCTGATTTACCGTGAATGCCACAACTTCGTGCTCACTGTCGTTTTCGAGGTACCAATGAGCCAGTTCAGCAGTGTCTAAAATTCCGAAAATAATTACCTTAGCCATACCATAAATTTGTTTGTGCTTAAAAAAGATCCGATTGAGTATTTTCCAATTGTTCGTAGGAAGTGAGGTAGATGTGCTTGTCTATCTATAAGATAATCAAGATCATAATGAAAAACAAATTTAATTGTACTCTAGTTTTATTTTTGATAAATAGATTTTGATTGTAAGATTACACTAACAGGTACAAAAAAAGGCCGCTCCTAAATAGTGCGACCTTATCAATATCTTTTAAAAAAAGTCTTATGACTCTTTGCTGCATTCTTTTTTGCAATCACCTTTGCATTCAGTTGCTGCAGTAGCTTCTGTTTTTTCTTTCGAACAACAAGATTTATTAGCTTCGGCTTTTTTGTCTTCGCAACAAGATTTTTTAGTTTCAGCAGTAGCTTCCTTTGAACATTCAGTTTTTGTACCGTGAGTACATCCTTGTGAACATCCTTTTTCTAAATCTGCACTAGCTTCAGTTTTTTCTTTTGAACAACAAGCTTTTTCTTCAGCTGAAGCCGTTTTGGTTTTGTTTCCACAAGAGCTTAATACGAATCCGCAGATTGCGATAGCAAATAATAGTTTTTTCATTTTTCTGATCTATTTAAATAAAATTAATTACCCCTTTATTTTAGAATCGTGAATATATCCTTTATAGCTATTATTTGCAAATCAATTATTATGATATCTGGATAGATAAATTAAATATCGAAAGGGTTTGGGTAGGACTATGATTTGGGAATGAATATCTTCTAAAAAAAATAAGTGTATCTCTGTTTTTAAAGGGATACACTTATTAAAAAAATGTGATTCTTAAGAATCATCTGGTCACTCGACCCACATTGGTCATTACTTTCTGAAGGCATAATTGTAAACTTTTTCGTTTGATGTTAGACGAACTTTATAATTTCCTTCAGGCAATGCAGTAACATTGAATTTCTTCGAAAATGTTGGTGCAGATAAATATGACTCTTCAAACACCTCGTTTCCATAAGCATCGATAATCGATAGATTGAATTTTTTGTTTTCGAAAGACAGGTAGCTAACAAACAGACTGTTATCTTCAGATCTGAATAAAGTTTTTTCAGCTAATTTTTTAGCAGTTTCAACTTTTAGTTTGCTGTCTTCTACCGAAAATTCTTTTTCTACTTTGTTATCGGCTCCTACAAGAACAATTTTGTAAACACCATCTTCCAGGTATGAAAAATCGAATAACTTCTGGTCGGTTGTAGTACTGTTTACTTTTTTAGAGTAGTACAAATTACCTTCTGCATCGTAAATTTTCATTTTCAATACCGACTCGGTTGGATTGATAATTGATACAATGGATAAATCGGTATCCAAATAAGGGTTGATTTTGATGTTACCTGTTGCAAATGCCGAACTTGCTCCCAAGAAAAGTATTACTCCCAATACGAATCCTTTTAGATTTAAATTTGCTTTTTTCATTTGATAAAAATTTAATAATTAAATGTTAATAAAATCAGCTCTTGTTTTTTCTCTTATGCTGATGTTGTAAATCTATGTATTCTTGCTAGAAATGATCTAAATAAA
This sequence comes from Marinifilum caeruleilacunae, assembly GCF_013141825.1. Taxonomy (GTDB): domain Bacteria; phylum Bacteroidota; class Bacteroidia; order Bacteroidales; family Marinifilaceae; genus Marinifilum; species Marinifilum caeruleilacunae. The sequence continues at coordinate 17,878 of NZ_RZNH01000042.1, forward strand.
ATCTCCCAAAATCGAAGAAATAACGAAAAAATGAACTTATAACGGTTTCGGAAAGCCCCGAAATTGTTTGCGTTACGTAGATTTAATAAAGAATTTTGTCATTATTAACATGATTCTTGCATTTAAGAGGTTTATGATAACGTTTACGGAATTTTGGAAAAAGGGGCAAAACGTCATTTTTTGACTGAACTGGAAAAAAAGTGATCAAAAAATGATGGAATTTTGAGTTTGAAAATGGTCAATTAGGACTATTTTTGATGCCGAAAATAGATTGCTATATATATTAAAGAAGCTTTTATAAATGAAATATCAGAACCTGATTGATTTTTCGGTTCATCCAAGCGATGTGAATCGATTTGAAAATGCCTGGGAAGGGTTGTCGGAATATATTGAGCAGAAAGATTTGGATGGAATTGAATTGTTGATTGGCTATGAAGATCAGTCGGATGAAATTCCAAAGGAGATTGTAAAATCGGTACACTTGCCTTTTTGGGTTACCTGGTTGAATGTTTGGAGAAAGGGAGAGGAAGCTGTAAAAAGTTATTTCCCGGAAATGTCGGAAGAGTACTTGAAATTTTGCTGTGGTGGGAAGAATCAAAAGGAAATGGTGGCGGCTCAAAGAAAACTTTGGGAGAATGCGGCTGCTTATGAACCCGCACATGCCGTTTTACATGCTGCACATGTTGAGTTGGAACATTCCTTTACCAGGGATTTTACCTATAAGAGTACAGAGGTACTTTCAGCTTTTGCCGAATTATTGAATCAAACAACAAAGGAGTTTAATGGAAGCGAACCACCTGTAAAGTTGGCAATTGAAAATTTGTGGTGGCCAGGTTTGGATTTATTGTTTCCTGCAGTTGCTGATGATTTTGCAGCCCAGCTTCATTTTTCGAATTGGGATTTACTGCTCGATACAGGACATTTAATGAATACCAATCCTGCACTGCGTTGCGAAGATGAAGCCGTTGATTTTGTTTTGGATCGAATCAGTCGTTTATCGAAAGAGATGCAGCATAAAATAAACAGTTTGCATCTAAACTTAAGCTTATCGGGAGAATATCAGTTAAAACAAGTAATGAATGGTTTACCTGAAGACTGGAGTCAATTGAGTCATTTGGATAAATATACCTGTGCAAGAAAACATGTTTTGCAAATCGATCAGCACATGCCATTTCAAACAGAAAGAGTAAAAGAGATTATCTCTGAAGTGAATCCTGAAATTGTGGTACACGAATTTATTACAAAAGATATTCAGGAATTTTCACAGAAATTGGAGATACAAAGAAATAATTTAGCCTAGGACACGTCTTTACGTGTCCTTTTTTTATTTCACCCGATGCCATGTATTGTAAATGCATCCCGAATAATCTTTACCTGGAGCAGCTAGCTCAAATCCTTCCTTAAAGCTGTTTTCATCAATTATTTCAAAAGTGATTCTGGCTCTGAAGCCGGCTGGAACATTCTCTACAGCTTCGGTTTCAAAAACAAATACTCCTTCCTTTGGTGTTGATAGTACGTATTGGTTTACGTAGCCTTCAATATTGAACTGTCGATAGATGATTTTCTTTCTAAAGGCATCAAAACTAATATATCCTTTATCGATATGTAATTCTCCTTCCGGATGTTTTTCACTTGGTTCAAATTTGGTTTCAACATCTAAGCCAATGTATTGCCCATTCATTTCTGTTGTAAAGCTTTGTTTGCCAATGCCTTTTCCAGCCTTTCCAGTGGTCTGGCTTTCCCAATTACCCATAAAATATTCTAATGCTGCAAATTTTTGAGCTAGGGGAGTTTGCTGTGAGTATCCTAAAAAAGGGATAAAAACGAGCAATAGTAATAGGTTTTTCATAGGTGTAAATTCATCTTATTTAGAATGGGAAAGATACCATTTTATAGGCATTTCAGAAGTTTTTGCTTGTTTAATTAATTGACATTGCTTGTAAATCTCCGTAAATTCCTGATTATTTTAATTTTAGGAGGATTTAAAAATGGATTTATCACTTTATGAACGATTAGGTGGTAGCGAGGGAATTACAAAGATAGCCAGTGATGCTGTTGATTTGCATCTAAATAATCCTGCAATTTCACCTCGTTATTTGAAAAGCGACGTGGCAGTTTTGAAAAAAGGAGCTGCTAATTTCTTTATTATGGGTACCGGAGGACCAAATGTTTACGAAGGAAAAGACATGCTGGCAACTCACAAAGGAATGAATATCAGCGATGTAGAATTTAATGCTGTGATTGATGACATCTTACAGGCATTGGAAATGAACAATGTAGGTCAGAAAGAAAAGGAGGAAGTCCTTTTTGTTTTGTATGGCATGAAGAAAGAAATTGTTGCTGTCTGAAAAAAGTTACAAAGAGCTATGCAAGAGATTGAATCCACCATGATTTGATCTCTTTTTTTTGCAGTTAACTGCTGCAATTGCTTTTTTAATGCTTTGAAAATCCACTCTTCAAACTCATTTCGAATGATGTTGTATAACCCAAAGCCAAAACTTCTTGTATTTCCAAAATATTACATAGCTTTGCAACAATTGGGTTTCTTAATAAAGAATGAAAAGGGAATTTGGTGAGAATCCAAAGCTGTCCCCGCAGCCGTGATCCTATCGTAAATAGGTAAGTCGGAATACCTGCCTGGTGAATAAACTATTTCGTGACTTCGGGGAACTGAGTAACGAGAGTATAATTTTTTAAGAATTGTATTTTCTTATCGTCCTTCCCCACAATATTTGTGGAAGAAATGAACTTATTTAAATCTTATTATTTGGGATTGTGTGCAGCAAGCATCTTGCTGTTTTCGTCCTGTAATTCTACCAGCTCCAAATCGCAAACTGAACAGCAAGCGGTACATTCTCTTGCAGATTCTGCCTTTTATTACAAGGCCAATGTTAAGTATGCCAAAGGTTTTCAGATTACCCATTTGCAAAAGGGTTTGAAAGAACTGATAGTTTGGGATCCGTGGAATCCTGGTAAGGTGTTTCAAAAATACTACCTAAAAAACAGGGGAGAGGAAGTGAAGAATATTCCTGGAGACGCTTTACTGGTTGAAGTTCCTGTAAAGAGTATTGCCGCCTTATCGAGTACACAAGTTGGAATTCTAAAATTTCTGGGGGTTGAGGATAAAATTGTTGCTGTCTCCTTGCCCGATCGCATTTACGATGAGGAAATCGATCAGAAATTTAAGGAAGGAAAGATTCAGGCCGTTGGACATTCGGAAACTTTAAATTTCGAGAAGATCGTTGAGATTGATCCTGATTTGGTGATGGTGGCAGGTTTTATGAAGATAACAGATCGTGAAACGAAACTAATGCAAGCAGGTTTGCCAGTTGCTTACAATATTGAGTGGATGGAATCATCGCCACTGGCAAGAGCCGAATGGGCTAAATTTATTGCAGCATTTTTTAATAAAGAAGCCGAAGCCAACCAACATTTCGACGAGGTTGAAGCCAAATATATCGATTTAAAAAAATTGGTAAAAGATGTAAAAACTGGACCAAGCATTTTATCGGGTTATAACTTTAAAGGAACCTGGTACATGCCAGGTGGACAATCGTATTTGGCTCAATTTTTAAGAGATGGTAAGGCCGATTATTGTTGGTTTTCGGACAGCACAAGTGGCAGTATGCCCTTAAGTTTCGAAACTGTATTCGACAAACAACATGATGCTGATATTTGGTTTGGTCCCGGGCAGTGTAAAACGATAAAAGATCTGGAGAATCTGGATGAGAGATATACCTTATTCGAAGCTTATAAAACAAAGCAGGTGTATTGCTACACAAAACGAATGAAGGAGAGTGGTGCAAATGACTGGTTCGAATCGGGCGTAATGCAGCCAGATATTGTATTCAAGGACATCATCAAGATTTTGCATCCGGACTTGCTGCCTGATTATGAATTGCATTTTTATCAGAAATTGAAGTAAGAGTATGATGATTTCGAATAAGGGTAAAGTTGTAACCCTGCTTTTTAGTTGCCTGGGGCTGATTATCATTGGTCTTTTATTGCTGGACCTGATCTTTGGTTCGGTGAGCATTCCTTTTGAAAAGGTATTTGCCATTCTAACGGGGAGCGAGGTAAAGACCTCCTGGAACTATATCGTACTTAACTTTAGGTTGCCAAAAGCATTGACTGCCATTTTTGTGGGTGCAGGATTATCCGTTACCGGATTAATGATGCAAACGCTTTTTCGAAATCCATTGGCAGGACCTTTCGTTTTGGGGATTAGCTCGGGAGCAAGTTTAGGCGTTGCATTAATGGTAATGGCTTCGGCCATTGTACCCGCTTTTTTTGGTGCTGTTTCGGCAGCTCTGGGAAACTGGGCTTTGGTAGTTGCTGCGGTGGCAGGTGCATCCCTTGTTTTTTTATTGGTGGCGCTGGCATCAATTCGTATTTCCGATTCTGTATCCCTATTAATTATAGGAATCATGTTTGGAAGTATAACCGGAGCCATCGTAAATATTCTTCAATATTTTAGTGAACCAGAACAGATTCAAAGTTTCATTGTCTGGACTTTTGGATCGTTGGCAGGAGTGACCTGGATGGAAATGCAGGTAATGGGGCCTATCGTTTTATCAGGATTGATTTTATCATTTTTCCTGATTAAGCCCATGGATGCTTTGCTACTTGGAGAGAATTATGCACGTGGAGTTGGCATATCGGTAAACAGAACCAGGATAGCGGTAATTATTTGTACGGCTTTAATTGCAGGAACTTTAACCGCATTTACTGGTCCGATAGCTTTTGTTGGAGTAGCTGTGCCGCATATTGCCCGATCCATTTTCAGAACAGCAAGCCATAAGGTCTTAATGCCTGCTGTTGTGCTTATAGGAGCAGCAATCATGCTAATATGTGATATCTTTTCTCAGTTGCCGGGAAACCAAAGTACTTTGCCAATTAATTCGGTAACAGCACTCTTTGGAGGCCCGGTTGTAATTTGGGTGATTATCAGGAGTAGAAATGTTAAAGCATCCTTTGGAGGATAGATGGTGATGAAAGAGGAAATGAATCAAAATATATTGGTTACCAAGAATTTGTCGATTGGATATAAACAATCCAAAAAGGAAGTCTTGTGTTTACTTTCTGATATTAACCTTACCATTCGAAGAGGTGAAATGGTATGTTTATTGGGGCCTAACGGGGCTGGTAAATCTACATTAATGCGTACCATTGCCGGCATACAAGCTCCATTGGCTGGTCGAACTTTGGTTGAAGATATTCCCATTCGAGACAGAAATTTTAAGGAGATTGCCCAGCTTTTAAGTATCGTACTTACCGAACGAATTAATGTGGGGAACCTAACTGTGTATCATATCGTTTCCCTGGGACGTCATCCGTATACTTCTTGGATGGGCAAATTGTCTGATGCCGATAATGAGAAAATAAAATGGGCGCTCGAACAGGTTGGTTTGTTGCATTATGCCAATCATTTTATCAATCAGTTGAGCGATGGAGAACGTCAACGAGTAATGATTGCGAAAGCCCTGGCACAGGATACTCCTTTAATCATGCTCGATGAGCCAACTGCACATCTTGACCTGCCAAATCGTGTAGAAATTATGCGCTTGCTTCATCGTTTGGCAAGGGAAACGAATAAAGCCATTCTGTTGTCAACCCATGAACTGGATTTGGCCTTGCAAGCTGCCGATTTAATTTGGCTGATGGCCAGAAACCAGCCCGTTAAGGTTGGCGCTCCCGAAGATTTGGTGCTGAATGGAAGCATAGAGGATACCTTTCAAAACAAATCTTTCAATTTTGATCGAAAAACCGGAAACTTCATCATGAATTATCAGAAAAAACAGATGATTCAACTCCTGGGTAATGATGTGATGGGATTTTGGACCCAACGAGCTTTATCGCGTGAAGGTTACCAGGTAACCTGTGAAAAAGCCGGCGATTGTTGCGTGCAATTGCTGGAGGATTGTATGGAGTGGGAAGTTCACCGAAATGGTGAAGTAACCCGATGTAAAAGCATACAGTCTTTATTGAGCCATCTTAAAGAATCATTCCAGTTATAATAAAATATTTTTTGTAAATCATTACAATAACTGTCATTTTCATGATTTCTATCGTGAAAATTTATATACATTTGCCTTGCATTTGGTTTTTGCTCCTCTAACAGGGGTAAAATGAAAAGGGAATTCGGTGAGAATCCGAAACTATACCCGTAGCTGTAAGTTCTAAAATCAGCTTTTTGAAATTCTCCTTGCCACTGTTCCAATACATCGGAATGGGAAGGCCTCAAAAAGTAGAACAAGTCAGAAGACCTGCCATTGCATTTTTTAAAAGTCATTGCTTTCGGGAAAAAGAGCAAGTGAACGGAAATACAATCAATCATTTGTAGAAGGATGTTAATGCCATAACTGGTCCTTGGGAATGTATTGTTTATTTTTCTTGAGCTCCCTGTTTGCATGCATGAGTTAAACTTATTTTCATTTAATTTTTTCAAACATGAAAAGAACATTTTTAACGGCTTTTGCATTGCTATCATTATTTAATTTTGCAGTTAAAGCTGATGAAATTCCAAATCCAACCGATGATAAAAAGGTTGTGAAGCATTTGAATTTGGAGGAGGTTGAAATCAATGCTTCGCGTGTAAATGTAAAAGTGAAAGATTTGCCCCAAAAAATTGAAGTCATCACAAAAAGAACCATCGAAGCTTCCCCTGCAAGCCATGTGGCTGGTTTATTAAAGAGATCTGCATCTATCGATATATTGCAGTACCCAGGAGTTTCTGCAGTAGTTAGTATGCGTGGTTTTACACCATCGCCGAGTGTAAAATATACAGTGATTTTGGTTGATGGAAAACCTTCAGGTACTGATAATATCGCCAGTATAAACTTGCAGAATGTTGAGCGAGTTGAGATTTTAAAAGGTCCATTTTCTGCCCAATATGGATCAGCTGCCATGGCCGGAGTGGTCAATATTGTAACAAAAAATAGCACGGGAAAAATTGGTGGCCGTGTTGATGTTGAATATGGCAGCTTTCAGACTTCAAACTTAAATTTAGCTACTGGTGGATCGATTTCTGAAGAGTTGGATTTTGACTTTGGTTTTTCTTATAAAAATCAGGCAAAAGACTATAAAACGGGTGATAAAAATTTATATGATGAAAGCTATGCAAAATCGATACTAGATGAAAGCAGCTATGGAGAGCGAATGGAAAATACACAATTCACAACCTACAATCTGAATGGTCGACTTGGTGTCAAAATCGCCAAGGATTGGAAAATTAACCTGAACGGTACGTACTATAAAGGCGATGATATTGAAACACCAGGTAATTTTTGGCATACCGAAGGAATGGATTCTAAGGATATTGAACGTTATTCTGCCGGAATTGATGTGTTAGGAAAAATTAAAAATCATCAACTTACATTTTCGCCTTACTACTCAAATGAGGAGAATAAAACTTTTGACGTAGGATCGGATGGTTATGGAGACTTTGAAAGCATTTATAAGAATTATGGTTTTCAGTTGTTGGATTCATATCAATTCGGAAGTCACAATCTTGGTTTGGGAATGGATCATAAAACGGAAGAATATGAAAGCACAAATTTTGCACCCAATGGTGATGTAGAGGCTCCATATCAGCCAGATTATAAGAATATTGCAACAGGGATGTTTGCGCAATTGCAATTTAAGCTTGTTGATGATCGATTAAACCTGATGCTTGGCGCAAGGGGAGATCATATCAAATTTAAACTGGAGGCCGACAATTTGCTGGGAAATGATAAAAGCAGCGAAGACTATTGGGAGTTTACTGGTAATTTTGGTGTGAAATACGAAATATGGGAAGGTTTATCGGCTCACACCAGCTATGGGAATGCATTTTTAGCACCAAAAGCTTACCAGGTTGCAGGTAAATATACCAGGGGAACTTCTACTACAGTTGGGAATCCAGAACTTGAACCTGAAACCTCTAAAACAGTTGATTTTGGATTGGCCTATAACAGTTACCAGAAGGGAATAGCTGTAGATCTAACTTATTTTAATACCCATCATAAGGACAAAATCATTAGAACTTATTTGCCTGATTACAGCACCACATATACCAATGCGCATAGTGCTGATATGGATGGATTGGAAGTAACTGCTTCTTATGATTTTGGAGCTTTAAAGCAATATGACTATTCTCTTCGTTTGTATTTGAACTACACGCATTTGTTTGATGCTAAAGTGAAATATGAAGATGCCTTGGGTAATAAGCTGGAAGGAGAAATGAGATTTGTACGTAACAATACTGCCTCATTTGGAATTGAATACGATAACCTGAAAGGATTCTCTACAAAATTAAACGGTAGATATATTGGCCACAGATATGAAAACAATTACATGTACCTGGCTGATTATTCGAACTGGCCCGATATCACCAAAGAGCCAATTGTATATCAGGGAAAAGAAGTACGTCCTAAATTGGTAAACGAAGAGTTGCTGTATCATCCGATATCATATGTATTTGATTATTCGGCTAGCTATACTTTTAAAGAGCATTATACACTTGGAATAAGCATTGCCAATTTGCTGAACGAAAACTACACAGAAAAGGATGGCTACAATATGCCGGGTAGAAGCATTATGGCAAAATTTTCATATCAGTTTTAGTTTGGATATTTTTTAATAGAAAAAGGGGAGGTCTTAAGGTGAAGGCTTCCCCTTAATTATTAATAAATGTATTGTTAACACCTGATATACAGCATGTTTTTTAAATTGATTTAATTAGTGGATTTATTGGTCTTTTTTTTTACATTTGCAGCGCAATTGGTTCTCAAATATTTGAATTTTTTCAAATGGAGATGAAAAGGGAATCCGGTTAAAATCCGGAGCTGTTCCCGTAGCTGTAAGTTCTATTAATGCTTTTATTCCACTATGCCACTGTTCCAATATCGGAATGGGAAGGCCGATAAAAGTTGAACAAGCCAGAAGACCTGCCAGTTAGCATTTGATTTTCAAAACATTCGGTGAAGGTGTTTGGAAAATGATGGTTGCCTTTAACTATTGTTATCCTTTCGTGTTCCCTGCTATATCAATTGGTAAGATGAAGTGGAGTTTATTTTTTTTCTTAATTTTCTTGAGTGTTAATATCCAGGCTCAAAACATTGGTAAGGATACTGTGCAATTAAATACGATTGATATTGTTGCACCCAGACTCAAACATTTTTCTTCAACCGAGAAAAAGATTAAAGTTGATTCTATTATCCTACAAAAGTACGAAGGCAAAGATTTGGCAGGGATATTACAAAAAGTTTCATTATTAAATGTTTCTTCTAATGGTTCTCAAGGAGCTCTATCCACGGTTAGCATTCGGGGAGCTTCTGCAACTCATACATCGGTAAATTGGAACGGAGTACCGGTAAATTCACTTACAACAGGATCGGCCGATTTGTCTTTGATTGGAGCTGGTAGTTTTGACGATGTGCAAATAGTTTATGGAGCGGTTGGTTCACTCTATGGAAGTGGAACAATGGGAGGAGCTATTGAATTGTCCAATACTCCAAATTGGAAAGATGAATCGTCGCTTGGTTTACAATCGGAATTTGGAAGTTTTTCGAATTACAAAACAAAATTGTACGGAAAGTATTCAAATAATTGGATTTCTTATACTGCACAGGCCTTTTTTCAATATGGTAAAAATGATTTTACTTATACAGATAAATATGATTTTGGATCTCCGACTGAACGTTTGACTCATAATGAAAACAGGGCATACGGAACCATTCATGATTTACATTTTAAATTTGATAAGCACTTTATTGATTTGGGTGCATGGTACCAGGCAAAGAAAAAGAATATTGCTGGCATAATGGGAATTGGTGAACCAAGAAGCAGTCAGCAACAAAGAGACTCTTCCCTCAAGGTATATTTGGGTTGGAAGACTCTAGTCGGAAAATTTCGTGTGGAGCTAAAATCAGCATATTTATACGATTACCTGAAGTATACCAATGGCTATTTGTCTGAAATATCTTCGGAAAGGATATTGAACGATGCAAACATACGCTATTACCATAATTCAAAGTTTAGTTTGGATATAAACGCCAAATATTCCTGGTTGAAAGGCCAAACCAACAATTATGAGAAAGAGGAGTATGAATCCAGAATAACGCTTGCCGGAAAATATACACCAAAATTCGGAACATTCATTATTACGATTGGCAAAGAGTGGAATACGGAGATCAATCCACCTGAAATGTATTCCTTTAGTAGTTTGTGGAATGTGATTCCTAAATTTTTGGATGTTAGAGCAAAATGGGGAACTCATTTTCGTAGACCTACTTTTAACGAAAGGTATTGGCAGCCAGGAGGTAATGAGGAAATAAAAGCAGAGGAAGGTTGGAATGCTGAGTTGGGATTGACTATATTATCCCTAGTAAGCAATTTTGGAAAAATTAGCACAGATGTAGCTGTCTACCAGTCCAAGAACAAGAATGCCATTTCGTGGCAACCAACAGGCTCACATTGGAGCCCCTTAAATACAGGGCAGATGATAAGTAAGGGATTGGAGATGGAAGTAAAGCATTCGTTAGCTGTTGGAAGTAAAAAATATATGCAAACCATGTTTAAGTATGCCTATAACGACGCCTATAATAATGATAAATCTAGTGCGGATTATAAGCAAACCATAGCCTATCGCCCTCACCATATCACTAAAATTTTGAATGATTTTATATCAGAGAAATGGAATGCTGGTGTTATTGCAACCTTCAGATCAAATACTAAAAACTGGGAAGAACAAAAAGTTGATGGAAATTTTCTACTTGATGTGAATGGAGGATATCAGTTTAAAACAGAGTATGCAAAGTTTAGTTTAACAGGTAGGATTGAGAATATTTTAGATAAATCGTATGAGCTGGTTAAGTATTACCCCATGCCGGGCCGAGCTTATTATTTAGGGGTGAATGTAATTTTTTAATACAATCATAATCATGAAAAAGTTTTTAAAATTTAGCCTGGGCTTGCTAATAGCAAGTGCTTTATTCGTTTCTTGTACAGACGACGATGATAATGCAATGCCAACATTGTCTGTAAACAAAGGTGTTGTTATTGAAAATGGTGCAAGCATAACAATTACTCCTTCAGAATTGGCTGTAGTTGATACGGATACGGAAGATGTAAATATTATTTACACTGTGACTACTGCAACCGAAAATGGTATTCTTGCCAATGCAGATGACCTTTCAACAGCTATTGATCAATTTACTCAAGCTGATGTGGCAGCTTCAAAAGTTGTGTACGTTCATAACGGAAGCCAAACCTTAACCGATGAGTTTTCATTTAAAGTTACCGATGGAGATAACGAACTTACAGGTACTTTTAATATTAGCATTGGTGAAAAACAGATCAGCTTTTTCTATATTTTGAACGAGGGGAGTTCTAATGGTAGTTTAAGTATGATCAACAGAAATGATGAGGTGACTAATAATTACTTCTCGACTGCAAATAATGGCGTTGCATTGGGACAGTACCCTCAATCTATGGCTGTAAATGATGATTATGCTTTTATTGTTGTAACTACAGCAAGCGGTGCAGGTTATGTTGAGGTTGCAAATAAAATTGATTTTACCCATAATGCAACAATAGATGGTTTCTCTTATCCTCGAGAAATTACCTTAGCTGGCGATAAAGCGTATGTTTCTAATGGAAATGGTCAGGATGCAAACTATGCAAAGGAAAACAACGAAATTTATATTATTGACCTAAATACTATGACAAAAACAGGAGAGATTGCAGTTGGTGCCGGTCCTGAAAAAATGGTAGTATCGAATGGTAAATTATATGTTGCTAATAGTGGTGGTTGGTCTAACGATGATAATACAGTATCAGTTATCGATATTGAGTCTGATCAGGTTTTAGAAACCATTACTGTGAAATCTTGCCCTAAAGATATGGTTGTTGATGCTAATGGCGACATTTGGGTGTATTGTTCAGGTGTTCCAGATTATTCTAACTGGCCAAATGTAACTTATACCAATTCTGGAATTTCTGTAATAACTGAATCAACCAGTGCAGTAACCTCATATGATTTGACGAACCTTTCGACAAGTGGGATCAAAAATATTGCAATAAACAAGGCGAAAGATGTTGTTTACTTCATGTCGGATGCAGTTTATGCAATGAATATATCTGATACGGCATTGCCAACAATTAAACTTATTGATACTACATTCTATGGTATGGATGTAAATCCTGTAAGTGATAACTTATGGTTGTGCGAAGCAATAGATGCTACAACTCCAGGTACCGTTCATGTTTACAATAGTGAAGGTGCAGAACTGAAAAGTTTTACCGTTGGTACTATGCCGAACTCGACTACTTTTAGCTATTAGATAGGATAGAGTTGCTCAAAAAAAAGCTTGACCCATTTGGGTCAAGCTTTTTTTTTGCAATCAAGTATAAATAAATTAAGATTCACGTAGGTTATTTAAAAATTCAATTTGTTGATAATGTAACCTGAGTATTAAGATTTTGAAAAATGGCAAACGTGAATAACATAACAATCGTTTGAATATGTTATTCAACATGAGAATACATAATAAATAACTAGTTTTATAGGCATTTATAATCTATATTTGTTATGTATATTATAATAGTGTGTAAGGATAGATATAAAATTACAAAAATATTGATTTTAAAAATATATGGAAGTAGATTTTGCATAATGACCCTTGAACTAAAGTTGCAGATATTGAAATGTATGTGTCGATATTAAATTGTTTTTGTCTATCGTTATAAATTATTGGACTGAAAATTAAATAATGTAAGCTTCATGTTTTACATGAAATTTACACTTAATATAATAAATCTTAAATAAAATGAAAAGTTATTTTTAATTATTGGAATCGTAGGGATTCTATTTTCTTCATGTTCGGATAATGATAAATTGGATGAAGATATTACAGATGTTTTGAATGATGAGGTTAGTGCAAAAACGAATGAGAAATATTTGTTGCAATTTGCGGAGATCTTATCCAAGGCTACATATGAAAGAGAAGATGTCAGAGAATTTCTTAAAACAGAATCCATAAAACAATTTGATAAGAACTATGATGTACTATACCTATTAGTAAAAAATAAGGAAATCAATGGGAATTCATTCCGAGATATATTAGTGTCGTACTCATCAAAAGAAATAATTACAGAAATTGAGTCAAATGTTCCATTGTTGAATATCTTGGTTCCAGAAATTATGATGTTTAATATTAAACCAGAAAACTTAAATATTAAGGATAATGAAGTTCCTGTCGTTGTATCTGAGGAGATTGAGACTTCATTGTATTTGAATGGAGAGAAGGAACTTAGTCTAGAAAAAGGTGAAGTGCCAAATTTCCATGTATTTGTGGTAAATGAAAATAGTAGAGTTATAGTTCCTATAGACGAAATCGGTGATACGAAAAATTTAAATGTCAGTTCTATTCAATTTAAGTCACCTAATTTTGATGGAACTAAGGAAGCTATAATTAAAACTGACACAAAATCAACTATGACCGACTTTAACTTTGTCGGGCCTAGAGCGCTGACAGCTTTTACTCATTTTAATAGAAACGATGGAAGTATTTATCAAAAAGCATTTCAAAGGGACTATTTATATTATGGTATTACACCAACACAAAGATCCGGGAGTCTAAATAGATCTATGTCAGAGTATTTAAGTTATATATCAATAAATCCTACTACTTATTTTAAAGTATCAGATCAAGTGGATACGGGATCAAATAGTGATGATCCGTATATACAAAATTATGAAACTACTCAAAAAAGTAGGGAGCTATCGCAAGAAGAGCTTATAGATAGAATGTGGACCAAAGGGGCTTATGAGTTTCGATTCGAGGTTATAACATCTACAAATCAGCATCCGCAGATTGTATATGTTCCACTAAAGCCATATGAAATATGGAATTTTAATATTACACACGAAAGGGAACACTCAACCTGGTTTAGTTCTTCAAAACATATTTATAAAATTAATCCTAATAATTTTACGGCTAAAAATATTTTCTTACAGAACAAAATATCTTTAGGAAAGTGGCATTTAGCTGAAGAATCTTTATATAGGTATGTTAATATCATTGAAGAAGATGAAAGTATTGATAAAACGATAACTATGACATATGAATCTACAAAAGTTCATACAAATAAGTTTAATGGAGATTTGAAGCTAGATGTTGGGATTGGAAAAGGAACAGTTACGGCGGATGTCACGGAGTCCAATACGATTAGAGAAAATAAAACAGTTAATATTATTCGAAAGGAAAAATCAGATGATTTAGGTAGTGTAAGAATATATTTTTATGAACCCATAATTGAAACTATAATAGGAGGTGGTCCACTTTGTGTTATGAAAACTTACAATACTGGTCATGTTACATTTGGGATCACTGTGGAGTAATTTCCATGATTGCGGTGGTTTAAAAATGAATAAGTACAAGATAAAACAAAAGCTTGACTCAAAAATGGGTCAAGCTTTTTTATTTGTTTCAAAAAGGAATTAGTTCAATTCCTTTCGCATGATCGATTTGCTGTTTTTGTTTTTCGATTCAAAACCCATTTTTTCCATGTATTTCAACATTTTGGTAGAAGAGCAATACACCGACTTAATATTGTGCTTGCCTAAAGTCTGTTTTAAGCTTTTGTACAAGTAATCTCCTACTTTAAAATCCCTGTATTGAGGAAGTGCATAATCCAATTCAATTCTTAATTCGCTCTCTTCCTGTGTACCGATAAAGATTCCTGCAACCGCCATATTTCTTAATACAAAAATGCCCATTTGCTTTTCTCTTTTCTCGAAATTAGGATAAAAGCCGGCGATATCTTTTTTATAGTAATCCAGAAAATGCATCAGCAGTTCGTCGTTTTCTTTAATTTCGATTACTTTGAAATCTTCTTTGCGTGCATACATCTTTTTTAGGTTATAGATATTGGCACACACAATTAAAAAGTTCATGATTCCTACGGGCAAAGATCCAATTAAAAATCCGTAGGTAGAAAACAGAATCGCTCCTGCCAGGTTGTACCATCGAAGTTTGATAATCGATGTCATACTTAAGGATACCAGTACCAGTACAGAGGCTGCGTAACCAATCCATTCCAATACAGAAATGCCTAAAATGTTAACTTCTAACATAGTTTTTTTTGATTTAAAAATTTAATTAAATACTGTTCCGGTTTGCCCAAAGCGATTTAATTATTACAAGAATCAACTTGTAAGTTACATTATCTGTAAATTAAATTACTTCGATCAAACAAATAAAAAGGAATGGTTGTGAAAGTAGAAACCTTTCAACGCAATGTCGAAAGGCTTCTCAAATGTACAAAAATATGTTGTGTTTTTACAAGCCTGTCATTAAAAACAATGGCTGTAATTCGAAACTGTTATACTTTGGTCGCAGCCTGTCTATATTATAATATCGATCTACATCAACCAGTTTTTTGGTGCTGGTTACAATATCGATAGGAGCGTTATCGTATCTACCGTTACGCAGGGTAATTAAGCGCCCGTGAATGCCCTTAATAATTAAATCGAGAGCCAAATTACCAAAGGCCATTGGCACAATAGAATCAATCGCATCAGGGTCGCCACAGCGAACCATATAACCTAACTTTTGATTGATTACATTAATTGGTTTGGAATTGTTGAATTTTGGGGATAGAAGCTTCATTTGATCAGAAACCATATCACCAATACCACCCAATTTTTTATGGCCATAATCATCTGTAACATCATCCTGGAAAATCATTTCTTCACCAGAGAATGCTGCACCTTCCGATATCAGAACCACCGAGTAGCGACTTGGATTCGAGAATCGATCCTGAATCATCAGTTCGGTTAATCTTTCGATATCGAAATTGTGTTCAGGAATAACGCACCTGTTGGCAGCTCCTGCCAGGGTTGGAAGAATGGCTGTAAAACCGGCATAGCGTCCAAATACTTCAAGAACCAGCAACCTTTCGTGCGATCCGGCCGAAGTTCTTAAACTGTGCGTAAGCGAAATGGTTCGGGTAATGCAGGTGCTAAATCCAATGCAATAATCCGTTCCCGGAACATCATTATCCATGGTTTTCGGAATGGCAATCACTTTAAAGCCTTCCTGGTACAAACGTACACCATAGCTCAAAGTATCATCTCCACCAATTGGAATCAGGTAATCAATATTTAAGAAATCCAGGTTCGAAAGAACCTCTTCAGTCAAATCATTTACATCCTTGTCGTACTTGTCTTTTAAATGATGCGGAACTCTTTCTCTTGAGGTTTTCGAAGGATTTACTCTTGAAGTATGGAGGAAGGTCCCACCAGTACGGCCAACTTTATTCACCAACTCTTCGGTTAGGACCTCGTAATTTTCACTATTGTCTGCTTTTTCATCTCTTACGATATCAATCAGGCCTCTCCAGCCTTTTCGAATACCGATAACTTTATAACCTTCTCGTAATGCTCTAATGGTTACGGCGCGAATTGCTGGATTCAATCCCGGAACATCACCGCCACCGGTTAGGATGCCTATTATCCCTCTGCAAGAATTATTATTTTTCATAGCAATAAACTTTAGTGATTGATATCAAATGTTATATCATTAAATTAAAATGGTTTTGATACAATACCGATATACATTAAAGTTCATTTAGAAACGAAGTGTAACAAATAATGCTTTCAAATGATCATCGGTATAAAATCACTATAAGTTATCATTTTGTTAATAAAAATTCAAGCTGTGTAGGAAGTATTAAAGTAGAATTAAAAGGGAATCAATCAATTAAGAATTGTTCTAATTACCAAATGCGAATGCAATGATGTTTGCGCCCATTTTTAGCGCCTCTAAATGTTTTTCTTCTGTGTTGTTATGAACAGATGTATCTTCCCAGCCATCGCCTAAATCGGTTTCGTAGCTATAAAAGCAAACCAACCTGCCTTTGTAGAACAAGCCAAAGCCCTGGGGTGCTTTTCCATCGTGCTCATGAATTTTTGGCAAACCAGTCGGGAATTCGTATACCTGGTGATAAATTGGATGAGAGTAGGGCAGTTCAACCAATTCTTCATCGGGAAACACTTTTTTAATCTCTCTTCTAAAATAAGCATTCAGACCATAATTATCGTCCACATGAAGAAACCCTCCGGCCATTAAATATTTTCTAAGGTTGATAACCTCCTGGTTGTTCAAAACAATATTCCCATGCCCTGTTACATGCAGAAAGGGGAGAGAAAAAATTTCTGGACTGCCAACTTCAACCGTAATCGGCTCCGCCTGAATGTTGGCAACTTTATTGTCTTTGCAAAATTGAATCAGGTTAGGCAATGATCCCGGATTTGCATACCAATCACCACCTCCATTGTATTTTAACAATCCAATTCGGGCTGTTGTATTTTGCGATTGGGCCATTAAGCCCAAAAACAATAGCGATGTTAATAGTATGTAATGCGGGATTTTCATTCTAATAATTTGCAAGGCTTACAATATTGCAGGCAACCACCCCGGCAGTTTCGGTACGCAAACGACTTTCGCCAAGCGATATTTCCTGGAAACCATTGGCCTTAGCCAATTCAACCTCCTCGGGACTAAAATCGCCTTCAGGGCCAACAAGAACCAAACATTTAGATTTTGGCTTGCACAATTGTTTCAAGTGAGTTTTTTCGCCCGGATTACAATGAGCAATGAACTTGTCACCATCGAAATCGGCGGTAACCAGATCTGCGAATTTTGTAAGCTCGTTTAATTTGGGATGATAAGCTTTTAGCGATTGCTTTACAGCCGATGTAATAACCTTAAACAAACGATCATGCTTTACCACTTTCCTTTCTGAATGTGCACTTAAAAGAGGCGTGAATTCACTAGTGCCGATTTCGGTGCACTTTTCAAGAAACCATTCGGTTCTGTCGATATTTTTGGTAGGAGCCAAAGCCAGGTGCAGGTCATAATCCAATTTGCCAAACTCCTCTTTCTTTTCGATGCATTCAACCGTACAGCGTTTGGGATGTGCATCAATTATTTTGGCGGTAAAAAGTGTTCCCTTTCCATCAATCAAATGGATTTCATCTTCTTCTTTTAGCCTTAAAACACGAACGCAATGTTTCGATTCAACTTCATCAAGCTGATAGTACTGGTCTTGTATATCCGGAGTGTAAAATAAATTCATAGTAAACTGCCCATTTTATTGGGCTGCAAATTTAGTTTTTGTTGAGCTATTTACCACATCAAAGGCTGATATATTGCAGCTAAAATAAATGCCACAACCGACAAAATCAGTCCATACATAAATATGGTATAGGAAATTCTCAAAAAGCGGTATTTTTTACCCAAAACCTTACCCAGGTAATACTGATCTTTAATCAGACTATCGTAAAGCTCATCGTAATCTGTCATCATCCCTTTTAATGCTTTTGAATATATACCCAAATCCATATTGTGGAAATTCCCAAAGAATAATAGATTCACTCTTTTTTGCTTCACATCTTCTTCCGAAAATTTCCCATCGGTTACAATAGGGCGTGTTGCCATTACCGAATAGGTGATGGTAACCAAACACACAATCAGCAAAATTATACATGGAATAATGAAGTGTGGAACCTCCATAATATTCTTGAAAATGAAAAAGATAGCCGAGATAATGATCGAGTTGACAGAAATCATTAAGTTGGCTTTGCTATCGGCAATCGAACTCAAATTGATCTGGTTTCTTGCCGTTACCTTAAACATGGTCTCGATTCCTCTCTGAGGCATTTTTAACTTGATGTTCTGACTCTCAAGCTTACTTACTTTTTCATTCAGTTTCTTGATTTCCTTATCGTGATAGCCCTTTATTTTTGCGACTACTTTCTGGTAGTTTACTTCTTTCTTCTTTCCAAATACCTTTTTTCCATATTTGGTTTTGTATTTGTGATTTTGCAAAAAGGCTAATGTATCCTCCCAATATAGTCTTGGCGGTATTTCACGCTTGTAAAGCGCCTCTTTTTCTTCGCGAAGTTGCTCAGAGCTTTTCATGTAGCTTTTCGATGCCAGGTGGTATAAATCGGCATCGCAAAGGGCATTGCAAACCGGGTTTTCGCAAGGTGGATGAGGAATTTTTGTATGTAGAATGGCTTGTGTTACCTGTGTAATTTTCTCTTCCGGATAATTTCTCTCCGCTAAAAATACCCTTGCATTTCGAGCGCTCAACTCTTCATGATTTGCATAATCTTCGTAATATCCCGAATCGTGGAACCAGGCGGCCAGAATTAAAATCTCCATCTGTTCTTCACTGAATTCCAGTGCAGCACCAATCTTATTGGCATGTTTTACTACATTCTGGGTATGTTCTAAATTGTGATAGGTATACAATGGTTTTATTGCATCTTCAATAAGCTTAGTAACATATTTTTCAGCTTCCTGGATCATATTCATAATTTGAATTTTTCAGTTCTTGAGGTTTTTTTTGACTGAATAAATATAGTCATTAAACATGAAATGCTTCTGTTAAAAAAATAGAAATGCCTCGATTGACCTTTTTTTATTGGTAATTGGGGCTTATTTATTAATTTTATGATTCCAATTGATAAAAGTTAAAACCTCCATATGATTAAAGTAATTCATACACTGATTAGTATTCTTGCTATTGTATTTTTTCTCGAAGCTTGCGCCCAAAAAAAGGAGCAGAAAATGATCTATTTGTCGGAGAACTACGAGAAATT
The DNA here is from genome assembly GCF_013141825.1 of Marinifilum caeruleilacunae. Taxonomy (GTDB): domain Bacteria; phylum Bacteroidota; class Bacteroidia; order Bacteroidales; family Marinifilaceae; genus Marinifilum; species Marinifilum caeruleilacunae. The sequence goes on from NZ_RZNH01000042.1 coordinate 37,532, forward strand.
CCCATATGATATTTATGAGCCGAATAAGAAGTTCGAAATGAAGGATGAGTTGAGAGAGATATCGGCTTTGACTTATTATAGCGAGAATTCTGTATTGTGTGTGAACGACGAAAAAGGTGTCATCTACAAATACAATCACAAAAAGAAAGAGGTAACTAAAAAATACGAATTCGATCACCCTGGAGATTATGAAGGCATTGAGCTGATAGATTCTATTGTTTATGTGCTTCGTTCGGATGGGAAAGTGTTTAAAGTGGAAAACTTTAAGGATAAAAAGAAGATCAATTCGGTAAAAAGATCAACTCACTTAAATGCGGGGAATGATACAGAAGGATTGGGTTACGATCCCAATACAAATGCATTATTGGTAGCCTGTAAAGGAAGCCCTGCCCACTCTAAAAAATACCATGGCAAACGTGCTATTTATGAATTTTCTATCGAAAAAAATGAATTGTCAAAAACGCCTAAATATTTGATCGATCAGGATCAGATCCGAAAGATTTTGGAATTTGATGCCTACTCCAGATTTTCGGTCCAATTAATGGAGAATATCAATCCTTCGCAAGGTGATATTACTTTTCAACCTTCGGCAGTGGCTGTTCATCCCATTACAAAAAATCTTTATGTGCTGGGGTCGGTGGGAAAAATATTGGTTGTGTTAAATCCAGCAGGAGAAATTCAGGCCATTGTTAAACTAAAGCGCAAAATTTTCCGCCAACCAGAAGGCATATGCTTTGCGCCCGATGGAACCATGTATATCTCCAACGAAGGAAGAGGGCAAAAAGCAAACATTTTAAAATATCGATTTAAACAATAATTAGAATTCATTTTTCGTATTTGATACAAAAAACAGAAAACATGAAAAAATTCTATACACTTCTTTGTCTGTTAAGTGTGGTACTTTGTGCCAATGCTCAAGACAATCAAATCAATAAGGCGCCCAATGCAAATTTGTTGGAGCATTCGCTATTCTTTATCGGAGATGTTGGAGAAGCCAATATTGTTGATGCCAATCTGGAAATGCTTCAGAATCAACTCATGCAAGTAGAGGACAAAGCCACTCTTGTATTTTTGGGGAACAGCATTTCGAAAGAGTATGCCAAACAGGAAATTGAAGACATTAGTTCGGGTGATCAGAATCTGATAAAGCTATTGGATTTGGTGAAAAAATTCAATGGTGAAAGTTTTTTCATCCCTGGCGAAAAAGAGTGGAACCAAGGACATAAGCATGGTTGGGAAGCCATTATGAATCTGGAAACCTTTATAGAAGATTATGTAGGAAAAGGCGATGTATTCCTGCCTACAGGTGGATGTCCTGGGCCAGTAGAAATTGAAATAGGCGATGATGTAGTTTTGCTCATTGTCGACTCTCAGTGGTGGCTTCATGCAGCCGATAAACCTGAGGCCGAATGTGGTCTTGAAAGTTCTACCGACTTTCTCATTCTTTTAAGCGATGCCTTAAAAAGAAATAAGGATAAAAAGATTGTATTTGCCAGTCACCATCCGATGTATAGTGCAGGAAAACATGGAGGGAATTTTCCATTTATCGGTCCTATTGAATTGTATCGCAAGCTGTTTGGAACGCCACAGGATTTTGCCTATCCATTCTACAAACAAATGAGGTATATGGGCAGAAAACTGGGAAGAGGCTATGAAAACATTATTACTGTTTCGGCTCACGATAATAGCCTTCAGTTTACCGAAAAAGATGAATCCTTTTATGTTGTTTCCGGATCGGGAAGTAAGGCCGAATATGTTTCGGAGAAGAAAATGGATGTGGCACTTCGTGAAATTGGTTTTACCAGGCTTAATTTTTATTCGAACGATGAGGTTTGGTTGGAAATGTGGTCGGTTGGAAGAAGTGGAGCAGAGGCGCCAAAACTTGCCTTCCAGAAAAAGCTCTTCACCAAAACAATGCCTAGTGCACAAGATCTGGCTGAAAAATACAAAGATTTAAACTTTTCAGATAGTACCATAACAATAGCTGCCAGCGATTTATATGCTACCGATAGTAAATCGAAACGAAATCTGCTTGGAAACAATTACCGTAAAGAATGGGAAACACCTGTTGAGGTTCCTGTATTTGATATCGGTACAGAAAAAGGAGGTTTAAAAATTTTGAAACGAGGTGGTGGACAGCAAACACGATCTCTGCGATTGGAAGCGAAAGATGGCAAGCAGTATGTGTTAAGATCGGTAGAAAAATATACCGAGAAGGCCATACCTCCAGGATTAAGAGGGACTTTTGCTGCAAGTATTGTTCAGGATGGAATTTCTTACTCTTATCCATATGCTGCAATAGCAGTACCAAAATTGGCCGATGCTGCAGGCGTATATCATACCAACCCTAAAATTGTATATGTGCCCGATGATCCTCGATTTGGAATCTACCAGGACGACTTCAAGAACGAACTCTACCTTTTTGAAGAAAGACCCAACGATGATATGTCTGATATGGACAATTTTGGCAACACGAAAGATGTTTTGGGAACCGATAAACTAATTGAGAAAAGATTTAAGAATTCAGATTTAGTGATTGATGAAACGGCTGTTTTACGTGCCCGACTTTTCGATATTTTCCTGAATGACTGGGATAGGCATGATGATCAGTGGAGATGGGCAACATTTAAAAAGGATGGGAAAACCATTGCCAAGCCAATTCCGCGCGATCGCGACCAGGTATTCTTTTACAGCGATGGGAAGGTGCCTTGGCTAATCAGAAGAAAATGGGCCATGCCTAAATTCCAGAGTTTCGATTCCATTGTAGAAAATGTTGTTGGGCTAGGTTTCAACGCAAGGTATTTCGATCGCAATTTCCTTCAATCTAAAAACAAGAAAGACTGGATTGCAATGGCAAAAGAACTGAAACAAAACCTTAGCGATGAGGTGATTGAAACAGCCATTAAAGACCTTCCAAAAGAGGTATATTCCATTTCGGCCAATGATATTGTTGCAAAACTAAAGGCCAGAAGAGATCAGTTGCCTGATTTGGCAGTAGAATTTTACGATTACCTGGCCAAAGAGGTTGATATTGTTGGTACCAATGATACGGAAGATTTTGATGCCGAATGGGATGAGCAAGGAAACCTGCACGTGAAGGTGCGCAGACTGAGTAAGAAAGGAAACAAGAAAGAAAAACTATATGATCGTAAATTCCTGGTTGGAGAAACTAAAGAAGTTCGGATTTATGGACTGGGTGGTAAGGATGAATTTGATATCGATGGTAAATACTCGAAAGGTGTGAAACTTAGAATTGTTGGGGGAACCGGTAAAGACAGGTTTAGAATCGATAGTACCCGAAAATCAAATCTTGCGATTTACGATAAGTCGAAAACAAAGGTGAAAGGTAATGGAGCTTTTCAAAATCGATTATCGAAAAACAAGAGTGTGAATGTTTACGATAGAAAATCGTTTAAATATGATATTGTTAGTCCGGGAGCCAATCTAAATTTTGTGAGTGATGATGGATTAACGCTTGGCGCTGGCTTTAACGTGAAAAAACAGAGCTTTAGAAAAGAGCCTTACGGATCCTTACACAAATTCCTGGTGAACTATGCCTTTATGTATCCATCGGCCCAGTTTAAGTATTCTGGTGAAATGATTGGAGTATTCTCATCATTGGATTTACTGGCCAATATCAGTTACAATACGCCGAATTTTCAGGGTTATTATTACGGGCTTGGAAATGAAACCGAAAACCCGGAGTTGGATGATAAAGAGTACAATAGAATTCGAATGGGAAGAACTGAGTTTGGCTTGCAGGTAAGAAAAAAACTATCGGCCAAGCAGAGTATTTCTTTCGGTCCATTCTACGAGCAGTTAGAACTTAAAGCAACTCCCGATCGATTTGTAACCGACTTTAGTAATCCGGATAACGATTTAGATTTACTTACTGATTTTAATACCAGAAAATACATTGGTTTAAAAATTAAACATGAGTGGGATACACGCGATAATAAAGTGATTCCATCGCGTGGGGTATACTGGACCAATTCATGGAGTTTCTATCGAGGGTTGGAAAAGAACGATCATAATTTCCAAAAAATGGAAACAGATTTAAGGTTTTATGCGAGTCTTGGTAGACCTCAACGTAGTATATTTGCAATTCGATTTGGGGCAGCTCACAATACCAGTGGTTACTCCTTTTACCAGGCCAATAAATTGGGTTTAAAATCGAACCTTAGAGGATACCGTCAGGATCGATTTGCGGGTGATGATATTGTATATCAGAATACCGATTTTCGATTTAGACTGGCAAGATTTAAATCGTATTTCCTTGGTGGAGAGCTGGGGGTTTTGGCCTTTAACGATTTTGGTCGTGTTTGGCTCAATGGCGAAGATTCCAATAAATGGCACCATGGGTACGGTGGAGGTTTTTGGCTATCGCCGTATAAATTAATGGTGCTGACTGCCAATTTTGGAATGTCGGAAGAAGAGAATATTTTCTCTTTAGAGTTTAAGTATATGTTTTAAATGCAGTTAGAAATTCTAAAATCTAATTGCTAACTACCTTATAGAATAGTATGAAAGTTTGTATTGCGGAGAAACCAAGTGTAGCGCGCGAAATCGCCTTAATATTAGGGGCAAAATCGAAAAGAGATGGATATTACGAAGGCAATGGATATCAAATATCCTGGACCTTTGGACACCTGTGCACCTTGAAAGAACCGCATGAATACGACATGAACTGGAAATACTGGCACATGAACGATTTGCCTATTATTCCGGCACGATTTGGAATTCGGGTAATTCCAGATGGAGGAGTTCAGAAACAGTTTGAAATTCTGGAGAAACTCATCTCGAAAGCTGAAGAAGTGATCAACTGTGGTGATGCGGGAATAGAAGGAGAGGTGATTCAACGATGGGTTTTGCACAAAGCCAAATGCAATGTGCCGGTAAAACGTTTATGGATTTCATCGCTAACCGAAGAGGCCATTCGCGAGGGATTTCAAAATTTGAGAGAAGGAAGCGATTTTGATAAGTTGTATGCTGCAGGTTCTTCGAGAGCGATTGGAGATTGGCTGCTGGGAATTAATGCAACTCGACTGTACACCTTGAAGTATGCAAACGGAAAGTCGGTTTTATCTATCGGTAGGGTGCAAACACCTACATTGGCGTTGATTGTAAATCGACAAAAGGAGATTGATAATTTTGTGCCACAAACTTATTGGGAGCTAAAAACCATTTACCGCGATGTAAGTTTTGCAGCAACCAGGGGACGATTCGATAAAAAAGAGGAAGGTGTGGCATTTTTAGATAAGATTAAATCTGAGCCTTTCGAAATTGTTTCTGTAGAAAAAAAGAGTGGGAAAGAGCAACCGCCAAGACTATACGATTTGACTTCTTTACAGGTTGATTGTAACCGAAAATTTAGCTTGTCGGCCGAAGATACCTTACGAATTATTCAGAGCTTATACGAGAAGAAATTGACTACTTATCCGAGGGTTGATACAACTTACTTGTCTGATGATATCTATAAAAAAGTCCCGGGAATTTTAAAGAAACTGACTCCATACAAAGATTTTATAGATCCACTTTTAAAGGAGAAAATCAGGAAATCGAAAAAAGTATTCGATGATAAAAAAGTAACCGATCACCATGCAATTATTCCAACAGGAGTAAATCCCTCGGGAATTAAATACGAAGAAAAACAGGTGTACGATTTGGTTACCCGACGTTTTATTTCGGTCTTTTATCCCGATTGTAAGGTGAGTAATACTACGGTAATGGGTAAAGTTACCGATATCGATTTTAAGGCAACAGGAAAGCAAATTATAGAGCCAGGTTGGCGTGTTTTGTATGCAAAAGACAGCAATGTTGGTGAAGGTGTTATTCTTCCGGCTTTTGTGAAGGGAGAAACAGGAGAACATCAGCCCGATTTGGCTGAAAAGCAAACTCAACCGCCAAAATACTATTCGGAGGCTACACTGCTGCGTGCCATGGAAACAGCCGGTAAACAAGTGGATGATGATGAATTGAGAGAGCTAATGAAGGAAAACGGGATTGGCCGTCCATCGACACGTGCAAATATCATTGAAACCTTGTTTAAGCGCAGGTACATTAAAAAGGAAAAGAAACGACTGGTGGCAACCATTACAGGCATACAGTTGATCGATACGATACAAAATGAGTTGCTAAAATCGGCCGAGCTAACCGGGCAATGGGAGAAGAAGCTGAAGGATATAGAATTGGGGAATTTTGAAGTAAACCAATTTATGGCCGAGCTAAAGAATATGGTTGTTGGTATTGTCTGGGATGTAAAATCAAGAAAAAATATCAATGCCATCGAGGTAATTGATGAGGAGAAGGAAAAGGAGAAAAAGAAAGCCGAAGCAAAGAAGAAAAAATCAGCTCCAGCTGAATTGCTTTGCCCGAAATGCAAAGAGGGAAAAATTGTAAAAGGAAAATCGGTGTGGGGATGTACCAATTGGAAAAACGGATGCGAGATGAGACTTCCTTTCGAATTTGGTGGCAAAAAAATTACCGACAAACAGGTTGAAGCATTGATACTAAAAGGCAAAACACCAAAAATTAAAGGTTTTACTGTAGATGGCAACAAGCTGAATGGAAACCTGGTTCTGGATCCCGATTTTAGCATCAGTATCCTCGAAGAGGAAAAAGAAATCCTGACTTGTCCGGTGTGTAAATCGGGTACATTGCTGAAAGGAAATGCTGCATTTGGTTGCTCTAACTATAAAAATGGCTGTAAGTTTATTGTTCCATTTGTGTTTATGGAGAAAAAACTAAGCGAAGCACAAATTAAATCGCTGGTAAAACAACAGAAAACCGGTTTGATAAAAGGGTTTACCGATCCTCAAAGCCAGGAAAAGGTAAATGGCAAACTGATATTGGATAATCAGGGCAAAATTGTGTTTGGAAAACAGTAATCTCGATAAAAGGTGAAATTACTGTTTGTATTTTTTAGGAAATTCGTACAAACAAATCTTGCCCGATCTGGCTTCAATGTCTTTCCAGTCGCTTACGTCAAACTCGATTCCAATAACCGTGCAAGTAGGAACGTATTCATAAAATTCAACACTTAAATTAAAGGCCAGGTATTCAATGCTTGGGTTGTGACCAAAAATCATCACCGAATCATTATTGTTTCCATGCTGGTCGAGCATGCCCAAAAATTCATGGGTGGTGAATCCATCATAGAGTTCATCTAACTGGACAATTGATTCTTGTTTGTACTCCAGGATATCAGCAAACAAACGAGCCGTTTGAATGGCTCTGTTTGCAGTGCTTGAAATCATAATATCTGGTTTGGCATCTTTTAACAGCAACTTTTTAGCAATCAAATTTGAATCGTTAATGCCTCTTTCTTTCAAATTTCTTTGAAAGTCGGTAATATCGTAACGAATTACCTCTGTTTTAGCGTGTCTGACTAAAAATAAACGTTTCATGGCTTTGGGTTTTTAAGTTACTGCTGTTCTGCTTTATTCTTCTATTGTTATTTTTTCTTTATGAGCTTTTTCTTTCTCTTTTAAGAAATCCATAATGGCCATTTGAGAACGCACTTCTGGTTCTCCTTCCTTTCTTTCGATAGGAACATTATCAAGTTTTCCGTTTAATATTCGGGCACTTACATTGTCGGCAAGCTGAAGCTGTAGGATGTGGATAATTTCATTTTTGATATCCACATCATGAATTGGGAATGCACATTCAATTCTTCTTTGAAGATTTCGGTTCATCCAATCGGCCGAAGAAAGGTAAAGCAATTCCTCTCCCTGGTTGTAAAAATAGAATGCCCTGGCATGTTCCAGGAACTGATCAACAATTCGAATAATACGAATGTTTTTCGAATACTTCTGATCTGGCTTTAAACAGCAAATACCACGAACAATTAAGTCGATTTCCACCCCATTTTCACTGGCTTCATATAACTTTTTAATCATTTCGCGCTCTTGTAAGCCATTCATTTTAAGTAGGATGTAGCCTTTTTTTCCATTTTTTACATTCTCAATTTCCTGATCAATCAGGCGAATCAACTCGCTCTTTAAATTGAATTGGCCAACTAACAGTTTGTTGAACTCATATCCAGGAGTTTTATTTTCCAGGTAATCGAAGAGTTGCTTCATTTCCTGTATCATCACTTTATCGGATGTCAGGAATCCATGATCGGCATATATTTTGGCTGTTTTTTCGTTAAAATTGCCTGTGCTTAAAAATGCGTAATCTCTTTTGTCATCCTTACGGATTACCAGGGCAATTTTCGCATGCACTTTTAATCCAGGAATACTATAGATAATTTTAATTCCGGCTTTGCGCATTTCACGCGCCGAGCGCAGGTTTGCTTCTTCGTCGAAACGAGCTTTTACCTCAACAAAAACAGTCACTTTTTTCCCATTATGAGCGGCATTGATCAGGGCATTTACAACGGCAGAATTATCAGCCACTCGATACTGAGTAGCCTTAATTTCTTCCACCTTAGGGTCTAGCGCTGCCTCGTTTAGGAAACGGATAACATATTTGTACGATTGATAAGGGAAGTGCAAAATGCGATCTTTCTTGCGAATGGTTTTAAAGATTGATTTTGTTCCTCCTTTCAATTCCTCTATGCTTAAGGGATGATAGGGTTCCAGCTCCAGATCAGGAAATTTTGGATTCGGAAAACCAAAGAAATCCTGGAAATTGTGATATCGGCCACCTTTTACCATATCGTTTGGCAATAAATCAAAGGAATCCTTCAGGAATCGAAGAAATTCTTTTGGAATCGATTCATCGTAAAGGAAACGGGAAGGAGAGCCGGTTTCGCGTTTTTTCAGGCTTCGTTCAATCATGTCAATCAAATCACCCGAATACTCATCTTCGATTAATAAATCGGCATCGCGACTCAATTTAAAACTGAAACTTGAAGCTATCTTATAACCCGGGAATAGCACCTTCATTCTTAGCTTCACGATATCGTCGAGGAACATGATATAATGTTTGCCATCAACTTCCGGAAGTTCTATAAATCTTGGGAAGTGATGACATGGAACTTTAATGATTGCGTAACGTGCCCTCTGATTTTTAGGGCTTGAATCTCCATCTTTTTTACTTCGGCGCTTAAATAGTTTTACCGCCAAATAGATGGAGTTGTTCTGCAAAAATGGTTTGATTTGCTGTTTTAAAAGCAGCATGGGTTGTGCATGCGGAAGAATATTCTCCAAAAAGAAATCTTTCACATACTGATGATGCTCATCGCTTAATGCTTCATCCTGAAGCAATATGATATTGTTTTCGCGAAGTTGCGGGATAATACTATCTCGAAATATCTTTCCAAATTCAACCTGCTGACGATCTACCTCAGCATTAATTTTTTTCAGAATGTTATCAGGATTCTCTCTTAGGTTTTTCTTGTCTTCGGGAGGTAATTCTGTAAATCTTTTATAGGTGCCAACACGTACACGATAGAATTCATCAAGGTTAGATGAATAAATTGCGAGGAACTTAATTCGTTCGTACAGAGGCAAATCTTCATTGGTTGCCACTTCCAACACCCTTTTGTTGAAAGATAACCAACTTAAATCTCGGTTAAGGAATTGATATTTTGACATGTAGTGATATTGCTAATTGTGAAAATCTGTGTCATTAAAAATAGTCAATTTTTTGCTTCTTTTTGTTACGAAATGGTGAAGGAAGTGTAGATTTTTTATGGAATTTGAATTTTAATAGAGATAGGCTAATGCCATGTTTCTGCAATCATCCTATTGGGATTCACCTCGGCCCGTTTTCATTCCTGATTTATTGACTATTATTCTGTTCTCTTGCATTTGATGCAGATTGCTTAATTAGCAATGATTTAAACCAGGTGTTTACCTGTATATAACATTAACATTGGAATCTTTTAAAAACTGTACCAGCCTGCCTGAATATCTATCCTGAACGCAACTAATCTTATAAGTTGAATTGTTGAGTAGCTTGAAACTTACTTTTAAGAATTTTGATTTTTTCTGAATTTCAACCGCTTCGATATCTGTTGTGCTGAAACGAAAAAGATTTTGCTTTTTAAACTTCAGGTATTTTATGGCTGAAAGCAAGGCGATTAGCATGGCAATAATGGCGATGATCAATACAGCAATGCCTGATGGACTTGTAATCTCACGCTCACTGCTAAACAGGTTGAATGCAGAGCTCAGAATAACAAGTATCATGGCCAGCGTATTAATCAAAGCTGCACCTGTATTACCTGTGAAAGAAATTGTTCGATCGTCGAATTGTAAATCCATGTCCATGATGCGCTGCCCATGGACTTTGGTTATTATTGAATTCATGGATTTACTCTGTTTTATTTTGCACAAACTCTTCGATAAGCGGTTTTGCACTCTCCATATCGCCGCTTAAAATACAAAGCTTAACTGCACCAATAGCACCACCCGAGTAATGTGGGGCAATGGTTCCAATGTATTCATCTTTTACAAAACTTTTAATCTGGTGATCGGCCAATATGGTTTTTAGCATTTCAACTTCCCATGCTAAGCCTGTGTAAACCTCTATAAGTGTGTTTTCTGCTGTCATAATAGTGTTGTGTTATTTCATTTATTTAAAAATATAAAAAAATAGGTAAAGTATAATAACCTGAGTTCGATTAAAAATATCTGCACAGTTTGAACTGTTTTTGAGTAGAAATTTTCTCAGATTATCGAAGTAATATCGGGATATTTCGAGGGAATTTGAGGAGATTTATGCCAAAAGCAGTCAAAAACTTATAAAAGCCCGCTTCATCCAATCTTTACATTAATAAATCTTCAAAATATCCCGATATTCTTTCAGTTTTTTTAATGTAAACCTTGAATAAATCTGACTTTCTGTGATTGATATTTTTAATCGAACTCAGGTTAATATGTTATAAAAGATTGTAGTTGGAATAGAAGATTTCTCCATAAAAGCACTTAAATTTGTATAAGGGACTAACAAAAACCAAGATTATGAAAGAAGGAGATAAAAGAGAGAACATAAAACCTGGTTTGAAGGTGAAAATTGTTTTGAAGGAAGATCAGAGGTCTGGAAAACTTACCGAAGGAGTGGTTAAGGATTTACTTACCAATTCGGCAGTTCACCCTCATGGCATTAAGGTGCGATTGGAAAGTGGGGAAGTTGGACGTGTTAAAGAGATTGTAGAATAATCTGATGCCAGCATAAATCAAAAGCCATACTTCTGTTGTGAAGTGAACCCCAAATATTGGACGGTTATAAAATAAGTTAATGATATTGAGTTCGGTATTTTACCGGACTCAATCCGTTTAAATGAGTCTTTATTCTAATATTATTGTAGTAATTTATATACTCCTCCAGTTCCTTTAGAAAGTGTT
>NZ_RZNH01000195.1 GCF_013141825.1 Marinifilum caeruleilacunae
GTTCAAACCGTAATAAATTTATACCTTTCCCTTAAAATTCCTTTATAGTGAATGCGCATTCCGAAGAAATAAGAGAATGTGTATTCACTTATATTGATTATGTCTCAAGGATTCAGGATGAAACTAAATAAAATCATGGCTGTAATGGTCATCAGTTCAGCACTGGTGCTTTCCGGTTGTAGCGCAATGGGTACAGCAATTAAAAAGCGTAATCTGGATGTAAAAACACAGATGAGCGAAACAATCTGGCTGGAGCCGTCAAATAATAAGACCGTTTATCTGCAAATCAAAAATACCTCTGATAAAGATATGAGCGGGCTCCAGTCGAAAATCACCAGTACCGTCACAGCAAAAGGCTACCAGGTCGTCACTAA
>NZ_RZNH01000043.1 GCF_013141825.1 Marinifilum caeruleilacunae
ATCTGTTTGGATCTATAATAACAAGAGACCTCATTTGAGTTTGAATTATAAAACACCTAATTTTATACATCAAAAATCCAGTGAGGCTAGCCTCACTGGATCATATAATTAATTTATAAATGTGTCAACCTATTTTAGGACGACTCAGCAATTAATTTAATGTAGAGATTCTTCAAAGATTACAATCTTTTCCTCTTGAGTGTTTTCAATAGAAATGGTGAAAAGTGGATCGTTAAGAGATTGTGCTACAGATTTTCCCCAAATTGTCCAATTTCTCCTCAATTTCTGATACTTATTCTGTTCGGCTTTGAACAATTTTTAAATTACAAACGTTTTCGGTCTAAAATAAAGACTTTCAACTGTCTAAGTGCTTTTTTTATTAGAATTAATAAGATATTTTTGCATCACTAAGACCAAGTAAAAACAGAATTTAAGATATAAAATACTTTAAAATGGCAGATAGCAAAAAAGCTTTATTGATGATCCTTGACGGATGGGGGATCGGAGACAAATCAAATTCAGATGTGATTTCATCGGTAGCAACTCCTTATATGGATGGACTATTGGAAAAATATCCAAACTCACAGTTGCAAGCTGCTGGAAGATTTGTAGGATTGCCTGAAGGTCAGATGGGTAACTCAGAGGTAGGTCACCTAAATATTGGTGCCGGACGTGTGGTTTACCAGGATTTGGTAAAAATCAATATGGCTGTAGAGCAAGATACTTTAAAAGATAACGAACAAGTTGTTAAGGCTTTTACTCACGCTAAAGAGAATGGCAAAAAAGTTCACTTAATCGGATTGATTGGTGACGGTGGTGTTCACTCTTTGAGCTCACACGCTTTGGCGCTTTGTGATGCAGCAAAAGCATTTGGAGTGGAAGATGTATTTGTTCATGGTTTAACAGATGGACGTGATACTGACCCAAAATCAGGATTGCAATTTGTAAAAACCTTTGTGAACGATATTACCAGCAAAGGAACTGCAAAATTTGCTTCTTTGATTGGTCGTTACTTTGGAATGGATCGCGATAGCAACTGGGATCGTGTAAAATTGGCTTACGATCTTTACACAAAAGGTGAAGGTAAGGCTACAACTGATGTTGTTGCTGCAATCGAGGAATCATATGCAGAAGGTGTAACCGATGAGTTTATCAAACCAGTAGTGGTGGTAGATGAAGCTGGTGCTCCTTTGGCTAAAATTGAAGCAGGCGATGTTGTAATCTGTTTTAATTTCCGTACCGACCGTTTGCGTCAGATGACGACAGTTTTCTCTCAGGAAGATAAGCAGGAATTTGGTATGCACACAATGGATGTTGAGTGGTATACCATGACTTGTTACAACGCTAACTTTAAAGGTGTAAATGTAATTTACGATAAAGAGAACGTTCAGAACACAATGGGCGAAGTTGTTGCTGCAGCAGGTAAGAAGCAAATTCGTATCGCCGAAACTGAAAAGTATGCGCACGTAACCTTCTTCTTCTCGGGTGGTCGTGAAGATGAATTCGAAGGTGAAAGCCGTTTGTTGGTAGCATCTCCAAAAGTTGCAACTTACGATCTTCAACCAGAAATGTCGGCTCCTGAAGTGGCAGATAAAATTACTGCTGAGTTGAATGCTCAATCGGCTGATTTTGTTTGTTTGAACTTCGCTAATGGCGATATGGTTGGACATACTGGAGTTTACGAAGCAATTTCGAAAGCTGTTCAGGCGGTAGATAATTGTGTTGAACAAGTTGTAGAGGCAGCCAAAGCAAATGCTTACGATGTAATTATTATTGCAGACCACGGTAATGCTGATTTCGCAGTAAATGCTGATGGTTCTCCTAATACAGCTCACTCATTGAATCCGGTTCCATGTATTTGGGTAACTGAAAATCCAAAACAATTGGAAGATGGTATTTTGGCTGATGTAGCTCCAACATTGTTGGATATCATGAACATCGAAAAGCCAGAAGATATGACAGGAAAATCTTTGATAAAATAAAAGATTGTAACCGTATATAAAACATTCCGTACTATCTTTGCGCGATGGTACGGATTTTTTTATCCGTTTAAGGGATACATTTAAATAGGGAAATAGTGTTACAGATAGGAAAAGCCATAGTCAGCCTCGATGTGATTGAGAAAAAGTTCATTTGCGACATTTCAAAATGTTGTGGAGCTTGTTGTGTTGAAGGAGATTCGGGGGCTCCGTTGGATGAGGAAGAGAAGCAAATCATCGAAGATATCTATCCTGATATTAAAGAATATCTTACCGAAAGAGGAATTGAAGAGGTTGAGAAACAGGGAACTTCGGTAATCGATAATGATGGTGATTTGGTAACTCCAATTATTGATGGGAAAGAGTGTGCCTACACAATATTTGAAAATGGCAATGCCATGTGTGGGATAGAAAAAGCATTTTTCGATGGTAAGATTTCGTATCGCAAACCAATTTCCTGCCAGTTATATCCGATTCGAATTGATAAGTATGCTGAATTCGATGCAGTAAATTACAACAAGTGGGACATTTGCAAGCCTGCCAGAGAGTTAGGATTTAAGAATGGAACACCGGTGTATAAATTCCTGAAGGAGCCATTAATTCGCAAGTATGGCGAAGACTGGTACAAAGAACTGGAATATGCAGCCGAGAATATTGGCGAAATCATGAAAATGAGATAAAAGAATAAGCTTACAATAATAGAGAAACAGTGACCTTTTGGGTTGCTGTTTTTTTGTGTAATGATTTGTTTGGTTGGAATTTGTAAATAATTCTGCACTTGGATATTTAAAATCTCGCGATCTATTGTATATTTACCTTCCGAAAATATTTAAATCCAATAAACACTTTAATATGGATAATCTTAAAACATATATCGAAGAGAATAAGCAAAGGTTCTTAGATGAACTTTTTGAATTAATTAGAATTCCTTCAATTAGCTCAAAGCCAGAGCATAAGGACGATATGTATCGTTGTGCTGAACTTTGGAAAAAGCTATTGATTGATGGTGGTGCTGATAAGGCCGTAGTAATGGAAACAGAAGGAAATCCTGTAGTATACGGAGAAAAAATTCTTGATCCATCTTATCCTACAGTATTGGTTTATGCTCACTATGATGTGCAGCCAGCTGAGCCTTTGGAGTTGTGGACTTCGCCACCATTTGAGCCAGAAATTCGTGACGGAAAGATCTTCGCTCGTGGAGCTGATGATGATAAAGGACAAGGTTTTATGCATACAAAAGCCTTCGAATATTTGGTAAAAACCAATCAGTTGGAGTGTAACGTAAAATTCTTGATTGAAGGGGAAGAGGAAGTAGGTTCTCCAAGTTTACCAAAATTCTGTGAAGACAATAAAGAATTGTTAAAATCAGATGTTATCGTTGTATCGGATACAGGAATGATTGCTCCTGATGTTCCTACAATTACCACTGGTTTACGTGGTTTGTGCTATTGGGAAGTTGAAGTAACTGGCCCTAATCGCGATCTTCACTCAGGATTATTTGGTGGTGCAGTAGCAAACCCAATTAACGTATTGGCTAAAATGATTACTCAAATGGTAGACGAGAATGGTCATATTACCGTTCCAGGATTCTACGATGATGTAATTGAAGTGTCAGACGAAGAGCGTGCATTAATGGCTAAAGCTCCATATAGCGAAGAAGAGTACAAAAAAGCATTGGATGTTGAAGAGTTGGCAGGAGAAAAAGGATTCTCAACCAATGAAAGAACCGGTATTCGTCCATCATTCGACATTTGTGGAATTTGGGGAGGATATCAAGGAGAAGGTGCAAAAACTGTATTGCCATCTAAAGCATATGCTAAAATTTCTTCTCGTTTGGTTCCAGATCAGGATCATGAAAAAATTGCTGAATTATTCTGTAAGCACTTCGAGTCTATTGCACCTAAGAGTGTAAAAGTTAAAGTAGAGCATCTGCATGGTGGTCAGGCTTACGGTTGTCCAATCGACTTAACAGCATACAAAGCTGCCGAAAAAGCATTGGAAGGAGTATATGGAAAGCGTCCGGTTCCAGTTCGTTCAGGAGGATCTATTCCAATTATCTCTGATTTTGAAAAAATCTTAGGAGTTAAATCTGTATTAATGGGCTTCGGATTGGAAAGTGATGCAATTCACTCACCAAATGAGAACTATCCATTGGAACAATTCTTTAATGGTATTAACTCAATTCCATTGTTTTTCAAGAATTATGCAGAAATGATGAAAAAATAGTTCGTTAAATGACTATAAATTAAGGGTATTTCTAATCGAAATGCCCTTTTTTGTTGGAATTCACATTTTGGTATGATAACTTTGTATCCTGCTATAAAGTATGTAGTATTCTTTACATTATGGAGAAAATAATTATTATATTTCCTTTGTGATATGGTTTAAAAATCTGATATGTGTTGATATTATTGGATTTACTAGTATTTATAGCTAAATTAGTGTTGTGTCTTTATGTGTGATTTAAACCATGCTTTATCTTCAATTAATGCACAAAAGCATGATAGAATATCAGAGATCATACAAGTTGAAGTAAATTTGAATACATGGACGAAATATTTGGAAAAATTGGTACGGCTCAAACTCTCAGTCAAAAAATAGAACGTAGAATTGAAGAGGCAATCCGACAGAAAAAATTACTGGTAGGAACTAAGCTGCCTTCGGAGCGTGAGCTATGCGAAATGTTTGCTGTAAGTAGAACAGCATTGCGTGAAGCTTTACGTCGATTAAGCGCCCGAGGATTAATTCAAATCAAGAAAGGGAGCGGAATGTTTGTGAGTGAGCTAAAAATCGAGGATGCAATTGAATCTTTAAATCTATACTATGATTTAAGTTTCGATAGCGACCTGATTTCTCAGATTATTGAAGTTCGAAGAGTTTTTGAACCCGAAATTGCAAGAATTGCCGCGGCAAACAGAACCGATGAGGATTTGGCAGCCTTGAACCGAAATATTGCGGACCTTGCAGACTGTGATCCAGATAATACGCAGATGGAAGCCGATATCATTAACAAATTTCATTTGAATGTTGCAAAGGCAACAGGGAATAAAGTAATGATTATCTCAATGGAACCGATCTATTCTTTGCTGCCAAGAATGCGTAATTTAATTTATGCCAATGTTGATGGTGAAAAAGATTTTACCGTAAAAGCACATCGCGCAATTTATGAAGCCATTCGCGATAAAGAAGGCGAACAGGCTTATAAGGAAATGGCCGGACAAATTGATCGTACATTAGAAATATACACTCAATATTTGAAGTAGTTCTCAGGTTTTGAGAAAGTGAAAAGCGGAGTTGAAAATAATTTTCAGACTCCGCTTTTCGTATTTACGTGTGTGGTATCTTTTAAGCCTTTTTGTAGGCTTCTATTGCTTTCTTTACAGATCCATGTTCAAGAAGTAATGATTTCGATGTTTCTTTATCAAGTTTTAACTCATCCATGATCATTAATGTGCCTCGCTCTACCAATTTTTTGTTGGTAAGCTGCATGTTTACCATCTTGTTGCCTTTCACTCTTCCCAACTTAATCATCAAACTGGTTGTAATCATATTCAGGATCATTTTTTGAGCAGTTCCCGCTTTTAGTCTTGTACTACCTGTTACAAATTCGGGTCCTACAATGGCTTCAATTACAATCTCTGCCTCTTTCGATACCGGAGCATCTGGATTGCAGGTAATGCATGCAGTTAAAAGTCCATTTTCGCGTGCTTTTTTAACGCCTCCAATTACATAAGGAGTAGTTCCCGAAGCCGCAATTCCTAAAACTGAATCATTTTCATTGATATCGTAATCCTGTAATTCCTGCCATGCCTTTTCAGGATCATCTTCGGCAGATTCAACAGCGCTTCTTAATGCTTTTTCTCCACCCGCTATCAATCCAATTACAATATTGGCAGGCACACCAAATGTAGGAGGCAATTCAGAGGCATCCAATACTCCTAATCTTCCACTAGTTCCTGCTCCCAGGTAAAACAATCTTCCTCCAGCCTTAATTCTGTCAATTAAACGACTAACAAATTTTTCTATTTCTGGAATTGCTTTGTTTACAGCCAAATGAATTTGTCCATCTTCCTGATTAATTCCATTCAATAGTTCGCATACCGACATCTTTTCCAGGTTGGAGAAATTTGAAGGTGCTTCTGTTATTTTGTTATCGGTTTTCTTGTTTGGTGTGTTATTCATGATTCAAATTTTATTCTGCAATATGGAATTCAACCAATCCTTCAAGTGGACTTTTGATGATTTTTCCAGTTTGTAAGTTTAATTTCTCAGCCACTTTATTTAATTCATTCTTAAAATAGTATGCGATACTACCAATAAAATGAATAGGAAGCTGTGAGTGATCATTGTATTGTTTGATGTTTCGCTCAAAGAATTTAGTGAACTCTTCCTGTAATAGGTTCGAAACATATGGATGCTCGACGTTTTCAGAAAGAAAAACAGTAAACTGAGCAAGGAAACGACTTGGAGCTTCTTCTCGATATACCTTATTAATAATATAGCCGTATTCCAGGTCGTGTTTTGTATAAAAAGCTTTTGTGATATCTTCCGGAGCTACTCCTTTTAAAATATCAGCAATAAGTCTTTTACCCAGGACAGCACCACTTCCTTCATCTCCCAGGATATATCCCAACGGACGAACATTGTGAATGATATCTTTTCCATCATACAAGCAAGAGTTTGATCCTGTACCTATAATGCAGGCAATTCCTTTTTCTCTTCCACACACCGATCTTGCAGCAGCAAGTACATCGCTATGAATTTCACATGTGGCAGAAGGAAATACTTCCAGTAATGCATCTTTCACTTTCTGTTTGGTTTCAACAGTAGCGCATCCCGCTCCATAAAAATAGATTTGCTCAACGGAGTTGAAATTCTCCAGTGATCTTACATTATCAATAATTGAACTGATGTCCTGGTGAAAAGGATTTATTCCTAAAGTTTGTTGTTGCTTTAGGATTTTGCCCTCCTGCAATAGAACCCAATCGGTTTTTGTTGATCCGCTTTCGGCAATTAAAATCATATCCGCTTTTGTTTTTATAACATGTATGATGAGTGTTGCAGAAAAATAAAATTACATTTTAAAGAAGAGTTTGTAACAAATATTGCAATCTGTTTTTTAAAATCAATCGCATTGAAAACCCTGTATTAAAAGGAACTTTATTTTCATGATACAAATATAGAAAAATAAATCCCATTCAAAAAGTATTATATAACATGTAATACCAATTTTGGTTTTTTTAAATTTCTGTTCTATTTTTGATGCGAAAGTAATTTAAATCAGGAGTTAGCAATATGGAAAATCAAATATTACAATTTAGAGAAGAGCTGGATGAAGCTAAGTTGTATTACCAACCATCGGATGAATTCGATAAAACGGTAAAAACAAGATATGAGAAAATGCCTGCTGATATTTTTGCTACAGCTGAGAAGGGTGCAAAGTGGGTGGCTCATGAAATCGCAAACCTAATCAAAGACAAGGCAGAGCAAAATAGTCCTTGTGTGCTTGGCCTGGCTACTGGTGCAACACCATTGGGGGTATATGCAGAATTGGTGCGACTGCATAAAGAAGAAGGTCTATCGTTCAAAAATGTAATTACATTTAATTTGGATGAATATTATCCAATGACAAATGAGAGCGCACAGAGCTATAACTACTATATGGACGATGTTCTTTTCAATCATATTGATATTCCTCGCAATCAGATTAATGTTCCGAATGGAGAGGTGAGTAAAGAAGGAATTTTTAATTACTGTTCCGAATATGAAGCCAAAATCGATTCTTTTGGTGGACTTGATATGCAAATATTAGGAATTGGTAGGACAGGACATATTGGTTTTAACGAGCCGGGTTCACAGTTAGATTCGAAAACTCGTTTAATCATGCTCGATTCCTTAACCAGGCGTGATGCTGCAAAGGATTTCAACGGTTTAAATAAAGTGCCAAAAGCTGCAATTACAATGGGAGTTGGCACCATCTTTAAAGCAAAGCGTGTGATTTTGATGGCATGGGGCGAAGGAAAGGCTCCTATTGTTAAGAAAGCATTGGAGGAAGGACAGAGCGATTCAGTTCCTGCAAGTTATTTGCAGCGCCATAATGATGTGCAGTTTGTATTGGATGTACCTGCGGCAGGAGAACTGACAAGAGTAAAAAAACCTTGGCTTGTTGGTAGTGTTGAGTGGGATCGATACTGGATTCGTAAAGCTGTGGTTTGGCTTTGTAATAAATTGGAGAAACCGGTTTTAAAACTCACCAACAGAGATTATAACGATAATGGCTTGAGTGAGCTGCTTGCCTGGTATGGATCGGCATATGAAGTAAACATCAAGGTATTTAACGATTTACAACATACCATTACCGGTTGGCCGGGAGGTAAACCAAATGCCGATGATTCAAATCGTCCGGAAAGAGCTGAGCCTGCTCAGAAAAAAGTCCTGGTATTTAGTCCTCACCCTGATGATGATGTAATATCGATGGGGGGAACACTAAAAAGATTGGTTGATCAGAGTCACGAAGTACATGTTGCTTATCAAACTTCGGGAAATATCGCGGTAGCCGATGACGAAGCAATTCGTTATTTGTCTTTCGTAAAAAGTTTTGCGCAAACGCATGACACCAACGAAGGAAACCTGCCAAGCGTGATTGAAGATATTCGTAAATTCTTATTGGAGAATAAAGCTCCTGGCGAAATGGATACGGTTGAAGTTCGTAGAATGAAATCACTAATTCGCAGAGGAGAGGCAAAAGCTGCTTGTCGTTTTGTTGGTCTGCGTTCTAAGAACCTTCACTTTCTTGACCTTCCTTTTTATGAAACGGGTAAGGTAAAGAAGAATCCACTTGGAAAGGAAGATGTTCAAATCATTGTGAACTTATTAAGAAAGGTGAAGCCACAACAAATTTTTGCTGCTGGAGACTGGTCAGATCCACACGGTACACACCGAGTTTGTTGGGAAGGCATTTACCAGGCACTTCAGATTGTAAAAGATGAAAAATGGATGGAAGACTGCTATGTGTGGTTGTACAGAGGTGCTTGGCAAGAGTGGGATTTGGATGAAATTCAAATGGCAGTGCCAATTAGCCCTGAAGAATTGCAACACAAAAGAAATGCAATTCTGCGTCACCAATCGCAAATGGAAAGTGCTCCATATATGGGTAACGATTCAAGATTGTTCTGGCAAAGATCGGAAGCAAGAAACAGGGCGACCGCAAATTTATTTAATAAATTAGGCTTGGCAGAATATGAAGCAATCGAAGCTTTTGTCAGGTTTATTGTTTAGATTTATCATTACAATTTTTGGGCAGAAGAAATTCTGCCCAATGGTATATAATCAGATAAAATTGCATTGAATATTAGGAATATGAATTCTCTATCGAACACACTTTTAAAGTCGACTTTACTGGTCCTATTTTCTTTTTTATTGCTGAGCTATAGTGTTCAGGCGGCTGAAAAATCAAATCGCTTAAACAGGAAAGCCGAAAAGGCAGCGCTTGAATTTTTAAAACAAGCCTCTCAAGAGTTTGTGTATCGCTTTAAGCTGGATAGCCTTGACCTAAATGCAGATAAGAAGCAAATAGTGGTATATGTAAATTCAACTTTTTCATATGTGCCTTTCAGACCAAACACTGTAAAGCAATATCAATCTGATTTAAAGGAAATTCTTGGGCGGAAATTCAGAAATTACGATGTGCGAATTGAGTGTATGGGGATGGAGATTGGTGAATTGATTCCTAATTATTATAGAGATGATTCTTTCCCTTTGGCAAAAAATCGATTGTCGGTTGAAGGCGATGCAATAAAACCATTGGTAAGGAAGCCTGGAGATGAAAATTATCAGTTTGGATTAGAAAATAAGCACATTGCCTTGTGGCATTCGCATGGTTGGTACTACGAAAATACACTGGACCGTTGGGAATGGCAAAGGGCCAGGGTATATACTACAGTTGAGGACATGTGGACCATGGAATTTGTGGTTCCTTATATTGCGCCTATGCTCGAAAATGCAGGTGCAAACGTTTTATTCCCAAGAGAACGGGATGTTCAAAGCAATGAAGTAATTGTGGATGCTGATTGGTGTTCAATTCAGTCCGACTATCAGGAAACAGGAAATTGGGAAACCAACACACAAGCAGGATTTACGAATAAGTATCCTTTTTACATCGAAGGAGAAAATCCATTCGAAATGGGAAGTAGTAAACAGACTGAAGCAGTTTCGTCTGAAACAGCTAGAGTGGAATATACGCCATTTATTCCCGAAAAAGGGGAATATGCTGTTTATGTATCTTATTCGGTGGATGATGATAATGTTAGCGATGCTCATTATTCGGTTTATCATGCTGGTGGAAAAACGGATTTTCTTGTAAACCAGAGTATGGGAGGAAATACCTGGATTTACCTGGGGACCTTCCTGTTTGAGCACGGAAAAAATCCGACAAGGGGTAAAGTTCTGCTTACAAACGAAAGTAAGGAAGAGGGCAATTGGGTTTCGGCCGATGCTGTTCGTTTTGGCGGAGGAACCGGAAATATTGCAAGAGGTACGATTGAAGAATTGGAGGAGTTGGCCAAAGAAAGAAACCAATTGGGTTTTGCGATGGATTCTTCAAAGTGGCAAAAATATACAAGTAATCGTCCGAGGTATCACGAAGCTGCCCGCTACTATTTGCAGTATGCAGGAATGCCCGATTCTATTGTGTATAGTATCAATAAAGATTATAAGGCAGATTATAGCAATCGTGGAAAAGATGCTGCCAAGTTTCAAAAGCGTGAAAATGGGAAAGACGATTATAAGGATGATTACATGTCGCGTGGTGAATGGGTAGATTATTTAATTGGTGCTCCCAATGGTCCTACAAAACATGTAAATGCAAAAGGACTGGGAATTCCTGTTGATATGGCATTGGCATTTCATACCGATGCCGGATTTACACCCAACGATTCCATTATTGGGACTTTGGCAATTTATAATACAACCAGGGATGGTAAGGATCGATTTGTAAATGGACAATCGAAATGGGCAAGTCGTGATTTAACGGACATTGTGCAAACGCAGGTTGTAGAAGATATTCGAAAACTCTTCGAGCCAAAATGGACAAGAAGAGGAATGTGGAACAAGCAATATTCCGAAGCATATCGACCTAAAGTGCCTACCATGTTGTCTGAAATGCTGTCGCATCACAATTTTGCAGACATGTACCAGGGAATGGATCCGAAATTTAAATTCCACATTAGTCGTGCTTATTACAAAGGTGTGTTGAGATTCTTAGCTTCCCAGGAAGGAAAGGATTATGTGGTGCAGCCTTTGCCTGTCGATCATTTTAGAATTGATGAAAAACAGAATGGAATCAGACTGAGTTGGAAAGCGGTAGTTGATCCACTGGAAGAAAGTGCACTAGCTAAAAAATACAAAGTATACACCAGGTTGAACAATGGCGGATTTGATAATGGCGTATTGGTAGACAAAGCAGAATTGATACTTGAAAACTTGAGTTCTGAAAATATCTACAGCTTTAAAATTACAGCCCTGAATGAAGGAGGTGAAAGTTTTCCTTCGGAGATTTTGTCCTATCGCAAATCCCAAAATGGAGAAAAACCTGTTTTAATTGTAAATGGTTTTGACAGAATTGCTTCTCCACATGGATTTGACGATGGCAGTTTTGCCGGCTTTAACAGTGCTGTTGATGAGGGAGTAGCTTACGTTAGAAATATTGCCTATGTTGGTGATCAGTACGATTTCGATAGAAAATCGCCTTGGTTGGACGATGATGCTTCGGGTCACGGTTCAAGTTATGCCGACCAGGAAGAAAAAATTGTTGCAGGAAATCGTTTTGATTACCCTTATGTGCATGGTGAAGCGATTCAAGCCGCAGGATACGGTTTTGTGTCGATGAGCGATGAGTCTTTTGAAAAAGGGAATTGGGAAGTTTCGGATTACGCAGCATTAGATCTGATTTTTGGTGAGGAGAAAACTACTCGAAGACTATACGGAAAAGAGAATAAAGATTTTACGATTTATACACCTGGAATGGTAAAGGCCATCAGAAAATACATTCAATCGAAAGATGCAAAACTGATTCTTTCGGGAGCCTACCTGGGAACAGATGTTGTGGAGTGTGGTGATACTTTAATGAAAGATTTTACCGAAAAAGAACTTCACTTCCTGTTCAGAACCAATTATGCGAGTAAATCGGGTGCCGTTTCTCATCCGAATGAGGTAAGAGAAAATTTTACTGGAAATTACCAGTTCGAAACAGGATATCATAAAGATATTTACAAAGTAGAAGCTCCTGATGCCATCGAACCTGTGGGTAAGAACGCAAAGGTGTTTATGAGATATACAAACAATACCAAAAGTGCTGGTGTTGTTTACGATGGAGATTACCAATCAATTATTTTAGGATTTCCTTTTGAAACGCTAAAAACAAAGGAAGATCGAAATGACTTGATGCGTAAAATCTTTCGATTTTTTAATGAAGAAGAAAAATAACAAAAGCCTAATTATAAAAGAATGAGTGCAAAAATTACATGTTTTCTGCCTTTTGGAACAAAAGAAGAAACAACGATTACTGTAAGTGAGTTAAGAAAATCAGAATTGGTATCTAACATTTTTATTGTTGGGAACAATGCTGAAGAAATTGAGGGTGCAGAAGTTTTGAATTGCGAAGCTTTATCGAATGGAAAAACCATTCAGCTAATTGCGGAGAAATCGGATTCGGACTATGTTTTGATTTACACAAAAACAAGTGCATTAACCCTGGGCCAATTGGCGGTTGAACGTTTTTATCAAGTGGCAACTGATACCAATAGCGGCCTGGTTTATTCGAACCACCGTGCCATTAAAGAGGGTAAAGTAGAAAACCTACCTGTTATCGATTACCAGGAAGGTAGTTTGAGAGACGATTTCAACTTTGGATCGGTTCTTTTCTACGATGCTACTGTGTTAAAAGAAGCAGTAAAAGATGTTGATGCTAAATACGAACATGCAGGTTTGTATGCATTGCGTTTGGCAGTAGCCGCTCGCTCTGAATTTATGAGAGTGCCAGAGGTATTGTACACCGAAGAAGAAATGGATACAAGAAAATCGGGAGAAAAGATTTTCGATTATGTAGATCCAAAAAACCGTGCTGTACAAATCGAAATGGAAGAAGCTTGTACCGAGCACCTGAAAAGAATTGGTGCTTATTTAGAGCCTAAATTTGCCGATGTTGCTTTTAATGAAGGCAATTTTAAAGTAGAAGCTTCGGTTGTAATTCCGGTTCGCGATCGTGTAAAAACAATCGAAGATGCAATCAAATCGGTTCTTTCTCAGAAAGCAAATGTAGATTTCAACTTAATTATTGTTGACAATTACTCAACCGATGGAACTACCGAAATTATTGTAAAATATGCAGAGCAGGATGAACGATTAATTCATGTAATTCCTGAAAGAAAAGACCTGGGAATTGGTGGTTGTTGGAACGAAGCTGTAAATCACGAAGCTTGTGGTAAGTTTGCCATCCAGTTGGATAGTGATGATTTGTATGCCGATGAAACAACAATTCAGCAAGTGGTAGATGCATTCTACAGAGAAAACTGCGCAATGGTTGTTGGTACTTACCAAATGGTAAATTTCAAATTGGAAGAAATTCCTCCTGGAATTATCGATCACAGAGAGTGGACTCCAGAAAATGGTAGAAACAATGCACTTCGCATTAATGGTTTGGGTGCTCCACGTGCTTTCTATACTCCGGTGTTGCGTAACAATCCAATTCCAAATGTGAATTATGGTGAAGATTATGCATTAGGTTTGGCAATTTCTCGTAAATATCAAATTGGAAGAATTTACGATCCAATTTACCTGTGTCGTCGTTGGGAAGATAACTCGGATGCTTCTTTGGATATCGAAAAAATGAATGTACACAACACCTATAAAGATAGAGTTCGCACAATTGAGCTAAAAGCTAGAAAGTTATTAGTGAAATAAATTAGAATAGTTAAGCTTAATGAGGAATCGGGGGTTTGCTCTCCTGGTTCCTTTTATAGCATTTGGAATTTTTATCGATAAAAAACTAAAATTATGAGACGATTGAGTATTCATTTATTGATTCTTTTGTTTGCTGTAGTGGCCTGTAAAGGGAAAGTTGTTCAACAGAGTGAACCCAATAAATTGGTTCAGTTTTCTGATACTCTTGATCAGTCAATTTTTAATTCGATAAAAAATTTGGCAAGGCAAAATTCTTTTGCCCAGCTCGAAAATGCCGATCGAATTCTGGAAGTAGGTAAATTGTTTTTGCAAACTCCTTATGTTGGAGGAACCCTCGAAAGTGAAGGTGGCGAGAAACTGGTGGTGAATTTAAGAGAGTTGGATTGTACTACATATCTTGAAAATGTGGTGGTGCTTTCTTCAATTGCCAGGCAGAACGACTTTAGCGAAAATGATTTTTTACACAAACTAAAGAAGCTTCGTTATCGAAAAGGTGAGCTTAGCGATTATTCATCCCGATTACACTATTTCTCTGATTGGATTTTTGAAAATGAGCAGAAAGGAATTGTGAAGAATGTAACAAGGGAGATTGGAGGCGTAGCATATCAAAAAGAGATCAATTTTATGAGCAATCATGTTGATTCTTATGCAGCCCTAAAAGCAGACTCTTCATTGATTGTATCGATCAGAAATACTGAAAATGCAATCAATGAGCGTGATCTGTTTTACATCCCTGAAGATGAGGTTCACAGTGTGGAAAATAAAATTCATAACGGAGATTTAATTGCCATTACAACGAAAATTAAAGGCCTGGACATTTCTCATGTAGGAATTGCAATTCATGTAGGTGATCGTTTGCACCTGATGCATGCCTCGAGCCTGGCCAAAAAAGTGGTGATTTCAGATATTCCTTTGGCTGATATCTTAAAGGAAAGCAAATTGCAATCGGGGATCATGGTTTCGCGAGTGATCGAATAAATGCCAAAATAATTGTAGGAAGATTATAAGAAAATGAATACAGCTAGCATAGATAGAATTGAAGATCTGCTGAAAGAAAAATCGTCAGTAGAAATATTAAGTGATTTCCTGAACCAGCAAGTGAGAGATTGGCCTCTTGCCAATGGAAACTTTAAAGGATTGGAAAAAGTAGAGGAGAAAGAGTTCGCTTTCGACGGATTTAGAATGAAAGTTCAGTTTAATCCGGAAAGAATTCGCTCGTCGGCTGCCAAAGTAGACAAGAAGAGCATTGAGAATCGTGCATGTTTCTTGTGTTTGGATAAATTACCAGCTGAACAAGGGGGAATTGCACAGGGTAAGGAATACGTTATTTTGGTAAACCCATTCCCAATTATTCCTCAGCATTTCACCATTCCTAAGGTCGATCATGTCGATCAATCCTTCATGGACAATTTGGAAGGCATGCTATCACTGGTAAAGGATATGCAAGGATATACTTTGTTCTATAACGGACCAAAGTGTGGCGCTTCGGCACCCGATCATATGCACTTCCAGGGAGGAAATAAAGGATTTATGCCTGTAGAGCAAGAGTATTTCTCTTTGAAAGAAAAGGCTGATTTATTATTGAAATCGGAAGATTTGGAAGTTCGTGCATTCAATCATTACTTAAGAAAAATGATAAGTGTTGAAACTGCCAATGCAAGCGAACTGATTGCGGTGGTTGCCAAATTCTACGAAGCATTTGCGGCCATGCAAGCAGAAGAAAAAGAGCCAATGCTGAATGTGATCTGCTCCTATGTCGATGGCAAATACATCATGCATTTGTTTCCAAGAAAACTGCATCGTCCGACTCAATATTTTGCCGAAGGCGATGATCAGTTGCTAATAAGTCCTGCATCAGTCGATTTTGGTGGTGTATTTATTACCCCACGAAGAGAGGATTTTGAAAAAATTACAGCTGCCGATATCGAAGATATGTTCAAACAGGTGTGCGTTGATGAGGAAGTTTTTGCTGCACTTTGTGAAAAGATAGCAGGATAATCGTAGCAAAATACTCAAAAAATAAATCTCTATTATCTCAATACTCATTTATGAAAATGAATTGTACCATTCGTCAATACCAGGATTCCGATTTCGACCAGGTATTAAAATTGTGTCAGAAAAGCTACCATTTAGATGTAATTAGCGAGGAATTACTTCGCGAAAAGATCTATAAAGATCCTTTCTATGAACAAGATTTGGTATGGGTAACTTGCGATCAGGACAAAGTAGTTGCTTTCCTGATGGGAACTTGTCGCATGGATATTCGTGGGGTGAACTATGGATATGTAAAAATGATGGCGGTTGATGAGGCATACCGACGAAACCGAATTGCACGATCGATGTATGAGCTTCTGGAAACAGAGCTGAAACAAAGAAAAGTAGATGTAATGCGTTTGGGTGATGTGCCCATGAACTATTTCATGCCTGGAATTGATCCGAGATATACGCCGGCGCTTTGCTTTGCCATCAGAATGGGCTTCGATCGTTTTATGGATACCTCAAATCTTTTGGTAGATCTTGATGATCGTGAATGGAGCGATAAAAAGAAAATTGAAGCCTTAAAGGCAGATCAGATCGAAGTTTGCCGGGCAAAACCGGAAGACAAGCAAGAGTTGATGGATTTTGTAGAAGATGAATGGAAGTTGTGGCAATACGAGTTGGAAATGGCTTACCAGGCTGAACCAATAGGAATTCATATTGCAAAACTAAATGGTAAAATTCGTGCTTTCTCGGCACATTCGGCCAATAATAAAGGCTTGCCTTGGTTTGGCCCAATGGGAACTCATCCCGATTTAAGAGGTAAAGGCATGGGAAAGGTTTTATTGTATCATTGTTTAGAAGATTTAAAAAACCTGGGATACGAAACTGCAATTATACCTTGGGTTGGTCCAATCGATTTCTATTCGCACCATACTGGCGCAGTGGTAGAAAGAATTTTTTGGCGATACGAAAAGAAATTGAACTAGAAGAATAATAAAACAAAACTGGCTCAAAATATCCGAACAGGAATACAGAATGAGCTCATAAAAACAGATTACTGCCCTTGCCATTGGTGAGGGTCGCATATCAAACATCTAATCATTATGGAACCACAATTACGAGTTGGAATCATGTACGAAAAGGAAATTTCCTTTCAGCTGAATGGAACCTACGTGCTTCAACAAAATGGAAAAGAATACACAGGAAAACAGCAGGCAAAATATATCGATGGCAAAATCTCTTTTGATGGTATCATTGAAGAGGAGATGATTTTTAATCCTAAAGAATACGAAACAGGGAACTTTGACCTGTTCGGTGTTACCATCGGAATTAAGTTCCACTGGGAGCGTAAGGAGGATCAGCGATTTAAAGGAAGCCTTCATTTTATCTGCGAAGATGAGAAGTTAACGGCAATAAACGTACTGTCGCTTGAGGATTACCTGGTGAGTGTAATTTCTTCAGAAATGAGTGCAACCAGCAGTTATGAATTGCTAAAAGCACATGCCGTTATTTCCCGTTCATGGTTAATGGCCCAGGTGATTAAAGGGGAAGAATTACAAAAATCTAACACCCAATATCAAAGTATTGTAGAAACTGAAGATTCGTTTATTCGTTGGTACGACAGGGAAGACCATGTGAATTTTGATGTTTGTGCCGATGATCATTGCCAGCGTTACCAGGGAATGACCAAGCAATCGACTCCTTTGGTAGTTGATGCAATTAACGAAACACGTGGTTTGGTATTAACCAGTGAAGGAAAAATTTGCGATGCAAGATTTTCAAAATGTTGTGGTGGTGTAGCCGAAACTTTCGAGAATGTTTGGGAACCGGAAAATCACAAGTACTTGCAGGCAGTAATCGATAATCCACAAGCTCCCGAAGGATACGATATGGATTTGACCAAAGAGGAAGCTGCAGATCGATTTATTCGTACTTCGCCAGATGCATTCTGTAATACCACCGACAAGGAAATCTTGTCGCAGGTTCTAAACGATTACGATCAGGAAACCATGGATTTCTATCGCTGGAAAGTGGAGTATACACAGGATGAAATTGCTGAATTAATCGAAAGAAAAACAGGAAAAGAATTTGGGCAGATTTTAGATCTTATCCCACAGGAGAGAGGAGAATCGGGAAGATTAATTACCCTTAAAATTGTAGGAAGCAAGCGTTCTTTAACCATTGGAAAAGAGCTTGAAATTCGCAAAGTACTTTCCGAATCGCATTTGTACAGTTCAGAATTTGTGGTAGACAAATTGGATGTTGTGAATGATATTCCTTCGAAATTTGTATTGATTGGCGCAGGTTGGGGACATGGAGTTGGTCTTTGCCAAATTGGTGCTGCTGTAATGGGAGCGAAAGGATACAAATACAATGAAATTTTGCTTCACTATTTTAGAGGAGCCGATTTAGAGAAAAGATATTAAAATTGGAAAGTATCACTTCAAGTGAAACTCTCATTAGAATCATATATTGGTACTCTTTACTGGAAGTGAGAATGCCAAAATTCAAAACTCAATAAAATGAAATCAAAAACTCGCTCGCCCTGGGCATGGATTCCATCCTTGTATTTCGCCGAGGGAATTCCATATGTTGTTGTGATGACAGTTGCTGTAATCATGTACAAACGATTAGGAATTTCAAATACCGATATTGCCTTGTACACATCTTGGTTGTATTTGCCTTGGGTAATCAAACCTTTCTGGAGTCCATTGGTAGATATTTTAAAAAGCAAACGCTGGTGGATTGTTACCATGCAGTTGTTTATTGGAGCAGGCTTGGCCGGAGTGGCTTTTACCATTCCAACTACCCTGTTTTTCCAATCTACATTGGCATTTTTCTGGTTGCTGGCCTTTAGTTCGGCTACCCACGACATTGCTGCCGATGGTTTTTACATGTATGGAATGGACGACAGTCAGCAAGCCTATTTTATTGGCATACGAAGTACCTTTTATCGTTTGGCAATGATTGTTGGGCAGGGTGCTCTGGTTTACCTTGCGGGGATTTTTGAAACCTCTAACTTGTTTGGAGAAGGAGAAAATATTCCAATGGCCTGGTCGATGATTTTTGTGATTTTGGCCGGATTGTTCCTTTTGTTCACCTTCTATCACAAGTTTGCCTTGCCACATCCTGCCGAAGATGAGGAGAGAGAAATGAAAGGATTTGCCAATGTGTTTTCAGATTTTGCAGAGACTTTCACAACATTCTTTTTCAAAAAGGACATCTGGTTAATTTTGGGCGTACTCTTAACCTATCGTTTGGGAGAATCACAATTGGTTAAAATGGCTTCACCATTCCTATTGGATGGGAGAGAGCTTGGCGGATTAGGCTTATCTACCAGCGATGTTGGGATTGTGTATGGAACAATCGGGGTTTTATTCTTAACCATTGGGGGAATTTTAGGAGGATATGCAGCTTCACGAAAAGGCTTGAAATATTGGTTGTGGCCTATGGTAATTGCCATAAACCTTCCTAACCTGGTATATGTTTACTTGTCTTATGTATTGCCAGAGTCATTTGTATTGGTTTGTGCTTCAGTTGCAGTAGAGCAGTTTGGTTATGGATTTGGATTCACGGCTTACATGTTATATCAAATCTATGTTTCAGAAGGAAAACACAAAACAGCACATTTTGCATTTTGTACCGGTTTAATGGCTTTGGGAATGATGGTTCCAGGTATGATTTCAGGATGGATACAAGAGATGATTGGTTACCAGCATTTCTTTGTTTGGGTAATCCTTTGTACCATTCCAAGTTTTATCATGGTGAAGTTGATTAAGATCGATCCTAAATTCGGCATCAAAAAGAAATAAAAAATGAAAAAACTGGCATTTCTGGGCGATAGCTTGACTCATGCAGGAAGATGGGATGAATTCTTTCCTGCATACGAGGTTTCCAATCATGGTGTTCCGGGTGAGAAATCGAATGAAATTCTACAGCGTTTGCCTGGAGTGCTAAGCGAAAATCCTGATGTTCTATTCGTAATGATGGGTATCAATGATTTGGGAGATGGCATTGATGAGGCAAGCATTATTGAAAATTATTCAAAACTGATTGCACAGGTGATCAGTAAGATTGATATCAAAATGGTGGTGCAGTCTGTTTTACCTGTCAATTTTCAATTGTTTCCGACCAAAGAATTCAATTCGGAAAAAATCAGACTTATTAACAAGCTGTTGATAAACCTGTGTAAAGAGGAAAATATCACTTTCGTGGATTTGTATGCCTCTTTATCGACCTACTCCAATGAGTTGATGAAAGAATATACCTACGACGGACTTCACCTGAACGAAGCCGGCTACAGGATTTGGCACAATTGTTTACAATCGGAAAAATTGATATAAGATTATGGCAAAATCACAAAGATTAATGGCCTTGGATGCCTTTCGGGGATTAACCATTGCTGCAATGATAACGGTAAATACACCGGGTAGCTGGAGTCATGTTTATGCACCACTATTGCACGCCAAATGGAATGGTTGCACGCCAACCGATTTGGTTTTTCCTTTCTTCCTGTTCGCAGTAGGTGTGGCCATGTTTTTTGCATTTGGAAAATTCAATCATGAATTGAGTGCCGATGCAGGGAAAAAAATCCTGAAAAGAACTGTACTGATTTTTGGAATTGGCTTGTTGATGAATGCATTTCCATTTGTACACATCAATATCGAGAATCTAAGAATTATGGGCGTTTTGCAGCGCATTGCTCTGGCCTATGGTTTGGGAAGTTTGTTGTGCCTCACTTTTAGCAAAAGCAGGCTGCTCATTATTTCCGGGCTTATTCTTTTTGCCTATTGGGGATTAATTCATTTCCTTGGCGGTGATAATCCATACAGTTTGGAAGGCAATGTAACTACCGCTTTCGATGCTGCCATTTTGGGCGAAAGTCATTTGTACCAGGGCTTTGGAATTCCCTTCGATCCTGAGGGATTATTCAGTACTCTTCCAGCCATAGTTACCGTTGTATTAGGTTACCTTACCGGGAGTTTAATTTCCTCTTCCGAACGAAAAATGATTGTTCCTAAACTGTTCCTGTTCGGAGCCATTGGTGTAATCGCAGGCCTGATCTGGAATCTCGGGTTTCCAATAAACAAGCCAATCTGGTCGAGTTCATATGTTCTGTATACAGCGGGATTGGCACAGTTGGTAATGGCAGTAATGATCTTTTTAATCGATATGATGGATTACAAAAAATGGGCACATCCTTTTTTGGTATTCGGCATGAATCCACTCTTTATTTATGTGCTTTCCATTGTATGGGTAAAAGTAATTATTTACCTGGTTCACTTTAGCGATGCATCGGGGAAGTCAATCACCGGATATGCCTGGCTGTATAAAAATGCATTTGCATCCTGGGCCGGACCACTAAATGGTTCCTTGTTTTTTGCCCTTTCGCATATTGTGGTGTACTGGCTCATTGTATTGTTCCTGTATCGAAAACGCATTTTCATTAAGATATAAAAAGAAAGCTTCGGAATCCCGAAGCTTTTTTCATTGAATGATATGTCGATCAATTATTTCTTTACAGGATTTCAATAATCACCTCTTCTACATTTGTGGTGTTATCTGCACTTACCTCTTTGGTCTGTACCGAGTAAATTATCCAACCCGAACCATGAATTCTCGAAGCGGTCCATGTGTTATTCGATACGGGCGGAATGTCCTCCTTTTTTGGAGCAGGACCGCCCATATTTTCTGCAAGTTTGCAAATGTATGCAAACACAGCGTCGCTCAACTGATTTTCATCGATACTTTGCTCTGTTCTTAAAATAAAATTATTGTTCTCCTCATTAATTTCATCGAGGTAAACAGTTATGTTCGAATCAAATGGTTCGCCACCATATATGTTTGGCGCTTTTAAGTTGGCGTTGTACTTCTCGCCAAGTGTATATTTTGCACCATGAAAACTGTAATATTGTTTGATTTCGTTAATTGCAGCTGCTTCAATAACTTCTTTAGAGCTGAACATGGTTTTCACCTGGTTTAAGACTTTATCGATATTGGGAATTTCTTTAAACTTTTCCTGTAGTACCACAACCGCTTCCGAAACCAATGATCTAATATCTTCCCAGTTTACCACTTCCTGCAACATTCCAAGTTCATCGGTTTTAATTACCACACGAAGACTGTCGGTGATCGATACCAATTCTTTCGTTATTTCATTATCGGTATCAATATTATAATCGTGATAAAACCATTCGATTGTGTAGCTGTTGGCGGTAGAATCGAGTATGGTGATATCAACATCGTAGCTTGAAAACTCTCGCGAAATGGTATCGGTTTCTTTGATTTTAATTTTTTCTTCTTTTACCGAATAGCTCTGTTTTTCGTTTAAATTCCAATAGCCAATCACCTGGGCCGAAGAATCAGCCATGTTGATTTGTGCGTATGCTGATTGAGCCAATGAAAAAATAAAAAATAGCAGGCTAATCTTTACGATTTGTTTCATAAGTATAGGTTTAGTTTTGAGCCCTAAAAATAGAAAAATATACACTCGATCTGATGAAATAATTCATAAGATTATGATGGGATGAAAGGCATGACTCTTTCGGGGGAATAGGAGGGCAAAAACTTTTTACGCCGAAGGAGCAATAAAATTATAGTGATCGCAAAAAGTTGCGGTAGTGATTGCAAAAAGTTGCGAACCTTATCGCAAAAAGTTGCGGTAAGCATAAAAAAAGGCCGCTACAAAGCGACCTTAACATGTACTAGTACAACCAGTATTTTTTCGATTTTTCTTTAAAATCTTTGGCAGGATTGTTCCATAAATCTTCAATGTCTTTCACCAAAAAGTTTTTAGAAAACTCCGTTCTGATTTTTTGATCGCCACACACAAGGTCGAACATTTTAAGGTGAGATGCTTCGCACATTTCAAAAACATTCTTTTCAGGATACAATTGGTGTAATTCCTGAAGAATATAGAATTGAACCAAAGACAGATTTGCTTTTTTTACATCCGTAAAATGAGCTTGTACACCATGAATCATTTCTCCTTTACTTACCGAATAGTATGGTTTGTAATGTACAGGTCGGAAAATAATTCCCGGAAGCGATAATGCATTCAGGCGGGCGGTCAGTTTGTCGGCATTGATCCATGTGGCTGCAAATAATTCAAATGGCTGAGTGTAGCCAACGCCAATAGATACCGTGTAAAGCTCTCCTAAAATTCCTGAAATGGCATAGTAAATGGCGGTATTGGAATTTGGAATGTGCGGCGATGTAGGCACCCATGGCAAGCCGGTTTCTTCAAAAATCATATCTCTTTCCCAGCCATTCATTTCGATCACAGTAAGTTTGCACTTCTTGCCATCTTTTAATAATCCTTCTTCGTTTAAGTAGTTGGCAAGCTCGCCACAGGTTAATCCGTATACATAAGGTACAGGGAACTGACTCACAAATGAAATGTAGTCTGCTTCAACCAATCCGCCTTCAACTTTTAAACCACCAATCGGATTAGGACGATCCAAAACAATCAATTCAATATCATTTTCCTGGCAGGCTTCCATAGCCAATCCCATTGTACTGATGTAGGTGTAAGAACGAACGCCAATATCCTGTATGTCGTAAATCAGGGCATCTAAGCCTTTAAGCATTTCGGCATTGGGTTTTTTATTTTTCCCATACAGCGAATATACTGTTAGGCCGGTTTTTTCATCGGTGTATGTTCCCACTTTTGCCCCGGCAGCATGATCTCCCCTAATTCCATGTTCGGGACTATACAAAGCTTTTACCTCAACATTTGGTGCTTCGTGAAGCAAATCGATTGTTGATACAATATTTTGATTCACTCCTGTAGGGTTGGTGATAATACCAAGCTTTTTACCTGCCAGGATTTCGAAATTGGATTTTTGTAGTACATCTATCCCGGTTTCTACCCTTTGGGCATTTGTATTCGCTTGAAATAGTCCGAAAATCAGCATGAATATTACAAGTCCTCGTAAACTTATGCTTTTCGTTCGCATCATTTTGTTGTTCAGTTTCATAGTATCGATAACGGTTTTAACAATTTAGAATGTTGTTTTTTACATTTTTTCATTGCAAAACTAATAAAATTTCTATTTTTGTAACATGTATGACATCTTAATGGAATGCTGAAATGATAAAAAACCTAACCCACTATTTAATTGTTGCCATTGCGCTACTGTTTTTTGCCTGTGATTCAAAGGATCAGGAAAATGGCAAGTTAAGTCTTTTAATTGAAAGAGGTGACTTTGTGATTGCTTCTGGCATGATCAAAGACAAATTAGAAGATGAATTTCTTACCGAAACACAAAAAAGAGAATTTTTGCATCAACTGGATATGATGCGACGAATTGAAAGAGAATTCTCTCTTACCGAAGCAGATGTAATTGATCGTTTAAGTGAATATTTCGGAGATTCAACTACAGTTTATATGCCTAAATGGGAAGCAGATAAATCTTTGGAATATAGATTGATTAATGGTCAGAAGAGGTATTTCAAAAATGGCGTTTCCAATTTGTTTAGAGTGAGTCAATTCGCCAAGGCCAGAAAGGAAGAATTAAAAGGAGCGTATATCGATCCGCTAATTGCCTACTGTTTGGAACATACTACCGATTTGGTACAGCATACAAATGGTGAAGGTGAACTAATCAATCCGGTAAATAACTTTTTCGATTACACCATAACGGTAAAAGCTGATGCTGTACCTGCAGGCGAAACCATTCGTTGTTGGATGCCATATCCGAAAGAAAATCATGCAAGGCAACAAAATGTGGAATTGATTTCGATTAATACTGAACATTATATCATTGCGCCCGATTCTTTGCAACAGCGCAGTATTTACACAGAAAAAGTTGCCCAAGCCGGCAAAGAAACCATCTTTAATGTCAAGTTTAAAACAACTTCGTTTGCCCAGGTTTTTTATCCTGAAAAGATGAACTTGAAAGCCTACGACAAAACCACTAAAGTCTATAAAGAGAATACAAAGGAGAGAGCTCCGCAGATTGTATTTACCGACCAGATTAAAAAATTGGCCGATGAGATTTGTGGTGAGGAAACTGATCCGTTTAAGCAGGTTGATTTGCTGTACAACTGGATCGATATCAATATTCCCTGGGCAAGTGCACTGGAGTATGGAATCATGCCTCAAATTCCTGGTTATGTTTTAGATAATATGCATGGCGATTGTGGGATGCAAACCTTACTTTTTATGAGTATGGCGCGTTACAGGGGAATTCCTGCCAAATGGCAGTCGGGGTTTATGTTGCATCCTGGCCTGGTAAATCTTCACGATTGGTGCGAGGTGTATTACGAAGGAATTGGTTGGGTACCGCTCGATCAATCATTCGAGATGCAAAAAAGTGAAAACGATTATGTACGTCATTTTTACAAAACTGGAATTGATGCTCATCGTTTGATTGTGAATGACGATTTCTCAAGAGAATTTTATCCAAAGAAAGATTGGCCACGAAGCGAACCTATCGATTTTCAGCGTGGTGAGTTGGAATGGGAAGGTGGAAACCTGTATTTCAGCGATTGGTCCTATAAAATGAAAGTTAGCTACGAGTAGTATGAAAAGAATAGTATTAGTAAGCATATTACTCATCATGGCAGTTGGGGTATTTGCGGAAAAGAAATCGCCCAAAAGGGAAATGCGTGCGGTTTGGATTGCAACGGTTGATAATATCGACTGGCCATCAAAACCGGGTTTAAGTGTTGAGGAGCAAAAGAAGGAGTTGATTACGCATTTGGATCAGCACAAAAAAAATGGAATGAATACGGTAATTTTCCAGGTTCGTCCTGCTACCGATGCATTCTACAAATCGGCTTACGAGCCTTGGTCGCAGTGGTTAACAGGTGAACAGGGCAAAGCTCCTGATCCAATCTACGATCCATTGCAATTTGCAGTTGAAGAGTGCCACAAAAGAGCCATGGAACTGCATGCATGGATGAATCCTTACCGAGCTGTGTTTTTGTACAAGAATGCCAAGACCGATCCCAATCATATTAGCAATACAAGACCAGAATTATTTCTGACCTACGGAAAGCACAAATATTTTAATCCCGGATTGCCGGAAACAAGAGATTATGTGTCGAAAATTGTAGGGGATGTTGTGCGCAGGTACGATATTGATGCCATCCATTTCGACGATTATTTCTATCCATATAAAATAGAGGGTGAAGCTTTCCCCGATTCTGAAAGCTTTGAGAAACATGGGGGAAAGTTTTATCCAAATCAGGTTGACGATTGGAGAAGGGAAAATGTAAACCTGGTGATCAAGCAAATTAATGATACCATAAAATCGATTAAGCCCTGGATGCCTTTCGGGATTTCACCATTCGGAGTGTGGAGAAATAAGAGTATGGACAAAAAAGGATCCAGAACTCAGGCCGGTCAAACCAATTACGACGATTTGTATGCTGATGTTTTATTGTGGTTGAAGAAAGATTGGATTGATTATGTAGCTCCACAAATTTATTGGCACAGGGGTAAAAAAGTAGCCAACTATAAAGTTATTGCAAAGTGGTGGAACAAGAATTCCTATGGTAAACCATGTTACATTGGACAAGGTGCCTACCGATTGAATCCCGAATCGAGCATTAAAGCATGGCATAGTGCCGATGAAATTGTTCAGCAAATTAAACTAAACCGTAGGTTAAAAGCTGTTGATGGAAGCATGTTCTTTTCTGCGAAAAATTTTGTTGAGAACAGGCTTGGGATTAACGAAGCACTTTCACTAGAAGTGTATAAAGTTCCGGCTTTGCACATTCAGAATGCGCTATTTAAAGGAATGGTTCCTGCCAGTCCTGAATTAAAAAAGAAAGGTTCCAAACTTGAATGGACAAAGCAGGAAGCTGCTACTTACTATGTAGTCTATAAAAAAGAGAAAAAATCACACAAGAAAGTATTTTGTATTACAAGTTTCTGTGAATTGGATCTAAATGCGAAAGAAAATGGTGGTGAATATTCTGTGGCTGCAGTAAACAGAGGTCATGTAGAGAGTGTGGAAAGTAACAGGATAAAGATAAAGTAGTTGCTTTTCTGGAATTAGATTATTTAAAGATGTTTACTTGTATTACAAATATGTGTTTTTAAACATGTGTGTGTTACCCAATAAATTAACTGATCTGTTTTAAATTTGGGATCATGTAACATGTAATACCAATTAGAGAAGAGAATAAAAATGAAATATACTTATTATATACTGTTGATTTTTATTGCATTTGCTTGTAGCAATGATAAGAATGTATTGCAGAAAGCAGAGCAGATATCACAGAAAGTGGGTAATGATTTTGCGCCAGATAGTAGAGAGGCAATTTATACTACAAATTTTACTGTAGCTACTAATGGTAATCTGGTGGTTAGTGGAGAAACATCTTTGCCGAAAGCTAAGTTAGCGTTGTTTTCAAATTTGGAAGGATTAAAAATTCATTTGGTAGATAGTTTGGTTGTACTTCCAGCAAAAAAAATGGGTGATAAGGTTTGGGGATTGATAAATTTAAGTGTTGTAAACCTTAGGTCTCATCCAAAGCATTCGGCAGAGCTTGTTTCGCAAGCTATCATGGGAACTCCAGTTAAAGTTTTAAATCAAAAAGGATCCTGGTACCAGGTGCAAACGCCAGACAAATACATTGCCTGGGTCGATCAGGCAGCAGTAAATCTTCGCAACAAGACCGAAATGGATCTTTGGAGAAATTCAAAACGTATTGTTTTTCTTCCGGATTTTAAGATTGCCAGGGGCGAAGATGGAAAACAAACTGTTACCGATTTGGTGGCAGGATCGATTTTACAAGTCGAGAAGGAAGAGAAAACTTTTTATAAGCTGATATTACCTGATTTGAGAAAGGTTAAAGTGGAGAAATCTTTTTGTAAGGATTTTGACCTGTGGAAATCGACTCAAATTGAAGATGCTGCAATTTTAACCGCTACCGCAAGAGAGTTTATGGGACGACCATATTTATGGGGCGGAACATCATCAAAGGGTGTTGATTGTAGTGGTTTTGTGAAGTCGGTTTATTTTATGAATGGAATTATACTAGCGCGTGATGCTTCATTGCAGTTTCTTCATGGAGACACCATTTCTCCTGAACAAGGGTTTACTAAGTTAGTAGAAGGAGATTTGGTGTTTTTCGGAAGAAAAGCAAGTGAAAACAAAACTCAGAAAGTAACACACGTTGGAATGTATATAAAGGATGGCGAGTTTATTCATTCTTCAGGTCGGGTAAAACTAAATAGTTTCGACCCAAAAGCAGAAAACTATAGCGATTACAGAACTGTAAGTTGGTTAGGTGGCCGCAGAGTACTAACCCGTATTGGGGAAGAAGGAATGATTAAAGTTTCTGAACATCCTTGGTATTAAGATTTAAGTAAGAATGACAATAGATAGAAGAAAATTCCTGGGGAATAGTGGTTTGTTGGCGGGAGCAGCTTGTTTGCTTCCTCTGATTAGTGGTTGTGAAGGCCAAAAAGGAAAACCGGAATCAACCTATACCGGATCTGGTCTAAAATTGAGTTTCGAACCTTACGATCTGCAATTAAAGCATGTCTTTACAATTGCATCTTTTTCGAGAACCACTACACCGGTAATGTTGGTGAAGATTGAGTGGGGAGGATTTGTTGGTTATGGAGAAGCTTCCATGCCGCCATACCTTGGCGAGTCTCATAAAACGGCTGCTAAATTTTTAAGTTCCCTGAAATTGGATCAGTTTACCGACCCTTTTAGATTGAACGAAATTTTGTCATATGTAGATGGTGTTGCCGAAGGAAATTGTGCGGCCAAAGCATCGGTTGATATTGCTTTACACGATTTGATTGGAAAGATTGTGGAGAAGCCTTGGTACCAGATATGGGGATACAACCAGGAAGATACACCGGTAACCACTTTTACAATTGGAATTGATAAGCCAGAAGTTGTAAAGGAAAAGGTGATTGAAGCATCGCCTTATAAAATGTTGAAGGTGAAAATTGGTCGTGGAAGCGATGAAGAAATGATCAATACCATTAGAAAGGTTACTGATATTCCTTTGTGTGTAGATGTAAACCAGGGGTGGAAGGACAAGCAGGAAGCACTGGATAAAATTCACTGGTTAAAAGAACAGGGAGTTGTGTTTGTTGAGCAACCGATGGACAAGTACGATTTAGATACAATGGCCTGGTTAACTCAGCATAGTCCGCTACCAACAATTGCCGATGAAGGAATTCAACGACTAGCTGATGTTC
The DNA here is from genome assembly GCF_013141825.1 of Marinifilum caeruleilacunae. Taxonomy (GTDB): domain Bacteria; phylum Bacteroidota; class Bacteroidia; order Bacteroidales; family Marinifilaceae; genus Marinifilum; species Marinifilum caeruleilacunae. The sequence continues at coordinate 29,095 of NZ_RZNH01000043.1, forward strand.
CGAAGCTAAAGGGAGCATATTCAGGAATCAATATCAAACTAATGAAATGTACTGGTTTGCGCGAAGCACATAAAATGCTGAATGTTGCCAGGGCTTTAGATATGAAAGTCATGATTGGCTGTATGACAGAAACTTCTTGTGGAGTGAGTGCAGCTTCTCAATTATCGCCTATGGTCGATTGGGCCGATTTGGATGGAAACTTGTTAATTTCTAACGATCCATATAAAGGAGTAACAGTTCAGGATGGTAAGGTATTGCTCCCAAGTCGTCCTGGAATAGGAATAATTAAATTGTAACTAAAGATAAATTTGCTAATCTAAATTTAACACTATGAGAAAAATTGCATGCTTAGCGTTAATTATGCTACTTGGCTGGCAAGTATCCTGGGCACAGGATGCGTTGGTTAAAGGTGTAGTTACCGGTGCAGAAGACGGGCTTACTATCCCGGGTGTTTCGGTTGTAGAAAAAGGTACAACCAACGGAACAACTACTGATTTTGATGGTAAGTATCAAATCAATGTTGGAACTGATGCGGTATTGGTATTCAGTTATATTGGAATGAAAACGTTTGAGGTAGCAGTAGGTACCCAAACTGAAATTAATGTAAAACTAGAAGCCGACAATGTAGCAATGGATGAAGTTGTAGTTGTAGGTTATGGTGTTCAGAAAAAGAGTGATGTAACTGGTGCAGTTGCTTCTGTTGATTTTGAAGATTTGGAGTCACAACCAATTAACTCTGTAAATGATGCAATCAAAGGTAGAATTGCAGGGGTTCAGGTGATGTCGAACAGTGGATCTCCAGGGGGATCAATTTCTATTCGTGTTCGCGGTATTGGTTCGGTTAATAATTCAGACCCTTTGTATGTAGTTGATGGTGTGCCCACATCAGATATTAACTTTTTAAATCCTAACGATATTGCATCTGTTGAGGTGTTGAAAGATGCTTCTTCATCTGCAATTTATGGATCCAGAGGTGCGAATGGAGTAGTTCTTGTTACTACTAAAAGTGGAAAAACAAATACATCTCCAAGAGTCGAAGTTGATGCTTATTATGGCGTTAAGGAGGTATTGAACAATTGGGAAACTACATCGGGTTCAGAATGGTATGCTATTCAGGAAGAAATGAATAAAACCAGAACATCACCTATTGATTTATCGCAGGTTGACCCTGCCGTAAATACGGATTGGTTTGATGAAATTACTCGCTCCGCAACCGTTCAGGATTATAATGTAAGCGTTTCAGGAGGTAGTGATAAGCTAACATATATTATGGGTGCTGGGTTCTATGATGAAGAAGGGACAGTTTATGGTTCCGACTATGAAAGAATCAATGCACGTTTAAAAACAGATTATCAGGCAAAGGATTATTTAAAGATAGGAACCAATATAAATATTCAAAGTAATAAACGTCATTCAATTACGGAAGGAAGTTATCATACTGGTACCATAAATACTGCGATCAAATTAGAGCCAGTTGTTCCTGTTTGGAAAAATGAAGCAGAAGGAATATATGATTATTCAAAGTTTACAGATTACCCAAATCCGGTTGCTCAAATTGAATATGATAATTATAGAACTGAACAGTTTAGATTGTTAGGTAATGTATATGCTGAGCTTGAAATTATTAAAGATTTAAAATTTAAAACAAGCTATGGTTTAAATAGAACCGTTACTGATACTTATAACTTTACGCCAATTTATTACGTGAATAATAATCAGCGTAATGATATTAATAATGTGTACAGAGGATATAGTAAATCAGTATATCAAACCTGGGAAAATACATTATCATATCATAAAACCATTGAGAAGCATGATATTGTAGCACTTGCTGGTTTTACCAAAGAAAAGAGCCGTTCTGAATGGATGTCGGGAAGTAAGAATAATATCCCAAATGAAGATGAAGCTCTTTGGTATTTAGATTCAGGTGCTGATGGTGATCTGGCTTCAGGTTCTGCTTCAGAATATACCCTAATGTCTTATTTAGGTCGTGTAAATTATGCATATGATAATAAATATCTGTTGACTGCAAGTTTCCGTGCAGATGGTTCTTCAAGATTTTCAGATGGCAATCGTTGGGGATATTTCCCATCGGTAGCAGTAGGATGGAAAATGTCAGAAGAAGATTTCCTAAAAGATATTGAATGGTTGTCCATATTGAAACTTCGTGGTGGTTGGGGACAAATTGGTAACCAAAATATTGGTACATACCCATATCAAACTACCATGGATGGAAATTCACAGTATCGATATATTTTTGGAGTAAACGAGGATGTTTATCAGGGTTATGTGGTGAATGCCATGAAAGATGAAAATATTCAATGGGAAACTGTTGAGTCTTTGAATATTGGTTTTGATGCTGCTTTGTTTGATGCTAGGTTGGAAGTTTCATTTGACTGGTTTGATAAAGACACAAAAGATATGTTATTAAGTATTCCAATTCCTTATTATTATGGATACGAAAGTGGTCCTACAGTAAATGTTGGGGAAGCGAATAATAAAGGTGTTGAAATGTCTTTTAACTGGAGAGATCAAATAGGATCTGATTTTAGCTATAGCATTGGTTTGAATGTATCAACCTATAAAAATGAAATGGTTAGCCTTGGATCAGGAGAGCCAATTACAGGTGGATCATATTATTTGGGTAGCGCAACACGCACCGAAGAAGGAGAAGCGATTGGTTACTTCTATGGTTATAAAACAGATGGAGTTTTTCAAAATCAGGCAGAAATTGATGCTCATGCTATTCAACAAGGTGGTGATAACTCAGGATTGCAACCTGGAGATATGAAATTTGTTGATGTAAATGGCGATGGTACAATTAATGGTGATGATAGAACTAAAATTGGCGATCCAAATCCTGATTTTACATATGGGATAAACCTTGGGGCTCAATATAAGAATTGGGAAGTCAGCGCATTCTTCCAAGGATCAAAAGGAAACGATGTATTTAACGCCATGAAAACACATTTGTACAAGTTTGATGAAACGAATAAACATAAAGATATGTTAAATTCGTGGACGCCAACGAATACCAATACAAATATGCCAAGATTATCTGGTTATGATGTAAATGATACCAATCGTACTTCTGATAGATTTGTTGAAGATGGTTCATACATGCGTTTGAAAAACTTAATGGTAGCATATAATTTCCCAAAACGATTGTTAGATAAAGTGAAACTTACTTCAGCTAAATTATATTTCTCGGGTCAAAACTTATGGACGATCACAGATTATTCTGGTGCGGACCCTGAAATTGGACAAGTTTCTTCTACCAATTATTTGAGTCGTGGTGTAGATATTGGTACTTATCCACAGGCTAAAACTTATGTAGTAGGTGTTAAACTAGGCTTCTAGTCTGCAAAATTTGAATAGAATGAAAGTATATATAAAATCAATAAGTAAAGTACTATTGGTATTGGCTTCGGGATTGTTGCTTACCAATTGTAGTGATGATTTTCTTGATCAGGATAAATTAGGAGAGGAAACTTCTGATGTATATTTCAACAGTCAGGAAAAAGCGGTGGCATCTTTAACTGCAGCCTACTCAGATTTGAAAGACTACCGTTTTGGCTGGTTTTTCTGGGCATTTGGTGAAACTTTAAGCGATAATGCTGTTTATAGCGGAAGCGATGGTGATAACGCAGGTTTTGAACCATTAAAAACTTTTAATGGAACGGCTGACGCTTTCCAGGTTCGACTTAAGTGGCAATTGTGTTATAGAGGGATAAATAAGTCAAGTCAGACAATTGAAGGAACTGAAGCGATGGATGATGAATTGTTCGAATCAGGAATGAAGGCGAGAATTATTGCTGAAGCGAAGGTTTTGAGAGCTTTTTATCATTTCGAATTGGTTAGAGCTTATGGTAGAATCCCTGTATTAGATCACCTAATTAGAACAGCCGATGAGAAAATTGGTCAGTCAGAAATTGACGATGTTTATACATTTATTATTTCTGAACTTGAAGCTGCAGAACCTAATCTTCCTGTAAAAAGTTCTTATGCTGCAAGTGATCTGGGTAGAATCACTAAAGGATTTGCACAAGGATTGTTGGCTAAGGTTAATCTATATGCTGAGAATTATGATGCCGCAAAAACTTGGGCTAAAAAAGTAATGGATTCAAATGAATATGAATTAGATCCTGATTTTGCTCATATATTCTCATTTGATGGAGAAAATGGTATTGAATCTGTTTTTGAAATTGACTTTATTGAATCTGATACTGAAACATCAGCATTTAGAAATAATGGAAACTTTCAGACTTTGTTTCAATTACCAAGAAATATCACATATGGTTATGGTATTAATCAGCCAACTCAAGAATTAGCTGATGCTTTTGATGCGGCAGGTGATATAATAAGAAAAGAAGCAACTCTATTAACAACAGATGAGGTATATGCAAATGAGATTCCGCAAGAAGTTTGGGATTGGTATAATGTGCAAACAGACATGACGGTCGCTAATGACTCATTGGATCAGTGGAAAGCTACTTTAACTTTCAACAGAACGGGTTACTATCAGGAGAAGATTTATGTTGCTCCGGAAAATCGTGCTGCTTCAATTCGAAACAATGCAAATAACACTAGAGTAATGCGTTATGCAGAAGTCTTGTTGATGTATGCTGAAGCTTGTGCCCAAACTTCTGATGATGAAAATGCAAGAGTTGCATTAAACGAAGTTCGCAGTCGCGCAGGCTTATCAGATGTAACTGCTTCGGGTTCTGCTTTAATTGATGCAATTTATGCTGAACGCCGTTTAGAATTGGCTGGTGAGAATGATCGTTACCATGACCTTGTACGTACAAATCGTGCTAACATTCTTCCTTATTGGACAGAAGCTAAAAAATACTGGCCAGTACCACAGGCCGAAATTGATAACACCACTGGCGAAATCATTCAAAACCCTGGTTATTAATCCAGGTACATTGTAGTAGTAGTGTAACAGGAGCTCGAAAGGGCTCCTGTTTTTTTATCCTTATTATTCTATAAATATTTTAGTAACTTCATGGACACATATCTTCTGTTCGATTTCGTGCGTTAATTTGTAATGCTTTCGAACAATTTTGTTTTTCCAAATGCTTGCCGAATTTTGGTTTAGTTTTTGATTTAAAGAAAACTATACAGAATGGTCTTTTGTTTGATATATAAAAATCGATTGTATGAATTCAGTTCAACATTTTAAATACTTTACCTTATTAGTTTGTATTTGTACGCTTTTTCCGAGCTTTGGGCAGAAGAAAAAGTTAAGTTCAGGTGCATTCTCTAAATATGATAAGGTATTTAGAGGAAATGTTGATGATATTAATTTACCTGACTATTTAGATGGGCCTCATTTCTCATGGATCGATTCAAAGGAAGTAAGAATGTGGTATATCGAGCACTTGCACGAAGGAAATACAATCAGTATAAAAGAAAAAAGGGTAAAGGTAAAAAGCGATTCCGTTTTGGTGAAAGGACTAAAAGGGGATAAGAATAGATATTGGCTTCGAAAAGGAGATTATCCGATTCAGAAGGCTGAGTTTTCGGGAGTAGATAAAATACTGGTGGTTGGGGATGTTCATGGAGAGTATGATTCACTGGTGAAACTCCTAAAATCGGCTCAAGTGATCGATGAAGATTTGAATTGGTGTTGGGATGATGGTCATTTGGTATTTATTGGAGATATTTTCGATAGGGGAGATAAAGTAACTGAAAGTCTTTACCTGGTAAAAAAATTACAACGCCAGGCGAAAGAAAATAAGGGTAGGGTGCACCTCTTGTTGGGGAATCATGAAATCATGGTTTTGATGAACGATGCAAGGTATATTGCACCAAAGTATAAGAAAATGAGTAAGCGATTGATGATTAATTACTCACGTTTCTTTAAAGAAGATACAGAATTGGGCAAATGGCTCAGATCGCTCAACTCTGCTGTTAAATTAAACGACCTACTTTTTGTTCATGCGGGAATTTCGCCGGAAATGATCGAAAAAGATATGTCATTAAATCAGATTAATGAGGAGATAAGAATGAGCCTGAAGCCAGATCATGGTAAAACGCAGGCTGAATTAATGAAAGATATATACTTCCCTGGTAACCCGCTTTGGTATCGTGGATACCTTATGAAAACAAGGAACTATTCTATTATTACAGATGAAGAACTTGATAAGGTTTTAAGCTATTATGATGTAAAAAGAATATTTTTTGGACATACCGAGGTGGAAGCTATCAGGTTTTTGAAGAATGGGAAATTGGTTGCTGTAAATGTTCCTATGGGATACGATGAAATAAAACCACAAGTGTTGATGATTAAGGATGGTCAATACTATCGCACCTTCAAGGATGGTACAAAAGAATTAATGAAATAAACATTGCTGTAAAGAAAATGAAGTACGGAATAGTAAAAAACAGTTTAGTGAACAGAGTATTGTGGTTATTCTTTTGGATATGCATAGGAAATGGAGTATTGGCAAATCCGCTTACAGCAAAAGAACGAGATAGCCTTCTAAATTTGCCATTGTTTAAAAATGAACACCTTCTTAAAATCGAACTTAAAACCGATTTGACAACTCTTATAAATGATATAGCTGAAAAAAGAGACTATCACGAAAGTGATTTGCTTGTATTAAATGAGGGCGCTGAGCAGGTTCAATTAAGTGTGAAGGTGAAAACAAGAGGAAACTTTCGCCGCAGAAAACAAAACTGTAATTTTCCACCTTTGCGATTTAAAATTCCTGCCAGGGAAGCAAAAGGAACCGAGTTCGAAGGTCAATCTAAATTGAAATATGTAAGCCACTGTCAATCTTTTATTGAAGATTACGAACAGCATACAATCGAGGAATATCTCATTTACAAAATGTATAACCTGGTCTCAGATCATAGTTACCGTGCACGCTTGGCTCAGGTTTCTTTTATTGATACAAACACCTCTGATACCATTAAGAAATTTGGCTTTTTTCTCGAAGATAAAGATGATGTTGCTTTAAGGAATGGAAAACAAATTCTAAACTACAAGAACATGAAGCAATACGAAATTCTGAGAGAAAATATGGTGATGCTCTCATTGTTTCAATTGATGATTGGAAATGCAGATTGGGATGTTGGAAGGCTGCATAATATCGATATCATGTCGGTGAGCGACCATAGTATTCCTGTTGTGGTTCCATACGATTTCGACTGGTCTGGTATCATTAATCATTCATACTTTACGCTTTCTCCAAAAATTGCACCCGATGCCAAATACAAAAGATTGTATAAAGGGATGCGATGGAGTCAGGAAGAATTACAACAGGCTTTTGCAAATTTTAATGAGCTAAAACCGACATTTTTGGAGCTTTTAAATGGATGTGAATACCTAAAAGAAACCAATCGATATAAGCTCCTGGGTTATATCGAAGAGTTTTACCATTTAATTAACACAAGAAAGGATGTGAAAGAGGTAATCGAGAAAAAAGCACCAAAAATTCCTAAGACTCGATAAAAATTGTAGTTTTTTTAGAAAAAACTTAAAAATATTAGCGCAATCGATAAAAAACTGGGGTTCTTGCCAGGTTTTTATCGATTTTTTTTATCAATAACCCCTTAAATGAGAGGAGTGGTTTTGCAGAAAGTAAAATTTTTCTCATTTTTGTACTATATCAAAATGGGGGTATTGAGTGAAAAACAACTAAATTTTACTGAATACCCCTATCAAAATAAAGACAATATTAACTATTAACTAAAATTTTTAAGTTTATGGCCACCATTAGATTTCAAGCGTTGAGTGAATTGCTGTCGAGACAGCCGAAGTCGGTGTCGTTGCCTTCTAATAAGGTGACAGACTATTATGCCGATTTAGTTTTTAATGTAGAATCCATGCGAAAGTATCTTTCAAAAGATGCTTTTAAAGCAGTTATGACTGCGAATCAAAAAGGAGGATCGATCGACCGAAAAATGTCGGACGGTATCGCTTTGGGAATGAAATCCTGGGCGATTGAAAAAGGTGCAACTCACTATACTCACTGGTTTCAACCTTTAACAGATGGTACTGCAGAAAAACACGATGGTTTTATCGACTATGGTGATGGTGGTAATATGATTGAAAATTTTTCAGGTAAATTATTGGCTCAGCAAGAACCTGATGCATCATCTTTCCCTTCGGGAGGTATTCGTCAGACTTTTGAAGCTCGTGGATATACAGCCTGGGATGTTTCTTCACCTGCTTTTATAATTGGAACAACACTTTGTATTCCAACCGTGTTTATTTCGTACACAGGAGAAGCACTTGACTATAAAACTCCTCTTTTAAAAGCATTAAATGCAGTGGATGAAGCTGCGGTTGAAGTTTGTCAGTTTTTCGATAAAAATGTAACCAAGGTAAATGCAAATTTAGGTTGGGAGCAGGAATACTTCCTAATCGATGAGGCATTGTACCAGGCTCGCCCAGATCTGGCACTTACAGGTCGTACCTTAATGGGACACTCTTCTTCTAAAGATCAGCAGTTGGATGATCACTACTTTGGTTCTATTCCAGAGCGTGTTTCTAAATTTATGATCGACTTGGAATTGGAATGTCATAAATTGGGTGTTCCGGTTAAGACTCGTCACAACGAGGTGGCTCCTTCTCAGTTCGAGTTGGCTCCAATTTTCGAAGAGGCTAACCTGGCGAATGATCACAACCAGTTGGTGATGGATGTGATGAAGAGAGTTGCTCGTAGACATAAATTCCGTGTTCTTTTCCACGAAAAGCCTTATGCAGGTGTTAACGGATCAGGTAAACACAATAACTGGTCATTAAGTACCGATACAGGAGTTGTGCTAATGGCTCCAGGAAAAAATCCAAAAGGAAACATGCAATTCCTTACTTTCGTGGTAAATACTTTAATGGCTGTATATAAGAATCAGGATCTGCTTCGTGCATCAATTCTAACAGCCTCGAATAGTCACCGTTTGGGAGCTAATGAGGCGCCACCTTCAATTGTTTCTGTTTTCCTTGGTGATGAAGTATCAAGAATGTTAAAGAAAATTGTTGAGGAAGTTGGAGAGAAAAAAATGACTCCAGATGAAAAGACAGCCTTGAAATTGGGTATTGGTCGTATTCCTGAAATTATTTTGGACAATACCGACCGTAACCGTACCTCTCCTTTTGCTTTTACAGGAAACCGATTTGAGTTCCGTGCTGTTGGATCTTCTGCTAATAATGCAGCAGCAATGACTGCCTTAAATGCAGCAATGGCTGTTCAGTTGAAAGATTTTAAAGCGGCAGTAGACAGATTGGTAAATGAAGGAATTAAAAAAGATGAGGCCATTTTCCAGGTGCTTAAGAAAATGATTATTGAATCTGAACCAATCCGTTTTAATGGTGATGGTTACTCAGGAGCTTGGGTGATCGAAGCAAAAAAACGAGGTTTAACAAATATTACAAGTGTACCTGAATCTCTATCTAAATATCTTGACGCACCAGCTAAAAGATCTCTGATCGAAAGTGGTGTAATGACAGAGAAAGAGCTTGAAGCTCGTGTTGAGGTGGAAATGGAAAAATTCACCATGAAAATTCAAATCGAAGCTCGTGTATTGGGTGATTTAGCAATCAACCACATTGTACCAACTGCAGTTGCGTATCAAACCAAGCTTATCCAAAACGTTCAGGGATTAAGAGATATTTTCTCTGCTGATGAATTTGAAGAATTAGCTGGCGCAAGAAAAGAGTTGATTAAGGAAATTTCAGGACATATTTCTTCTATTAAAGCAAAGGTGAAAGGTATGGTTGAAGCACGTAAAGAATGTAATGTGATCGAAGATGGTCACAAAATGGCATTTGCATACGACCAAAAAGTTCGTCCTTTCCTTGAGGATATTCGTTACCATATCGATAAGCTTGAGCTTGTTGTAGATAATGAAATGTGGCCATTGCCGAAATATCGCGAATTGTTATTCAATAACTAATTCCCACAATAATATTTATAGAAAAAGGATGTTCATATATAATGGACATCCTTTTCGCTTTTGATAGGTTGCCAATAGAATAAAATATTTATTTTTATACTTTATAATCGAACATATCATCTGATGAAAATTCATTCTTTAACAGGATTACTCTGTATCATAGGCTTATTAATTTCGTGCTCTTCTCAATCATACGTAAATCGTGGAAATAAAATGTTGGAATCTGGCAGGTATTTCCATGCGCAGACTATGTATGAAAAAGCATATAAAAAGGAAAAAGATAGAGAACGAAAAGCTGAAATTGCATTTATGAATGCCAATTGTTTTGATGAGATCAATCGACCTCGAAAAGCAGCTTCGTGGTATCGGAAAGCAATTATGAACAGGGATACCTTTGTTGATGCAGTGAAAAATCTGGGATATGCCGAGTTGAAAAATTACAGACTGGAGGAGGCAGAGGAGAATTTCTGGGAGTATCTGGATTTAAAACCGGAAGCAGAACAGGATGATGATGCAGCCAAAATTTTGAAAAGAATTTCGTACTGGGAAGAATTTCCAGGAAGATATAAAGTAGAAATTTTAAAGGAATTTAGTTCTGGATCCAGCGATTTTGCTCCTATATATATGGGACAGGATACCAATGTGATCTTTTTTACATCGGATCGAAAACTGAAAGATAAACTTAGAAAAGATGGTGTTACCGGTGAGTATTACACCAACATTCTGGAATCGCATTATTCAAACGAAGTAGTTCGTAAATCAAGAAAGAAGAAGGGAAGAAAAGCCAAAACTCGTAAAGTTTTAACCGATACATACCAATGGAGCAAGCCTTCGGGAATAGGTGATACCATTAACACGGAATGGAACGAAGGAGCAGCCTGCTTTAGCTCAGAAGGAGATATTTTCTATTTTACCTCTTCTCAAAAAGTGAACAAGAACAACCAGGGAACAAAGATTTTTGCAGTGCAAAGACAAAATGGTGAATGGGGAAGAGTGGCGCTTCAGGAACTGGTTCCAGATTCTTTATCTGTTGGTCATCCCTCCATATCAGCTGATGGCTCAATTTTGTATTTTGTTTCCGATATGCCGGGAGGTTATGGAGGAAATGACATCTGGATGAGTAAGAAAAGTGGGAGTGGATGGACCGAACCTCAGAACCTTGGTAAGCCAATCAATTCAGAGAAGGACGAACTCTTTCCTCATATCCGTGACAACGGGAAACTTTATTTCGCTTCCGATCGTGATGGTGGAATGGGAGGTTTGGATATCTATATGGCAAAAAGAACTGAATCCGAAGTGTGGGAAGTTGACAATATGAGATATCCGATTAATTCAACTGCCGATGATTTTGCAATTCATTTTCAACCAAATAATGAAAAAGGGATGTTTTCTTCCTCTCGTAAAAAAGGAAATGATGATATCTATCGATTTGATTATGTGCCACTGCAGTTCACCTTTTTAGGCCAGGTTGTAGACTCAGAATCGAAAGAACCTGTTGAAAGAGCAAGTATCAACCTGGTTTCGACCGATGGTGAGCAAGTGCAGGCAAAAACTGATGATCAGGGAAACTTCCACTTTGAATTGAAACCTGATTTAGAATACATTGCTATGGTTTCGAAGGATGGTTATTTGAATGGAAAAGAGCAGGTTAGTACTGTTGGAATACAGGTGAGTAGAAATTTTAAATCGATGATTGGTTTAAAACCGATCGAAAAACCAATTGAATTGCCAAATATTTTCTACGATTTTGGAAAGTGGAGCTTGCGCGAAGAGTCGAAAGAAGCTTTGGACGGATTGGTAGAAACTTTAAACGATAATCCTAAAATTACAATAGAGCTGGGATCGCATACCGATTTTGTGGGCAGCGAAGCTACGAACAAAAGTCTTTCTCAGAAAAGAGCTCAGTCTGTAGTAGATTATTTGATAGACAATGGCATTTATTGGGATCGCCTGGTGGCCCATGGTTATGGAGAATCGCAACCAAGAGTGGTGAGTAAAGATATTTCTGAAGAATATGATTTTCTGGCAGAGGAAACAATTCTTAGTGAAAAAAATATTTGGCAACTGACCTCGGAACAGAAAGAAATTGCCAATCAATTGAATAGAAGAACAGAGTTTAAAGTTTTATCAACCAACTACGTACCAGGGCCAAATTCTAAGATAAAACCTGGCTCCTCACCAAATCAGTTGGGAAATACTTTAATCAAAGATTTAAATAAAGTGCAAGGTGTTTTTTATACTGTGCAGATAGGAGCTTTTAGCAAAAATACTGTTCCTGGTGTTATTCAAAACTTCAAGGTTGTTTTCAAAGCTCCGGTTAATGAAAAAGCCGTAAGATATACCACTGGTATATATGATTCTTACGAAGAAGCAAAAGTGGAATCACAAAAGATCAGTAAGAAAGGAATTAAAGCATTCGTAATCGCATACTATAAAGGGAAAAAGATTACCTTTGCCGAAGCTAAAAAATTGAAGGAGTAATATAACGGTAAGATTGGAAGTACTTGTGAATGTTGCCTTTGGTGAAATGAAGAACTTTTGATTTTGTTGATTTGCTTTTACATTTTATTCTAAACAACCATGAGAAAAGACGAAAGATATAATCTTAGAGGCGTATCGGCTTCGAAAGAGGATGTGCACAGTGCAATTAAAGATCTAGATAAGGGTCTGTTTCCTAATGCCTTTTGCAAGGTAGTTCCTGATTATTTAACCGGCGACGATGAATATTGCAACATCATGCACGCCGATGGTGCCGGAACCAAATCATCATTGGCTTACATGTATTGGAAAGAAACTGGCGATATTTCTGTTTGGAAAGGAATTGCCCAGGATGCATTGATTATGAATATCGATGATTTGCTTTGTGTAGGTGCAGTTGATAATATTCTATTGTCTTCTACAATTGGTAGAAACAAAAATTTAATTCCGGGAGAAGTGATTTCTGCCATTATCAATGGGACAGAAGAACTGCTGGCGGAATATGCAAAACTTGGAGTAAATATTCATTCAACCGGTGGTGAGACTGCTGATGTTGGAGATTTGGTGAGAACTATTATTGTTGATTCTACCGTTACTTGTCGTATGAAGCGCGAGGATGTAATTACCAACGAGAAAATTCAGGCAGGAGATGTAATTGTTGGTCTCTCTTCTTCGGGTAAGGCAACGTACGAAACAGAGTACAATGGTGGAATGGGATCGAATGGATTGACCTCGGCACGTCATGATGTATTCTCGAAATATTTAGCAGAAAAATATCCTGAAAGTTTTGATAATGCAGTTCCTGAAGATTTGGTTTATTCGGGAAATTGCAAATTGACAGATTCGGTTGAAGGTGTTGATATTGATGCTGGAAAATTGGTTTTGTCAGCAACAAGAACTTACGCACCGATTGTTAAAAAAATACTTGATAAATACCGCACTCAAATTCATGGAATGATTCACTGCTCGGGTGGAGCGCAAACAAAAGTGATGAATTTTGTTGATAATCTGCATGTTGTTAAAGACAATATGTTTGATGTGCCTCCATTGTTCAAGCTGATTCACCAGCAAAGTGGAACCGCATGGGACGAAATGTATAAGGTATTTAATATGGGTCATCGATATGAGTTGTATGTTCCTCAGGAAATTGCTGAAGATATTATTGCAATTTCGAAAGAATTTAATGTAGATGCGAAAATTGTTGGTAGATGCGAAGCATACGAAGGCAAGAAATTAACGATTAAAAGCGAATTTGGTGAATTCGTTTACTAATCGATAATCACGACATATAAAAAAATACCACTCAACTTGAGTGGTATTTTTTTTATTCATTTATTTCGAAGCCCCATTCCTTAATCACTTTGGGCTCGTCAGGATAAACAGCAAGAAGTAGATTCCTAATGCTGCGAATTTCACTTGAGATAAACTTTAAATCATTGTTCTTTGAGCGATCAAAAGATTGTTTTTTTGCACTTGGTTCTGATTCCAGATCTTTAAAATTTCTGATTTTTTTAGATTTTTCAACTAGGCGATCCATGTTAACAGCTCCATTCAAAAGACTCTTTTTCTTATTGCATTCGTGCCTTTTGTTAATTTTTCCTAACAATCCCAATAATTGATCTTCGTTCCGGGGTATTCTAACTTTAACCATAAGCATTAGATTAGGCGGTGATAACTAATCGAATAATAAAATTCAAAAAATTGTTGTTACAGATAAAATTAGAAGTTGCAATTTGCCCTTTTGGCAAATGTGATATCCGGTAAAACCATTCTGGTTAAAGGGTATTTGGTTTTGTAAATAGATTTACCGAATTGCTTCTTCTTCTCTATAAATAAAATTAGTTTTTGATCTTTAAAAAGTAAATAGGCAGATTAAAATTTTCTCAATTTAAATTCATGATAATTTAAGCTTGTATCAAGCCAATATTAAGATTTTGGTAAGCTTTTTGTTTCATCTGAATTTTCCTAATCTGATCTAATTTAAGTAGCTAATGAACTATAATTTCCTACTAAAGCTTCAAAGTCGTTTTATTTTTCTAATTTTGTGCAAAATTTAGAATATTGTAGCATGAGCAATAATTTGATCCTAGATAAATTAGAAGGTGTCTTCATCAGATTTAAAGAGGTTGGTCAATTGATTACCGACCCTGAGGTGATGGGAGACATGAAGCGCTTTGTAAAATTAAGCAAAGAATATAAAGAATTGGAAGCAGTAACCGAAGCTGCCAAAGAATATAAGAATGCTGTTGATACAATTGCCGAGTCGAAAGATATCATTGCAAATGAATCTGACGAAGAATTGAGAGAAATGGCGAAAATGGAATTAGAAGACTTGGAAGTGAAACTTCCGGGTATGGAGCAAAATATTAAGCTTCTACTTGTTCCTGCTGATCCTGAAGACTCTAAGAATGCAATTCTTGAAATTAGAGCAGGTACTGGTGGTGATGAGGCAAGTATTTTTGCTGGTGATTTGGCAAGAATGTATACCAAATATTGTGAGGCCAGAGGATGGAAAGTTTCGATATCGAGCTTTAGCGAAGGAACTTCGGGTGGTTACAAGGAGATTGTAATGAATGTTAACGGTGATGGTGTATATGGTGTACTGAAATACGAATCGGGTGTGCATCGTGTGCAGCGTGTTCCTCAGACAGAAACACAGGGACGTGTTCATACCAGTGCAGCATCTGTAGCAGTATTGCCAGAGGCGGAAGAGTTTGATGTAGACGTAAAGGAAAGTGATATCCGTAAAGATACTTACTGTTCTTCCGGACCTGGAGGTCAGTCGGTAAATACAACTTATTCGGCTATTCGTTTAACCCACATTCCAACCGGTATTGTCGTTACATGTCAGGATCAGAAATCGCAGTTGAAGAACCTTGCAAAAGCGATGGTTGAGCTTCGTTCACGTATTTATGCAATGGAGCATCAAAAATACCTTGACGAAATTTCATCGAAACGTAAAACTATGGTTTCAACAGGTGACCGTTCTGCTAAGATTAGAACTTACAATTATCCGCAGGGGCGTGTAACCGATCACCGTATCAATCTTACTCTATATAACTTGTCGGCAGTCATGGATGGCGATGTTCAGGAAATTATAGATAAGCTTCAAATTGAAGAAAACGCAGAACGACTTAAAGAAAGTGGTTTATAAAGATATTGGCAGTGGTGTTACCGCTGCCTTTTTTGTATTAACTAGTAAACAACCAATAGTAACATGAATTATCAGGCATTATTTGAACAAATCAAGAAAAAGAAAAGTTTCCTTTGTGTGGGTTTGGATAGCGATATTAAAAAAATTCCAGCACACTTGTTAGATTCAGAGGATCCGGTGTTCGAATTTAATAAAGCAATTGTGGATGCAACAGCCGATTATACAGTTGCCTATAAGCCAAACATTGCTTTTTATGAGTGTCGAGGTGCCCAAGGGTGGATTACTCTTGAGAAAACAGTAAATTATATCAAGGAAAAATACCCTGAAATTTTCTTGATTGCCGATGCAAAAAGAGGTGATATCGGAAATACATCAAAAATGTACGCAAGTGCATTTCTTGAAAATATGCCTTTCGATTCTATTACAGTTGCTCCTTATATGGGTGAAGATTCGGTAACTCCATTTTTAGAGTATGACAACAAATGGGTAATCCTTTTAGCCTTAACCTCTAATAAAGGTGCTTTCGATTTACAGTTTTTCCAGGAAGGAGAGCAAAAATTGTTCGAAAAAGTGCTGGAAAAATCACAAGATTGGGGAACCAAGGAAAATATGATGTATGTAGTTGGTGCTACCAAAGCAGAAATGTTGGGTGATATTAGAAAAATCGCTCCTGATCATTTCTTGTTGGTGCCTGGTGTAGGTGCACAAGGTGGTAGTTTGCAGGAAGTGGCAAAATATGGAATGAATCAATCATGTGGTTTATTAGTGAATTCATCGCGAGGAATTATTTTTGCTGACACTTCTGAAAATTTTGCAAGTGTTGCAGGACAAAAAGCCAAAGAGCTTCAATTGGAAATGGAGGATTTGTTGAAAGAAAAGTCAATTTTGTAAGAAAATCAATCTATTATAAGTAAGCGACGTTTGTATAAGCGTCGCTTTTTTATTGTCTTTTTCTATATGAATTGTTAAATTAGATGCTTTGCGATAAAATATTATTGTATGACTGAGGAATTTTTACAATTTATATGGAATCATAAGCTATTCGATAAGCAGAACTTATATTCGACAAAAGGGGATCGGATTGAAGTGCTTGATGTTGGCAAGCAAAATCGCGATGCTGGTCCAGATTTTTTCGATGCACGAATTCAAATCAATGGCGTATTGTGGGCGGGAAATGTAGAAATTCATATCAAATCTTCCTTGTGGTACCAGCACAATCATCAGCAAAATTCTTCATATGACAATGTGATTCTGCATGTAGTTTACGAAGAGGATATTGATGTGACAATAAATGAAGGCAGGAAATTACCTTGTTTGCTTTTGAAATTCGATTTAAACCTGCTGGAAAACTACAACTACCTAATGCATTCCTCAAAATGGATTCCTTGTTATGATGAAATTACCTCTGTAGAAAAATTCTTTGTTCGAAACTGGCTCGATAGAATGATATTTGAGCGACTCGAAAGAAAATCTGAAGATGTAAAGAAAGTTTTAGAGTTGAATAAGAATTCCTGGGAGGAAACATTTTACCAGGTGCTTGCCCGGTATTTTGGAATGAGAGTGAATGCAGATCCCTTTCAGCAGTTGGCGCAGGTGTTGCCTCTAAAGATTTTAGCAAAACAAAAGAATTCATTGTTTCAAATTGAAGCATTACTATTTGGCCAGGCAGGAATGTTATTCGATTCTATCGATGATGATTACTATATAAAGCTACAAAGTGAATACCAATTTTTGTCCAATAAATACAAACTCAGGCCATTACCTGCACATCGGTGGAAATGGTTACGATTAAGGCCTGGAAACTTCCCAACGATTAGGATTGCGCAATTGGCGGCATTGATCCATAACTCATCAGCCCTTTTTTCGAAGGTGTTGGCAGGTGTTGAAGTGCAGGATCTTATGAGATTATTTAATGTAGAAGTTTCAGTTTATTGGAAAACTCATTACCAGTTTGGGATAGAGTCCAAATTTCAAAACAAGAATTTGGGAAAAATGACCATTCATACTATTCTGATTAATGCAGTGGTACCATGCTTATTTTGCTATGGAGAAATAAACCGCAACGAGGATATAAAAGAAAAGGTTCTGAGCTTATTGGAAAATATCCCTTCGGAAAAGAATTCGATTATCAATCAGTGGAAGAGTTGTGGTGTAGAAGTGAAGACAGCATGGCACTCACAAGCCTTGTTGCAGCTTAAACTCAATTATTGCGATCAATCAAAATGCCTCCATTGTGAATTTGGGAATCGAATCATCCGTATGAAAAATGATTCGGCTTGCCATAAATAAATTTTCACTTCTATCGCTCATTTGAGGATATTGTTTATCTTAGTTTAATATTGATATTACCGGTATGAATAGACAAAAGCTCTGGGAAGAAAATATCCGAACCTTAAGTATTGCCATGTTTTTTCTGGTGCTGACGGTATTTGTTGGTACTGCTGGTTTTATGTATATCAATGAAGCTTACAGTATTGTCGATGCCTTATACATGACAGTGATTACCATCTCTACTGTAGGATTTCAGGAGGTTCACCCGCTTTCTCAATCGGGGAAAATTTTTACCGTATTTTTAATATTCATAAGCTTTGGGATTTTTGGTTACCTGGCTTCGGCCATAACCAGGTTCATTTTAGATGGTGTATTTCGTAGAAATTTAAAAGATTATAGGATTGTGAGGAAAATAGAAAAGTTAAGTGGTCATGTAATTGTTTGTGGTTTCGGTCGTAATGGAAAACAAGCTAGTATTGAATTAGTGGAGCATGGAGAAGACGTTGTTGTTGTAGATTCTAACGAATCGGCAATTGATAGGATTCGTACATTTTCTGATTTACTGTTTGTTCAAGGTGATGCCACCATGGAAGAGGTTCTTGATATGGCTAATATATCAGAAGCTAAAGCACTTATTACCGCCATTCCAAACGATGCAGAGAATGTGTATGTAGTATTAACTGCTCGTGAAATGAACCCTGGCCTAAAGATTATATCTAGATCATCTAATAGTCAATCAGATAGTAAGTTAAAAAGAGCTGGTGCTGATAATGTGATTATGCCAGATCGATTAGGTGGCCAACAAATGGCAAAGCTGGTTGCGCAGCCTGATGTCATCGAGTTTTTGGATAATATCCTGCTTCAGCCAATGAAAGGTGTTAATCTCGAAGAGGTTAGTTGTCAAAATCTCTCTGAGGGTTTTGTCGGGAAATCAATAAAGGATTTAAATGTGCGTAATTTATCGGGTGCAAATATTATTGGATTGAAAGATGAACAAGGAGGGTATGTGTATAATCCTTCACCTGAATTGGTGTTACAGAAAAACTATCATCTTTTTGTATTGGGGAATAAAGAACAGTTGAATAGTTTGAAAGAATTACTACTAAATGGAACTTAGTTTTATCATGTTAAAATAGCTTAGTATTCAAATCACAATATAATTGTGATTTTTTTATTGTTGTAAATCAAGCCTTTGTGATTTTTCTTCGATTTTTCTTTAAAAAATGTTTGGAAGTTTGCCTTCGTGTCTATTATATTTGCATCCACTTTCAACGGAGAGTGGATTTATAAAATGGTTGTTTAGTAGTATTTTATAGGCAGTGGTAGGGTGGTCGTAGGAATCTTTTTTATGATTGTTTACACCTACTAAGCATCCAATTTTATTTTTTTTTAATTTTTTCAAAAAAGTTTTGGATTTGTAAAAATAAAGTGTTTATCTTTGCAGCCGCTTTTGTAAGAGAGAAGATTCTTTGGAGCACTAGTATCTATGAGGCTTTCGGGAGAATCTAGCTTGAAAAAAAGTTAAAAAAACATTTGCAAGT
>NZ_RZNH01000196.1 GCF_013141825.1 Marinifilum caeruleilacunae
GAACGTATCGTTCTGTTTTTCCTTCTAAATCCCCTGAAAAATCAGGCGGAAAAGCGAGTGCAAAGATAAATAAAACTTGTTTTTAATTCCAAATGTTTTTTGAAATATTTTTGAAGTTTTTTTTACCCGATGCGATTTCTTTAAATCATCATCTCACTCCCAAAACTTTTAACTAACTCCTCTCGTTTGAGAAGCGGCTGCAAAGATAAATACTTTTAATTTAAACTTGCAAATGTTTTTTTAACTTTTTTTCAAGCTAGATTCTCCCGAAAGCCTCATAGATACTAGTGCTCCAAAGAATCTTCTCTCTTACAAAAGCGGCTGCAAAGATAAACACTTTATTTTTACAAATCCAAAACTTTTTTGAAAAAA
>NZ_RZNH01000197.1 GCF_013141825.1 Marinifilum caeruleilacunae
AGTTTACTACTGGCAAACAAGTGCAAGTGGAATTGATAAGACGAACTCCAATGTAACCAAGGATTTTACAGTTGACGGAGCTACGTATTACATCCGTTCCTATAATGCAACACTTGATACATGGAGTACTGCCCAATCAGGAATAGTAAAGGTTTACAATAATCCTGGCATTCCTGTAGCGCCAACAGCGGCTTATGCAGATGGAGTAACCACGCTTACTCGTCAGGCACCACCGGCAGA
This sequence comes from Marinifilum caeruleilacunae, assembly GCF_013141825.1. Taxonomy (GTDB): domain Bacteria; phylum Bacteroidota; class Bacteroidia; order Bacteroidales; family Marinifilaceae; genus Marinifilum; species Marinifilum caeruleilacunae. The sequence continues at coordinate 241 of NZ_RZNH01000197.1, forward strand.
TGAAGTTTACTACTGGCAAACAAGTGCAAGTGGAACTGACCAAACAAACTCCAATGCAACCAAGGATTTTACAGTTGACGGAGCTACGTATTACATCCGTTCCTATAATGCAACACTTGATACATGGAG
>NZ_RZNH01000044.1 GCF_013141825.1 Marinifilum caeruleilacunae
AAGCCCGTTAGCGCCGATGGTACTGCAGAGATGTGGGAGAGTAGGTCGACGCCAACCTTTAAAGAGTCTTATTCCTTATGGAGTGAGACTCTTTTTTTTTGCCCAAAAGTCAACAAACTTTCAGCTGTCAGCTCTCAGCCACCAGCTAACCACAATAATTGTACTATCCAAGGTTACTGAGCGGAGTCAAATATGGTCTCGAAATAATTGTATTGTCCAAAGGTTCCTGAGCGGAGTCGACTGCTATCTTGAAATAATTGTATTGTCCAAAGGTTCCTGAGCGGAGTCGACTGCTATCTTGAAATAATTGTATTGTCCAAAGGTTCCTGAGCGGAGTCGAAGGACCGATTTACTCAATTAATATGATAAAGGATACTTATCCTATTAACTTTCAGTAAAATTCCTTCGATTCGTCTGATGTTTTTCCTCTTATAAATTGCTTTGTAGAAAATATTGCTTAATTTTGCAAATTGATTGTGAATAGCAATCTTTAATAACAAATTAATTTTAAATAAAAGAATTATGTATTTATCAGCAGAGAAAAAGCAAGAGCTTTTCGAAAAGTACGGGAAGTCTAACAAAGACACTGGGACTGCAGAATCTCAGATCGCCTTGTTTTCTTACCGTATCGCTCACTTAACTGAGCACTTGAAAAACAACAGAAAAGATTACAGTACCCAACGTGCACTGCAATTGCTAGTAGGTAAAAGAAGAAATCTTCTTGATTACTTAAAAGCAAAAGATATTGAAAGATACAGAGCTATTATCAAAGCTTTAAATATTCGTAAATAATATCATATTAAAGCAATCCCGAGTAATCGGGATTGCTTTTTATATATTGGCGACACCTTGTTGCTTATCCAAAAAGAAGTTTGAAATAAACTACAAAAGATGAAAGTGATCGAAAAAATAATTGAATTAGGTGATGGAAGGTCCATCACAATTGAAACAGGTAAATTAGCAAAACAAGCTGATGGATCTGTAGTAGTAAAAATGGGTAAGACCATGTTGTTGGCAACAGTAGTATCCGCTAAGGACGCAAAACCTGATGTTGACTTTATGCCTTTGTCTGTTGATTACAAAGAAAAATTTAGTGCATTAGGAAGATTCCCTGGTGGTTTCATGAAAAGAGAAGGTAGACCTTCTGATTATGAGATTTTAGTTTCTCGTCTTGTGGATCGTGCTCTACGTCCACTATTCCCGGAAGATTATCATGCTGATACTTTTGTATCTATCAGTCTGATTTCTGCGGATGCAGATACCATGCCTGATGCTTTGGCTGGTTTAGCTGCCTCAGCTGCCCTTGCTGTTTCTGACATTCCATTCCTGGAGCCAATTTCAGAAGTACGTGTGGCTAGAGTTGATGGGGAATATAAAATTAACCCAACTCGTACAGAATTAGAAGCTGCGGATCTTGATATGATCGTTGCTGCTACTATGGAAAATATTATGATGGTGGAAGGTGAAATGGACGAAGTTTCTGAAGCAGAAATGCTAGAGGCTATCAAAGTTGCACACGAAGCTATTAAAGTTCAGTGCCAGGCTCAGATTGAATTAACTGAGGAAGTTGGTAAAACTGAAAAGAGAGAATATTGTCATGAAAATAACGACGAAGAATTGCGTCAGTTAATCATCGACAAAACTTACGACAAGGTATTAGAGGTTGCTCGTCGTAAGAATGCTAACAAACACCAGCGTGCTGAAGATTTCGCAGCTGTTAAGGAAGAGTTTGTAGCTGAATACTCTGAAGGAAAAGAGGAAGAAGAAATTAATATGACACTTATTGGCCGTTACTACCACGATGTGGAAAAAGAAGCGGTTCGAAATATGGTATTGGAAGACAGATTACGTTTAGATGGTCGTGAGACTGCTGAGATTCGTCCAATCTGGTCTGAAATTGATTACTTACCAGGAGCTCATGGTTCTGCTGTGTTTACTCGTGGTGAAACTCAATCATTAACTTCTGTAACATTAGGAACTAAACTTGATGAGAAGATTGTTGATGATGTATTGTATCAAGGAAAAGAGAAGTTTGTTCTACATTACAACTTCCCTCCATTCTCAACTGGTGATGCTCGTCCAACACGTGGTATCAGCCGTCGTGAAGTTGGTCACGGTAACCTTGCATTCCGTGCTCTTAAAGGTATGATTCCTGCAGATTCTCCATATGCAATCCGTGTTGTTTCGGATATCCTGGAATCTAATGGTTCATCATCTATGGCAACTGTTTGTGCCGGAACATTGGCATTAATGGATGCAGGTATCCAAATTAAGAAGCCAGTTACTGGTATCGCAATGGGATTGATTTCAACTCCTGGTGCTGAAAAGTATGCTGTTCTTTCTGATATCTTAGGAGATGAAGATCACTTGGGTGATATGGACTTTAAAGTAACAGGAACCAGAGATGGTATTACTGCAACTCAAATGGATATTAAGGTTGATGGACTTCCATACGAAGTGTTAGCGCAAGCTTTAGAACAAGCACGTCAAGGTCGTTTACATATCCTGGATAAGATTGGTGAAACAATCGAAGAGCCAAGAGAAGACTTGAAACCACATGCTCCGCGTATCGTATCAATGGAGATTCCAAAAGATATGATTGGTGCAGTTATCGGTCCTGGTGGAAAAATTATCCAGGAAATTCAGGAAGTTACTGGTGCTGTAATCGTAATTGAGGAAGTTGACGGTAAAGGTATTGTTGATATTTCAGCTGATAACAAAGAATCGATTGATGCTGCTGTAGCAAGAGTAAAAGGAATTGTTGCTGTACCTGAAGTAGGAGAAATCTACAAAGGAAAAGTAAAATCAATCGTAACTTTCGGTGCATTTATCGAAATTCTTCCAGGTAAGGATGGATTGCTTCACATTTCTGAAATCGAACACAGAAGACTTCAAACTGTTGATGAAGTATTGAAAGAAGGTGAGGAAGTAGAAGTGAAGTTGATCGATATCGATGCGAAATCTGGTAAACTGAAACTTTCGAGAAAGGTATTGTTGCCAAAACCTGAAAGAAAGAAAAAAGAAGAGAAAAAATAATTGATATATTTTGAATCTTAATCCCGGGAAACATTTCCCGGGATTTTTTTTTGATTTTGCTTTGCCTATTTTAGCAGTGTAAAATAAATGAAAGAATGGAAAAGAATTGGGTAGAAGCAATCTCTAAAAAGGTAGACCAGCAGGCTCAGGAATACATATCAGTGAAGGATTTTCGATTTTATCAGATTGAAAAGCTGAAACGAATTGCCAAATTGTTGGATCGACAAGGCTCTTGTTTGGATTGCAAATATGCAAAGGCAGAATTGGAGAAAATTGTAGATGAATTGGATCGCCTGATCAATAAATCCGGAGTAAACAGAAGTGAATACGAGAAACGAGTAGAAAAACTATTGAAGCATCTGAAAAAAGAGCATGGGGTGTATCAAATTCATCATTTCACCTACACCTATTCGGCCATTTATGGATTGCTAGGAATGGTCTTCGGATTACTTTTAACCTACGGATTGTTTTACAGCTTTAACTCTACCGTATTTTTTCTTTGTGCCGGAGTAGGAATGATTGTAGGTAATATTCTGGGCAATAGAAAAGACCGGGAATGCAAAAGAAATGGAAAGCAATTGTAGCGACTTGATATTTTTACATAAGTAGCTCAAAAATAACAGGATATAAAAGCAAAGAGTCAATGTTGATATTTTTTATCAAAATTGGCTCTTTCTTTCTTTAAAAAAGCCTGATATTTGCGCGTCATTTTTTATTTTTATGTCTCCAAATTACAAACACGTTTTTAATGGATTATAATTTTATCGTAATTGAAGGTAATATAGGCGCCGGAAAAACTACTCTTTCACATAAAATATCAGAAGATCGTAATGCGAAACTGATTTTAGAGCAGTTTGCCGAAAATCCCTTTTTGCCTAAATTTTATAAAGATCCTGAGAAATATTCTTTCCCATTGGAGATGTCGTTTTTGGCTGATCGGTACAACCAGTTAAAGAAGGAATTAAGCGAACGTGACCTGTTTAAATCCTTTACCATATCCGATTATTACTTTATGAAATCGCTGATCTTCTCGAAGCAAACCCTTCAGGACGATGAGTACACATTGTACCGCCAGTTTTTTCATATCATCTACAATTCACTGCCCAAGCCTGATCTGTACGTTTACCTGCATTCCAATGTAGACAAATTGCTATCGAATATTAAGAAACGCGGGCGCGATTACGAACAGGAGATTACAGCCGAATATTTACTGAAGATTCAGGACAGTTATTTCGAGTTTTTTAAGCAGCAGCGCGACCTTAAGTTTTTGGTAATTGATACCAACAATATCGACTTTGTTAACCAAGAAAGTGATTATGAGAAGATTACCGAAGCGATATTTCACACAGAATGTAAAGCAGGCTTAAATCGAATAATTCTCTGAAAGCCCTGAAAAATCAAATAAAAAGACCGAATAAATTTAATTTGCATAAAATTTTCTTAAATTTGTTTTTGAACTAGAATATAATTTTAAAAGTTAAAATAATTAAGTAGTTGTTATGAAAAGATCAAAGGTTATTTCCTTAGCTTCTTTGGCTTTAGCAGGATTAGTACTTACAAGCTGTGCTGGTCTTAATAAGATGAAGAAAGAAGCAAGCGATATCAAGTATCAGGTGACTCCTGAAGTGTTGGAAGCACACGCTGATATGGTTGATGTAAAAGTTGTTGTAAACATTCCAGGTGGATACTTTAACAAGAAAGCCACTGTTGTTGCAACTCCTGTACTTAAGTTCGAAGGTGGCGAAAAAGCATTCCCATCTAAAACTTTACAAGGCGAGAAAGTTCAAGGAAACAATACTGTAGTTCCTTTTGAAACTGGTAAAACAATTACCTACACCGGTAAAGTTCCTTACGAACAAGCGATGAGAATTTCTGACCTTGAAGTTAGAATGACTGCTAGCAAAGGTGAGCAATCAGTTGATTTCGATCCATATAAAATTGCTGATGGTGTAGTTGCTACAGCTACTATGGTGCAGAACAAGCCAATGAACATTATTGGTAAAGATGCTTTCCAAAGAATTATTCCTGAAACTCAAGATGCTGATCTTCACTACCTAATCAACAGCTCACAAGTTCGTTGGTCGGAAATGAAAGCTGAAGATGTGAAAGCTCTTAAAGCTTACTTAGACGCAGTTAAAGCTGACGAAAAGAAAGAATACAAAGGAGTTGAAGTATCTGCTTATGCATCTCCTGATGGAAAGCAAGATTGGAATGAGAAATTAGCTGGTAAGCGTGAAGTTTCTTCTTCTAAGTATATCAAGAAAGAAATGAAGAGAGCTAAGATGGAAGAATATGCTGCTGAAGAATTCTTCAAGTCTAAAGTTACTCCAGAAGACTGGGAAGGTTTCCAAAAGTTAATGAAAGCTTCAAACATCCAGGATAAAGAATTGATTCTTCGCGTTCTTTCTATGTACTCAGATCCTGAAGTACGTGAAAAAGAAATCAGAAACATTTCTGCTGCTTTCGACGATGTAAAGAAAGAAGTACTTCCTAAATTAAGAAGAGCTAAATTCACTGTTAACGTTGACCTAATTGGTAAGTCTGACGCTGAATTGAAAGATCTTGGAATGAATAACCCAGCTGAACTAAACGTTGAAGAATTATTATATTCTGCTACTTTAGTTGAGTCTGCTGATGATAAATTGAAAATTTACGAAGCTGCTAAGAAGCAATTCTCTAAAGACTGGAGAGGTTATAACGACGCTGGTATGATCTTATTCGGTATGGGTAAAGTTGCTGATGCCAAATCTAACTTCGAAAAAGCTGATCAGCTTTCAGCTAACAACCCAGTTGTGAAAAACAACTTAGGTGCTGTTGAGTTAGTAAACGGAAACGTTGCTGAAGCAGAAGTTCTTTTCGGTGCTGCAACTGGTGCTGGTAAAGAAGTAAACTACAACCAAGGTATTGTTGCTATCATGAAAGCTGATTACGATACTGCTGTGAAGCACTTCGGTGACTGTCCATCAGTAAACGCTGCTTTGGCTAACATCTTAGCTGGTAAAAACAATGTTGCTCTTGAAAAATTAAACGCTAACACTAGCGATGCTGCAATGGTATACTACCTAAAAGCTGTTGTAGGTGCAAGAACTGCTAATAACAACTTAGTGTTCACTAACCTTGAAACTGCTGTAGCAAAAGATGCTTCTTTAAAATCAGTAGCGAAGTCTGATATGGAATTTGCGAAAGTATTCGAAGATGCTAAATTCAAAGCTATCGTTGAGTAATTAAGAATTACAAGATATATTAAAAGCGATCCAGTAATGGGTCGCTTTTTTTTATTTAAGAACTTACGATATTTGTGTGATTTTTTTATCTTAGACGATCCTATAAATAAGGATTAAACAAGCGAATAAGATGGAGATATTAATTCCTCAGAAACTAACAAATAACTTTCAAGGCGTCGTATTTTTTACCGAACTGTATCATCGTACAAAGAAGTGCTATGGCGAAGAAATCGTGCTTAATTTCGAGGAAACAAAAGTCTTTGAATCGAACTTGTTTTCGGCATTGGGCTGCTTGATATCTGTGCTCGAGAAAAAGAAAAACAAACTTCGATTGGTAGGCATACAAGAGTCTATTGCCAACCTATTCAACACCAAAAAGCTTGTAAATGGTGCTGCTCGTAAAGATTTGTGGAAGCATTTAATCAAATGCCAGAATTTCACCAGTTCAAGCGAGGAAGCCTTATCGGAATACCTGGAAAAGAAGATCTTCCCGGAAAGACCTGATATCAGCCTTAATCAGCACCTAAAAATGGCCATACAGCTTTGTGTAGCCGAAGTCTTTCGAAATGCATTTGCTCACAGCAAGTGCCGCGAAGTTTTTATTGCACATTACTTTTCGGTATACAACAAAAAGCTATTTGTAAGCATTGTGAATAAAGGGAAAACTTTTACCGATGTCTCGAGTGTAAACCATCCCATTGCGGCCATGGAGTGGTCGGTTCAAAATGGAACTACCAGTGCAAAACGAAATCACAAAGGAATTGGAATTTATACCATCAGGCAGTTTGTGATGCAAAACCAGGGTAAAATTCAAATCATGTCGGGATCGGCAGTATGGAAACAGGTAAAACAACGAACCTTCTCGAAAGAGTACGAGAAGGCATTTCCTGGATCGCTGATTACCTTGGAGTTTAACCTCTAAACTACTTTCGATAGTTCATTTTCGAGAACAAATCCCAAAGTACAATTCCGCAGCTAACCGAAATGTTGAAAGAGTGCTTGGTGCCAAACTGTGGAATCTCGATGCAACCATCCGATGCGTCTACCACTTTCTGCTGAACCCCTTTTACTTCGTTCCCAAAAACCAAGGCATACTTTTTCGAAGCATCGGTCTCGAAATTTTCAAGCGAAACACTGTTTTCTGCCTGCTCTACCGAATAGATTTCAAAGCCATTCTCCTTTAATTGTACAAGAGCATCTTCGGTATTCTTAAAATATTCCCAATGCACCGAATCTTCCGCGCCCAATGCCGTTTTGTGCAATTCGCGGTGTGGTGGAGTAGCCGTTATGCCACACAAATAAACAGCTTCGATTAATAGTGCATCCGAAGTACGAAATACCGAACCAATATTGTTCAGGCTTCTTACATTATCCAATACAATAACAATTGGTGTTTTTTCCGATGCTTTAAATTCTTCTAGACTTTTGCGATCTAATTCGCTGTTTTTCAATTTTCTCATTTGATAGTATTCTGTATGGCTTTAATGCGGAACAAAAATATAAAAAGAATCCGAATTCAATTTCCTGTCATCGGGCTAATTCAAAACGGCCATCCATTTTATGCCATGCGCTTCTCCTTATAAGACTTTAATTCTTAACAAAATTACTAAATCGATATGCAGTACGCGTTGGTCGATGCTCAGCTATTGTTGGTCGATATCGCTTGTGATTTGAGCTTTCCTTATCTAGTTTACAGGGTGTTATAAAAAAACGAAAGGAGGTGCAAGTTGAAATGATTGAATGATTTAGAGAAATAACAGGAATTACAAATTGTTAAAAGCTTTAAAAATGAAAAAGAAATTATTGTTACTGCTGTGTGTGATTACATCTTTATACAGTTTTGCCCAGGAGAAGAAAATAACGGCTAGCTATTACCACTCTAATGAGTTTGGATTGGCATTCTTTCAAGATAAAACTGTTTATCCTGAATTAAGAATGGAAGCAAGAAATGAACAATTAAAAGACGCGACTTACTCCATTTTTTTGAGAAATGATTGTGAGATGAACGAATCGTTAGGAATTGATTTATCGTGTGGACTTGGATTTTCATACTCTAAAAGCGCTGATAAGTATATGAGATTGCCTGTATACATTACGAAGAAAAATGTATTTAGCGAAAATCTCAAATTAATGATAGGGCTTGAGTTTAAAACTGAATTCGCCGATGAGTTTAAATTATTACCTAAGATTGGAGTGGGGATTAACTTTTAAAAATTTTAATTATGAAGAAACAGTTCGTATTATTATTACTCCTAGGCCTCGGAGTTGGATTTATTTATTCTTGTTCAAAAAATGAGGACACAACCAATACAAATGAAGAAACACTTAAGGTTTCTAATTACTCAAAGATTGGAGACATACACAATCAGTTTCTTACTAATGTTAAAAATAATTTTGAGGCAATAGATAATGGAGAAGATGTTGATGAAAAAATTGATTTTATAAATAACTTTAATAAAAAATTTGTTTCAACTTTAGAAATCTCATCTACAGATAAAACTACTCTTATTGGAGAGTTAAATAAGCATAAGGAACTAGTAGTTGAATCCAACGTAAAAAAAGTAAGTTTTGGGAATGTTGGATTAAAGTCCGGAGATCCTGAAAGTGAGAACTTATTAGATTTAATCGAAAGACTTAAGTCTGATAACCAAATAAATAGTGATTCTTATAGAATTTTATCTGATTTATATTATAATTTAAAATTAAATTACAATAGAGAGTTATCAGATTATGACTTAAAGCTTAATGTAGAAAAACTAATAACAGAATTTAATAATGTTGGTTATGATGCTATATCTCAAGAAGGACATATGTTAGCTACTGTTTTAGCAATATCTATTTCTTCCTTGGAATGGTGGGAAGAAAATCCGGATGCTTATGGAAACACAAAAGTAGCTCCATGGGTTGCAGCCGATATTGGTGGAGCTATCTATGGAGGTATCTATGGAGGTATAACAGGAGGGAGTTGGGAATCCGCAGGATGGGGAGCTTTAGGAGGAGCTATTGCTGGATCTACTGGTATTGCAGGGAGAATAGGAAAGTATTTGTCACGTTTACTTTAGTTTATGAATATGAAAGTAATATTATCAGCATTGCTATTAATATCTATAATACTCTTAATGTATTTTAATATGGGAATTAGGAGTCTTATCATATTTTTATCCTCTTTTATTTTCGTGGGAATCATAATGGAGCTTGCATTTTGGAGAAAAGCACGCAAAAAAGGTCATAAAGATTTAATTGATATAATTAAAGAGAAACTAAAATCAGATTAATAGTTCAACTAAACTTTATAAAAATAAAATAATACCAGTAGAGTACGATTTATGATTGAGTGTCTCCAGAATGGAATCTGCTTTGGTTAGGTGGTAATAAATCACTCATTAAAGTGATGATTTTGCTATTTCAAACGGTTGGAATTATCAGTATAATAATAAATGTGTTATTGGTATAAAACCTTAAAATATGGTAGGTATGAAGAATATTATTTTACTCATAGCATTAACAATGGTTGCTTGCACGAAAAGTAAAGATGAAGTAGCTATTTTAGATTCACATATTGATTATATATTTGAGCTTAGCATACGGGATACCGAAGGAAAGGATTTGTTAAATCCTAATTCATTAAATCATTTTAAGCATGATGAAATTAAAGTGTTTTGTTTTAATGATGGAGAAAAAAAGCTTTTGTACGACAATCAAATAGAACCTCGTGATTTTATTTCTAAAAAAGAAAATGGTACTTACGTAATTTCAGCTAGCACAGGAGGAGGAGTTACAAAAGAATATAATCAAGAAACGGTTGGACAGGATACTGTATTGCTTCAACTTTCAGAGAATGTAGTTGATACAATAAAAACAGAATGGAGATTCATAAAATCAAATCAATTCTTTAATACAAAACTATGGTACAATGGGGAATTAAAATGGGAAGTTGGCAAAACTAGATTGCCCATTGTAATTACTAAATAAGTTGGTATAACAGCACAACCACCAACAAAAAAAGGAATCCAAAACGGATTCCTTTTTTGTGTTTATTTTGCGTAATTGCTTACCAATTTACTGGCTTACGACGAACCGGCATGGTCATGCATCGTGCACCACCACCACCACGAGGCAGCTCCGAACCTTCAATGGTAATTACGTATTTTTCGTAATCAGAAAGTTCCACTTTGTGGCGAATGATATCTTTCGCACGAAGAATTTCAAATCCATTCTTGTTCATGGCTTCCATGGTGTGGATATTTCTTCCGTATCCAACCACTTTACCCGGTCCAACAGCAAAGAAGTTTGCACCACTGTGCCACTGCTCTCTCTCCTGGTTCCAAGGATCACCGTTACCACCACAGAAAACAGGCTTCAAATCCATACCTAATTTTTTCAGTGCTTCCAGAAGGTTGTTTTCTCTTCTGATATCCAATACTTTTCCGTTTTGGATGGTAATGTGAACGGTCTGGTACTTGTTCGGACGCATAATTAATGGTTCATAAACCATACATGTATCAACATCCAATAGGGTAAATACCATATCGAGGTGAATGAAAGATTCTGGCTGACTTGGCAACTCCTGTACCAAAATATGGCGTTGCTTTTCTTCTTTTTGCGACAATAGCTGTGCAAGAATAAAGTCGATACCTTGCGAGGTAGTTCTTGTTCCGTTACCAATTACAAGAATATCATCGCGAGCAATTAAAACATCACCACCTTCAATCATACAGTTAGGATCCATCAAAGGATTATCGATAGGATTTACCGTTTTGGTATTAAATCCTGGCGTGTAATCGAAAATGGATTGCATGATTAATGATTCGCGATCGCGAACACCATTGGCCATTTTACCAATTAATACTTCGTTCAAAACCGACATGGAAGCATCGCGAGTAAAAAAGAAGTTGTGCAATGGACGCATTGCAAAACGCTCCTTACTTAAAAACTTAGTAAGGTTGTCGCGCTTTAAGGGTACACCTTCAATTAAAAGTGTTGCCAGCTCATTTGCATCCTGATCCAACAAATAATCTTTAACACAATAGGTATTGCCTTTTATACCAACCTGTGGCTCCATTAAACAAATCTTATCGATAATGGACTCTTTGGCTGTATCGTTTTTAAGAACATTTGCCAATAGATCTTTTACCTGGTAGGTTTGTGCAATTTCTCCCAACACACCGCTTAACTGCTTATATTCTTCTCTGGCAACCGCAAGGTTCAGGATATCGCTGTAAAGTGCTCTTTCGGCATTTTCAGGAGTCATGTTTTCGACTTCTGCACCCGGAGTATGAAGGATTACTCCCTCTAATTCACCAATCTCCGATCTAACATTTAATTCTACATACTTAGTCATGCCCGATCTGTTATGTCGTTATTAAAACTTGTTTGTTGTATTATTTTGTGATTTGCAAAAGAAGTAAAAATTAAGTGCATCCCAAAAAATAGTCTTAAGTAAATTTCATGTTTTTTAAAATCTTCACAAAGACCTATTAATCTTTATAAATACGAGCTTTTCCTGTATTTAATTTAAAATGTCAACTATGTTAAATTAAATCGCATAATCCTGCTTTAGTAACCAGCTGCCTGACCATCTTTTCTCGACTCAGAAGCACCATAGTACACACCATTTTCTTCGTCGAACAAAATGGCCTGGTAACCACCAAATCCACCAGCGCTAAATTTAACCCGGTGTCCTTTTTGCATTAGCTCGCGAATGCTCTGGTAAGAGATGCCCGATTCGAGGTTTACCCAACCGCCATCTTTCATTTTCGAACCGGTTGGCTGAGACGAACCTTCGTGACGAATTCTTGGTGCATCGCCTGCTTCCTGCAGATTCATGCCAAAATCGACCAGGTTTACTACAATTTGAGCATGCCCTTGTGGTTGCATGGCGCCACCCATTAAACCAAAGCTGATAAATGGCTTGTCGTCTTTACTAACAAATGCCGGAATAATGGTATGGAATGGACGCTTACCCGGGGCATAAACATTGGCATGGCCTTCTTCCAAACTGAACAATTCGCCTCGGTCTTGCAATACAAATCCCAAACCAGGAGGAGTCATGCCTGAACCCATTCCCCTGTAATTACTCTGAATAAGCGATACCATGTTTCCTTCCTTATCGGCAACTGTAAGGTAAATGGTATTTCCTTGTTCCAATTCTCCTGCCGGATATTCTCTTGCCGCCCTGTTCGGATCGATTAATGCTTTGCGCTCCTGTGCATATTCGTTCGAAATCAATTCACGGATTGGAATATCCGAGAAATCGGGATCGGTATAAAACTTTGCGCGATCTTCGAAAGCCAGTTTTTTAGCTTCGATAAAAGTGTGCAGGTATTCTGTTGAGCCAAATCCCATCTGGGCAATATCGTAGTATTTTAGAATGTTCAGAATTTGAAGGGCAGCAGTTCCTTGTCCGTTTGGGGGCAATTCCCACACTGTGTATCCCCTGTAATTTACTGATATTGGGTCAACCCATTCTGAGTTGTGAGAAGCCATATCTTCGTAAGAAAGAAAACCGCCTTGTTCTTTGATGTACTTGGCAATGCTTTTGGCTATATCGCCTTTGTAAAAAGCATCGCGACCACCTTTGGCCAGTTTTTCATAGGTGTTAGCAAGATATGGATTCTTAAAAATTTCACCCTTTTGAGGCATTTTCCCGTTTGGCATATAGGTTTCGGCAAAGCCTGGATATTTTTTTAATCTCTTTGCTGAGCCATTCATATAGTAGGCAATTAGTTCGCTTACCGGAAAACCTTCCCTTGCATAAGTAATTGCTGGTTGTAGAATGTTTTCCATATCCATCTTTCCAAACTTTTCGTGAATGCTAAACCAGCCATCAACACAGCCTGGAACAGAAACTGGTAAGGCACCATAGGCCGGAATCTTACCATTGGTATTTTTTTGCAGGTATTCCAGGCTAAGCGATTTTGGAGAACGGCCACTGCCATTTAATCCATATAATTTTTTTGATTTCGCATCCCAAAGAATTACGAAAATATCACCACCAATTCCACAACCGGTTGGCTCCATTAATCCTAGTGTAGCATTGGCTGCAATGGCTGCATCAACGGCATTTCCTCCAGATTTTAGAATGTCGAGTGCTACCTGTGTAGCCAGTGGCTGACTGGTGCAAGCCATTCCGTTTTGGGCAATCACTTCCGAACGGGTTGCAAAATTATGGCCTGTTATTCTATCCTGGGCCGAAACGATTACTGAAGAAATCAGTAAAAGAAATAGGGGAATAAATTTTTGCATGATAGTATGTTTTGGTAATTTCCTTAAAGATAGAAAGATTAACTTTGAATTGTGAAAGGACCATCTGTTTTAAAAATATTACTGATAGGATGTTTTGCTTTGATGCTTGGCAAAAGTGGAAAAGCCAAAACTTTTGAGGGCAGGCCAAATCTTGTACTCGACACGGTGGTTTTTGCCGATACCAACCTGCATGTAAATCTCGACGAAATCATTGTAAAACGATACAAAAAACGAAAGCGGAAACATTACCGCAGTACCAGGAAGTACTGGAGAACGGTTCGGAATGTACGAGTGGTTTACCCTTATGCCGAAGAAGCAAATGTTACCATAGAACGCTTGAATTTGCAGTTGGAGAACATTCACAGCAAAAAGGAGAGAAGAAGACTAATCAGAAAAGAGTACAAGGGATTGATGAAGGAGTACAAAAAGCCATTAATGAAATTGAAGATTTCGCAGGGAAAATTGCTCATGAAATTGATCGATCGGGAATCTGGACATAGCAGTTATCATCACCTAAAGGAATTGAAAGGATCTGTTACAGCAGTTTTTTGGCAATCAATTGCTAGCATGTTTGGAACTTCTTTAAAAGCAGAATACGATCCGCTTGGCGATGATTGGATGGTAGAAGAAATTTTGGACAGAATGAGTAAGCATGAATTGCCTCCACCGCATAAACTGCCCAAAAGAATCAATTAGAATTTTTTAGATAATTTTCGATTCTATCATCAAAGAGTTCCGATTTCTCGATATAATCTTCAAATTTTTCAGGATTAAGATCCAGGTGAGCTTTAATGAGCTGGAAATTTTCATCGCGCTCCTGTTCAATGCTCATGCGATATCGATTCATCAGCTTTTCAGTAGTTGTTTCCCAGCTAAAGTAGTTTTTTAACAGGTATTTCAGCAGGTAGCTAATGGCTAAACTAGCCAATAGAAGTGTCCAGTGGCTTAGCGAAATTTCCAGAAGTAAAGGGATCAGCAAAAGAAAAACCGGAACGGCTGATGCAATACAATACAAGGCAATAAGCAGGTTGTTGTAGTACTCTGAAAAATGACTGATTTTTTTCTTCACCCTGGAGTAAAATCCTAGCCAATGGAAAAAGAGGTTTACCGATAGGGAATAGAACAGAATGGCAACTTCCGAAGCTGAATTTAAACTAAAGAAAATCCCAACAAACAAGAACAAGTTGGACAGTACAAAAGAATAAATGTGATTTTCGCCAGGATCTTTGGTATTTCTATTCTTCATACGCTAGAGCATAAAGAAAGTACGCATTTGCAGTTTTGCGTACTTTCAGTTTTATAATTTGATAAGGTCTTTGTGTAATTTCTATAAAGCCATGATTGTTTTTACCACATTTTCGGCTCCTTCGCCAATCTGAGCAATGGTAGCATCAAGCATATAACAAGGAGTAGTAACAATTTTGTTTTCTTTATCGAAAACAATTTCGCCATGAGTTGTATTCACATGGGTTGCTCCCAGTGAGCTGATGGCTTCAGCAGTTCCCGCATCCTGTCCAATGGTTACCTCAACTGTTCCCAATATTTTAGCAATTAGGGCAGGTGCAATACAAAGTGCTCCAATTGGTTTTTCGGCTGCGTGCATAGCTTTTACTGCAGTTTCAACATCAGCATTTACATCGCAATCGGGACCTTTAAAAGCAAAGGTGCACAAGTTTTTTGCTACCCCAAATCCACCTGGAAGAAGAAGAGCATCGTAATTTGCGGCATCAAACTCTTTCACATCTTTAATGTTTCCTCTGGCAATACGGGCAGCTTCTACAAGCACATTGCGCTTTTCATTCATTTCTTCACCTGTAAGGTGATTAATAACATGATACTGGTCGGTATTCGGAGCAAATAGTTCATATTCACCTCCGTTTTTCGAGATAGCATATAATGCTAAAGTAGCTTCGTGAATTTCAGATCCATCGTAAACTCCCGATCCTGCAAGTATAACGGCAAATTTTTTTGATTTCATTCCAATAAGATTTTATAGTTTGACGCAGATAATTTCGATTTCATATGGTTTCCTTTCGAGAAATGAATATTTTAATGCCTGAATACGAACATCCATTAAATATCAGTTCCAAGTGGAAACCAAACGCATTTTCATTGCAATAAAGATACATCATAAAAATCAAATTCGTAAGATATTACCGCAAGTTCAATTGGATTTAAAAGACGAATGGATTAAATGGGTTGATTTAAACGGACTTCATATTACACTGGGCTTTATAGGAGCTACAGATGTTAGAAAATTGGAATTGATTAAAATGCGATTGAGGCAGTGTGGCAATTTAATTCCTCCTTTTCAAATTCGGTTGAAAGCTTTGGGTGCTTTCCCATCGATAAATAAAGCCAGGGTTTTGTGGTTTGGCGTGGATGGCGACAATTCGATTTACGATTTGCGGAACGAACTTGTAAATCAATTGGAGCACATTGTTGATTTTAGCGATACCAAATTTTCCCCACATGTTACCTTCGGAAGAATAAAACATGGTGTAAAAAATCCAGAAATGGTAAAGCAAAAATTAGAATCATACAATGAATGGTACGATGAAACTTTTTGGGTAAAGGAATTCGTTTTAATGGAGAGTAAGTTGAGTCAGGATGGCTCTGTATATGAGGTCTTGGATCGTTTTGCATTGAAAGAAGCATAAATTTAGCCCTCTACTTTTCAAGTTCGTACAAATAAATGTAAATTTGGGCTACTAAAAAATTATCGGATATGATTACAATTGAAACTTTGGTGTTTAATCACTGGCAAGAAAATACATACATATTACATGATGAAACAGGAGAAGCAGTATTAATTGACTGTGGCGTTTTTTTCGAAGAGGAAGGCAAGAAGTTGATTGATTTTGTGGAGAAAAAAGGTTTGAAACTGGTAAAACAACTGAATACTCACCTGCACATCGATCATGTTTTGGGAAATCAGTTTATGAAAGATGAGTTTAATTTACTGACTTGCGCCCATAAGGATGATGAGTTTTTATTGGCCGAAGCACCAAATTATGCAGTTCGTTTAGGCTTGGAGAATGTAGTGGAACCACCAAAAATGGGTGAAGCCATTCAGGATGGAGATGTAATTAAATTCGGAAATTCTGAATTGAAAGTATTGCACGTGCCAGGGCACTCGCCAGGACATGTAGTGTTTTACAACGAAGAACAAAAGTTTGTAATTGCCGGTGATGTTTTGTTCCGTGAAAGTATCGGTAGAACCGATTTGCCTTACGGAAACTACGAACAATTAATTGGTGGAATTAAAGAAAAACTGCTGGTTTTGGACGATGAAGTAGAAGTTTACCCAGGACACGGCCCTTCAACCACAATCGGTCACGAACGCAATAACAATGTGTTTCTGAAAGGATTATAACAATTATCACAGGATATAAAACCTCTTCCACTCGAAGAGGTTTTTTATTTGCTACAATCTGCAAGTTGAAGTAAACAAAATGATTAAGATGTTCGAGAGGGAAAAATTAGCGAAAAATATGACAAAAGTCATCTTTGTATTGTTCTAGAAAACAAAAAGTTAAGATGTTTGTTATTCAAAAAAAAGAATGTTAAAAAACAGCGCCTGAAAAGCTGAATTAGCTACTTGAAAATTTAAATCTTTTGCTACTTTTACAACAAATTAAATTTTAAACAACAACAACTAAAATAAACAACAATATGGCAAGCGAAAAGTTTGTTTCACGTCACATTGGTCCTCGCAACGGCGATATCAAGACCATGTTGGAAACTGTTGGCGCATCTTCTATCGATGCCCTTATTGAAGAAACGATCCCTGCGGATATTAGAATGGAGAAAGCTCTGAACTTACCAGAAGCTTTATCGGAGTATGAGTATTTTACCAAGATTAAAGGCATTGCTGCGAAGAACAAATTGTTCCGTACTTTCATTGGTCAAGGGTACTACGATACAATTACTCCTGCTGTAATTCAGAGAAATATATTGGAGAATCCAGGTTGGTACACTCCATATACTCCGTACCAGGCAGAAGTTTCTCAAGGTAGATTGGAAGCATTGCTAAACTTCCAGACTATGGTTTTGGATTTAACTAAAATGGAACTGGCAAACTGTTCTCTTTTAGATGAAGCAACTTCGGTTGGTGAGGCAATGTATATGATGCAGGGACTTCGTTCTCGTGCAAAAAAGAAAGCTGGTGCGAACCAGGTTTTTGTAGATCAGAATATTTTTGCTCAAACTCTTGATGTATTAAATACTAAAGCAGCACCTCTTGGACTTGAGTTGATTGTAGGAGATTTTAAAACCTTCGAATTTAACGAGAATGTATTTGGTGCAATCGTACAATATCCAGCGGCAAACGGTAGTATTGAAGACTATGCAGACTTTGTTGAAAAAGCTCATGCTGCTGATGCTTTGGTTTCTGTTGCTGCAGATTTAATGAGTTTGGCACTTTTAACTCCTCCGGGAGAATGGGGAGCTGATATCGTAGTAGGTACAACTCAACGCTTTGGTATTCCAATGGGTTATGGTGGACCTCACGCTGCATATTTGGCTTGTCGCGAAGCATACAAGCGTAATGTACCAGGTCGTATTATTGGTGTAACCAAAGATGCACAAGGTAACCACGCTGTACGTATGGCTCTACAAACTCGTGAGCAGCATATCAAACGTGAAAAAGCAACTTCTAACATTTGTACTGCTCAGGCATTACTTGCAACTATGGCAGGTTTCTATGGTGTGTATCATGGAGCTGAAGGTTTAAGAAGAATTGCTAAGCACATTCATGCAGGTGCAGGTGAATTGTCTGAAGGATTAAAAGCTTTAGGTTACCAGCAGAATGTTCAGAACTTCTTCGATACTATTGAAGTTGTAGTTCCTGAAGGAGTTTCAGTAGAAGAGATCAGAAAAGCTGCTTTGGAAGCTGAGATCAACCTACGCTATGTGAATGAAAATACAATTGGTATTTCTTCTGATGAAAAAATCAGTAAGAAAGAAATCAATACCATCTTGAATATTTTTGCGAAAGCGGCCGGTAAGGAAGTGGAAGCAAAAGAAGTGGAAGAAAAAATCTACTTCGATAACAAATTTACAAGAACCAGTGATTTCCTAACTCTTGATGTTTTCAACCGCTATCGTTCAGAAACAGCGATGATGCGTTACATTAAGAACTTAGAGAAAAAAGATATTGCATTGAATACTTCTATGATTTCATTGGGATCATGTACCATGAAGTTGAATGCAGCTGTTGAAATGTTGCCAATTAGCTGGCCTGAGTTTGGTGGAATTCACCCATTCGTACCAATGAACCAGGTAGATGGTTATACCGAGTTAATTAGCGAATTGGAACAATGGTTATCAGAAATTACCGGTTTTGCAGGATGTACATTGCAACCTAACTCTGGTGCTGCCGGAGAGTATACCGGTTTGATGGTAATTCGTGAGTACCACATTTCGAGAGGTGAAGGCCACAGAAATGTTGTTTTGATTCCTTCATCGGCACACGGAACCAACCCGGCATCGGTAACTGTTGCAGGTATGAAAGTGGTAATCGTTGATTGCGATGAGAATGGTAACGTGAAGTTTGATGACCTGAAAGCGAAGGCTGAGAAGCATGCTGAAAATTTGTGTGCTTACATGATTACTTATCCTTCAACTCATGGTGTATTCGAAACCGGAATTAAGGAGATGATGGATTTGATCCACGAGAATGGTGGACAGGTTTATATGGATGGAGCAAACATGAATGCACAGGTAGGATTAACCAATCCTGGATTAATTGGTGCTGATGTATGTCACTTGAACTTACACAAAACATTTGCGATTCCTCATGGTGGAGGTGGTCCAGGTGTTGGTCCAATTGGTGTAGCTGAGCATTTGGTACAATTCTTACCTTCTCACAAATATGTGAAAACAGGTGGTGAAAATGCAATTACAGCGGTAGCTGCAGCTCCATTCGGATCGGCAAGCGTATTGCCAATTACTTACGGTTACATTGCTATGTTAGGTGCTGAAGGTCTTACAGAAGTAACCAAAATGGCAATTTTGAATGCTAACTACCTTGCATCTTCATTCCAAAAAATGGGATTCAAGATTCTTTATACAGGTGCAAACGGACGTGTTGGTCACGAAATGATTTTTGATTGTCGTGAATTCAACAAATCGGTTGGAATTACTGATACTGATATTGCGAAGCGATTGATGGATTACGGATTCCACGCTCCAACATTATCGTTCCCGGTACACGGAACATTAATGGTTGAGCCTACAGAGAGTGAGCCATTAGAAGAATTAGATCGTTTCATCGAAGCATTGGCAAAAATCAATGAAGAAATGAAAGAGATTGAAGATGGTGTAGCTGATACTGTAGATAATGTATTGAAAAATGCGCCTCACACTCACTTGGTAATGACTGCTGATGAGTGGAACCATACATACAGCCGTAAGAAAGCTGTATATCCATTAAGTTGGGTTGCTGATAATAAATTCTGGCCTACAGTAGGTCGTGTGGATGATGCATTTGGCGATCGTAATTTAATGTGTACATGTGCTCCTTTAGAAGTTTACAACGAGGAGTATGTTGATGCTGACTAATTTCTTACGATAAGAAATCAATCATATTAAAATCCGGTGAATTTATTCATCGGATTTTTTTGTGGAAGGGGATAAAAAGAAACAAGGAGACTGCCCCTGTCTCCTTGTTAATGTTCTATTACTAACCCTAAAATTTAACTATGAAATAATGAATTGAAAATAATCCATTAAATTCTATACTCTTATTACGTATAAGTTTGAAAAAAGTTTGTGATATTTTAGAGCTTTGGCTTAGTTTTCAGAGAGTTATTTTCATAAAATTAGAAAGAACCCTTATAAATAGCGCCTTTCGAAAGCGCAAAAAAAAATGAAAAAAAATTACTTTTTTTTCATTTTTTTGAAATTATTAAAACTTTTTT
Organism: Marinifilum caeruleilacunae; assembly: GCF_013141825.1. Classification (GTDB taxonomy): domain Bacteria; phylum Bacteroidota; class Bacteroidia; order Bacteroidales; family Marinifilaceae; genus Marinifilum; species Marinifilum caeruleilacunae. Next base: position 20,429 of record NZ_RZNH01000044.1, read on the forward strand.
AATCAGGCGTTTAAGCTAAATTAAAATTGAAGTTTAGAATTCGTTTTCAATTACCATGTTTAAAATATCTTTCAATTCACGATTCATTGCAGCCACCTGTTTCGGGATAAAACTATTGGCTGTCATTCCCGGAACCGTATTGGCTTCGAGAATGAAGATCTCATCTTTTCTGATCATGTAATCAACACGCACAATTCCTTTGCATTTTAAGGCATCGTATACTTTAGAAGAGATGTCCTGAATTTTTCGGGTCAGTTCATCCGAAATTCTGGCCGGAGTAATTTCTTCTGCCATATCCGGATCGTATTTGGCTTCAAAATCGAAGAATTCTTTTTTGGGCAGAACTTCGGTAACCGGGAAAACAAGACTCTCTGCTTCTGTTTTAACCAGACCACAGGTAAATTCCAGTCCATCAATAAACTCTTCTATAATTACCTCTTTGCCTTCCTTAAATGCCTTCTCTATGGCATCATTTAAATCTTCAACTTGCTTTACTTTTGATATCCCAAAACTTGAACCATCGGCATTTGGTTTCACAAAGCATGGCATTCCCAGTTTGGCATTGATATCTTCTACAGAATACGCTTCATCCTTCTTTAAAAGAACCGATTTGGCAAAATTGAAACCTAAACTTTTTAGGTAAGAATTGCAGGCATGCTTGTTAAAACTTAAAGCACTGCTCAATACATCGCAGGTTGAATAAGGTATTCTCAGCAGGTTCAAATATCCCTGAAGAATTCCATTTTCGCCCGGTGTACCATGAATTGCAATGTAAGCGAAATCAAACTTGATTTTTTCCCCCTCTTTTGTGAAGCTAAAATCATTCTTATCGATAGGATAGGATTGATCGTCGATTTTTACATTCCAGTCCAGTTCTTTTAACTCAAGCAGGTAAGGATTGTAAAGCTCTCTGTCTAGTGTATTGAAAATATGATCTGCCGTTTGAAGTGAAATCACAATCTCGGCCGAATCGCCTCCTGCTACTACTGCAATATTTCTTTTCATCGTGCTTGTTTGGGTTTGAGTATTTTATTCTTCTCTGTGTGCTGTGTAATCTCTCCATTTCTGGATTACAGTACTCATGTCTTCAGGAATTTCAGAATTAAAGGAAACGTACTCACCAGTTACAGGGTGATCGAATCCTAAGGTTTTGGCATGTAATGCTTGTCTCGGACAGATCTTAAAACAGTTCTGTACAAATTGTTTGTATTTGGTGAAAGTAGTTCCTTTTAAAATCTGGTCTCCACCGTAATCTGAATCATTAAAAAGTGGGTGACCAATATGCTTAAAGTGAGCCCTGATTTGGTGGGTTCTACCTGTTTCCAGAATACATTCTACCAGGTTCACATATCCCAGGCGTTCAAGAACTCTATAGTGAGTAACGGCATGCTTTCCATATTCTCCATCAGGAAAAACATCCATCACCTTCCTGTTTTTTAAATTTCTTCCAATGTGCCCGGTAATTGTTCCTTCATCATTTTCCAGGTTTCCCCAAACCAAAGCGCGATACTTTCTATCGCTGGTTTTGTTGAAGAATTGCAAACCAAGCTTGGTTTTGGCCTCTTCCGTTTTTGCAATCACCAAAATTCCCGAAGTATCTTTATCGATACGGTGAACCAAACCTGGCCTTGGGTCTTTTGAATTGAAAAGTGGCAAATCTTTTAGGTGGTGAGCCAAAGCATTCACCAATGTTCCCGAATAATGTCCATAGGAAGGATGAACCACCATTCCAGGATTTTTATTCACAATCAGAAAGGCATCATCTTCGTAAACAATATTTAAAGGGATATCCTCAGGAATAATTTCAATTTCTCTTGGAGGGTAGCTTAAAACAATGGTAATTACATCATTTGGCTTTACCTTGTAATTTCTTTTAACTGGTTTATCATTTACATTGATACAGCCCGAATCAGCAGCTTCCTGAATTTTATTTCGCGAAGCATTTTGCATTCTGTCCACCAGGTATTTGTCAATTCTAAGCATGCTTTGCCCAGGATCAACTTCGAAACGAAAATGTTCGAATACTTCCTGATTGGCATCCATCTCCTCTTCAGGATTGAAATTATCTTTTGGTTCTTGTGTCATTAGTCCTTTGGTATTTTAATAAAGCACTTTGCTTAATCGTTGTTGAAGCAGTGAATCTGCTTGCTGAAGTTTTAAAGTATCCCTTGTTAACCAGATATCAATATTGTTTCCTGGACGGATTTTACGATCCTCGTTGTAGGAAGGATATTGCTTGAATACTTTTGCATTTAATGAATCGCTATGTGATACAATTGATTCGTCGAATTCGACTTTACCAATATTTAAATTCGAAAGGATAATCTTCTCTTTTGCCTGGGCATTGCTTTTTCCCATTAGGTTAGGAGCCAATACACCAAATGTATTACCTCGTCCCAAAACCAAATCAATGGTTGCCCCCTTGTCAATCATTGTACCTGCGCCAATTGAATCTCCCTTGTGTTTAGGGTAAAGTACAAGGTTAAAAAACTGACTTTTCGAATACTCTAAACGACCAATTTTAAATCCATTGGTAATAAGCAGTTCGTAGGCCTGTCGGAAAGAATTGTCAACCAGGTTTGGGAATCGCACCTGCTCAGGTTGATGAGCATTAATGGTTAAAAACAGATTTCGGTTGCGCTTTACAATGGCTCCTGCCAATGGTCTTTGATCCAAAACCGTTCCCGGTGCATATTTGGGATTGTAGATTGAATCGTATACTGTAAATCTCAGGTTTTCTTCGTCAATTTTCTGCTCGGCTTCTTCCAGGCTTCTTCCATACAAATTCGGAACAGTTAATTTCTCGCCATGATGAGTATACCATTTTAAACCTGATAGTGTAATCCAAACCAATACAATAGTGATTCCTAAAGCAATACCGACCTGAATTAAAAAGAATTTACTTTTAAAAAAATGATTTGATTTCATCCTAATCTGTTTTTCTGTTGGGTTGGCTATCGATGATAAGTTCGATAGTTGGTAAACGGCAAATCAATGAGTTTATTTCTAATTTTTTTGCGTTTTACAAAAATAGCAGAGATTTTTAGATTTAGGAAATGAGCTGCCTCATTTGATAGCGTATTCTTGCAAAAATTAGGGCAAAAAAAAAGAGCTCCTCTGGAACTCAGTCAAATGTAGAAAGGGCGTAGCCATTAAATACAAAAAAGTAAAGAATTTGAATTCTTTACTTTCTGTATATCGGTTACTTAATTGTACAATTAAGCTTTGTGTCTGCGCTCGCTTGAAACAGAAACTTTCTTTCTGCCTTTAGCTCTTCTACGAGATAGTACGGCTCTTCCGCTTACAGAAGACATTCTTTCTCTGAAACCGTGCTTATTTCTTCTCTTTCTATTTGATGGTTGAAATGTTCTTTTCATCGCGAAAAATTTTTATCTAATAAAGTTATTATATCCGTTGATTTTGGACTGCAAAAATAAGTTTTTTTTTAATCTAACAAAAGGATGATGCAAATTATTTTGCCTAAAGCTCAAGATGAACCACTTTTTTTGTTTCGAAAAAGTCTTCTTCGAAAAATTTAGTGCAATCGAAAAGCTGCACTTTATCGCCATAGCCGGCGATTTCTTCCTGAAAATCTCCCCCTTTGATATATAGGATGCCATTGGCTAAACTATTTTTATCTTTTGGTGAAGAATTTTTACGAACCATGTTTACAAATTTTGGGAATGCAGTAACAGCCCTGCTTACAATAAAGTCGAATTTTTCTTTTACTTGCTGAACTCGAGTGTGTTCGGCTTTTACATTTTTAAGCCCCAGTGCAGCAGCAACCTCATTTACCACTTTAATTTTTTTTCCTATCGAATCTACCATGTAAAAATTACATTCCGGAAAAAGAATGGCCAAAGGTATGCCCGGAAATCCGCCTCCACAACCTACATCCATAATTTGTGTTCCAGCTTTAAACTGGATTACTTTGGCAATCGATAATGAATGCAAAACATGATGCAAGTACAAGGAATCAATATCTTTACGCGAAATGACGTTGATTTGACTGTTCCAGTGCGTATACAAATCCTGTAACTGAGCGAAACGTGACTTTTGTTCCTCAGTTAAATCTGTAAAATATTTTTCAATGATTTCCATGCCAATTTTAATTTTAGGTTGGCAAAGATAGAACTAATTCGCATTCATTGTTTTCCAACAAGAATATTATTTCTTTTTCTTGTCGATTTTAACTTCCGAATCTTTTAAGTTGTTGAAAAGTAATTCCCTGGCTCTAAAAAGTTGAGCTTTTACTGTTCCAATAGGCAGCTTTAGTTCCTGGGCAATTTCTTCGTAAGAGAATTCTTCAAAGTAACGCAGTTCAATAAGTCTTCGGTATCTTTCTTTTAACTTGCCCACCTCGCTACGCATGATTTTGGCCTTTTGTTTTTTTACAAATTCCTGTTCAGGATTCAGGCCGCTGGACTCAAGTGTAATGGTTCTCTCATTTTCAGCATCATCTTTTCCATCGATCGAAATGGTATTGCCTTTCTTCTTGCGAAGGAAGTCGATACAGTTGTTCGATGCAATTTTAAACAACCAGGTACTAAATGCGTATTTTGGAGAATATTGTCTGATGTTTCGAAAAGCCTTACCGAAAGCCTCAAAGGTTAAATCTTCCGCATCATTCTTGTTATTAACCATTTTTAATAACATGAAAAATATAGCGTCCTTGTATCTTTTAAAAAGCTCCTCGTATGCTTTCTGATCTCCATTAACCGAAGCTTGTACAAGCCTGTAGTCGTATTGAGCTTTTTCTGAGAGGTTCGGATTTATTTCCATTATGATCGTTTACTGTAGGTGCAACTTTGGATATAAAATATCAAATTATAGATAGGTCTTAAAAAGACATATACATACGAAGATAAAAATAAATTCTCTTCCCTCAAATGCCTTAAAGCATTTTTAAAGCTGTATCCTTTAACGGCAATTTTTACAAGGTACAAGGCGAGTAAGGAAAAGTACAGCTGTGTATAAATAGCGGATAGAATTAAAAAGAGAAGAAATAAAAATTGAGCAACTGGTTCAAGGTCCAACAAAAATTTTCTTTTAAAAGGGATGTGTTTTCGACTTCTGAAGTAATACTTCTTTAGGGTTCTCCACACTTTAGCCTGGTTTTTAGCATCGACACTTAGTTTTGTGTCGGGCATACTTGAAAAGGTGTAATCTGTTTTTTTTGCCAAATCTATCGATAAAATATGATCGTAGCCTGCCTCGAAATGCGCATTGCCTGCGTAACCTTTGTTGTTTAGAAAATCAGTTTTTGAAAAGCTCATATTGTATGCATTGCCGGCATAAAGCTTATTGGATTTTGTAAAAGCGGCTAATTTTATCATTTGTTTGCTAAGATCATACCTGTAGAAGTTATAAAAGAAGCCTTTGCGATAATCAAAATTGCTATATGCATTGTAGAGTTTGCCCTCGGCTTGTGCCATGGTATTTTGTAACCATGTTTCACTGTTGGCAAAACTGTTAGGGTTCAGGTGTAGAATTCGGTCGTGTTTTGCTGCTTTAACACCAATTGTAATGGCCAGTTTCTTGTTGTGTTTAAACTTGTCATCAATGGGAATTTTGGTTGATCTTAAATGAGGATATTCATTCTTTAACCTGATTAAAACATCTTCGGTATCGTCTACACTTCCGTTATCAACCACTATGATTTCAAAGTTCGGATAGTCCTGATTTAAAAATCCTCTTAAGTTTTTCTCTAAATAATGTGCCTGATTTTTAGCGCAAATTACAATTGAAACAGGGGTGGAAGCCGAGTTAATTCTTGCTTCTTGTTTCTTTTTGATTTTTCTTAAATAGAAGTTTGAGTAGAATAATTCTGTTAGAAATGACAGTGCTAAACCGATTATTAAAAACCATTGAAATGGTGTAAGAGAGTGATAAAAATAAGTTTCCAATACAATATTTTTTTTGTGCAGTTCAAATTTAAACGAATCTTCATCATCTAAGGCCTGGGGAAATAATTTAAATCGAAAAAAAATAGCGGGAATCAAATGTTTTTTGTCTGTTTAAACTACTTTATTCTGGAATAAGATTTATTAACCTGAGTTCGATTAAAAATATTGTCACAGTTTATTCTGGTTTTGAGTAGAAATTTTCTCAAATACTCGCAGTAATATCGGGATATTTCGAGAGAAATTGAGGAAATTTATGCCAAAAGCAGGTAAATTCTTTTAAAAATCATCTTCATCCAATCTTTACATTAAAAAATCTTCAAAATACCCTGGTATTCTTTCTGATTTTTTAAAGTAAATCCTGAATAAATATGATTTTCTGTGACTGATATTTTTAATCGAACTCAGGTTATTAGTATCTTTGTTGCCGATTTTGCAAAAGCCGACTTTTGTTTTTGCAGTTTTAAAACAGTCAATATGGATTTTAAATTACATAAAACCGATCCAAAATCTTCTGCCAGAACAGGAGAGATAACGACAGATCATGGAAAAATAGAAACTCCGATTTTTATGCCGGTAGGAACACTTGGTTCGGTAAAAGGAGTGCATCAGCGTGAGCTTCGCGATGATATCAATGCAGAAATTATTTTAGGAAATACATATCATTTGTACTTGCGTCCGGGGTTGGATGTTTTGGAAAAAGCAGGAGGCTTGCACAAGTTTAATGGCTGGGATTGTCCTATATTGACTGATAGTGGGGGATTTCAGGTCTTCTCTTTGGCCGACAACAGAAAACTTACCGAAGAAGGGGCCATGTTCCGTTCTCATATCGACGGATCGAAACATTTCTTTACACCAGAAAATGTAATGGACATCCAAAGAACCATTGGTGCCGATATTATTATGGCATTCGATGAGTGTCCTCCGGGAACTTCGACCTACGAGTATGCTAAAAACTCTTTGGAACTAACCCAGCGTTGGTTGGAACGTTGTGTGAAAAGATTTGACGAAACAGAACCTAAATATGGATACTCTCAAACCCTTTTCCCAATCGTTCAAGGTTGTGTATACGACGATTTAAGAATCAAGGCTGCCGAACATGTGGCTTCTTTGGATCGAGAAGGATATGCAATTGGAGGTTTAGCAGTTGGTGAGCCGGTTGAGGAGATGTACTCGATGATTGAGGTGGTAAATGACGTTCTTCCGGAAGACAAGCCACGATATTTAATGGGAGTAGGTACACCTGTTAATATTTTGGAAGCCATTTCACGAGGTGTTGATATGTTCGACTGTGTAATGCCTACCAGAAATGGACGTAACGGAATGATCTTTACAAGCGAAGGGATTATCAATATTAAAAACAAGAAGTGGGCCGATGATTTTTCACCAATCGATCCTAATGGAACTTCTTTTGTTGATTCAGCTTATTCGAAAGCCTATGTTCGTCACTTGGTACATTCAGGCGAGTTGTTAGGTTCACAGATTTGTAGTATCCATAATCTTGCATTTTACCTGTGGCTGGTACGTGAGGCGAGAGAACAGATTAATGCAGGAACATTTGCAGCATGGAAAGATATCATGGTTAAAAAGTTAGCAACGCGTTTATAATTGTTAAAAAATCTTACAATACGCTTGCTCTAATTGATATTTGAAGAATTAGTTATACTTTTAATCCGGTAAGTTTTTTTTGGAATTCACCGAAAAAATCAGAATTTAAAAATCAGGTTTTGAAGAAATTAGATTTATATATTATCCGAAAGTTTTTGGGTACATTCTTTTTTGCGATTGTTCTTATTATCAGTATCTCTGTTATTTTCGATTTTTCGGAACATATCGATGAATTTATTGATAAAGAAGCACCGCTTAGGGCAATTCTATTCGATTACTACCTGAACTTCATTCCCTATTTTGCCAATCTTTTTAGTGCCTTATTCACTTTTATTGCAGTAATATTCTTTACTTCAAAAATGGCCTATAACACCGAAATTATTGCCATTCTAAGTAGTGGGATTAGCTTTAGGAGAATGATGTTTCCTTATTTTATCGCTTCGCTGATTATTGGCGTGTTTTCCTTTGCCTTGAGTAATTTTATTATCCCCCCGGCAAATGCAAAAAGGATAGATTTTAACGAAACTTACATTAAAAAGAGATACATTAATAAAGATAGAAACATACATCGCCAGATAGAGCCAGGTTTGTTTATTTACATGCACAACTGGGAGACTTCGAGCAATACGGGTTACCGATTTTCATTGGAAAAGTTTGAAGGTAAGGAGTTGAAATCAAAATTGACGGCGAGAAATATCAAGTGGAACAAAAAAGAAAATAAATGGACCATTAATGACTACTTTATCAGGAGTTATGATGGCGAAAAAGAAAGTTTTGAGCACGGTAAAAAAATAGATACAACATTAAGTTTTGGTCCAAAAGAATTTGGGCGTAAAAAATATTTGGTTGAAGCGATGAACTATAATGAGCTGAACGATTATATCGATCAGCAAACCTTGAGAGGTGACAGTAATATTAATGCTTATAAAATTGAGAAATATAAAAGAATGGCCAATCCATTCTCAACTTTCATTCTAACTTTAATTGGAGCCTCACTGGCTTCGCGAAAAATTCGTGGAGGTATGGGATTGCATTTGGGGATAGGATTACTGTTAAGTTTCTCGTTTATACTATTCTTACAGATTTCGGTTGTTTTCGCTACCAATGGTAGCATGAACCCGATGCTCGCCGTTTGGTTACCAAATATTGTTTTTACCTGTGTTGCCCTGTATTTGTATCGAATTGCTCCTAAATAGAACTATTCTAAATAGTTTTTTAGGAAAAGTTTTGATTATCAGGCTAAAGAGTTTATTTTATATGGCTGGAACACTAAGCTAGTAAACGCCAGAATTTTTTTCTAGCGTAAAAATTGCTAACGTTGTAGCTTGGAATTTCATGAGCTATTGAAATTCAACATATATAGAGATATATATTTTCTAACTAAATGTACAGATTATGTCATTGAAACGAAACATTCTTGATCTTAGAAAGAGAAAAGAAAAAGTGCTTCAAGGTGGCGGTGAAAAAGCTATCCAGAAGCAAGTTGCGATGGGAAAGTTGACTGCTAGAGAAAGGGTAACATCAATTTTAGATGAAGATTCTTTTCATGAGTACGATATGTTTGTTGAGCATGAAGCTCGCGACTTTGGTATGGAAAAGAAACAACTTCATGGTGATGGTGTTATTATTGGAACAGGAACTATCTACGGGGAGCCAGTGTGTATTTTTGCACAGGACTTTACAGTAGCTGGTGGTTCTTTAGGTCTTATGCATGCACGTAAAATCACTAAAATCATGGATCATGCATTAAAAATGCGTGTACCATTGATCGGTATTAATGATTCGGGTGGAGCTCGTATTCAAGAAGGTGTTAATTCACTTGCTGGATATGGTGAAATCTTTTTCCGTAATACATTAGCATCAGGTGTAATCCCTCAATTATCCGTTATTCTTGGTCCATGTGCTGGTGGAGCTGTTTATTCTCCTGCGCTTACCGACTTCGTGTTTGTGGTAGAAAACATTTCAAAAATGTTTATTACCGGCCCTGAGGTAATTAAAACTGTATTGGGTGAAGAAATTAGTATGGAAGAACTGGGTGGAGCTAAAGTTCATAGTGAAATCACAGGTAATGCTCATTTCTATGCTCAAAGCGAGTACGAATGCTTCGAACAAATTAAGAAGCTACTTACCTTCATTCCTTGGCACAATGCGAAGAAAGCAAAAGCTTTCCCACCAAAGCCTCCAAAACCAGAGTACAAAATTGAGGAAATTGTTCCTGTTGATCCAACTCAACCATACGATATCCGTAACGTAATCAGAGCTATTTCTGATGATTCAGATTTCTTTGAAATCATGGAGAATTTCGCAAGAAATATCGTTATTGGTTTCGGTAGAATGAATGGTGAAACAGTTGGTTTTGTTGCTAATCAGCCAATGGTATTAGCTGGTGTATTGGATTGTGATTCATCTGATAAAGCCGCTCGTTTTATCCGTTACTGTGATTCATTTAATATTCCAATTGTTACTCTTGAGGATATGCCAGGTTACCTACCAGGTGTTGATCAGGAGCACATGGGAGTTATTCGTCATGGTGCTAAGATTCTTTATGCTTACTCAGAAGCAACTGTACCTAAGATTACAGTAATTATCCGTAAAGCATACGGTGGAGGTTATATTGCAATGAACTCTCGTCATATGAAGGCAGATTTCATGTTTGCATGGCCAACCGCAGAAATTGCTGTAATGGGACCTGAAGGAGCGGCTAACATTATCTTCCGTAAGGAAATTATGAATGCTGAAGATCCTGAAGCAATGCGTAAAGAAAAAGTTGCAGAATATAAAGAGAAGTTCGCTAATCCTTATGTTGCAGCTGCTAAAGGTTATATCGATACTGTTATTGAGCCGGAAGAGACTCGTAGTATGTTATTACACTCTATCGAGGTGTCAAATAATAAAGTTGATAGAAGACCAGCTAAGAAGCACGGTATTCCTCCATTCTAAAAATTATTCGTTATGGAAAATTTAAAAGAATTCAACGTTGATGGTACTGTTTACACAACAGAATTGACCAAAAAGTTTGAAAGAAGAAAAAATTGGGAGAGACCAAATCCTAAAAATATTATGTCTTTCATTCCAGGAACAATTGTTGAAATTTTCGTTAAAGAAGGGCAGGAAGTAAAGGCTGGAGAAAGCTTAATGATTCTTGAAGCTATGAAGATGAAGAATCAGATCGAAATGCCTTTCGACGGTGTTATTAAAAAGATTCATGTTGAAGAAGGAGTAAAAGTCCCTAACAAAATGTTAATGGTAGAGATTGAGTAATCTTTCTGATATGAAAATATTAAGGGATTGTTGTAATGACAATCCCTTTTTATTTGCTGATAACTGGAGTTTATAATTTACCACTCCAAATAAAATGCTTTTTCCAGTTCTCCTGGATTTCTGGTTCTCTTTCGAAAATGCCAAACATGCTCGATCCACTTCCCGACATTGCTGCATAAATGGCGCCCGATTCATACAGTTCTTCTTTTAGTTTTTTAAGTTCAGGATGATTTGGGAAAATGCTATCCTCAAAATCGTTGAAAATATTTTCTTTCCAATCTTTCAGTGGTAGTTTAATTAATTCTTTTACCGATTTTTCCGGCTTTTTAGGCGAAACACCCGAATAAGCCTCCGGTGTACTAATGTGAATGTCAGGCTTGATTAAGGCAATGTGATATCCACTTAAATCGAGCTGAATAGAAGAAAAAATTTCGCCCTTTCCTTCGGCGAAAACAGCTTCGTTTTTAATAAACACAGGACAGTCGCTGCCAATTTGAATGGCAAATTCTTCCATTTGTTGAATACTTAAACCCAAACTGTAAAAATCGTTCAGCATTTTAATCATGTAGGCAGCATCGGCCGAGCCACCACCCAATCCGGCTCCAAAAGGAATGTTTTTGTGCAAGTGAATTGCAGTAGAGGGAATCTCAAATTTCGAGGCAATTAAATCAAAGGCTTTAATCACGATATTTTGAGAGGGATCTATCCCGATAGGAATTCCCGATGAACTGAACTCATAAGTTTCATTGGAATCGCTTTGGGCAATTTCGAGAGCATCGCACAAAGGAAAAGGGTAAAAAACGGTTTCGATATTGTGAAATCCATCGGGTCTTTTCTCAATGATGTTAAGACCCAAATTTATTTTGGCATTTGGAAAGCAAAGCATATTTAGTATTCTTGATAAATGTGCCTTAAAAATACTCGTTTTAAAGAGCAAAAAAAATCAAATTATAGCATTTTAATTTTCTATCTTTATCTTTGCATTCTCAAATTTTTCGACACAAATTTGAATGAGTACGTGATAGAGAGATGGTGTTGAAATCTGAAGAATTAAATATTTAAAAGGTATATGGCTGGAGCAAACAATTATAAGAATCAATCGAAAAATAAAATTGATCTGGAATACGGTAAGGTACCACCTCAGGCAGTGGAATTGGAAGAGGCTGTTTTGGGTGCTTTAATGTTGGAAAAAGATGCAATTATTTCGGTTGGAGACTTGTTAAAAGTTGATTCTTTTTACAAGGATGCTCACCAAAAGATTTATAAGGCCATTATGAATCTTTCCACCAAAGAAGAACCTATCGATATTTTAACTGTAACCGAAGAGTTGAAGCGAGAAGGAACTTTGGATGAGGTAGGTGGACCTTTTTATATTACCCAGTTAACCAACCGTGTAGCCTCGGCCGCTCATATCGAGTTTCATGCTCGTATTATTGCCCAAAAGCACATTCAGCGTGAATTGATTCGTGTTTCGTCCGATATTCAGAACCAGGCTTTCGATGATAGCATTGATGTTGCCGATTTATTGGATAAGGCGCAGCAGGAAGTTTTTGATATTGCAGAAGGAAATATTAAAAAAGAATCTGCACACATTCGTCCACTGGCCGATGAGGTAATTAACCAGATTGTTGAGGCTGGGAAACGCCCCGATGGATTGAGTGGTGTGCCTTCCGGATTTACCGCATTGGACAGAATTACTTCGGGCTGGCAAAAATCCGATTTGGTGATTATTGCAGCGCGTCCATCGATGGGGAAAACTGCCTTTGTACTATCCATGACCCGAAATATGGCTGTGGAGCACAAAGCGCCAATTGCAATTTTCTCTCTGGAGATGGGTGGCGATCAGTTGGTGAAACGTATGATTTCCAGTGAAACCGAATTGGGCTCGGAGAAGCTAAGAAATGGTAAACTGGAAGATTTCGAGTGGGAGCAATTGCATGTTAAGATTAAAGATTTGGTGGATGCTCCAATTTATGTAGATGATACACCTGGTTTGTCGATTTATGAATTGCGTTCAAAGTGTCGTCGACTAAAAGCCAAATATGATATTGGTTGTGTGATTATTGACTACTTGCAGCTGATGACAGCAGGTTCCGATATGAGAGGGAATCGTGAGCAGGAGGTATCTTTGATATCGCGACAGCTAAAGATCATCGCAAAAGAGTTAAATATTCCGGTAATTGCACTTTCTCAGCTGAATCGTGGGGTTGAGCAGCGAACCGGTGATGCTAAAAAGCCAATGCTTTCCGACCTTCGTGAGTCTGGTGCAATTGAGCAGGATGCCGATATGGTGTTGTTTATTCACCGTCCGGAGCGTTATGGAATTACAGAAGATGCCGAAGGGAATTCATTAATTGGTATTGCTGATATCATTATTGCAAAACACCGTAATGGTGCGGTTGGCGAAATTCAGTTGAGATTCCGTAACCAGCTGGCTCGATTTATGGATTTGGAGGGCGAAAGTTTGAATCCATTTGGCGATGATGGTCCCGAAGAAGTTAAAACTTTCAGTTCTAGTATGAATCAAGACTCAGGTGGCTTCGAAGATCCAAATGCAGGACTTGTAGGTGGTAGCGATTTTGAAGACGCTGCTCCTTTTTAAATCATTTCGTTTTTCCTTTAGCATGTGATTTTGTACTTTCGAAGTAAATCAATTGATCGATCGTACTTATGAATAGCATGTTAAAATCATATCTAATACTTCTTTTATTCTGCTTTAACTTGTTTCCGGCATTCTCGGCAAGTTTGTTAATTCCTATGGATGATTCTCAGAAAAATCATCTAAAATCCTATGGAATTGCCTATTGGACCTTGGAGAACAATTATGAAATTCACTGGTTGTTGAATTATCGTGGAGGTTCATTTCTCTTGCCTTTGAATAAATCGATTGAGGATGAGTGTAAAATTCGTGGTGTAAGCTATTCTGTAGTTTCTGAGGCTGCAGTCGCTCAAATGATGAATGAGATTTCATCGCCTGAAGCCAATATGGATGCCGTTAAGCTTGAAAAGCCTCCTAAGATAGCCGTTTATACACCCAAAGGGAAAAAGCCCTGGGATGATGCTGTAACCCTGGCACTTACCTATGCCGAAATTCCATATGATATTGTGTATGACGATGAAGTTTTAAACAATAAACTTTCGGATTACGATTGGCTTCATTTGCATCATGAAGATTTTACAGGGCAGCATGGTAAATTTTATGCCTCGTACCGAAATATGCAGTGGTATAAAGATGAGGTAAGTGACAATTTAGCAAGGGCTAATAAATTTGGCTTTTCAAAAATATCAGATTTGAAAAAAGCGGTTTCGCAAACCATTCGGAAATTTGTTGAGAATGGTGGTTTTCTATTTGCCATGTGTTCTGCTACCGATACTTTCGATATAAGCCTTGCGGCCGATAAAACGGATATCTGCAATCATGTTTTCGATGGTGATCCTATGGATGAACATGCCCAGGAAAAGTTGGATTACAATAAAACATTTGCTTTTACTGATTTTACACTGGAAACCAACCCGTATGTGTACGAGTTTTCGGATATTGATGTCACCTTATCACGTAAAGTGAATAGAGATGAAGATTACTTTTCTCTGTTTGATTTTTCGGCGAAGTGGGATCCTGTACCCACCATGCTCTGTCAGAATCACAAGAACCTTATTAAAGGATTTATGGGACAAACCACTGCCTTCAAGAAAGAATTGATTAAGCCTGGAGTTTTAATTATGGGAGAAAATAAATCGGCTGGCGAGGCACGTTATATCCATGGGAAGTTTGGTAAGGGGACATGGACTTTTTATGGGGGACACGATCCGGAAGATTACCAACATTTAGTTGGAGATCCTCCAACAGATTTGAATTTAAAAAAGAATTCGGCAGGATACCGATTGATTTTGAACAATGTGCTGTTTCCAGCTGCTAAAAAGAAGAAGAGAAAAACTTGATGTGATTTGTAGATGGACTCAATTATCTATGGGTGAAATAATGAAAAAATAGGATTGAGAAAAAAGAAAAGGCTGTGTCCCCTAAACACAGCCTTTATATCAACATCGTTTGTATAGTCTAACTCTATATTTTATTAACCATTTGTATATCTATTAACCCTGTAACTCTTACTAACCCATTAGAATTTTTATGGAAGTTACATACAAACTTATGATGTTGACAAAACGGAAGGGTTACCAAGCCTGTCCGTCACAATTACCGCTGCAAATATAGACTTTGTTTTGTTACGAAAAACATGCTATTCGGCAGTTTCAGCTTATGAATTGTTAAAAAATCTTAAAAACAGGTTTGAAATTGTAAGGATTCTGTTCGGGTTATAGAATTTTAGTGATTTCAATTAAATTGTTGATTTCATAAGTGGGTTGATCCTCGTGTTTATTCTTGTGTGCATTGAAGTATATTTGATCGATTTCTGACTTTCTGGCGCCAGCGATATCGGTTTTTAGATCATCGCCAACCATTATGCTGTTACTTCTTGTTGCACCAGCGCTTTTTAGGGCATAATCGAAAATTAGTGGCGATGGTTTATTGGCTTCAGCATCTTCGGAGGTGATAATTTCTGTAAAGTAGGAGATGAGCCTGCAGTTTGATAGTTTTTTATATTGAACCTCGTTAAAGCCATTGGTGATGATGTGGAGATTGTAGCCTTTGTCTTTTAAATACTGCAATGTTTTATGCGCGTTAGGAAAGGTTTTTGTTTGTAGTGGGCTAATTTCAATAAAATCCTGCGCAATTTCTTTTGCCAGGTCCAGGTCATCAGTGCCCGCCTCTTTTAAAGTCAAATAGAATCTTCTGTACATTAAATCTTCTTTCCGAATTCTGTTTTGATAGTAGGCATTCCAAAGTTTCCCATTGTGGTATTCAAACCTTGATTTAAAGAAAAGAAAACTTCCAAAAATGCTTTGGAGTTGATAATCTCTGAATAATTGATTCAGTGTAATTTCGGAGTTGGAATCAAAATCCCACAGAGTGCGATCGAGATCGAAGAAGAGGTGTTGATATTTAGAGCTATTCATGATTTCCTGATTTGGAAGATATGCTTTTTAACAATCTAATTTTGTGTTAAAAGAACAAAAAAATATTTACTTCGTACAAAATTTTCATACCAGTTTATTAAACATCATTATCAGAGATTGTAATATGCTCAATACGAATAAGAAGTTTGAAAAAAATATAAAAAGACAATTCGAATTGTTTCGATGGAAACACGTGTTCGTATTGTTTTTATTCGTACATATGGTTTTGAGTTCTTTTTCTCAAGAGCAGGTGATGGCAGATTTCCAGTTCTCTTCCAATGGAGATTTAAGTGTGCAACCAGGTTCGATAGGAAGTCCTTCAGTGAGTATATCGTCAAATGTTCGATTTTCGGGAAGTTATGGTAACCCATTTTCTTCACTTTATACAAGTAGTGACAATAGTTTTATCGAATTAAGTATTTCTACCCTTGGATATGAAAATATTAGCGTAGAATGGGATGGAGGTTATTGGTTTGGGAACAACAATGGAACGCATCAATGGTTACTGTCTGCTGATAGTGGAAGTGGATTTGGAGGAAGCTTGTATACTCAAAATTGTAGCAGAGACACATGGCAAGCTGTATCTTATGATTTAGGCAATAGTTTTAACGATAATGCCAATGTTAGAATTCGGATAACTTCGAATGTTAGCAATAGTCGCTATGTTTATTTGGATAACCTTGTGATTAAGGGTAGTCCGATTGTTCCTGACCTTACTGCACCTACTTTCCAGAATCCGCAAACAGATATGAGTGTAAATATTGATGACGGAGTTTGTGGTGCTGTAGTTAATTATACCATCCCGTCAGCTACTGATGATCAAAGTCTTTTTACCGGAAATTTATCTGGTTACACAAATTTGGGAATTTGGAACAATCATTCCTATTATTATTCAAATGGTTCTGCTAATGCCACCACAGCAATTCAAAATGCATTGGATTTAGGAGGTCATTTGGTTACCATCAATTCTCAAGCTGAAAATGATTGGTTAGATGCCCAGTTAGGAGGAATATGGATTGGATTAACGGATGCTTCCTCGGAAGGTAATTTCGAATGGGTTACTGGTGAACCTGTTGATTTTGACAATTGGAATGGTGGTGAACCAAATGATTGGGGAAGTGGGGAGGATTATACTGAGATGTATAGCAATGGTAGATGGAATGATTTAAGAGGAACAAATAATAGACGCTATGTGGTAGAATTTCAAACGGTAACAGTGGTTCAAACTCAGGGCTTGCCACCGGGGTCTTTATTTCCGGTAGGAACAACTACCAATACCTTTGTGGCCACAGATGAGTCAGGAAATTCTACAAGTCATACTTTTACGATTACAGTTGTGGATAATCAGGCTCCTAAAATTTCTCAATGGACTGCTGAATATTATTCGGGCCGTAATTTTGAAACTTACCAGGAAACTTTAACGGTTGATGAGTTAAATTATAGTTGGGGAAGTGGTCCGCCAGAGTCTTCTTTGGTTGGGAATAACCAATTTTCCATCCGATTTCAAGGTGTAGTTAAGGCTCCTCAAACAGGGACTTATACATTTTATACAAATTCTGATGATGGAGTTCGCTTATGGGTGAATGGAATACAATTGATTGATGATTGGAGAGATCATGGGGTTCAACAAAGATCTGGAACTATTGATTTAACTGCAGATGAACTTGCTTCGGTACGACTGGATTATTATGAAAATGGTGGTGGCGCTGTAGTTAGGCTAGAGTGGGTTGGACCTGGTCAGGCCAGAGACTATGTAAGAAATACTGGAGATGCAACATGCCAGGATTTGGTTTTGGATCTTAATGCAAGCGGATCGGGAAGTATTACTGTTGATGATGTTGATCCTGGCTATATTGATGAATGTGGAATTGGGAGCAGAACATTAAGTCGGACCGACTTTGATTGCAATGATGTAGGAGATAATGTTGTTACTTTAACGGTTGAGGATGTTAACGGAAATGTTTCAACCTGCGATATCACACTTACTGTTAATATGTTGAATGTAGCAGATAACTCTCTTGCTGTAAGTGGAGATTCTAAATGCCAGGGCGAAATTGCCAATTTTACCGTTCATGCCAGCGAAACGGGTGTGGTATATAGTTTGTATAGAGGTGCAGTTAAAGTGGGTAGCAGTGCCAATGGAACAGGTGCTGATCTTCCGATTGCTATCCCATCTTCCGAATTAAATTTAGGGGATAATATCATTTCTGTAAAAGCAGCTAAAGGAGTCTGTGAATTGGATCTTGTAAATACGGCTAATGTTAGAATTTATGCTACTCCTGTTCCAGTAGGGATCTATCATGATTAAAGTATGTGTGTTGCAAAATTTTGAAGTTTAAATATTCTTTGTGTAAAGAAAATTAAACAAAAGTGATTTTTTTTCGTAGATCTCTGGAGTTGTAATATAATTAATTATTTTTGACACAAGCTATTTCTACCTAGATTATCCAAATGTAAACGCCTATGCTAAGTTCTACTCAAAAGACTTACCAAAATACTTCTGCCTATAAAATTGTACGCGCTGTTTTACTTTTATTAATCATTGTATGTTCTTCGCTTGCAGTAAATGCACAGGTTACGATTTGGTCTGAGGATTTTTCGGACAATAGCAATGGCGATACCTCGGAAAGTGGAAGGTGGACTACAAGTGGATTTAATGGTGCTGATGGGAATGACTGGTTTCAGGTTCGAAATGGAAAATTGGAACTTCGTGATAACAATAGGTCAGTTGCTGAGTGGACTACTACAGCTGCAATTGATATCTCTGCCTATATTGACATTTCTATTTCTATTGATGCACAGGAATCTGGAGGTTTGGAGCCGCAAGGTAATGGAGATGAGGATTATATCTTATTTCAATACAATCTTGATGGAGGTGGATGGCAAAATTTTGATGCTACTAATCCATGGTACGATGATTTTCCTGCTAACAATACCGATAGGAATGCTTCTGTAAGTGGATTGAATGGATCTAGTCTGGAGATAAGGGTGCGAATGAAGAATGGTACAGGAAATCAAGAATACTATAGAATTGATGATATACTGGTTCAGGGCAATATAGATTATTGTGCAGCAGGATCTTCTGTGATTTGGCAGGAAGATTTTGAAGGTGCCAACCAGGGGTGGACTCTGAATAATAACGGACAGGGAACAATTAGTAGCAGGACTTATCCAGCCAATGGTAGTGGTGGTACAGGAATCGCAGGGACTGATCTTGATAATATAGGAGAATGGACCACAAATGCCATAGATATATCTGCTTATGAGCAAATGAAAATAAGCATGGATATTGGTTCATGGGGCAATGAGATGGAGGATGTTGACTACCTGAGAATTTACTATTCGGTTGATGGAGGCGCAGATGTGCTTTTTGCTTCAAATGGTTCACACATAAATGATATTTCTGCAATGCAGGCATGTACAGATATTCCTGATGGGAATACATTGGTAATTAAGGTGCAGATGCGAAATACCTGGACCAATGAGTTTTATTATATGGATAATGTTGTGGTTTCGGGTGAGCCTAAAAGTACCGACCTGGTTAGTTTGAGTGTTAGTCCTACATCGATTAATGAGAATGGTGGCATTGCTAGCATTACAGCCTCGCTTGTAGGTGCACAAGCTTTTCCTGTAACTGTTAATTTGAGTTATACAGGCGGAAGTGGATCTGATTACTCTTCTGCAAGTCAAATTGTAATTCCGGCCGGTTCAACTTCTGCAAGTACTAATTTTACTGCCATTGATAATAGTATCAATGATGGCGACATTAATGTGGTTGTTGATATCACTTCAGTGATAAATGGGAGTGAAGATGGTGTTCAGGAAGAAACCATTACAATTGTAGATGATGATCTTCCATCTACAGATCCAATAGAAGTGGATGATAAATCTCCGGAAAATAGCTACTCTGCAGAGAACCTTGTGAAAAATGTATTGGTTACGGGTTGTTTAACAACCGATAATATCGTGTATTCAGGAGATGAGACAAGAGGCTTGGGATATTTTAATGCTGGGACTTCTGACTTTCCACTTTCTTCTGGGATTATTATATCTACTGGAGATGTAAATAGTGCAGAAGGTCCAAATACAGGAAATTCGAGTCAGAATATTGGGGATGCTGGTAATGATTCTGATGTCAATGCCCTAACCGGTAATAATGGAAATGATGCTCAAATTCTTGAATTTGATTTTGTTCCTGCAGGTGATGTGCTGGAGTTTAGATACGTTTTTGCTTCAGAGGAATATCCAGAATATGCATGTAGTGCTTACAATGATGTATTTGCTTTTATCATTAGTGGACCGGGAATTACAGCTGATGCGGGATTATCAGGGAAAAATATCGCTTTGATACCAGGTACTTCAAATCCGGTTACCATTAATAATGTAAATGATAACTGTGGGAATTCGACCTACTATATTGATGAAGCTGGTGGTTTTGCGACACAGTTTGATGGAAGAACAACTGTACTTACTGCTTCAGCAAACGTACAACCATGTCAAACCTATCATATTCGATTGATTATTGCTGATGTGTGGGATGCAAGCTACAATTCAGCCGTATTCCTGGAAGCTGAGAGTTTTAAATCAAACGAAGTTATCATTCAGAATGGTATTGGAGTTGAAGAGGACGTTGACGTAATGTATGAAGGCTGCTCGGGTAGTTTTATTAAATTCAAAAGAGAAGAAGATCTTGACGTTGATCTTACATTTGATTTAAATATTTCAGGTACTGCTGAAAATGGGGTCGATTATATTTATGTAGATGAATTTGGCTCACAGATTGGTGATGGTAAAATACCAAGTACCGTAAATATGTCTCCGGGAGTTACCGAAGTTACATATTATTACCAGGCTGTTAGTGATTCTGGTATTGAGGGAGATGAAGATTTGCGTTTGTCTTTCTTAAAAAGTTGCCCTTGTTCGGCACCTGAATACTATGAAAAGGTCGTTACCATTATCGATATCCCGGAAATTGAAGCTTCGCCAACAAGTTTGGTTTCTTGTGATGGGGCAACACCCGTTGCGACCATTACTGTGGATTTGAAATCAGGATTAGATCCTGCAGATTATCAATACAGTTTAGATGGAGGTCCATTTCAGGATGACAATGTTTTTACCTTGAATAACCCAAAGGTTGGGGATGTTTATACAATTACCGTTCAGGATAGATATGCTTGTAGAAATGAAAGTTTCGATGTAACAATCCCTGGTGTTACACCAATATCTGCCGAGGCAGGTCCTGCAAAATCGATTTGTGAAGGTGAAACAACACAGTTAGAAGGGAGTGGAGGGATCTACTACGAGTGGGCTTGTTCTCCTGCTTCCGGATTAAGCTATTTAAGCGACATTTACGTGCCGAATCCGACTGTTGATGAGAATATTCCATTTGGAACCTATACATTCACACTTACCGTTAAGGAGTCTGCCTCAGCTACAGCATCTTGTGTCGATACAGATAATATGGTGCTGACAGTAAGAGAAAATTCTCACTTTACAATTGCAGCCGATAAAGCGGAATATTGTAGTGGCGAAGTAATTAGTTTATCTGCCACAATTTCCAATTCCGATGCAGGTGATACTTACTTGTGGACTCCCACAGCAGAGGTGAATTCTCCTAACTCAGCAAATACTACTGTCGTTTATAATACGGCTGCATTAATGGCAAAAGATTTTTCATTAACGATAACTAAGACCAATGGATGTAGTAATATTGAACACATTTCGGGAATACTTGTAAACCCACAACCAAGTGTGTCACTAAATGCTTCGAGTGTAGTATGTACCAATGGAACAAGCGGTCAGTTAAATGTTGATGTTACAGGAGGAACTCCAAATGGATCGAGTCCATTCTATACATACAGCTGGAGTCATGATGGAGGTTTGAATTCACCCAATGCAAGTTCTTTGGGAGTTGGAACATATACAGTCACAGTAACTGATTCAAAATCATGTACTGCGCAAGGTACTTTTGATATTGGTGTGGAGCCAAATCCTGTTGGAATTTATCATGATTAATTAAATCTATTAAGGATATAAAATTATTATCTTTGTGAATTTTACATTAAATGATGAAGCTAAGAGGTAGCGTATAAAGAGGGCATATTTCTATTTTAATAAATGAATTAAGCCAAATCTTTGACTAAAGACTTTAATTATTGGATGAATGACACCGATGACAAGGTGTATTTAAGATAAAAAATAAAAAAATACTGATTATATTCGCATTTATTATAAAAAAACTAAACACTTTTTAACAATTGCCGTATAGGTGTTTAAGAAAAATAAAGCAAGCGTGTAATCTGAACTAAAACAAAACTAGAGTTTTACCCTAAAATAAAGATATTGACGAAACATTTCTACATAAAATATATCTTATTGTTTTTAGTTGTTGTCTGGCCTAAAGTAGATCTTTATGCACAGACAAACCTGTCTCCAAACGAAAGTGTTTGTGAAGGAGAATTAAGAACTTATAGGGTGGAAGGAAATTCTGGTTCAACCATTTATTGGACAATTACTGGAGGTGTAATTGTGAATGATGGTACTGATCAGGGTACAACTTTCAACGAGCCAACTGTAGCTTCCGGTGCAAATTATGAAAGTATAATTCAAATTCGCTGGGGAAGTGCAGGTAACTACCAGGTTACTGCCAGAGAAGAAACACCTACGGCTTGTGTTTCAGGCGATTTGGTTTTAAATGTAACCGTGAATCCGCTTCCGGATATTTCTTCACTTGATTTTAACGTGTCATCACCAGTATGTCACAATACTTCACCTGTACTTACTGTTACAGGTTTAAGTGCAAATACTGATTATACTGTTGGGTATAACGATAATGGAACCTCAAAATCAGAAGTTGTTACAACAGATGGATCCGGATCAGCAGTTTTAACTACAGACGCGATAACAAGTGACGGAACTTACAATATTGAGAGTATTGCATTTAGTGATGGATCGACAAATTGTGAAGCGAACCCTGCTCCAGCCTTAACGGCCAAAACTGCTGAAATCGATAATGTTGATCCAAGTTTATTCTGCGTTTCAAATCAAAGTAAAAATACCGATTCAGGTCAATGCTATTATACCGTGTCTGGAACTGAATTCGATCTTCAGTCTTATTCGGATAATTGTACTGTAGCATCAGTGTCTAATGATTTTAATGGAGGCACAACTCTTGATGGTGCTCAAATTCCAACAGGAACAACTACAATTATTTGGACTGTTACTGATAATGCTGGAAATAATAATACTTGTAGTTTTGATGTAACAGTAAGTGATAATCAGGCTCCTGTCGCTGATTTGGCAACACTTGCCGATGTAAATGCACAGTGTGAGGTAACAAGTTTAACAGCTCCAACTGCCACAGACAATTGTGACGGCGCAATTACGGGTACACATACAGAAACTTTCCCAATCACGACAAGTAAGGTTGTGGTTTGGACCTATACTGATGCAAGTGGCAATTCAATCACTCAAAATCAGAATATCGTAATTGATGAYACRACTGATCCRGTTGCTGATTTGGCAACACTTGCCGATGTAAATGCACAGTGTGAGGTAACAAGTTTAACAGCTCCAACTGCCACAGACAATTGTGACGGCGCAATTACGGGTACACATACAGAAACTTTCCCAATCACGGCAAGTAAGGTTGTGGTTTGGACCTATACTGATGCAAGTGGCAATTCAATCACTCAAAATCAGAATATCRTAATTGATGATACGACTGATCCWGTTGCTGATTTGGCAACACTTGCCGATGTAAATGCACAGTGTGAAGTAACAAGTTTAACAGCCCCAACTGCCACAGATAACTGTGATGGCGCAATTACGGGAACACATACAGAAACTTTCCCAATCACGACAAGTAAGGTTGTGGTTTGGACCTATACTGATGCAAGTGGCAATTCAATCACTCAAAATCAGAATATCGTAATTGATGACACAACTGATCCGGTTGCCGA
>NZ_RZNH01000198.1 GCF_013141825.1 Marinifilum caeruleilacunae
TTTAAAGGTACAATAACTTCTCGCAGATATTCGCTGATTAAATCGCAGAGGTTCGCAGAGAGGCATCCGAATTGCATAGCCAAGGGTTCCTGAGCGGAGTCGAAGGACCCGGTATAAACTACTAGAATCAACAATTAAGAGATGTAGAAGTTCTTATTGAATTCAGGCTCATTAATGGTTTTAAAGGTCCAATAACTTCTCGCAGATATTCGCTGATTAAATCGCAGAGTTTCGCAGAGAGGCATCCGAATTGCATAGCCAAGGGTTCCTGAGCGGAGTCGAAGGACCCGGTATAAACTACTAGAATCAACAATTAAGAGATGTAGAAGTTCATATTGAATTCAGGCTCATCAATGGTTTTAAAG
>NZ_RZNH01000199.1 GCF_013141825.1 Marinifilum caeruleilacunae
CAAGGATTTGCAAGCATATCAAAGCCTTAGACTCGTCTTACCGGTAAAGGGATTGCTTATGAACGGAGTATAGAAACCGAGAAAGCATTCGAAAAGTTAAAAGAAGCTTTGACGACTGCACCTATCTTAGCATTGCCTAAGCCTAACCAACCATACACTGTGTATACGGATGCATCTCATGTTGGTTTAGGTTGTGTGCTGATGCAGGAAGATAAGGTAATCGCCTATGCATCTAGGCAACTAAGAAAGCATGAAGTGAATTATCCGACACATGACCTAGAGATGGCTGCAGTAGTATTTGCCCTTCGGATTTGGCGATCATATTTGTATGGTGAGAAGATCCAAGTGTTCACTGACCATAAAAG
>NZ_RZNH01000200.1 GCF_013141825.1 Marinifilum caeruleilacunae
AGAAAAATGGATTGTACACAGTTATTAGTCCCACCAGCTCCAACGGAAGAAGATGTTATGAAGCTCGTAAGCGTCGTTACCCAATTGCTTACTTTAGTTCCACCAGATCGTCAAGCTGCTTTAATAGGTGATTTATTCATCCCGGAATCTCTAAAGGATATATTCAATAGTTTCAATGAACTGGCGGCAGAGAATCGTTTACAGCAAAAAAAGAGTGAGTTGGAAGGAAGGACTGAAGTGAACCATGCTAATACAAATGAAGAAGTTCCCTCCAGGCGAACAAGAAGTAGAGACACAAATGCAAGAGGAGCATATAAATTACAAAACACCATCACTGAGGGCCCTAAAGCGGTTCCCACGAA
>NZ_RZNH01000045.1 GCF_013141825.1 Marinifilum caeruleilacunae
ACTTTCTAAAGGAACTGGAGGAGTATATAAATTACTACAATAATATTAGAATAAAGACTCATTTAAACGGATTGAGTCCGGTAAAATACCGAACTCAATATCATTAACTTATTTTATAACCGTCCAATATTTGGGGTTCACTTCAAAACAACAGGGCTTTTTTTTCCAGCTCTGATTCCTAACGAGTGGACAATCCTGTGCCCACCCTTTTCTGTATAAAGCATTTTAGCATAATGAGTTCATTTTAAAATTACAGATCCTATTTAACACCAATTTGTTAAATAGAATTTTTCACCTTATTCCAATTTATTTCTACAATTCTACAGCCCTAAACATAGATTGGTTCTAAATTGGGCAATTTTAAATTGTAATGTCTACATAGCAAAACTCTAAGAATACCAGAAACTTTGGCCTTTCGAAAAGCTTTGCATTAGTAATTTCATAACATTTTGGTATTGCACAACACAAAAATAGTCCGTTCCTTTGCGCTCTGAAAGGAAATCGGACAAATTTATCTTGTTTATTTTTCTGGTGCGAAATTGTCAAAAAAGGCAATGGAGTACAAAATATAATTTTAAACACAACCATTTCAAGTTCAAATCTGTTAAAGATTTGTAATTGATCCGGATTGATGAAAATCAATCATAGAAAACTATTAACTGCAATGGTAAAAACGCAATTTAAAGCCGGCGAATGGCAAAAGACAATTAACGTTAGAGATTTCGTTAACAACAACTTAACCTCATACACTGGGGACGCATCATTCTTAACAGGAGCTACTGAGCGCACCAAGCAATTGTGGCAAATGTGTCTTGATGCGGTGAAAGAAGAGCGCGCAAACAACGGTGTTCGTTCAATCGATACTGAAACAGTATCAACGATTGCTTCACATGGTGCTGGATACATTGACAAGTCTTTGGAAGTAATCGTAGGATTGCAGGCAGATGAATTGCTACGCAGAGCAATGAAACCATATGGTGGTATTGCTGTAGTTGAAAAAGCTTGTACTGAACAAGGTCTTGAAGTATCGGACCGTGTTAAAGATATTTTCCGCAATTTTGCAAAAACTCACAACGACGGGGTATTTGATGCATATACTGCTGAAATCCGTAAGTTCCGTTCATTAGGATTCCTTACCGGATTGCCAGATAACTACGCACGTGGTCGTATTATTGGTGACTACCGTCGTGTAGCATTATACGGTATCGATCGTTTGATCGAAGCTAAAAAAGAAGATTTAGACAATCTTACCGGCACCATGACTGATGATTTGATTCGCTTACGTGAAGAAGTTGCTGAGCAAATCAAAGCCTTAGGTCAGATCAAAGAATTAGGTGCTAAATACGATTTGGAACTTGGTCGTCCGGCTGAAACCGCACAGGAAGCAATCCAGTGGGTTTACATGGGATATCTTGCTGCTGTAAAAGAGCAGGACGGTGCAGCAATGTCGTTAGGTAATGTGTCTACTTTCCTTGATATCTATATCCAAAGAGATTTGGAAGAAGGTACAATTACCGAGGAGTTTGCACAGGAAATGCTTGACCAATTCGTAATGAAATTGCGTATGGTTCGTCACCTTCGTATGAATGCTTACGATGAGATTTTCGCTGGTGACCCAACTTGGGTAACAGAGTCGATTGGTGGTAGAACTTTAGATGGTAAATCGAAAGTAACCAAAACTTCTTTCCGTTTCTTGAATACGCTTTACACATTAGGTCCATCACCTGAGCCTAACATGACTGTACTTTGGAACGATCAGTTGCCTGAAGGATTTAAAAAATTCTGTGCACAGGTTTCTATCGACACTTCATCTATCCAGTACGAGAACGACCAGTTGATGACTGATACTCGCAAGTCTGATGACTACGGTATTGCATGTTGTGTATCTTACCAGGAAATCGGGAAGCAAATTCAGTTCTTCGGTGCTCGTTGTAACCTTGCTAAAACAATGCTTTTGGCTCTTAACGGTGGTCGTTGCGAGAAAACAGGTACCAAATTAATCAATGGTATTCCTGAAATGTCGAGCGATGAGTTGAACTTCGACGAAGTAATGGCAAACTACAAAATTGCGATGAAAGAGATGGCTAGAGTTTATAGCGATTCTATGAACATTATCCATTACATGCACGACAAGTACTACTACGAGAAAGCTCAAATGTCTCTTGTTGATACCAATCCTGCTATTAACCTTGCTTATGGTATTGCTGGTCTGTCAATCGTAGCTGACTCGCTTTCGGCAATTAAGAACGCAAAAGTAACAGCTATCCGTAACGAAGAAGGTTTAACTTGCGATTTCAAAATCGAAGGTGATTTCCCATTCTACGGTAACGACGATGATCGTGTAGACTGTTTTGCTGTTGAGATTCCAGCTTACTTTAATGGTTTGTTGAAAGATCTTCACACTTACAAAAATGCAGAGCCAACCATGTCGATCTTAACCATTACTTCTAATGTGGTTTACGGATTAAAAACTGGTGCAACTCCTGATGGTAGAGCTGCTGGTGTTCCTTTTGCTCCAGGTGCGAACCCAATGCACGGACGTGACACCAATGGTGCGATTGCTTCATTGAATTCTGTAGCAAAAATTAACTACGAAGATTCATTGGATGGTATTTCGAATACTTTCTCAATTGTTCCTAAATCATTGGGTGCAACTGCAGAAATTCGTCAAGAGAACCTGGTAACCATGATGGATGCTTACTTCATTAAAGGTGCTCATCACCTGAACGTTAACGTATTGAACCGTGAGATGTTGGAAGATGCGATGGAGCGTCCAGAAGAATATCCGCAGTTGACAATTCGTGTATCAGGATACGCTGTAAACTTTGTACGTTTGACTCGCGAGCAGCAACTTGAGGTAATCTCTCGTAGCTTCTTCGAAAAAATGTAAGAACGTTTTTCACACTTATATACCGAGATCCGGGAGTACTTTGTACTTTCCGGACTCGTTTTTTTCAGATTTGAGTCTTTATTCGTGATAAGACTTATTTTTACAACTAACTATCAACCATGTTAAACGTTCATTCTTTCGAATCACTGGGAACCTACGATGGTCCGGGAATCCGCCTGGTAGTATTCCTTCAGGGTTGTGCATTCAAATGCTTGTACTGCGCAAATCCTGATACAATCAACTTTAAGGGAGGAACTCCTACTCCACTCGACGAAGTGATGAGAAAAGCACGAAACCAACGTCCATTTTTTGGAAAACTTGGTGGTGTTACCATTTCTGGAGGTGAGCCTTTGTGGCAAGCTGCCGAACTAAATAAACTCTTCCAACAACTAAAGGATGAGGACTTTAATACCTGTATCGACACCAATGGAAATGTACTCAACGATGATGTGAAATCATTACTATCCAATACCGATTTGGTATTATTGGATATCAAACACATTAATCCGGATTGGCATGTGAAGATCACCGGCAAAAGAAACGATACAACTTTAAAATTTGCCAAACATCTTCGCGATGAAAACATTCGCACCTGGATGCGTTACGTTTTGGTTCCTGGTTATTCCGATCAGCCCGAATATTTACACGAACTTGGAAAGCATTTCCAGGAGTACGGAAATATCGAAAAGCTTGAAATTCAACCCTATCACAAACTGGGTGTTCACAAATACGAACATCTTAAGTGGGAATATCAGCTCGAAGGTGTACCTGAAAATACCATCGAACAGCTGGATACTGCAAAAGAAATTCTAAGCCAGTATTTCAAAGAGGTAATCATAAATTAAGAATTCTCAATTGATAATTGTAGTGTGTTAGCTACTGATTATTAATTACTAAACGAATACAATGTCTTATCAAGATATGAATGAAATTATTGAAGTTGCCAAACCGAAAATTGAAGTTTCGGTGAAAGAGCAAAGTGGCTTCAATTCACCAAGCGAAGTTGTTGAAGTAGTAAACCATACTGCTGAAGCAAAGAAAGCCATGCCTGCAAATAAAACTTTTGTTTTGGCACTTTTGGCAGGAGGTTATATCGCAATGGGCAGCCTTTTGGCCTTAATTGTTGGTGGAGCAATGCCAGGATTGGCAGCCACTAACCCGGGTTTACAAAAATTCTTCTTTGGGGCAGTTTTCCCTTTGGGACTGATATTGTGTGCCGTAGCTGGTGCTGAACTGTTTACAGGAAATACAGCTTACTTTGTTCCTTCGGTTTTTTCGAAACGCATGTCGTTTAAAGTACCTCTTAAAAACTGGGGCGTAGTTTACATCGGAAACTTTATTGGTTCACTTGTGGTAGCCTACTTTTTGGTTTACTTAACAGGAGCTCTTATGAACTCTCCTTCGGTAGATTCTGCCATTAACATTGCTATTGCCAAAACTTCGAACCCATTCTACAAGACTTTCTTAAAAGGAATTGCCTGCAACTGGATGGTTGCATTGGCCATGTGGTTGGCCTACGCTTCGAAAGACATCGCAAGCAAGGTGCTGGGCATTTGGTTCCCGGTAATGGCTTTTGTAGCCATGGGCTTTGAACACTGCGTTGCCAATATGTTTTTTATTCCTGTTGCCATTTTTCATGGTGCCGATATCAGCTGGATGGATTTTATTGTGAAAAATTTAATTCCGGCCACTTTGGGAAATATTGTTGGTGGAGCACTTTTTGTTGGAACCGCCTACTGGTATGTTTACGATAAGAAAAAGTAAAGCTTAAAAATATATTCAATCCATTTTTGATTGAAGATTTTATTACTGTTATTTAATTAGAAAAAGGGTCGTTGAAAGAAATCAACGACCCTTTTTTGATATTCTATAAAATGCATACGCTAAATGAAATTTCTGCCTAATATTCAACTACAAGTATACTATATCACAATTCTATTGCATTCTCATCGCTTTAAAAAGAGCTAAAAAACAACTTTATTGCTGATTACCTGACAGAAAGGAGATTTTACAATGGCATGAAAAAATTTACAAACCAGGCAAAAGATTCAAAAATCTTAGAAAAATTTAATTCTTAGTAGAGCTTAACTCTCCCCCAACAATTCTTTCAACCTCTTCAAGTATTAGGTGAGGATTTCCGATAAGTACAACCATGTTGTTTTTATCAATTAATACTGCCGTTGGATACTTTCCTTGTTTATTGAAAATTGAAACAATCTTTTTAGTTGAATATGCGTGTTGCCAATTCATCTCTTTTTTTGTGATCAGATTCTTCACCTTTTCTTCCATCTTATCCCTTGTATTTAGCGAAATAATGGACAATTCCTGTTTAGTGAATTTATCTCTTAGTTTTTTAATTTTCGGAGTTGCTGCCAAACAAGGCAAACACCAAGAACCCCAAAATTCAATCATTGTATAATTACTTTGAGCTGTAGTCTGATATAGATTTGCCAGTTCGTTCTTGAAAACTTGTCTGAAATAAACATTCGGAACTTTCTGTCCAACTTTAACAGGCATATCCTCAATCGTATTGTTTTGAGCAATTGGCTCATACTTCTCTTTAATATTTGTTCCCGTGTTGGTTGCAACAAAGCCAGAGAAATCATAAGCTGGCAAGCCATCCATTTCTACAGCGTATTTTACTTCTTCTTTTTTGCCATTATAGTGCCTAATCTGCTTTAAAATCAATTTATTATCCAAACTAATTCCAGCTTTTACAGTACTTGGCAGAACCTGATCAGTTTCGGCTAACCACACTTTATTCCAACCGTTTTTACTTTTAATTTTCCAGGCTTTGCAATTGTAACCGCATATCACTTCATCCTCATTTCGAATGCGTATGTATTTTTTAATATTTCTATATTTTGATTTGGTATACTCTTTTCTATCTCTAAGTTTACCTGAGTTCATATCTAAAGTTTTATACTCATTTTTGCTTGTTATATAAACTGTATGCGGTGATGTGTGATCATCAAAATAATCCTGAACCATCACTGTATCTTTTTTGATGATATGAACACTTTGGGTTGGAGGCAGAAAAAAAGTTCTGAAAATAAAGCCTCTTTCTTTTATCAGGCTATCTGTATAAAGACTATCAGCTTTGCTGAGATATTTCACATCGAAATTGTAAGTTACGCTTCCTTCAAAATGCTTTTGGGCTTTGACGTTTAAAATTGATACTAAGAGCAAAAGACTTAAATAAAATTTCATGTTAGTAGGTTTTAGTTAACATTAAACAATTAATTAAAGTTAAACATATAATTATACCAACAAAACATATTAACATTTATTAATACTTTTAGATATTCAAAAAATCCCGAAACAAAATTTGCCTCGGGATTCCAATCAATAAAAACTCAAACTACGGATTAACTATCCACTTTAAAAACTTTTCGAAGTATATCGTCCATTAAACACCATTTTGTGATGGATGATTGTAAGAGATTTAAACCTACAAAGGCGGTTAAGAACAACCAGTTCATGTTTACATAGAATGCCAGTAAAATGCTAATCAGCACAATGGTTCCGGCAACTGCTCTTATAATTCTCTCTCTCATTGTATTATATATTTATTGTTTCTCTTTCTTCTTTTACTTCAGGATACTTCTTCTTCTCAGTCATGTAATAAATCAGTGGCACAATGACCAGGGTTAAGAATGTTGAAGCGATTGATCCACCCATTAAAGAAATGGCAAGCCCCTGGAAAATAGGATCGAACAAGATCACTACGGCTCCAATTACAACGGTTCCTGCAGTTAGTAAAATTGGTGTAGTTCGAACCGCTCCGGCCTCAATTACCGCCTCTTTTAGCGGCACTCCTTCGGCCAGTCGGAGGTTAATAAAGTCAATCAATAAAATGGCATTCCGCACCATAATTCCTGCCAGGGCAATCATTCCAATCATCGATGTTGCAGTAAAAAACGCACCCATCAGCCAATGGCCAATCAATATCCCGACAAGGGAAAGAGGAATGGACACCATCATTACAAATGGAACTTTAAAATTCTGGAACCAGCCAATAATCAACATGTAAATAACCAATAATACAACGGCAAAGGCAGCACCCAAATCGCGGAACACCTCGAAGGTAATTTGCCATTCTCCATCCCACTTTAGACTGTAATTGTCTTCGAAAAATGGTTGTTGCGTATATTCTTCCAGCAATTCATATCCTTCGGGTACATTCACATCACTTAAATGATCGGAAATTTCCATGATTCCATATACCGGACTTTCCAGTTTTCCTGCCACATCGGCAGTTACATATACTACTCTTTTCTGGTTTTTTCTATAGATGCTTTTCTCTTTTATTTTCTCCTGAATATCAACAATATCACCCAAAGGAATCAGTTGGCCCGATTGAGTAAGGATATTAACCTTCTTCAGATCTCTAAGACTGCTTCTCTCCTTTTCCTGCAATCTCAGGTCGATCCCTACTTGCTCGTGTTCGTGTTCCTGGTACAATTGAGAAACCTCTTGTCCTCCCAGTGCCATATTTAAAGTATGAACCACCTGTTGGGTAGAAACACCAGCGAGCATGGCTTTTTCCTTATCAACATTAAACTGATATTCGGTCTGATCATCCTCAACCAACCAGTCTACATCCACTACATCCTGGGTTTTCCCAAATATTGATTTTACCTGCTTGGCCACATCAACCTGTCCTTCGGTATTTGGACCGTAAATTTCGGCTACCAGGGTCGACATTACCGGTGGTCCCGGAGGAACCTCTACTACTTTTACATTGGCATTAAACTTCTTGCCAATCTTCTGTAAACCAGGTCGCATGGCTTTGGCAATATCATGGCTTTGCAAATCTCTATCGTGTTTATGAGTAAGGTTCACTTGTATATCAGCAACATTCGATCCTCTTCGCAAATCGTAATGACGAACCAATCCATTAAAATTAATGGGTGCTGCTGTTCCAACATAGGTCTGATAATCAACCACATGATCTTGCTGTGCAATATAGGCCGCCAATTCTTTGGCTACCACGGCTGTACGTTCCAGTGTTGTACCTTCGGGCATGTCAATTATCACCTGGAATTCATTTTTATTATCGAAAGGCAACATCTTTACAGCAACCATTTTAAAATAGATCAATGTTGTAGAAGCCAATAGAAGTACACTAACAATTCCAATAAACCCCCAACGCTTCACTCTAGATTCCAACATGGGGCGAATGGTGGCAGCATACATTTTATAGATCAATGAATCTTCGAGCTTAAATACTTTTTCTTCTTTGTCTTTCTTTTCATCATGATGTAGTAATCGATATGCCAGGTAAGGGGTAATGGTAAGTGCCACCAGCAAAGAAAATATCATGGCAATGGAAGCACCAATTGGCATTGGACTCATGTAAGGCCCCATTAATCCGGAAACGAAAACCATTGGAAGAACGGCAGCAATAACTGTAAAAGTTGCCAAAATTGTTGGGTTTCCTACCTCATCAATTGAACGAAGGGCAGCCTGCATGAGCGGCAATTTCTTCATTTTAAAATGCCTGTGCATGTTTTCGGCGATAATAATCGAATCATCAACCACAATACCTGTTACAAATACCAAAGCGAATAGTGTAATTCGATTTAATGTATAATCGAGGAAGTAGTAACTAAACATGGTTAATGCGAAAGTGATTGGTACAGAAAGGAATACCACCAATCCACCACGCCAACCCATGGCCAGCATTACTACAAATGTTACGGCCACAATGGCTCCAAGCAAATGCAATAACAACTCTGCTACTTTATCCGATGCTGTTTCTCCATAATTTCGGGTTACATCAACCTGAACATCAGAAGGAATCAAATCTTTTCGAAGCGATTCAATTTTGCTAAGAATCTGTTCTGAAACTTTCATGGCATCGGCGCCACGACGTTTTGCTACCGATATGGTTACAGCCTGATATTCTCCCTTAAATTGCGCTTTGGAATCATTAATTTTTCCATATCCAAAACTGACATACTGTGATGGAATCTCCGGTCCATCAATCACTTGTGCTACTTGCTTAAGGTAGATCGGACTTTCTTTGTAAACTCCCACCACCAGGTTGGAAATATCATCGGCATTTTCTAGAAACTTGCCCGTTTCCACAAGGTATTCCTGGTCGTTACTATTAAATGATCCTGAACCAACCTGCTGATTCGACACTTGAATTTGCCTGGAGATACTTAAAGCATCGATATTATAACCAGCCATTTGTTCGCGGTTTAATACAACACGAACCTGACGCGAACGACCACCAATCACCTTGGTTTCTGACACTTCGTTTACCTTTTCTATTTCGTTATTGACTTCCTGGGCGATTCTTTTTAAATGAAAATCATCGTAGGTTTCACTCCAAAAAGTTAGTCCCAACACAGGAACATCATCAATTGCACGGGTCTTAATCAATGGCATGGAAGTACCTTTCGGCATTTCATCCATGTGTTTCATAATCTCGTTGTACATTTTAACAAGAGATCTCTCAACATCTTCGCCTACATAAAACTGTACGATTAACATAGCTTGTCCGGGCATGGATATGGAATAGACATACTCTACTCCCGGAATATTTGCAACTACCTTTTCAAGCGGCTGCATTACACGCGATTCAATTTCTGATGGGCTTGCTCCCGGATACATTAAAAAAATATCGGCAATGGGAACATCTATTTGTGGCTCTTCCTCTCTTGGTGTTAAATAGGCACTGTACAATCCAATAATCATGAAAGCGACCATTAAAAGAGGAGTCAGTTTTGAATTGATAAATAAGTTGGCGATACCGCCTGCAAATCCTGTTTTCATCTTGTAAAACATTTGATGTTAGAACTCAAATTTTCTTTTCATGATTGTACTATTGGATACTTAGTTTAGCACCATCCCAAATTTTACCCTGGTATGAAACAATGTATTGTTCTCCATCGCTTAGTCCAGATAAAACCTCGGTCATATCATCAATGCTTTTTCCTACTCTTACCCAACGCAACATGGCCGTTCCCATCTGACTTACAGTGTAAACACCTGTTAGCTGTCCTTTCTTCACCAACACATTGGTCGGTACTAAAATCACAGGCATCTCACCTTTTTCGAGACGAACCTGTGCATACATGCCACTAAATAGTTTTGCTTTTTGATCTTTATTTGGTTCCAACACAATCTTGGCCTCGAACTGGTTGCCCGTATACAAGGCCGAAGGATTTACTTCCGTGATTTTGCCATCCACAATTTCGTTTAAAGCAGTTATTTTCACCTTAACCAGATCATTCTTTTGAATTTTAAAGATTTCAGTTTCGGGAATCTTTGCCATTACTTTATAATCGCCCGGTTTTTCGATAGCCACCAGTGGCATACCCGGTGAAGCCAAATCTCCTTCGTTCACATATTTCCTGGTAATAATTCCCTGGTAAGGTGCCTTTATGGCCGAGTAGCGTAGCATTTCATTTACTTCTGCCTCCATTTGTTTCACGGCTTCCAATTCAGCTTTGGCCATATTGAAATGAGTGGTGGCGTCGTCCATTTCTTTTTGTGAAGCACTTTTTTGCTCAAATAATGCACTAAACCTCTTGTAATCCTTACTGGCATTTTCATAGGCCGCTTCGGCTTTAATCATATTGGCTTTCACCTGTGCCTTCCTGGCCTGAATATCCTCATCTTTAATCTGAACCAATAATTGACCTTTGTTTACATTTTGGCCTGGTTCCACATTAATTCTTTCAATCTGCCCCATAATTCGGGTGCTCAAATTAGAATGTGTTTCCGCCTCAACTTTACCTGTAAAACTCAATTGTTCAGGTTGGTTTGCTATTGTAACGCTTTGCACACTTACGCTAACATCCGCTTTCTGATTTTCTTTTGCAGTTGAATCACTGCCACACGATTGGAATCCCCAAGCGAGTGTCGCAGTTATTGCAATCAATAGTATTGTCTTAGAGTTCATATTTATTGTTTTTTTGAGATTGTTGTGTTTATTGTAGTTCTTTTTCAAGCAATAATTCCAATTGAAAAACTGCTACATGATATTGATATAATGAGTTGATATAGTCCAGATTCTTCATCATTGCCATCGACTCCGACTGCAATACATCAATCGTTTTTTCCAAACCTTGTTTGTACCTGTTGGTTCTGATTCTAAAAGCTTCTTCAGCCTGTTCTTTTGCCATTTTGCTCATTTCAATTCTGTCGAAGGCAACTTTCAGGTTTCTTTTTGCTGCTTGTATCTCCATGCCCGATTTAGATTGATAATCGGCAAGCTCTAATTCTGCAATCTTCAATTCTGCCCTGGCTTTCTGAACTTTTCCAACATTTTTATATCCGCTAAAAATATTCCAGGATAAGCTTGCACCTATCATGTAGTTATTGGCCGAAGTTCCCATAAGCTGAGAATCGTTCCATTCATAAGCTCCAAAAGCATTCAAACGTGGAAGGAATTTCATTTTTTCAGATTTCAGCATGTTTTCACGTGCTTCGAGGCTTTTCTTGTAAGCCATAATATCGGAACGCATTCCTTTGTCTTCTTCCTTATTTAAAGCTTGCAAAAGAGAAGGTTTTTGATCTAATTTTTCAGTAGGAAGCAAAACAGTTCGAATATCTAAGCCAAGAATATAGGCTAAAAATTCACCAGCTTGTTTCTTTGCATTTTTGGCATCAGCAAGCTGATTATTTAGCTCCAAAACACATACTTTTGCAGATAACAAATCAGCCTCTTTTACATAGCCCTGTTCAAGGTTGTTCTGAGTAAGTTGTAATGCAGCTTTTGCTGTTTCCAGCGATTTTTCAACCACACGAACTGCTTCTTGTGCCAATTCCAGTTGGTAGTAGGCTTTCTTTACCTCGAACCTGGTATAATTAATAGTACGTTCGGTGGTAAAATCAACAGCCTGCATTTTTGCATTTGCTGCTTTTCTTCCATACAATCCATCAATGTTGATAATGGGTTGCTGAACCTCAATTTTGGTATTGTAATTCTCAATTCGAGCAGGTTCGTTGAGCAGGATTGGATTAAAATCGGCCTGCGTGGTAATTTCCTGTTTTAGCTTAAACCCGAAAGTTGCCAAAGGATCATTTGTACTAACCGCTGTATGAGATAAGTTTAGATTAGGAAGAAAAACCGAATTGGTCTGACGAAATTCTGCTTTTGCAGCTTTCCCTTGTTCTTTTGCCTTGTTAATTTGCCTGTTGGTTTCATCGGCCATTTGCAAAGCATCTTTTAAGCTCAATTTTAGTTCTGTTTCCTGGGCAAACACCATTTGAATGTTTGTCATTGCCAAAACAAAAGTCAATAGATAGATAATGTTTCGCATGTTTTTTATTGATTGTTTATTGATTTTGGTTCAAATGTATATACTTTCATCTATATATCCAAACATCTAGATGTTTATAGTTGTAATTTAAATTTATATGTTAATATTGAAATCAGGATTAGTTACTGAAATTTAGGATATTATAGAATAAAATCCAATAAATACTTTATATAATATTATCTATCAATAAGAAAACGGACTATAATTTTGGACCTGATTTTCATAAGAGAGCACAAAAAAAGGCTTGTAAAAAACAAGCCTTTCCTCATCATCTTATATCAGTTTATTTCTCGAGCTCTTTTCGGAGCAGATTCAATACCCTAAAGGCAGAAACTTTAATATTTCTTTCTCTCACCTTATACAGTTCTAGTTTTTCCGATATTACACCAAAATCTCCCGCCAGGGCAATCCATACTGTACCAACAGGCTTCTCTTCGCTTCCTCCATCTGGTCCGGCTATGCCCGAGGTTGCTACAGCATAATCGGTATTCAACACTCTTCGGGCACCTTCAGCCATTTGTTCTACTACCTCTTTGCTTACTGCTCCCAATTCTTCTAAATCCTTGGAATTTACTCCCAATACATTTTCCTTAATTTCGTTTGCATATGAAACAATACTTCCTTTAAAATAGGCTGAGCTACCTGCCTGCGAAGTAATTAAATGGGCAATATATCCACCAGTACAACTTTCTGCAGTTCCCAATGTTTTCCCTTTCGCCAATAAAAGTTCGGCTATGCATTGCTCTATGGCAATATCATCGTAAGCAAAAATATTATCAGGAAGTATCAATTTTAATTTCTCTACCTCCTTATTAATAATCTTTTCAAGTGTTGATTTGTGCTCGCCTGTAATGCTTAATCGCAGTCTTACTTTTCCTGGTGAAGGCAGGTAAGCCAACTTCATTTGCTGTGGTAGGTTTTCCTCCCAATCGCTTAGCATATCGGCCAAAACCGACTCTCCTATCCCATCAGTCATAATGGTTTTATGAACAATTTCGGGTGTTTCGAAATGCTCAGTTATGGCCGAAATTAAACCATTCTGCATAATTCCTTTCATTTCGAATGGTACTCCTGGCATGGATATTAAAACACGATTCTCCTTCTCGAACCACATGCAAGGTGCCGAGCCAAAGTTGTTGGGAAAAATTCTGGCACCATCTGGAATAAGTGCTTGTTCCCGATTGAATCGATTCATGGGAATACCATACTTTGCCAGTCTATCCTGAATTTTTTGATACAATGCATCATCCTGGACGAGTTTCATACCAAAATAATCGCTCAACGTCTTCTTTGTAATATCATCATTGGTTGGCCCCAAACCTCCTGTCATCAGAACAAGAGGAGTTCTTTTCATGGCAGCTTCAATTGTTCTTACAATATCTTCTGCTTCATCAGATATACTAGTGATCTTTGATACGCCAATACCATATTTATTCAGCTCCTTTGCCATCCAGGCAGAATTTGTATCCACAATCTGCCCTATCAATATCTCATCTCCTATGGTGATAATTTCTGCTTGCATTCTTTTTTAATTAGTCTTTGTTCCTGGTAAATTGAATTGCTTTCAATCTTTGCAATAAAGTGGGATGCGAATAATAGAAAAACACATATGCTTTATGAGGTGTAAGGTTACTTAATGTGCTTACCGATAGTTTTATTAAAGCATCTCCCAATGATTGACCATTGTAATTATCTTTTGCATATTCATCGGCCTGGTATTCGTTTGCCCTTGATAGAAGGTTCATTCCCAATCCTAATATGCTCGAAATTGGCGAATAGAGAATTCCAAACGCAATTAATCCCAAATGGAAACCATGCTGTTCCGCTCCAAGTGCTGCCGATAAGTTTTCGTTGCCAATAAACAAAGAAAAGATATAAAACATCAATCCGGTTTGAAGCAAGGATAATACAATTCCACTTCGTGTATGTTTTTTCTTGTAATGCCCAATTTCGTGAGCCAAAACAGCAACAATTTCCTGAGTTGACAATTCACTAATCAACGTATCGAACAATACGATTCGTTTCTTAGCGCCTAATCCACTAAAATAGGCATTGCCCTTCGATGATCGTTTTGATCCATCCATTACAAATACATTATCTAACTTGAATCCTGTTTTATCGGCAAATTTCTGAATCTCATCTTTTAATTCGCCTTCCTCCAAAGGAGTTTGCTTGTTAAATAATGGTACAATTAAAGAGGAATAGAACATGGTCATAAATATCATGAAAGCAGCTAAAACAGCCCATGCCATCCACCAGAAGTTATCGGTTGTCTGAAGATAAATCCAAATCAACAGGGCCAACAATCCACCTCCAATGAGCATACCTAGTATCCCGCCTTTAATCAGGTCAAGAATAAATGTTTTAAGTGTGGTTCGGTTAAAACCATATTTTTCTTCAATTACAAAAGTTGCATAGTAGGAAAATGGCAGGCTAATGATACTGGATGCAAACATAATAACTCCAAAAAACAGTAGAGCCAACCAGATTGGATTGGTGGTATATTCCCTTACCAATTCATCAAGCCAGGCAAAACCACCCAAAGCAATCATCAAAAAACTTGTAGCAAAGCTGATCACTGATGATATAAAGCTGAGTTTGTATTTCTCCTTCTGATATTCCTGAGATTTCAGGTATTTCTCTTTTTCATAAATGCCTTCCAAAACTTTTGGTAGTGTTGGCGACCAGTTTTTTAGGTTTAAAATATCCAACACTCGTTCAAGAATAAAATCGAAACTTAAAATGGCAAGTATGATGTATAATATTGTTGTTGCAGTCATTTTTCAATTTTTTGTATTTGATAAACAAAATTAAAAAACCCCTGAAATTATTTACTTTCAGGGGATCTTTTTTATTCTGTTTTCTCTTTTCCAAAAAACTTATCGAGCAGATAATTATTCTGGGTTCGAAGGGTAAGTTCCTTATAATACTCTTTAATATATTTATATTCTGCAGGTTGTTTATCCATAGCGCGATAGGTTTTTATGGATTTTCGGATCCAATGACTTGCTTTCTTGAAGTCTTCCTTCAACTCATAAGCCAAGGCCAGGTTAAAACACGACCTGCCCGCAAGTTTTTTATCTTCTGAACCTGCATGTCTTTCCCAAATTTCAATGGCCCGATCAACATCATCGTTGTTTAAATAGTAATGAGCCAATGAAAATTCCTGGTGGCCAGCTACAAAATACTTTCTGGTAAATGATTTCCATGTCGGAGAAATTAAATTTGCATAATTTCTACCCACCTCATAAGCAACTTCCCCATTAATTTCCTGGCGAGTTGGCATTTTTTCTTCTAACAATTTGGCATAAGAAAGGGAACTAATTTCAGTATAAAGACTATCAGTAATCACTCTTTCATCATGAAATTTTTGATGCAATGGATCATAAATTCGCCAAACTACAAAGTATTTTATATCAGTTACACCCCAGTTTTCTTCTCCTTTGTAGGTTTCATATTCATTAAAAATTTGCAAATCTTCCATACATACAAGGATATCCGAACCGGTCGATTCACAAATGCTATCCACTCTCTCCCAAGGAATTGGATCGTATCTTCTTGCTCCTTCCAGATATGTAAGCGGAAGCCTGGTATACGATACACTATCCAAAGCATAATAGTTCGATAAGTTTTCGCTTAATCCTAAATAAGCGTTTAAAGCACGAACATCGTCATGGTTTACCGTGTCTTTTACTTTTAACATGTTCATTTTGTAATAGGATGACAGGGAATCAATATCAAAACTCAGATTTCTATCAACAAATCCAATGGTTTTAACATCGGGTGGAATAATGACTTTTGGAGCTTTTAAACTTTCGAATTCAAATAAAGCCATGGTTTGGCAGCTACCAAAAAGAAGTGGTAAAACACCTAACAACAGGAGTTTACGAATCTTAATTCTTGTAAGAGATTGTAGTGTTATCATTAGTGTGAAATTTCGTAAGCTTAGGATTAGTTACCCAGCCAATATTTTCTCAAAAACCATTCCAAAATCATTAATATGATAATAAAACTTAATAAATATATTAAGTCAACAGCATTGCCATAATTCGTTTCGTACGAAATAGTTGGTTTTCTATTGTTTTGTATCAGGAAATGATCTTTTATTTTCTTAAAATTCAAACTTCTAAAATAAGTTCCTCCCGATGTTTCGGATAAATACTTTAGAACTGTCGGATCAGCCTGAAGATTTTTCGCTTCAATATTATCCGAACGTACAATAAACTCACCTGTTCGTTCTAAATTGTCGTCAAGTCCGCCAGTTGAGACTCTATATTGATATCTCCCTTTGCTCAGGTAGTTTATTACAAGATCATAATCTTTCTCGTTTCTCGAAAACTGATATTCGTACGAATTGTTCTCTTTATCTGTTAAAACAAAATTAAGCTCGGCATTGTTTGAAAGCTGGTAGCTTTTATCATACAATTCTGCCTGAAAACGAATCGGATTTCCCTCAATAAAATCCTTGCTATGATGAATAATCAACTGATCTTTTTTCACTTTCAAGGCCAAGTACTGAACAGCTCTATTCAACAGGTCATTAAAATTTGAATTGTTATCGAACTGCCTGAATTCATTTAGTTTCCATCGCCATACACCTTCTCCAAAAATCCACCCGAGTTTTCGATCTTCAATGGAAGTAAAAGCAATGAGAGGATATTGGGTGTCAATATTTTTTATTCTCTGATAGGCCAATACATGGTACTCCGCATTAAAATTAATATCTCCGAAAGGAGCTAACAAAGGGGGTAACTTCTCAAACACTTTTTTGCCTTCTGATTTTAGTTTGAATAGTGAAAAGTTTTCATTTTCCATATAACTGACATCCTGAAAATAAGCATTTCGATTGTCAAAATTCAATCCAAGCTTAAAGGTGTTGAGTCGTTGCAAATCGCTATTTCCACCCACCAGCAATAGAGTTGGAACCTTAGCATATTCGAGCTTTGTAAATAAATCGGGAAAGGCATTTTCTCTCGAAGGAATTTGATAGGCAATAAGCAGGTTCACAGCCTCCAGATCCAAACTTGTTTTTGACAAGTTCACCAGCTGACAATCGAAATTTGAATTTTCGAGTATTGCCGATTGCATGGCTGCCAAATCGGGATGGTATTGATCGAATGCAATGACTATTTTTCGCTTGGAATCAAGGATATCAATGACAAACTCGCCAGTGTTATTTTTTAATGAGTATTCCGAAGCATCTGTTTCAATCTGAACCGTAAATTTTTGCAATCCCTTCTTTTCTGCTTCCAGTAAATAGTCTTTCTCCAGGTAAAAGTTCTTTGAATTCACCAGGATTTCGTCCTGCAAAATTAACTTGTTTTGATTGCGTATGCTAAGTTTTAATTTTCTGTTTTCCGATTGTAAAGCCTTTACTCCTATTCGAACAGGGAGTTTCGTATTTGTAAATCCAATCCTGTTGGAACGAACAGTATAAATCGAAACATCGCTAATCTCGGTAGTATCTCCTAACTGAATGCTATGAATTGGGAAATTCAATTCTGAACCAAGATATCGAGGATTGGCACCTGAATTGTACAAACCATCGCTGGCCAGCAGCAATTCTACATTGTCCTGATTTCCATAATTATCTTTGACAAATTTGAAAAGGGAGGAAAAATCGCTCGCCGATTCGCTAAAATTTAGCTGATCCAAATTTCCAAGCTGATTTCCAAAGCTAATTTTCCTGACCGCATAATCTTTTTCAAGATTTTGCGCAAACTCATTTAATTCTTCAGGGTAATCGTTTAGGTAATAAGTTGAATCCTTACCATACCTTAATGATGAAGAATTATCCTGGGCAAGAAGTAAAACTGGTTTGTTCTCGATTCGTTTCTGATACTTGATTCGAGGTCCAAGCAGCAAGAATAATAAAGTGAAAATTGCCAAAAATCGAAGCGAAGCAAGAACTGCAAGCTTCCAGGCAGGTAATTCTTGAAGTGTATTTTTTTTATAAAAATACAATCGATAAACAATTGCCGATGTCAACAGAACGATCGGCAAAATCCACCAAACAGAGTATTGAGTAACCAGAGAAATATCCAACTTTATTCTTTTTTATGTAGCAAATGTAATAAACAATTCCATTATTGTTTGGTAACATTTTGCTTTTGAATCGATTTATGCAGCTCATTTACCTGTTTCAATGCCGCTGAACCATACCAAGGGTGTAATTCCATTACCAATCTCCCTGCTTTTACTGCAGGATCGCTTTTGGTTAAAGCCCTTGCTTCTTCCATGCTTTCTACATCGAAAATGTAAATCCCCCTAATTTCGCCATCATCCAGAAACGGACCAGCAAGAACCAATTTCCCCTCCTTTGCAAGTCTTCCAATATTTTCAAGATGAGCTTTCTGCAGTTTTACAGCACTTATCGAATCCTGGCTTCGATTAGGACCACTTTTTAAAAATGCCATCACATATTGGCTCATTCCATACTGATCGGCT
The DNA here is from genome assembly GCF_013141825.1 of Marinifilum caeruleilacunae. Lineage (GTDB taxonomy): Bacteria > Bacteroidota > Bacteroidia > Bacteroidales > Marinifilaceae > Marinifilum > Marinifilum caeruleilacunae. The sequence goes on from NZ_RZNH01000045.1 coordinate 18,619, forward strand.
TTGAGTTTCTCTGCCAGGCCGGCATTATAAACAGGCTGTGTATCAACCTCATCTTTACCTTTAGGCTGACATGAAATGAAAACAAAAACAATAATAAACAGTAGGTTTTTAATAAGTTTCATCTGATCTTTTTTATCCTGATTGATTCTAAAAAAGAAAGATAATTAAAGTTTTAAACTTCTTTAACACTTTTTGGGAGTGCTTAACCGTTTTTGAGCCTACATTTGTAATATAACAAAACAGAAAAGTGGTTTTTTCATAGATTAAGTTATAGGGTTAAAAAGTGAATATAGAAAAGTCGGGGTGGTTCCCGACTTTTTTGTTTATACTCCCTTTACCTTTTCAGAATGGTTTTTACATCTTTTAGTTTGATTTCTGCAAAGAGTATTCCTGTAAAGATCAATAATCCTCCAATAATGGTTTTTGTGCTTAGCTCTTCGTTTAAATAAAAATAAGCTGTAATGGCCGCAAACAATGGTTCAAAAGAGAAAATAATAGAGGTTGTTATCTCAGAAATGAATTTTTGATAAGAGTTTTGTACCGTATACATAAAGGCAGTAGCAAATAAAGCGGTAAAGAGTATGGCCTGCCATAGCTTAAATTGAGTTGGTACAAAGAGCTCTCCCCTCATTCCTGCATAAGTTGTACACAGCACTCCAACCACCAAAAACTGAATGATCGAAAGCAAAACGCCATCGCAGTTTGGACTAATATTACCAACCATGATAATGTAAATGGCGAATAATATTGCAGAAACAAATACCCAAGAATCTCCTATATTAAGTTGCAGACCACTGCTAAGAGTCAATAAGGCAAGTCCCATGGTTGCCATGATTACAGCAAGTATAATATTTGCAGTAGGTAATTTCTTTTGCATTACCGATAAAATCAAAGGCACAAATACTACCGAAAGGCCAGTTATAAAACCTCCTTTCGATGCTGTGGTATACTGCAAACCTATTGTTTGAGCTAAAAAACTAGCCAGCAAAGGTAAGGATAGCAGCAAGCCATATTTAATCACCTGAAAATCTATTTTCCTGATTTTTTTCATAAAGATCAAGGCCAAAACAAAGCCTGCCAATAAAAATCGATAGCCCAGGAATCCGGCTACACTAATTAAAGAGACTGCATCTTTAATAAATACAAAGGTCATTCCCCAAAATATGGTTCCCAACAATAACAACAAAATTGTCTTTATTCTCACACTCATAACTTAAACGATTAAAATATTCATACCATTACAATTCAGCAAAAAACGATAGCATATAAGGATAGATCACGTGGGAACGAATGGTATATCCCATGAGTAATTTTCCAATTAAAAATACAAGTTGCGGTTTTGTTGTTGTACACAAAAAAAGCTTCATTATTCAAACAATTTATCATGAAGCTATGGTACACAGAGAAGATCTGTGATGAGCATAGGTGATATTCAAAATCTTCCATAGCGGGAATATCGCCCGATTATCATGCTCAATCTGATGCGAATATATACTTTTTTGGAGCAGAGGCAAAAAAAACGAAAAAAATTATTTCCTGATGGGGGTATTCTCCGAACCAATTGTCTTCCTCATGATTTTAATATTATTCATCTGATTAAAAACTCATGAAAAGAAAAAATTGCATTGTTCTAATCCTCCTGGCATTATTGGGAAGTCTGCCAGTTAGTGCTCTAAATATCAACACACAATACCATCAAAACATTCGAGGAAAAATAACAGACCATGAAACCAAACAAGCTTTAGTTGGAGCTAATATTATCGTTCTAAACTCCGACCCATTTAAAGGAACAGCAAGTGATATAGATGGCAATTTTATTTTAGATCATGTGGAAATTGGCAGAGTTTCTCTACACATAACTTGTATGGGGTACGAAGCAAAAACCATTGCGAACATAGAGTTAGGTTCGGCAAAGGAAGTGTTTTTGGAAATAGAGCTGATAGAATCAATAACAAAGATTCAGGAAGTTAAAGTTTATCCGAAAACAGCCAAACATGAAACACTTAATAAAATGGCCCTGGTAAGTGGTCAAGCTTTTACAGTTGAAGAAACCAGCAGGTACTCAGGGGCTTTAAACGATCCGGCACGAATGGTTTCGGCCTATGCAGGTGTTTCTTCCGATGGTGAAGGTTCCAATGAGATTATCGTTCGAGGAAACTCGCCCAAAGGCATTCAATGGCGACTGGAAGGAATCGAAATTCCAAATCCCAATCATTTTGCCGACGAAGGCTCAACCGGAGGAGCTGTAAATGCCCTAAACAGCAACTTACTTCGCAATTCCGATTTCTTTACCGGTGCATTTTCGGCCGAGTATGGGAATGCCTATTCCGGAATTTTCGATATTAATTTACGATCTGGAAACAATGCAAGGCATGAGCAAACATTTGGCTTTAGCACAATGGGAATTGATTTCACCCTTGAAGGTCCAATAAAGAAAGGCTATTCTGGTTCTTATTTGGCCAATTATCGTTACTCTTCTCTCGAATTGTTGAACAATGCTGGTATAGTTGATTTCGACGGCATTCCAAAATACCAGGATGGATCGTTTAAACTGGTATTGCCAACAAAAAAGGTGGGTAAGTTTAGCATTTTTGGTCTGTTTGGAAAAAGTAACATGCTAAATAAAGAAGAAACAGATGATGAAAGCATTACGCTTGGAGAAAACGAAATCGATTCGGATTTACAAATAGTTGGAATGACCAATCTCTTGCCTATTGGAAAAAAATCTTACCTAAAAAACACATTGGCATATTCTGCAAGCAACAGTAAATACAAATCAAACATTTTGGGTAATGAGGATCGAATGTTTTTGGCTTTAAAAGAGAAGTATCAGCACGATTATCTAAAATTTGTGTCGAATTTTAATACCAAATTGAATGCAAAAAACAGTATAAAAGCAGGAATTCAATACACTCATTTGGGTTTTGATATCAGTAGCCAGAACGATTTTAAAAATACGGGCTCTTTTATTAGCGATGTAAATTCCGATGGCAATTCTCACCTGCTCCAATCCTTTGTGAATTGGAAATATCGAATCACACCAAAGCTCAGTCTTGTATCGGGAGTACATGCAAGTTATTTTTCTTTAAATGATGACCAAAGCATTGAGCCTCGCATTGGACTGAAATACAATTTTTTGCCCAATCAGTCTCTGTCATTTGGTTTTGGTGTACACAGTAAACTGGAAAGTCTTTCCACTTATTTTATCCAGTTAATGGATGAGAATGATATGCCATACACGCCCAATAAAAATTTAAAAATGAGCAAGGCAAGGCATTATGTACTGGGCTACAACAATCAATTGAATCGTAATTTGCAGTTAAAAATAGAAGCCTACTACCAGGATTTGTACGATTTGGCTGTGGAAAATGATCCGAATAGCAAAATCGTGCTTCAGGATATTAAGGAAGGACTTGCCGATTATGATTTTGTAAACGAAGGAAGTGGTAAAAATTATGGAATTGAGCTTACGTTGGAAAGGTTTTTTCACAACAATTTCTACTACCTGTTTTCGGGTTCTCTTTATCAATCGAAATTTACAGCATTGGATGGAATTGAACGAAACTCAAGATACAATGGGAATTACACTGCCAATCTGTTAATTGGGAAAGAATACAAAGTTGGTAAAGAAGGTAAGAACAGAATTGGCTGGAATGGAAAAGTGAGCTTTCGTGGTGGACAGTATTACACTCCTGTTGATTTGATTAAAAGTCAGGAAGCTGGTGAAACCATTTATAAAGAGGATAGCGAATTCTCGATACAAGCCGATGATCTTTTTGTTCTAAATGCAACCTTTAGCTACAAGGTGAATCGAAAAAAAACAAGGCATGAGTTCAAATTGGATATCAAAAACCTAACAAACAACCAGGCTAAAATACTGGAACGTTACAATAAAGCAACACATGAAATCGAGAATGGAGAACAATTATCGATACTACCAAGTTTGTATTACATTTTACATTTCTAAAGAATGATGAAATAAGCCACAACTGCAATATCGATATGAACCACACAGAGATAAAGAATTAATTTATCCTTGTGTGGCTTCTGCATTAATAAAATATTACTTTATCAAACCTAAAAATTCATCTACCTTTGCTTTTACTAACTAGCTTGACATTGACCACGGAGCATCGCATACATTCAGATTGCATTAGCAGAGAAGATTTTGAAAACCTGTTCAACGATCACTACTCTCGTTTATGTGCCTATGCCTATAACTTTTTGAAGGAACAAGAAGGATCGGAGGAGATTGTGCAGGAGGTCTTCTTCAAGCTTTGGATCAATCGATCAGAAATTCAGATCAACAGCTCTATGGAATCCTACCTGTATCGTTCGGTTAGAAATGCAAGCCTCAATCTTATCAAACACATCAGCATTCGGGAAAAGTACAAGGAATACAATAAGGAGGCAATAGAATATGATGAACAAATCGATAAAGATCCGATGAATGCTTCGGAGTTGGAATTGAAAATCAGGGCCAGTATCGATAAACTTCCCGAACAGAGAAAGAAGATTTTTATCCTGAGTAGATATGAACAATTAAAATACAAAGAAATTGCCGAACAGCTGGGCATATCAGTTAAAACAGTTGAGAACCAAATGGGAAAAGCTTTAAAATTCCTACGTGAAGAATTGGCCGATTACCTCCCATTGATTGTCTTGTTTTTCAAACATTTTTTCAATGGAGAATAGGGTGAAAAGCAAATTCAATTGTCTTACTATAAAGAAAACAAAACACCATAAACAGGCTGACAGACAGAAATTAATTGTGCATGAAAAGTGACAACCTACATATAGATGATAGCTTATTGGCCAAATTTCTTTTGGGTGAAACCACAAGCAAAGAACGAGGCATTATCATCGATTGGCTGGATGAAAAACAGGAAAACCGCGATCAGCTTGATCAACTGGAGTCGGTGTGGCTGGAAAGTGGCAAACTAAAGCCAAAGCCGATTCCCGTAAACAAAACACTTGCCTGGTCGATTCTTTCCAGGCGAATGGATGAACATGAGGCAAGCCTGTCTCCTTCCAGTAAAAAATACTCCAGTTTTAAAATCGCCATCTACACGGCTGTGGCTGCTTCTGTTTTGGCATTTATTGGCATTTTCAACTGGTATTCAAATCAACCTGCAGAAATCGAGCAGTTTGTACTTGCTAATAATTCCACAGAAACACTAAAAGAAATTCTTCCCGATGGATCGGAGATCTGCTTGAATGAATCTGCTCAGATTCGCTATGAAACCAATAAAAATCAGCAAAGAATTGTTCACCTGGAAGGAGAAGCATTCTTTAGTGTAAAAAGAGATACACTGCGCCCATTTATTGTACACGCTGGCATTGGAGGTGTAAAAGTACTGGGAACAAGTTTCCAGGTAAAAGAAAGAGCTAATGGCGATATTGCGGTGGATGTTAGCTCGGGGAAAGTAGAATTGTTCCGTACGAACAGAGCCACAAATGATACGCTTCATTTAGTTTTGGTGAAAGATGAAAGTGGATTAATTTCGAATTTGCAGGATACAATTATACGTGTAAGCAGTAATTCTTCAGCTTTCTTTTGGGTAGATCAGAGACTTTCGTTTAGAAACAAGCCATTAAAAGAGGTGTTTGAGATATTGGAAGTTTGCTACAATGTTGAAATTATATCCGATGATCCTGAAATTAATGACAAATACTATACTTCTTCATTTATCGATAACGATGTAGAAGAGGTGATTGAAGTAATCTCGAATACCTACCAGTTTTCTTATGCAAAAGAGAACAATGTAATTACAATAACCAGCAATGATAGCAATGAATAGAACTCTCTGTCTCACAATACTAATGGCCTGTATTTTCAATCTTTCGAAGATACAGGCTCAGAACTTTCTGGAAAAGGAGATTCTTGTGGAGGTCAAGAATCAAACTACAGAATCGACCATGTTTATTCTTGAAAAACTAGGTGGCTTTAACTTCTCATACGACGCCATGCTTCTTGATCCCACAAAAATGGTATCTATTGAAGGAAAACGAGCAAGCCTGGAAGAGATTCTCGATGAACTTTTCCAGGGCAGATTTACCTATAAAGTAATAGGTTCGCACGTAATTTTACAGGCCAAAAATAAAGATGGATTGAACAATACCATGTGGATTTTATCGGGTATCATTAGTGATTCCCAGGGCAATCCGCTGGAAAATGCCATTGTTTACGAGGTCAACAGGCAGGCTTCCTTCATTACCAATCCCGATGGCAGATATATGCTTCGTCTTGAAGGTGATCAACCGCTTGGAATTAATTTTAGCTGTAAGGGATATCAGGACACTGTTGCTTTTATTCAATCCAATCAGAACAAAAGTTTCAATATAGCACTTCACCCATGGAAAGCTGAAAATATTTTTAAAGAGCATCCAACATTTTCGCAAAGTTTGCGACCAAAAAACAAGGCAATCAATTGGGCATATACGGAGAAAGATTTGAAGGATTTAGCCATGGTAAACCTCATGGTCCCAAGAAAAACCCTCTATGTTTCGAACAATTTAAATGTACAGGAAGTTCGACTTGTACAAGTCTCATTTATTCCTTCCTGGGGTACCAATCGATTGACCAATGGATTGGTGACAAACAAATATTCTTTGAATATAATTGCTGGTTATTCGGCCAATATCGATGGGCTGGAGATTGGAGCTGTAGCCAATATTATCCGCCAGGAAATGAATGGAGTACAAATTGCTGGTGCCGTAAATGTTGTGGGAGAAGACGTAAATGGTATACAGGTAGCCGGTGCAGTAAATACCAACCTTGGCAATATGGATGGTGTGCAAGTGGCTGGGGCCGTAAATCGTGTAAAGGGCGACATTAAAGGACTGCAAATTAGTGGAGCAGTAAACACGGCAGCTGTAACATCGGCGGATAGCTTATCGCTGAAAGGCTGGAATGGCCAGTTAAGTGGTGGAATTAACCTTCATGGTGGAGAGAGAATTAACCTACAGGTGAGCGGCGCTTACAACCAGGCCAATTCGGTGGATGGACTTCAGGTATCAGGAGGAATCAACTATGTGAAAGGAACCACAAATGGATTGCAGCTATCGGCACTTTACAATCATACCTATAAGTTAAGAGGAATTCAGTTTGGCTTAATCAATCATGCCGATACCATAGAAAATGGCTTTCCGATTGGTTTGGTGAATATCATTAAAAACGGTTATCACAAATGGGAATTCTCGAGCGACGAAAGCTTCTACCTGAATGTAGCCTACAAAACAGGTGGTAAAAACCTGTACAGTTTCTTAAAGATTGGCGTAGGAAAATATTTAAATGCGGCCTACGGTATTGGTTATACAACCAACCCTAAACGTAAATTCTCGGTAAACCTGGATCTTTCGGGTTCGGCCCTCTTCAATACCGATTCAGATTATGATCTTTTCGCAGGAGATATTTACCGTGCTCAGCTGGGTCTTAATTTCAAGCTATCGGATCAACTGGTTTTAAGTACCGGGCCAGCTTATAATTTCTGTAGTCCTGACAAAAAACAGGAAAAAGTTGCTAATGGTAATTTATCGAGCCAGAACACTCCATTTTATGGCAATTACCATATCGACAAAGCTGTAAGCAGCTTAAAAAACCAGTATTGGTTGGGATGGCAGCTTGGCCTAAGATTCTAAATCATTCGTATGTTAGCATTTGTAGAGTGAACTCATACAAATATTAGAACAGATAAACATTTTTTTTCATGCAGTAGGGGTAGATTTCTGATCGATTGTCATCCTGATATACAATCAAAACACAAATAAAAAAAATGATTCAGATGACAAAAATTTCAGTACTCCTGATAAGCATTTCTATTTTCTTCGGATACCATTCAAAGGCTCAAAAGCATTCGAAATTCCAGGCAAGTTTTGTGAGTCCGATTGGCACCAATGGGCTAGAATCCAGGTACACCAGTAACGATTACTCCTTTAACCTGCTAATGGGAACCAATGGTGGTCTTCGAAAGATGGAGATTGGTGGACTTGCGAATGTTAATTCGGGAGCGGTAAGTGGCTTTCAAATGGCTGGTATCGCAAATATAAACGCTGAAAAAACTAAAGGGTTTAACCTGGCTGGAACTTGTAATTTACTTGCCAAAAATGCGGAAGGATTTCAATTGGCAGGTGTATGTAATATCGTTGGTAAAGAAGCGCATGGAGTTCTTATTTCAGGTGCAAGTAACATTAGCCAGGAATCGGCTTCGGGTTTTCAATTGGCTCCTCTTAATTTGGTTGGTGGTAATTTTAGTGGTGTACAATTGGGTGTCTTTAACCAGGTAAAATCGCTAAAAGGAATGCAAATCGGTATTGTTAACATTTCGGATAGTACCGAAAATGCAACTCCTTTCGGAATTTTTAGCATTGTAAAAGGTGGATATTATGCCCTGGAGCTTTCCTACAGCCAGAGCATGCAAGCTAATTTAAGCTATAAAATGGGTGTGGAACATTTGTATACCATCTTTACCTTCGGTTTCGACAATTATAAAAACAAAGACCTTTTCAGATATGGTTTAGGATTTGGAAGCATGCTATCGCTTGGAAAAACTCACAAACTTGCCCTGGAGGCCACTTGCAGTCAGTTGGTATACGATAACAGTTGGGATGATTTAAACCTGCTGAATCGCCTAAAAACCAACTTCCACATGCATGTAAGCCCCGATTTTGCGCTATTTGCGGGCCCAACTTTCAATGTTTACATTACGGATAAAAAAATTGGTGAAAAATATGGTACTATCGATATGCCTCACTCCATTTACGATCATGAAAGTAGCAAAAACAAGTTATTTATGTGGATTGGATTTAATGCTGGTATTTCATTTACATTTTAAATGATAAAACACAGCATTTTATGGCAATAAAAAAGTGCCTTGGAATTTATTCTTTCAAGGCACTTTTTGAATCATATTTTCATTCATGATTTAAATATCAAAGCCAGGACGAACAAAATCTCTTGCCCCTGGAAATGCATCTTCGGTTAAGGTTCTTAATCCCGAAAGGAGAAGCAAAATGGGTAAAAGCCTATCTTCAACCCCAGGAAATTGATTCATATAAGTGGTCCAGGCATCAATGGAGTTATCGATAGAAATTAGTGCAACTTTAGCCGAAGCGACACTATCGTGTGCATAAAATTCGTTTCCTGTTTCCTCGGTGTTGGCTTTACTTCTTAAGGCTCTAAACAATTTACTTGGAATAATAAACTGGAACCAGCGAATAATTTCCGATTTATCGAAGACCATACTTTCAGCAGCACTCATTTCATCTTCTTCTTTAAAATCAAATATTTCCTTCAACGAATGAGAATCCACATAAAGTAGTGTTTCAAAATCGGCGAACCATGAGTCTACCAATTCCGAATATTTATCGGCCTGCATCATAATCTGACCTTTAAAAATCAGCTCATCTTTTTCCTCTTCCTCTTCGGCATTAAATTCCTCTGTTTGTTTAGGCAGTTCCATGCCCAAATCTTTGGCTGCCTGATTCAACAATTCCATGCTTAGCTGAAACATTTCATCTAAGTTTTCCATTGCAGATGAAGCTTCTGCTTCCGTATCATGTTCTGTTGATTTTAAATCAGGAACACCTTCTTCCATCATCTTATAATTAAGACAATTGGCATTGAATTTACATCGCTCACACCATCCATCGCAATAGTTGTAAATGCCGGGAATCAGGTTGGGATTTTGAATTAAAGCAAAGAGTAAATCTTTATTCATCGAGTATAGTGATCTTAAGTAATAGCAAAATTAAATGAAATGGTTTACATATCTTTTTTTAATCAAAAACAGTTGACATTTTAAAATCAATAGTTTATGTTACCAAAAGTAAATGTTGATACTTGCCCCATTTCCAAATGTTAGAAATTCGCTTAGACCATAGGCTAAGCTAGGTTCGTTTTCAAAATCTATTGTACTAAATATTGCTCATTTGGTTTCATAAATATCTAATGTTTTTTAAAAATAAAAATAGCGACTCGAATTCAGGCAATGCTAATACTCTTCTGATCAGCATTGTTATTGCTATTGTACTGGGTTTTGTTGTAGGTGGAATTTTTCCAAAACTTGCCATTAAATTCTCTATTTTCGGCGAAATTTTCCTGAATATCCTGATGATGCTTGTGGTACCAATGGTGGTCTTATCCATGTTGGTTGGAATATCAAAATTGGATAACCTGCGTAATTTGGGTAAAATTGGCAGCAAGACATTGGTGTACTATTTATCTACAACTGCTATCTCTGTTTGTTTGGGAATTGTTTTGGTAAATCTGATTCAACCTGGAAGTGGCTTAAATATAGATTTACCGGAGAATAGCAATCAGTACATTAATGAAAGTACGGCCATATCAGAAACATTAAAACAGCTCATTGTTGGCGATCCTGAAAAGGAACAGCAAGGTCTGATTGCCTACAATCTATTCCTGGCAATGGCCAAAATGGACATTCTGCCACTCATTATTTTTTCTCTCTTTTTTGGAGCTGCATTATCTTCATTAGGAAAGAAAGCCCGAAGAGCTATCGAATTCCTCTCTGTTTTGAACGATGGTGTGATGCAGCTGGTAAATTGGGTCATGTATATCGCTCCTCTAGGTATTTTTGGATTGGTTACAGCTCGTATCGGAAAAGCTGGTGGTTACGAAGGATTTTTACCTGAATTGCTCTCCCTGGGTAAATTTAGTCTTACAGTGCTTCTGGGCTTATCGATACATGCACTTGTTGTTTTATGCGTGCTTCTGTGGTTTCTGGGGAAAAGAAATCCAATTACATATGCCAAAGGAGTTGCCACTGCTTTAATGAATGCGTTTTCTACAGCTTCGAGTACGGCTACTCTCCCATTAACACTGCAAGGGGTTCAACAGCAGAATAAAATATCCGAGAAAACCAGTAATTTTGTACTTCCCCTGGGGGCCACAATCAATATGGATGGAACGGCGATTTATGAAGCCGTTGCGGCCATTTTTATAGCTCAATTGTACGGGTTGGATTTAAGTTTTGCTCAACAAGCCGTTATCTTTTTAACTGCTACATTAGCGGCTATTGGTGCTGCAGGAATTCCTGAGGCAGGACTGGTGACCATGGTAATTGTGTTAAAGGCGGTACATCTACCGATTGAAGGAATTGGTTTAATATTAACCATCGACTGGTTATTGGATCGCTTTAGAACCACTGTTAATGTTTGGGGAGATAGCGTTGGAGCCGCTATTATCGAAAGGTATGAAAACAAGAAAACCACCTCCGAAGAGATGGTTTCATAAATTATTTCGGGGGCGAAATAAATTCATCAATGAATCATTCCTATAGTTCTTCAATTTCTGTCATATAGGCCGAAGTCTGCACCAAAAGCTTTTGCAACTCAACCAATAGTTTGCCTTTGTTCTCTTCCTCCATTCTGCACATTGGCGAACGAAACTCTTCCTTCACTTTGCCCATTAAACTCAAACCTGTTTTCACCGGAATTGGGTTCGATTCGATAAAACACAATTGTATAATGTTTAAATACTTTAAGTGCAATTTTCTGGCATTAATCAAATCGCCTCTTAAGGCTGCATCCATTAAATCGTGAAATTCTTTCGGAAACAAATTGGCAATTACAGAAATTACACCATCGGCTCCTAAGCAAACTGCAGGAAAAGCCAGCGCATCGTCTCCCGAAAACACCATAAATTCCTTCGGTTTATCTCTTAAAATACAGGCCATTTGTTCCAAATTACCCGATGCTTCCTTAATTCCAGCAATATTATCGATCTCGTTGGCTAATTCTACCACCAAGTCGGCAGGAATATTCGAAGCCGTTCTTCCCGGAACATTGTACATGATTACGGGAATGCTTACCGAATGGGCAACCTGGCTAAAATAATCCTTTAGTCCCTTTCGGGTTGGTTTGTTATAATATGGTGAAACCACCAATACTGCATCGGCACCAAGCGATTCAGCCATTTTAGAATTTTCAACAGCCACAAGGCTTGAATTAGATCCGGTTCCTGCAATTACCGGGATGCGTTTATTTACTTTACTGATTACGAATTTGATCACTTCGCAGTACTCATCTTTCGATAAAGTAGCTGCTTCTCCTGTAGTTCCGCATACTACAATTCCATCCGATTGATTTTCGATGTGAAATTCAATCAAATTACCCAATGCATCGTAATCTACACTTCCATCTTCGTGAAAAGGTGTTACAATCGCAACAATTGATCCTTGCCAATTCATACTCATTTTTCTTTTAAAACTTTTATTTGTTAAAAGAGCAGTAAAATAATCCCGATAAACTTCTGAAAACAATATGTCATCCATACCATAACAGAAGATTACCGGTATTATTCTCCTTGATTAAAAACCTACGGTTAATGTAGGGTTGTGGTTTACGCCTGCAAATATAGATTGCACGAACAGTTCAATAAAATTTTTAGAAAATTTATTCAAAAATTCTACATTTTGTGATATTTTCAACATATTTGTAGTGAAATTCAACAAACATCGAGAAACATGATAACAATTCCACAAGTTGTAGAGAAAATTGTGAGTACTCAGCCATTTTTGGCCGAGGCATTGGTCGAAGGATTAATTAACGTTTCTTCTTTAGCGCGCAAAATACAGAATCAAGTTGAAGATGCCGTAAAAAAACCCGTAAAAATTGGAGCAATAATTATGGCATTAAACAGATTGGCTCCAAATCTTGAAGTAAAAATCAATCCCGGATTAAAAGATGTAATCACAAATGTTGGTGACATTATTGTACGATCCAACCTTGTTGACTTTACTTATAAAAATTCCAATACTTTAATCGAGAAACATACCGAATTATTGCGTTCAATTGGACCAAATCAGGAGTTTTTCTACACCATGGTGCAAGGAGTTTTTGAATCGAACCTGGTGGTTTCGGGTTCCTTGCAACAAAAAGTAGAAGAAGCATTTAGCGGCGAAGAGTTGGTTGCAAAAAGCGAAAGACTGTCTTCGGTTACTCTAAAGCTTCCGGCTACCAATTCGCAACAATTGGGTTTCTACTATTACATTCTTAAAAATATTGCCTGGGCTGGAATTAATATCGAAGAGGTAGTATCAACAACCAACGAATTTACTTTGGTTGTAAACGATTCTGATATCGATAAAACATTTTCAGTTCTAAAAAACATGGGGAATAATTAAATTATTCCCCTATTTTTTTCCAAAACAACATTTCTTGAACTTCTTGCCACTTCCGCAATGGCATGGATCATTCCTGTTGGGAAGTTTTTCGTTTATTTCTTCTTTCGGATATTCTCCCGATACATATACCCACTTCCCATTCTCCTTTTCGAAGTATGAATTTTCATGCAGGCATTGTTCAATTCCGTCTTCTTTATAGTAAGCTTTAAACTCTACAAAACCCTGATTATCTTCTTTTTTTCCATCCCTGCTGCCAAGGATTTCCAATCGCTGCCACTCAACAGACTTCGCCCAGTTTAAAATTTCTTCTGCCTCTTGAACCGGACGAGTTCTTTCTGCATAGGTTTGAATAATATAATCGATATCGGCACATACAAATGCCGAATACCGACTTCTCATTAAATCTTCTGCCCTTAGTGCATTACGCTCACCCAAATGAATTGCTCCACAGCACTCTTCATATGAGAAAGGTTTACCACAATAACATGATAGGCTCATAGCAATTATTCTTTATCAAATCCTTTGAAGAATTCATCCAACTTATCGAAATCCTGTTCCCCAATTAATCCCAAGAATTTAGAAAATTCAGGAGTTAGGCTATTTAAGGCATCCTTAATTTTAAACATGGCATTAAACTCGGTAATGAACTCAGCTCTCATATCGAATGCGCATACCAAAGTTTCGTAAAATACACGGAACAGGTTTCCCTGGCTGTACAATACCTGGTCATCAATTGAGATTACCTTCATTAGCTTCATCAACAGATCAAGATTTTTCAGCTCGATAGCCACTGCAAAACCCTTTGTAAAGTTGGCAAATAACATTTGCAGCGACTCCTTATCATTATATTCTGGAATAGGTACAGGAGTAAATTGACAGTCATTAAAAATTGCCAATGCCTCTTCCCTTTTTCCAGATGTAAGCAACATAAAAGCTTTCACATTTGTAAGGCACAGGTGATAAAACTCCTGATATTTGTCTTCTGGTAAATCCTGAAATGCCTGGTCAAGAACTTTAATTCCTTCATTCATGGCACTTTCCACTTTATCATCGCCACGTTTAAAAGAAAATTCGGCCATGAATTGCAATGCCCAATTCAAACCATAAATCCATTTGCCTGATTTTGAACAGGATGAATAACCTTTTCGATACTCTTCGCCAGCCTCGTTCAATTCACCAAAAAGTGAAAATGCTCCTGCACGCAATTGCAAAATTTCCAGATAGAAAGCTGCATCGTCTTTTAACTTCTCAACAGAATTATCAGCTAAAAACTCCCTGATTAAACCTGGGTTTTTCTCCTGAATTCCTTTGTTATACGACTCAATAAGAGTTTGATATATTTCTTTATTCGTCTGCATCTATATTGTTTTTTTAATTTTTATCAATTGAACAAATCCTAATGAAATCACACTCAAGGCTGCTCCTGCCAAAAATGGAATGTGCCTATCTATCATCCACAACATTCCACCTAAAACAGGAATTACTACTGCTGATATGTGATTAATGGTAAAGCCAACTGCCATTGATGGTGCAATATCTTTCTGGTCGCCTGTTTTCTGAAAATAAGTGTTGATTCCCATGGAGAAACCAAAAAAGATATGATCGATAATATACAAGCCTGCAACAATCCAGGCATTATCGATAAAGGCGTATCCAAGGAAAACAAAAACCAGGCTAATATACTCTGCAGAAAGCATTTTGCGCTCCCCAAATTTGTTAATTCCTTTGGCAATATAAGGTGAAATGAAATAAGTGATAATGTTATTTACAACAAATAGTACGGCAACATCCTGAACCGAGTAGTTGTACTTTTCCACCAGCATAAATACAGCAAACACCACAAAAATCTGACGACGTGCACCGCTTAAAAAATTGAGTACATAAAAGAGCCAATACCTTTTTCGAAGTACCATCCCCTTGTTTTGTGGAACAATATTCTTATCAGCGGGTTTCCAGAAAAGTGCCCAAATTCCGAGAGCAAAAACAGCAACACCAATTAAAATAAAACTTGCCTGAAGCGACATCACATGAGCAATACCAAAAATAAATGCTCCCATGCTAATATTGGCAACAGCAGTCCAGCTTTTTTGTTTGGCAAACACAAAAGGTGAATCTTCCAGAGAAAAGTATTGTAAGGTTAAAGATTTGTTGGTGGTTTCGAAATAGTGAAAACCAACCGACATGATCAGTGTGGTAAAAATCAATCCCCAAAAACTTGGGAAAAATCCTGTACAAGCCACACCAACACCTACAAACAATACAGCAATTGCCGATAGTTTGTGTTCTTTGATTACCAAAAGCAGGTAGACCACCAATAAGGCCAGAAAGCCAGGTATTTCCCTTACCGATTGGATAATTCCAACCTGGAAACCATTAATTCCCACTTCATCAACTGCCAGATTATTAAAGAGTGTTCTCCACCCTTGATGACCCGCAGTTGCAGCAATTACCAATAACATAAGGTATTGGTACATGATATTTCTCTTCAAATCTTTGGTCATATCCGCCAAGGCTTAAAATGAGTGGCAAAGTTACTAAAATGCTTAATACAACAAGTGTTTCTTAAAACATAGAATAGATAATTTCCTCTTCGCTTTTCTCCTGTTTAAATATTTTACATTTTTGCATTACAATCAATCAAAACAGCAATGGATTTAAGAACAATAATAGAAAACCGTTACTCGGTTCGATCTTACCAAACAAAAGAAGTTGAAGAAGAGAAGTTAATTAAAATTCTGGAAGCAGGTCAATTGGCTCCTTCGGCAGTTAATTTTCAGCCTTGGCATTTTATTGTGGTGCGAGAAGAAGAAAACCATCAGAAAGTTTCCGAAATCTATCACAGGGAATGGTTTAAAGAGGCTCCTGTTTACATCATTATCTGTGGCGATCACCAGGCAGCATGGAAAAGAAAGGAAGATGGAAAAGATCATACCGATGTAGATGCAGCCATTGCCATCGACCACATGACTTTACAAGCCACAGAACTGGGGCTGGGAACCTGCTGGATTTGTAATTTCTATGTAGAAAAGTGCCGTGAGTATTTTCAGTTGCCAGAACATATTGAGCCAATTGCCATTTTATCATTAGGCTATCCAAATGATGATAAAATTCCTGCTAAAAAGCGCAAAACATTAGATGAAATCGTACACTGGGAGAAGTTTTAAGAAGCATGAATAAGATACCGGTTACTGTAATTACAGGTTTTTTAGGTGCTGGCAAAACCAGCCTGCTCAACCATTTTATTGCCGATTACAAGGAGAAGAAATTCGCCATTATCGAAAATGAGTTTGGCGAAGAGAATATCGACTCGAGTTTGGTTGAAAACATACAATCAGAAGATATTTTTGAGCTAAGCAATGGATGCATTTGCTGTAACCTGAACCAGGAACTTTTTGTGGTACTTCAGAAGTTGATTGAATCGAAGCATGATTTCAACCACTTGCTTATTGAAACAACTGGAATTGCCGATCCTGGCAGTATTTTGGCTTCATTTATCAGCGATCCCTTAATTAAAAATCAATTTGTTTTGGATAGTGTAATTTGTCTGACAGATGCACATAGTTTAAGCTCAGATTTGCAAAAAGAGGAAGTGCTTTCAAAACAAATTGCCATTGCCGATGTGATACTACTCAACAAATTGGATTTGGTGAGTGCAAGCGAAGCTGATCAAAACATTCAATTGCTAAAGGAGCACAACAGTCATGCTGAAATTGTTCGTTGCCAGTACTCAAAAGTAGAGGAAATTCAATTGCTCGATCGTTTTTCATATCAGCCCGATAAAGTATTTCAGCATATACTGGGATTGGAGAGCAGCAAAATCAATCATTCAGAAAACATCCATGGAATTCAGAGCATGCTATTCACTTGTGAGGATCCTTTGGACCAGATGAAAATTGGGATGTGGCTGGACGCCTTCTTACAATTCAACCAGGATACCATTTACCGGGTAAAAGGAATATTGAATTTGGCAGGAGTTGACAACAAAATCATTCTACAATCGGTTCACACCCAAATACAAGCTACAGTTGGAAAAGCCTGGGAACAAGATGAAAAAAGAGAATCGAAAATTGTAATTATTGGTAAAAGTTTAAACCGTGAGGTTATCGATAAAAACCTATTGGAATTAAAAGCATAAAAAACGCGAGCAAAGGCTCGCATTTTTTTTATCCTGTTTCGCTAATTCTTTCCAGTTGTTCAGAATTAATGATATTAAGTTTCCTCCCATCCAATTCAATGATACCCTCGTGATGGAACTCTTTTAAAATTCTTATTGCACTATCTTTCGACATGCCAGTCAGATCTGCAATATCCTGTCGTGAAAGGTGTAATAAAAAACTATCGCTTTCGTAAATTCGATCGGAAAGATAAAGCAAGCCATCAGCAATTCTGCCATGCATTTGCTTTTGCGACAGACTCACCATTTTTTCAAATGAATATATTCCTTTTTGAGTACATTTCTTAATAAATTCTTCCGCAAAATCGGAGTTTTGTCTGATCATTTTCTTGAAGGATTCAATTTCAATAAAGCATGCAGTGCAGTCGACCAATGCTGCCACCGAATAATGGTGACGATTGTCGAAATACAAGGATGCCTGCCCTACAATTTCCCATGGCTTAATTATTTTGATAATGAGCTGTTTTTCCTGCACACCTTCTACATAGAATTTGGCCAAGCCTGAGGTGAGTATCAGCAAATGTGTGGCCGAAGTTCCTTGTTTAAAAATGGTTTCTCCAGCTTTGAATTTTACCTCAAAGCGACTTGCATTAAGTTCTTCTAATTCGGAGGGTGATAATAATTGTAACAGGGGTAAATTTTTGTTGCAATCCAAACAATTTATGCAATGATCGGTTTTAGTAAATTTTGCCATAGCTTAAGTCAGAGGTTAAGGGGATTTTTTCAAATTGTTTATCTAGGTCACTTAAATATAGAAAATTAACAGGTATAAGCCTAGTTATTTGTTGATAAATATCGATCTGAATTAGACAAATTCCTTTTTCTCATGAAAGATATCTCGTCATCTTAGAATGGCTGTAGACATGGCAAATCTTTACCTTTAGAAGAGAGTGAAAAGCCCTTATTAACCTAAAACAGTTATAATCTAAAATCTTAATACCATGCAAAAGAGCAAATTTGTACATCTTATAACGATTTTAGCGACACTGCTCTGCTTTGTCTCTTGTGAGTACGACACAATAGAGTTCGACGAAGTTGTTATTCCACCTGATCAGGAAGTTACATTTAGCGGAGACATTCTCCCAATTTTTACTGCAAAGTGTGTAGAATGTCACGATGGTTCGATAAAACTAGACTTGAGAGAAGCAAATGCCTACAACGCTTTAATCAACGGAGGTTATATCGACACGGATAATCCTTCCTCCAGCGAATTATACGAAACTGTAAATGGAGGACATGGTTCTGCGAGTCAGGCTGAAAAGCAGTTGATTCTTGAATGGATAACCAGAGGTGCTAATAACGACTAAAAACTACAAACTATGTGTACAAAATATCATCACAAAAAAGCTAAGAACATTAGCATATTCGGGTCTATAGCCGGACTCTTTGTTTTTTTACTGATTTTAGGTAGTTCTCTTCAAACCATTGCACAAACCGATGAATTCGCTAATGATCCGGTGAGCGGAACATTCGAAACAGGATTACTTGCCGAAACTCAAACTGTAGTAACCCCATTCGCAGGTGAATTTGAGCTACATATTCAGCACAGATTTGGATTGATCGAAAATGGACTGGAAGATGTTTTCGGGATTTATTCGAGCTCTAATATCCGTATGGGGATCAATTACGGGATTACCGAAAAATTTATGATTGGATATGGCTATACAAAAGATTTTAAGCTACAGGAGTTTCATGGTAAGTATAGAGTGTTTACACAAACCGAATCGAATTCAATACCCGTATCAGTAGCCCTTTATGCAAATCTTGCCATTAACTCGCAGGATGAAGAGGTATTTGGAAATGATTACGCATTTTCGGATCGACTGGCCTATTTTTCTCAAGTATTGATTGCTCATAAATTCAACGATAATATTTCCTTGCAATTTGGCCCTAGTTTCACTCATTTCAATAAAACAGATACTTTGGTTGAGCATGATAAGTTTGCCCTTTCATTGGCAGGCCGTGCAAAGGTAAGTCCTTCAATGTCGGTATTCTTCGAGTACGATCAGCCTTTAAATATCGATGACATGAGAGAATATGATTCGGATGAGAACGATCCGGAAGCAAATTTATCTTTTGGTATAGAAATTGGTACTAGTACTCATGTATTCCAGGTATTTATGTCGAACTATGAGGGAATAACCCCACAAAGGAATACTTTATACAATAAAAACAAAATTGGTGATGGGGATTTTCTGGTTGGATTTAATATCTTAGTTAGATTCTAAAGTCCCTTATTTTAAAATATTTAGTTATGAAAACTTTCAAGATTTTTATCTTAGTTGCCATTGCAATAGTTGGCTTTTCTTTTACCGTTCAACAAAAAAAGGCAGCTCCATGGGAAATCCCTGCTGAGTACAAAAACATGGAAAATCCTTTGGCTAACGACAAAGCAAGTATCAACAAAGGGAAAATGGTTTACATGAAGCATTGCCGCTCTTGCCATGGTAATACCGGATTGGGAGATGGACCTAAAGCTGCAAGACTTAAGACCTTCCCAGGTGATTTTTCAAGTGCAGAATTTCACGCTCAAAGCGATGGAGAATTGTACTACAAATCGATAATTGGTAGAGATGAGATGCCGAATTACGAGAAGAAAATTCCAAGCAAAAAAGATCAATGGGCCGTTATTAATTACATGAGAACATTTAAGAAATAAGGTAATCGTGATTGAATAAAAAAAGGGTATTCGTTCTATTACAATACCCTTTTTTGGTAAATCCAAAAATCAGAATATCACTAACAAAGCTCAACCCATATGAAACTATTAAAGCTACTCTTGGTTTGCTCTTTATTTTTAGCAGGCATACTGGTAAATGCTCAAGAGAAAGAGGCCAATAAAAACCATTCCTGTCTTAAATGTCATGGTCATACAACATTTAAGTACATGAATGAAGATTTTGGAATGGAGATAAAAGAGTCGATGTGTGCGAACCGAATGATTGATACGCTCGCCTACGCACAATCAAATCATGGTATGTTTAAATGTACCGATTGTCACTCTCCAGAGTACGAAACATTTCCGCATCCCGGTCAGCTTAGAATGGAATTAATGTATGCCTGTAACGATTGTCATGGCGGCGATCCGGAATATGCAAAGTTTCATTTCGAAGCCATTGAAGAAGCCTTTTACGAAAGTATGCACTACAATCGCTCACCAGATGCTTTCACTTGCTGGAGTTGTCACAATCCACACACTTATAAAACACAGGCACGCGTTGGCGAAAATATCATCGAAACTGTTCGCTACGACAATAACATCTGCCTTTCCTGTCATGCCGATGTTAGCAAATACGAATTGCTAACCGAAAGGGAAAATATCAACATTTTGCAATCGCACGATTGGCTTCCAAACCAGGAACTGCATTTTAAAAGTGTAAGGTGTATCGAATGTCATACTCAATTATCGGATAGTTTGCTGGTTAGCCATGTTGTAATGCCAAGAGACAGCGCCATTAGAGAATGTACTTCATGCCATTCGGCAAATTCTCATTTAATGGCTAGTTTGTACCGTTATAAAAGTCTTGAATCGAGAAAAGGAGGCGGTTTTTTGAATGCCGTTATTCTTAACGATTCCTATGTAATTGGGGCAAATCGAAATCAATATCTCAATATTTTAAGCGTTGTGATTTTTGGCTTGGTTTTAATTGGAATTTTTACTCACGCTCTTATTCGTATTCTTAAACGCAAATAACTATGGCAGACGAAAAACTATACTTGTACCCGATATGGATTAGAATTTGGCATTGGTTAAATGCTGTGTTTTTTATTGTACTATTGCTTACGGGCATCAGTATGCAGTATTCCAATCCCGATAATCCATTTTTAATTTCTTTTGAGCTGTCGGTTCAATTACACAATATCTTCGGTATCCTAATCAGTATCAACTATTTGATCTTTATCATTGGAAACCTGTTTACATCCAATGGAAAACAATACAAAATGAAAACAAAAGGATTGTTTAAAAGATTGTACGATCAATCGGTTTTCTACCTTTTCGGGATGTTTAAAAAACAGGATCCTCCATTTGATATTTCTGTTGAAAATAAATTCAATCCCTTACAGCGTTTTATCTATTCAACAGCAATGTACATTGGATTTCCAATTATTATAGCCAGCGGATTTGCATTGCTATTTCCTGAAATTATCATTCCGCAAATATTTGGTTTGAGTGGAATCCTAATCACTGCTCTTATTCATGTAATAATAGGCTTTATCCTGTCACTATTTTTGTTCATACACATCTATGTGTGTACCATAGGAGCATCCATTAGCAGCAATTTTAAGAGCATGATTACGGGTTGGCATTAAATTAGGACCTAACAACAGAGAAACGGATACAATTAATTTTGTATCCGTTTTTATTATCTTTCAGGCAATTAACTATTTTTTAACAAAAAAATCCAATTTCTTTTCACCCATTTTAAATCTTTAGCTGTCTTAATATCGTAAAGAATAAAAAAGTAACTACTTTTGTATCGGAAAAACTGAGATGAAAAAAATGCTTCGAAATATTGTTACAATGCTTCTGTTGGGTTTTTACCTTACGGGATTTTGTGGTGTGCATTTTATCAAGCATAGCTGTTTCTCTTGCGATCATTCCGAAATTCATCTTACAGCCGATGCCGATTGCAGTGATAGTAAAGATTGTCATTGTTGTTGCAATCAAGATGATCATGACAAAAAGCATCATCCTGAAACTGCCGATTTAGATTCGGTAATTTGCTGTGATTACGATTTGGTTTATCTAAAAACCAATCCCAATACTACAATAACAGAAACAAGCAAGGCTCCTTTAGCCCTTGAAACACTTTTGTTTGTTATTAACACCTTAAGCACATATAAATCATCAATGGTATCACCATCCGAAACCATTTATATCGATGATTATCCTGATGACTATATTCGGGTTGACAGGAACAAACTGTGCACTTTTATTTGTTGATATCCTTTACACTTATTGGTATTTGCGCAATACAAACATTCTTGTTATTGTGTAGCGTTACGCGTGTAAAATCTTAATTACAAACACTATAATGCTTGTTGTTAATTCTAGTAGCAGCAGCACAACCGAATTATCTTATCATGAAGATTAAAATCATAATATTTATTCTCTTATTTATTCCATTTGTTTCATCGGCAAAAGGCAAAGTGATCAAGGGTAAAATTGTCGAAAATCAAAGTTCAGGTGAATTTGTACCCTTGGCAGGAGCATCAATTTTCTGGAAAAACACCAGTATTGGAACAGCTGCGAATATGGACGGTAATTTTACCATCGATGAAATCAACGAATCTAAAACCCTTGTTATCCAGTTTGTTGGATATAAAACCAAGGAAGTAAACATCAATGAATTCAATAATCAGGAATTGCTGATTCAGCTCGACCCTAATATCGAACTAAACGAAGTAATTGTTGCAGAAAGAAAGCTAGGAACGATACTCGACCGTGACAATCCAATTCAATCGCAGAGTATAACCGGAGCAGAACTGTGTAAGGCTGCATGTTGTAACCTTTCCGAAAGTTTTGAAACCAACGCATCGGTCGATGTTTCGTATGCCGATGCAGCAACAGGTGCAAAATCGATTAAACTGCTTGGTTTAACCGGAAAGTACATCGAAATGATGACGGAAAAGAATCCCAATTTTAAAGGTCTGGCATCGGTTTATGGTATGGTATATGTTCCGGGACCATGGATGGAATCCATTCAGGTTTCGAAAGGCGTTGGATCGGTTATTAATGGATATGAGTCGATTACAGGGCAAATCAATATCAATTACCTTCGTCCACAAAGTTCTCCAAAATTTTACCTGAATACTTTTGCCAACAGTATGGGAATGGCAGAAGTAAACCTGATTGCTTCGGCAAAACTTTCGCCACGACTTAGCACATCTATCCTGGCTCACGGACAAGATAACGATCGCGAAATTGATCACAATCACGATCATTTTCTGGATGATCCAATGGTAACTCAGTACAATTTCATCAACCGTTGGAACTGGGATGCAAGTAAAAACTTTAAGATTCAATTTGGTGGAAAATTCATCGACGAAAGAAGAATTGGAGGGCAAAAAGATTACAAGGAAGATCAAACCAACGACATGAACAATGCTTATCGTATTGATATTGACACAAGAAGATATGAGGCATTTGCCAAGTTTGGTTACATCCTTCCCAATGACGAGGACAGAAGTATTGCATTAATCACCAATTTTGCCTCACATGAGCAAAATTCATTCTATGGCTTAAGAAATTACGATGCCGAGCAGAAATACTTCTATGCCAACCTTTTGTATCAATCGTATATTGGCAACTTAAAGCACAAATACACTGCAGGTTTATCTTACATTTACGATGATTTTCAGGATTACCTAAGCGGCGATAACCTAGGTACAAACCGAACTGAAAAGGTGGCTGGCATTTATGCTGAATACAGCTGGTTACCAAACGATAACATCACATTACAAACAGGATTACGTTACGACGACCACAATATTTACGGTGGTTTTGTAACCCCACGTTTGCATTTCAGATATCAGTTTGCACCAAAAACTACCGCCCGCCTGGCAGTAGGTAGTGGGAGAAGAACATCCAATCCAATTGCAGAAAATAGCTTTCTTTTGGCATCAAGCAGATCAATCGAAATTACTGAAGAGTTAAAACAAGAAAAAGCCTGGAACTTCGGCTTGAGCTTAACCCAGTATTTTGATCTGTTTGGAAGAGGTTTTACCCTTTCGGCCGATTTCTATCATACTGTATTCGATAACCAGATTATTACTGATTTGGACAATAGCGTTGACAGGGTTCGATTCTATAACCTGGATGGAAAATCTTGGGCAAACAACTACCAGGTGGAGTTAAAATTTGCTCCTGTAGACAGGTTCGATGTTGTAACTGCCATTCGCTTCTCTGATGTAAAGGCTGATATTAACAACAAATTCCAGAAAGTTCCCTATGTAAATCGCTTTAAAGGTTTAATTACAACTTCATATGCAACCAACTTTAACAAATGGCAATTCGATTTCACTACCCAGCTAAATGGTGATATGAGAATTCCTTCGACCCAGGAAAATCCAAGTGAGTTCCAAAGAAGAGAAAAGTCGCCGGTATATGCCGTGATGAATGCACAGGTTACCAGACGCTTTAAAATCTGGGAAATTTATGTAGGAGTTGAAAACCTGGGCAATTACACACAGGATAAGCCAATTATCGCTGCAGAAGACCCATTTGGCGAGTATTTCGATGCTTCGATGATATGGGGACCAATTCAGGAAAGAAAATTTTATGTCGGATTAAGATTCACAATTGAATAAAAACGATAACACCTAACCAATAAAAATAAACAACATGAACAAATTATTTAAGATCTTAAAAAGTACATTACTAGTGCTAAGTATTGTACTATGCTCTACTCTATCTTATGCTGGAAACAAGGATGCAAAAAAGGTAGAAACGGTAGTTTTCAAAGTGGAAATGGACTGCATGGGTTGTGCTGGAAAAATTGAAAAGAACATTCCTTTCGAAAAAGGGGTAAAAAAGTTAAATGTTGACTTTAAAGCACAGAAAGTAACCATTACTTACAAAGCAGATAAAACAAGCAAGGAAAACTTGAAAAAAGCTTTGGAGAAATTGAAATTTAAAGTGGAAGAATTTAAAGCGTAAGTACTTTTCTTCATAGAAGAAAGGGGCGAATCTTATGATTCGCCCCTTTTTATATTAATGTGTCCCGTCCTGAAATAAGTTGACAGTAAATCGACTTATTTATGAAAATATTGAGAAAGACTGTAGCAAGGCGTACCCAACGAAATTATAATTTATCCTTTAAATTGTCAGTTGTACGTCAAGTTGAAGAAGGGGAAATGACCTACC
>NZ_RZNH01000201.1 GCF_013141825.1 Marinifilum caeruleilacunae
GTCTAAAAGATGGAAATTGATCAGGACACAGATTGTATATGATGTGTTTGATTGTTTATGATTTTGAGGAAGAGGTATGAGGGATAATTGATAAACATTGGGAGCTTACTTAAAGATTAATTGAAGCTTTCTTAATTTAAAATATATAGGTTTATTACGATGATTGTATTGTAGGAGATTTCTAAGAAAGGTTATTCGAAAGACAAGGACAAAATCATATTTAATCATTAAAAATCCTAAAAATCAGTGTCTAAAAGATGGAAATTGATCAGGACACAGATTGTATATGATGTGTTTGATTGTTTATGATTTTGAGGAAGAGGTATGAGGGATAATTGATAAACATTGGGAGCTTACTT
>NZ_RZNH01000202.1 GCF_013141825.1 Marinifilum caeruleilacunae
TTTGCCTGATCCAAAAGTGGAGCTTCGTAGAATACGGATACCAGGAAAAGTCCGCCAATTAAAATACTGGCTACCATAATCTCTTTCCACAGCAGGTTTGGAATCACATCTACCTTTTGTTTATCATCTGCTTTAGGCAAAGCAACTCCACCAGCTTTTCGAACCAACCAGAAATGCACACTCATCAACACAACAAATAGCAATGGAATAATTCCGGTATGCAGGGTGTAAAAGTTGATCAATGTATTTCCATCTACGGTATCGCTGCCACGAAGCAAGTAGGCCAGGTGTTTTCCAATTAAGGGAATGTATTCAACAATCTGCGTAATAACAGTTACGGCCCAATAGGCTAACTGGTC
>NZ_RZNH01000203.1 GCF_013141825.1 Marinifilum caeruleilacunae
TAGACTATAAAATGTAGTTTCAGTTTGAACATCCAAGGTGATAGCGGATAGAAAATTTTTTTTTGGAATATAGACTCGATGTTCTTTTCCTTCATCAATTGTTCTGCAAGAATCTTCATTTTGCAGTTCCATTGGGGCACACCATCAAAATCCTCTTGGCAATTGTCGCTAGAAGAGATTGGGCTAAATCGATTTATCCAGTCGTCCAACTCTTGCCTCCTCAACGTTAAGTTCGTTTTAAAGTTCAGCCAAGAATTCATTACGTCTATTCTAGCGGTAAATTCTGCAGTATTGGTGATTGGTTTATCCTTATACATTTTTTTCAAGTTAGGCCAATAAGAGACAACGCTGTGATATC
>NZ_RZNH01000204.1 GCF_013141825.1 Marinifilum caeruleilacunae
CGCCAGCATTGGTGGAAGTGTGGTGGTGCAATAGTAGGTCTTCGAAGTATTCGGTGCCTAGCAAGCTAATTCGAGCCATAACTAGCTCTCTTTTGATGATCTCAGAATTGGTATAGTCTAGGACGGCGTAGACGGGGACCAAGTCTTCGATTTGTCTGCGTGCTTGTTCGACTACGCCATCTTGCCCTTGCAAAACAATGGTCATTCTACTTAGGTCTTTGACCTCGGTGTTGCACACGACCAACGAATCGATGTTAAAGCCTCTGGCAGCTAACGTACCCGAGACTCTGGACAAGACACCGGGTTCGTTTTGCACCAAACAGTTCAAGACATGCTGTTTTCTTGGTTGACGAGAAG
>NZ_RZNH01000046.1 GCF_013141825.1 Marinifilum caeruleilacunae
TAAGAATTTAATTCCAATAAGACCGAATCGTAATTTTAATCGGCATAAAGATAAATACAGAAATAGAGTCAAACCAAAGGTTACTAAAAATCAGCGTGATGCTTTGTGAAATAACCTTAACTTAATGACATTGAGCTCGCGCCAGCGGCCGATACAAACTCGGACCATCTGGGGGTAAAAAAGTTACTGCTAATACGAGTTTACAAGCGCTACCTCAAGGAATGGTGCCAAATGCTGGAGGAAAAATTGTATCATTTACAACGAAAGAACCCACCAAATACTATAGAGTTTTTTCAAGTAATCCCAATGGAGGAGCTTTTCTTACGAAAGTCCCGCCTAAATCAAGCTCTTACGCAAGACATGGATTAGCTTTACCAAAAACTAATAGAGCTACTTTTATACAAGAAGTTATAGTGCCTGAAGGAGTAACATTGCAAAGATCTAGAACTCTTGGTGCGTTTGGTAAAAGAGGTGGGTTAGAACAATTTCAAATATTGAATTTTGAACCAAAAATAAAATTTTTACCGGGAGTTCCATTAAAATAATTTTTAACCATGAAAATCATAAAGCAATTTAGTCCAAATGAATTTGTTTTTGATAATCTCAAAGACAAGAAAACCAGAGAAATTATTTTGGGAGAGGATAATTTGAAAATTGAGTTTAATAAAATTATAGATAGTCAGTTTTTAGGAGGTAATATTGAAAATAAGTATGATGAATACAAAGATTTTTTAGGGCTAGGAATATACTCTAAAGCTCCCTGTGGTGGTTTCATTAACTTTTATAAAATACGAAGTGTAAAAAAGACTAATTATGTGATTTACTCAGGGATTAATGAAGTTTCAAATTCCCATTATGTTATTACGATTCATATGGTTCTAACATTTTAAAATAACACCGGATGGCGCGAGTTTGCACTATCTGCTGGTGCGAGAGTTTCACTCGTACCAGTTTTCGAAGAAAATAAAGGAAATATAGTGAGTACAGAAAGTACGCAATTGCCATAATTCTGCGGCTTTATGGCTAGAAAAATAATCATTTAAACAAGCTTAATTAATACATGAAATTTTATATTCTAACTATCGCTTTAGTCTTAACCTCTGTAACCTCTTTTGCTCAAGAAATTTTAAATGAACAGGAAATTAAACTGCGAACTTATTTATCGGATAAGCGAGAAGTGTATCCTATCGTAAATCAGGAGAGTGGAGATATAGTGTTATTTTTAATGGATAATGACACAATTAATGTACAAGTTTATAACCAGGCATTTGATTTTATCAAATCATATAGATGTAAGCGCCCTAATGGTAAGTATAAGCATCTTTTGGGGCATACAATTGAAAACGACAACTACAACTTATTCTTTACAAATAAAAGAAATAAAGAGTTTCTTGTAAAAACAGTTAATTATAATAAAGAAGTAAGTGAAGAGAAAAAAGTACCAATAAAACTTAGCAAAGAGGAGTATCTGGAAGCGATATGCTATAAAAACAAGTTTTATGTATTAAGTAGAATATTCACTGCATCAATTTATAAGCTACGTGTGTTTGAAGATTGTGAGATGAAGATCTGTGTCGAACATGATTTTAGCAATATATTGCCTAATAAAATCAATTCGAATGTAATTTTAGATGATTTATACGATACTCCAGAACCTGTTATTGATTCTAATTTTGAGAAGATTGTAAACGGTGATCCTAATCCTTTGGATATAACTTCAAACGATAAAAAAATATACTGTCATGAGGATAAGATGTTATTAACATTTGATGATGATGATGACATGACATTGATTGTTAGCATTGATTTAGAGAGTTTTTCATTAGAGACAAAAACATTTACACATGGAGGGGATGTGAATAATACGAGGGTTTTATCAAATTCCTATCTGTATGATAATAAGTTATTTCAATTAAAAGTTAGTAAGAATGAGTTATGTCTCAGAATTCAGGATTTCAAGACTGAACAAATTTTGAAGGAGTATCGAGTAGGAAATGCGCAAGATATAGATTTTAAAAATTCATCTTTAATTCAGGCAGTTGGTTCAGGTGCAGGAGGCAGAGAAAAAGAACTGGAAAAAACAAAGCAAGTATTACGCAAATTACTTTCTGGAGCTATAGGTATAAGTGTTTATCCCAACAAGGATATACTACAGCTTACCGTTGGTGGTATTAATGAGCATGTTTCGCCATCAACTGGGGATGTTTTGCTTGCAGGTTTGTTTGGAGCTTTGGCTGTACCTTTAGCTTCTGGAGGCAAGTATATGGCAGTTCCAAATCATACAATGTATTCGTACTCGTCATATGCAAATAGTCGTTCTGTCTATTTTAAAAGTCTTTTAGATCGAAACAGTTTAGAACATTTACAAGGAATTCCGGCCAAAAATCCTTTCGATAAATTAATGAAATTTGCCAATAATATCGAAACACCTCCTTCCACGCAAACCTTTTTTAAAGTAAATAATTTTTATGTTTTGGGTTATTATATTGAAGAGGAAAAAAAGTATGTGCTAAGAAAGTTTTATTAGAAGAATAAAAACTTTCCTAATAGCAATAAGCCTATGATTTGTTATTGCAAAAAGAAACCAGAAGCCATTTGCAGAGTGTTGGTGGCTAGTTCTTTGGATTGTAAGGTCTGTTGTATAGCAGAGTGTGGGCTGTAAGTTGCCTTAGCGGGAGTGTGAAAAAGAAATTTTAAGGGGCAATTTGGATTTGGTAGAGGCCACACGAAAGGATTCGTGCGGCAGCGAGGGGTTTTGCCGATATGGTAGCCTATGGTCAGCCTTTTATCACCAATCCCGATTTGGTAAATCGATTCAAAAAGGATTATGAATTGACCGAATTACATTCCGAGAGTCATTCCACTTTTTACGGTGGCGGAGAAGAAGGATTTACAGATTATCCTACTTACGAGGAGATGAAGCTTCGAGAAAACTAAATTCCAAACAATAAAATTGAAGCGTAATAAACAGCAACACCCAGCTAACATGAGTTTGAAATGTCTGCTGGTGCGATGTTTCACGCGCAGCTGTTTTCAGAGGAATTATAATTGGTGCAAAAACAATAAGGCATTCCATTTATTGCAGAATGCCTTATTGTTTTTTTGAAATCAAATTGTGGCTTAATTCAGATAAGAATCAACCGCATCTTTTCTCGATTGGGCGTGCGATTGTAAAGTTTCCACTGCCTGATCGAACTGAGAATCGTTGCTAATGTATGAATAACCCGATACTTCGGCATAGGCATGTTCTCTAATCAGCTTATAATGGTTTGTATAAGTTTCGCTCATTTTTGCAGGAATAAACACTTCGTTTACAAAGCTTTGCAGGTAATCATCGTAAACTTGCCTGTACTCATCATCGGCAACAATGTAGCTAATTAATGGCCAAGCCGATCCTACTTCGCTAAGCGATAAGCTTAATGCACCCGATTGTTTTCCGTATTGAAAGGCTTCATTATTATCCCAGGGAATCCATGTTAACAGCTTGGTATCCGGATTGTTGTACAGGTAGTAGTTGTGGGTCATATTGCCATAAGTATCCCAGTTTTGAATGACTGTATTGGCGGCCAGCCATTTTAAAAATCCATCTACATCGAATACGGCTTCCAAATTTGTTTTCCAGAGGGCAATATTGCTGCTTCTGTTGCTGCTGTTAATCATGTCGTACAATGCTCTTACATCCGAGTAATCGCCTTCCTCTTCGTTGGTTTTCTTTTCCATTTCGCCTTCGTCGTAGGTATTTTGGGCAAAACTTGCAGCATCGCCATCGGGCTTGTACAGGTTGCCCGTTCCTTCGCTAAACTGGGTTTCAATTACTGTGTCGTCAACCTCTTCAACCAAAGTGTAAACCCCGTAATATTGTGATCCCGAACCCTTGTCAACATAAACTACGCAGAAGGCAGTATTTGCCGATGCCAAACCAAACTCGCGAAACAGGTCGGCCCCAACTTTCTCGCGCATTAAGGATTCGTCATCAAAATTGTTGTTCAGGTTCAATTGTTTAAATCCGTAGAAACGTTGGTTTTTTAGCGATGGATAATCGTCTTCGAACTCATCAAAATCCAATTTAAAAGAGAGCTTATTGTTCCCCGATTGATAAGCTGATTGTAAAGAGGAATTCCCTTTAAATCGCACCCCTACATGATACCATTCTGTATCGTTAAATGTAAATGAGCAAGGCACCCAAATCGGATCGAAATCGGAGGTGTTCTGCTGTCCTGGTCTCGAGCTTCCCAGGTTCGAAGCCAAATCCGACTGCATGTCCGACCAATCATCCGAATCGATTTTAATATCGAATCGAAGCACTTCATTCTGATTGAATACAATATCGTAGTTCAATTCGGCATCATTGCTATGTGTCGCCTCTGTCCAGTCGGGATAAGTTTCTGTATCAACAATCACTTCTTCCTCTTCTTCTTCTTCTTCTTCTTCGGTGCTTTCTGTAATGTTTTCATCGCTGCGGCAAGCAAAAAACAGGCTTGCACCAAATATCAGTAAGAATGTATAATACTTTGTCATGATAGAATAATTTTAAAATTTCAATTTGTACCCAATGCTTAGAATGTGCTTGTTTTTATACTCGTTCATAAAATAGTCGAACTTGTAGTTGAAGCACAGAAAGTTTTTCTTTCGTAGTTTGTAGTCAACACCAACAAAATATCTCATTTTGTGCAAGTCGCTTTCATTCAGCTGGTGAAATGCTTCGGCACCCAGGTAAGGTGTGAATTTGCACTTTTTAATGTCGTATTTCAATTTTGCCCTGTATCGCAAAAACTTGCCATCTTCATCGTCGTCGGAATTATTGGTATAGCTTACTTTTAATGAGGATTCGATTCTCCAGATCCATCTTTCCAACTTGGTCCCCAATTCGTAACGACTGTAGTATTCTGTGTCTTTATTGTCTCGTTCGTTAGCGTAGAATCGGTATCCGGCATCGAAGGACAAATGCTTGCTGACTTTGTACCTGGCTTTTCCTTCCAGGAAATATTTGTCGAGCGAAAAGTTTTCATCAAATCGCAATTCAGGGCTAAAGCTAAGCCTTAGGTTTTTAACAGGCTTTGTACTAAGCGTGAACGAAGTTCTGGTTTCAGTTTCATTTTCTGTTTCCTGGGCTAATGCACTAAAGCAACAGAAAAACATCAGGAATAAAATGTAGTAGGATTTATTGATATGCATGTTTCTTCACTTTCTTGAATGATTTATTATTTCTGTCCGTTCACATTGTAGAAGAGGGTGATTTCGGCAACATCTCTTAGAAAATCGATCTTCTCAATTTCGAACCTGCTAATGTTGATTCCGGTTCTTTCCTGGAAGTCGATCATCATGGCTTCGTGATTTTCTGAGTTTACATTTTCGATTTTCTCATAAATCAGTTTAATCGATTTCTCCTGCTTCAACATCAATCGTTTTTCCAGGTACCATAATCCGTAAACAATTAATGCGTTGGTTAATACCAGCTCGGCATAGCTTACCTTTTTGTTCGAAAGAGCATTCATTACCGAAATGCCAATAATAATAAACAGGTAGGTCATTTCTTTAATGGGGATGGCATCGGTTCTGTATCGGATGATACCGAAAATGGCGAATAAACCTAAGGCAAAACCTAGTTCTAACTTTACGCTATTAAGCAGGAAACAAAGGAGGAATACGATAACTCCAATGGCCAGGTAGCTGAAATAGAAATCTTTTCGACTGCTATTTTTTGCATACATAAAATGAGTTACCAAATAGATTAATGAGGTGTTTAATGTGAAGCGAACAATGAGTTCGATAAAATCACCTACGTTAATTATTTTGATACCCAGGAAGCGCAATTGCTCTTCCCAGTTGGCAACTTCCTCAACTGCTGGTATCGCGTTTGTAATTGTGTCTGTTACACTGATGTAGTCGATCATTTGTAGGGGGTTTATATGAATACTTGATTTGTCACTTTTTCGAGTGATCTTAACTTTGCTTTGAATGCATTTCGTTTGAGCAAGGGATCTGTTATGGATCTTCCAAGGCAATACTTACTAAAGCCACTCTCTTTAATTTTATGCTGACCTAAGGCCAAAGCCAATGGCGAGTTCTTCGATTTTCCGTCTGATTTAATTTCTACAATCACCAAATTGTCAAGCGTTGCATACTGATTTGAGATCTCAAATTGCAGGTCTAAATCGATGGTGCAACGCTCTTTGAAATTCTTGTTTACCAGGGTTAAACGCGTAAATTTATTCACAAGAGATTCTTGCAAATCATTACAGCAATAAGGTGTGTTCTGATCGATAAATTGACCTTCGGCACTCGAGAAGCAATCCATATTCAATGTTGTGGGAATTCGCTTTTTTACGGTTCTGCCTTTGTTGTTCTTGAATTTAATTTCCAAAAAGGCGATTTTAGAATCAACATAAGTGCGTTTGCGTATCTTGAAGCGATTCAGTTTGCCATTGTGGTGGGCCGAAAACATTTTATTGCCACAAGTATCGAAATAAGTGGTTGTGTATGGCAGGCAACTTTTTCCTCCAATGTGTAAAATGTAGTAGCTGTCTTCTATTGTTCGAAGAAGTTCGGGTAGGTAAGAAATGTGGAACCAAAACTTTCTATCGGTTCTGTTCATTAGCTGTACTTTGTCCATCTCTTCCAATCGGATAGGTGCGAATGATTCTACTTTCATGTTCTTCAGATGTTTGGTATGTGTCAAAAATATTACACAGAGGTTCGAAGGCGAAAAGGAATCAACAGATCGCGTGATTTTATCAACGAATTGGTATCATGAAATGTGCAGGCATAAAAAATGCCTCTTGAATAAAGTTTCAGGAGGCATTCTTTGAACTTGAATGGATGTATTGACCTGAATTAAATCAGGAAGTTATTATCGATATAATTTTGAAATTTTGCTTTGTATTGTTCGCTTACAGGAATATATACATCGTCGAAAATAATCCTGTTGCGCTCAATGGTTCTTATCTTTTTCAGATTTACGATGTAGGAGCGGTGCACACGCATAAAAGAATCATCGGGTAGTTTTTGTTCTATTTTCTTCATGCTAAGCAGCGACATAATTGGCTTGGCATTGTCAAGATGAATACGAACATACTCTCTCATGCCTTCAATGTAGAGGATATTTTCAATTTCGATACGAATAATTTTATATTCCGATTTTATAAACAGGTGATTGGAGTTGGCCTGAAGATCGGTTTTGCTTTTTTCCAACAAATCGAAATGTGCTTGTGCCTTGTTGGCTGCCTTTAAAAATGTGGCATAATCCAATGGTTTTAAAAGATAATCCAGCGCATTTACCTTAAAACCATCAACAGCATATTCGCTATAGGCTGTAGTGAAAATAATTTCCGGTTTTTTTTCCAGCGATTTGGCCAAATCCATGCCATTTAAATCTGGCATTTGGATATCTAAAAACATCAAATCAATATCGTTTGTATTGATAAACTGCAGGGCTTCAATGGCATTGTCGAAACATCCGATTAGTTCCAGAAAACCAGTTTTTTCAATATATCCTGATATTTGTTGAAGAGCTAAAGGTTCATCATCTATGGCAATACATTTAATCATCTTGTAATGGAATTATCAGTTTTACACGGTATTCTTTTTCGGTTTCAATAACATCGAAAGTGTGAATTTCGCCAAATAACAAATCGAGTTGTTTTTGCAGGTTAACCAAACCTACTCCTGTGCTTGATTTTACATTTTTTTTATCGCTTTTGCTATTGGCAACTTCGAATGTTAGTTTCTTTTCTTCCTGAAAAGCAAGTATGTAAATATAGGATTCCTGATTGTAGCTTACGCCGTATTTAAACGCATTTTCGACCAATGAAATAAAAAGGAGTGAAGGTATTTTTATGGAATCATTGGTGAGATTTAGGTCCATATCAATCTTCACCTTGTTCGAATATCGAATACTCATTAAATCGATATAGGAAGTAAGAAACTCAAATTCTTCCTTAATGCTAGCCATTCCCTCTTGCGATTCTTTTAACAAGTATCTCATTAATCGCGAAAGCTCTATGACCGATTTTTGTGCTTTTACCTGATCCATTTCTATTAATGCATGAATGTTATTTAAGGTGTTCATGAAAAAATGCGGGCTAATTTGCTGACGAAGAAAAGACAATTCTGTTTCCAGGTGCATTTTCTCTTTCTCTTCGCGTAGCAATTCTTCTTTCTGCTGCTTAATGCCTAGTTTAATAGCATTATTAAACCCAACAACCAAAAAGGAAATAATCATGTTCTCAAATATGAGATAGGATAATGGTTTTTTATCCCTGGGTTTTGCAGGTGTTGGATTCATAGGTTTTTTTTTCATGGGGCCATGAAAAGGCAAATCCCTTGGACTAATTTGCCTGGGTGGTTTCATTGGTCTTTCCCTGGGAACCGGCGCTTGAAACAAAGCCCTATGCAAAATGCGGGGCAGATGATTAAATGCAGACAATATAAATACAATTGAAACGATCGAAACAAGGTACATAACATGTTTCTTTCGCAGCAATAATTTAGGAGCCAACAAACTGTTGTTGATAACAAATATCAATAAAAAGGGAAGGGTTCGAATCCATTCGAAAACAACTCTATTCCAATTGAATTCATTTCCACCTTTTAATGTAAATACCGGAAGAGATAACACCATGGCCCAGAGAATGGCATAGGTAATGTTCTCGCTTCTTTTTTGTGTAATCATTGTGGAATGGTAAAAGTGTTCTATATGTAAAAGTATTTAAAAATTGTTAGTAATCAGTATACAGTGAGCAGTGAACAGTAATCAGCTATCAAGATAAGAACAACTGATTACTGCATGATATTTATTTTCTACCTCTTTGAGGCGGTCCACTTCGCTGCGATTTATTTTTTTCCAGGTACTCTTCGTATTCCTCTTGCTGTTCCTCTGATAGTACCGATTTTATATCTTCTTCAAATTTCTTTTTCAGATTTTCCATCTCCTTTCTCGAAGGTCTGCCCGATTCAAATATCTCCTTTACATCCTCAAAATGAGCTGTATACAAATCTGAAATTTCTTTGCTTTGATCTGCATTCAAATCGAGAGTGGAAACCAATTCCTGAATCATTTTCTTAATTTGAGTAGAGTTGGGTATAGGTTTTGGACCTTGCTGGCCGCCGCGCTGTGCCTGAACCAAATTGCTACTAAATAACATTCCTATTGCCATAAATAGAATGGCCGATGCTTTGATTACATTCATTTTGCTAAAATTTTTAATTATTCGTTTTACTAAGCATTTGCAGCAGCTAAATAATGGAGTAGATCGAAGAATGAAAAATGCAATCAACGAATGGGGCGATTTTATCAATGAATGGGGAATGTTGGCAATTGATGATGCCTTTTGTTAGAGCTGCAGGGAGTCAGAGTTCGGGAGTAAGTATTTAAAAATCAGTAATAAAGGTTTTATTGGTATCCGAATAGGTGTCTGGTATAAATTAAATTTAGGATATTTTGAATTTGTTGTAAGATGTTATGAATTTACAACTATTCTTATAGTAAAAATGGAACCTAGCTGTTTTAGCATTAGGTACTTCTTGTTTGTTAATTGATGTTTAAAATTGTCTCTTAGTATTTAAGTAGAAAGTGTAATAAACTCGTATCAGTATCCAAATTAAGTTTTTTCCTTAAACGATATCGACTTACCTCTACACTTCTGTGTGCAATGTTAAGATAACTTGCAATTTCTTTTGAGCTCAAATTCATTTTCAGCAGGGCGCATAGTCGCAAATCGGTTGTGGTAAGCTTAGGAAAATCTCGCTTTAAGTTATCGTAGAACCTGTTTTGAGATGCCATAAAATGTTGCTCGAAATTGGCACGATCCTTTTCATTGTTGATCATTTGCAATTCAATTGTTTCCAGGATCTTTTTGTAGTTTTTCTGTGGGAATCTACCTCGCAGATCTGTGTAGGCTTTTGTTAGTTCCTTTTTAATTGCTCCAATTGCTTCATCTCTTTTTAAGATTTCGTTGGTAGAAATAGTTAATTGGTTTTCCAGATTTTCCAATTCTTTTCTTTTTACCTCTTCTTTAAGAACCTCTACTTGTTGTTCTTTCTTTTGCAGTTGCTTACTGTGTTTCACTTTTATTTTGCTGGTTCTTTTCTTGTATGTTCCAATGGAAATCAATGTAATTGATAGGACAATTAAAAGCAAACCAATAGGAATGTATGTATAGGATAGCATTAATGGCAAAATGGTGAATTTGTAACTTATTTCATCAGAATATTTGCCTGCTTCATTCATAAAGCGAAGGTATAGGGTATAATTTCCAGATTCTAACTGTTGAAAACTAAGAGTATTGCCTTGGTTTATATCAATCCATTCGTTCTGTTCAGGAGTTAGTTTGTATTGAAAAATTGGCTTATAAGTTTTAATAAACTTTGTGTTAAATGTGAAAGTGATGTTGCTTCGGTTCTTTTTTAAATTGATTTTTGAATTGGGCTGAAGAGGTAATAATAATGGGGCCTTGTATGGTGATTGTTGAATTTCTATTCTGGTAAAGAAAAGTTCATCATTAACTTCGTTTTTTTGATAATCCTTATTAACCATTGCAAAGCCATTATCAAGACAAAAATAAGTGTTGCTGCCACCAGTTGTTAAACTTTGGAACTTATCGGTGAGGCTAAAGTGCTCTTCAATAGTATAGTTTCGCTTAATATATAAACTGTCTATATCACTTTGTACCAAAGATATTTGTCTGTCGCCAACAACCCAAAGATGATTATTTCCTTCAGAAATTATATTGTTGATTCTATCAGATGAAGATAAAATTCGATTTAATTTTTTGAATGGAACGATTTTGTTCTGGATGTAGTCAAACGTGTACAAACCAATATCTGTAGAAATTACAATGTGTTGATTTGCATTGAAAATATCCAGATGATAATCGCTTGGCAGTCCATCATCGGTACCAAAGGATTTAGAAGATAAAATTTCGCTGTAAGATTTATCAAGTTTAAGTCGGGTTAGCCCTTTTACTTCATGACTCAACCAAACAAATCCATAATTGTCTATTTCAATTAATCTGCAAGTACCCGAAAAACCTTTAACGCTATGTGCAAATTCCCACTCCTTGTTATTCAACTGAAAAACATAAAGGTCGTTGTAAGTTGAAGCAACCAGGTATTTTTGATCATTATGCCAGGTAAGTGAAAAGTCGGTAACTCCTGATTTTCCTGAAATACTAACTGCCTTGTTGTTGCGGATTGCATATAATCCATTGTTACAACCGCATAATAATTCACCTTCAATTACATCTAATTTCCAAATATGTTCATTGATACCAGGCATTAGCTTTAGTTCACTAAAATTAAGATGTTTCGCACTTTTGGCTTTCGCAAATAGTAAGCCTGTGTTGGTGGCCAGATAACAATACCCTTTGTGTTCAATTACGGAGTAGATGGAATAGGGGATGTTCTTTTTGTCTACCCTATAATGCAGGGGAGAGTTGACTATGATATGAGCAATTCCATTATCGAGACCCAACCAAAGATTATCCTGCTGGTCTTTTGCTATGCTTAAAACTGTGTTGTTTTCTAGTCCGTTATGCTGGTTAACCTGATATAGGATATTTCCGTTTTTATCCAGAATAAATAATCCGCCCGATATGGATCCAATGGCATAGTCGCCATTGTTTAGCTTTACTCCACAGTTAATGTTTTGTGTTTTTAGCAATTTATTACTTTCTGCATTCCATTCCTT
Source organism: Marinifilum caeruleilacunae (assembly GCF_013141825.1). GTDB lineage: Bacteria > Bacteroidota > Bacteroidia > Bacteroidales > Marinifilaceae > Marinifilum > Marinifilum caeruleilacunae. The sequence continues at coordinate 11,687 of NZ_RZNH01000046.1, forward strand.
TATCTTGTCATCTTTCAAGATAAATAAACCATTTTCAGCGCTCCCTATTAGTGTTCCATCATGGTGGTCAAGATAAAATCGCAAGGTAGAGTTGCTAACAGAATCAACGGAACCCATTCTGTTGAATGATTCATTTTTGATTGTGATTAAACCCAGATCGCTGGATTTGGAATAGATCTTCTTATTTGCTTTGCCCAAGAACAAGAAGGCACCTTGTTGTGCAAGTAATTTGCTCGTTTTTGTCGACTCATTATAGGTTAAAATTGCAGCAAATGATTGAAAATAAACAATTGAATCCTGTTTTGTGATCGACCAAAAGCTATTGTTGGTTAAAAATTCTTGATCAAACTGTTCTTTCAGGCTATTATAAGAAAGATTGCCATAAATATCTCTTTCCCAAAATCCAACTTCTTCGTAATGACCAGAGTAAATTCGGTCTGTTTCAGCATCGTAATAGAGAGATCTGGTATTTACTGTATTTGGATACTTGTGTAATTTCCAGTCAAATCCATCGAATTCGAGTAATCCATCGTTGTTGCCAAAGTATATGTTCCCTTTTTTATCAGTTACTACGCTCCAGTTCTGACTCTTGGAATGGTATTCATTTCTAGGGTAATATATAATTACCGGACTGTAATCTTTTGCGATACCGGAAATTGGTATCAACAAATAGATTATAAAAATGATGACTTTATAAAACGATGTATTGCTCAAGATTATGGAAGTGTTAGTGAGTAATGGGATATTCCAAATATAGAATTTTCATTGAATAGCTACAAATGAGATTGTTTATAAATTAGAAAAAAACAACAAAATAATTAATTGTAAATTATTGAAAATAAGCATTAAAAAATAAAATGTTGTAGTGTTGTAGTGGTGTTTGTATGAGGTGTATGGTTCGTGTGTTTGTAATTTTTTGGTATCAGGCTACTTCAGTTTTACTTTTACAATGCATGCTTACAATCTGATTTGATGTTTGGGGTTTCGGTTGGCAAATGAGAAATTCCAATCTTAAACAGAGGTAATAATAAATTAGGAAAATTAAAGAAATTATAATACAGAATTAGCTATAGGAATAATGAAGAATAAGTTTGTTTATAGTGTAATCGTTGTCGGAGCTTTACTGGTTGGATGTAAATCTAATTCCACAAAAGATAAAATAGAATGGAAGAGTTACAGCCAGGATCCGATAATTGAAAATAAGGTGGATTCCTTGCTTTCATTAATGACTCTTGAAGAAAAAGTTGGGCAAATGGCTCAATTCTCTGGACATACAAATTTAACTGGGCCAGCTACTGGAGATGATTTTCGTGAATATGTTGACAAAGGGTTGGTAGGGAGTATATTCAATGTTTTTTCTGTAGATGCTTTAAGACAAATTCAGGAATACGCTATTGAAAAATCGCGCTTGAATATTCCTGTATTGTTTGCCGCTGATGTAATTCATGGTTATAAAACAACCTTTCCTATTCCATTGGCAGAATCGTGCTCGTGGGATTTGGACTTAATGGAAAAGAGTGCTAGGACAGCTGCAATTGAAGCAACTTCTGATGGTATAAGCTGGAACTTTGCACCTATGATTGATATTTCAAGAGATCCTCGATGGGGACGCGTTATGGAAGGAGCAGGTGAAGATCCTTATTTGGGAAGTCTGATAGCAAGTGCAAGAGTGAAAGGCTTTCAGGGAATTAGCACTTATAAAGATTTGGCAAAAACCAACACCATGATTGCCTGTGCAAAGCACTTTGCCGCATATGGCGCAGCAGAAGCCGGTCGTGATTACAATACCGTTGATATCTCGGATTATCGCTTACGCGAAACGTACCTTCCTCCTTTTAAGGCTGCTGTTGATGCAGGAGTGGGTTCATTTATGACAGCTTTTAATGAAATAGATGGAATTCCATGTACTGGAAGTAAATATCTGTATACCGATATTCTGCGTGATGAATGGGATTTTAAAGGTATGGTTGTAACCGATTATACTGCTATCGAGGAAATGATTGATCATGGCTATGCAAAAGATTTGAAGGAGGCAGGAATGCAAGCGGTAAACGCAGGAATCGACATGGATATGAAGAGCATGGCTTTTACCAAACATTTGGAAGAATTGGTGAAGGAAGGAAAAGTTGAAGAATCGGTTGTTGACAGAGCAGCTGCAAGAATTTTGGAAATGAAATTCATGCTTGGACTTTTTGATAATCCATACAAATACATGAACGAAGAAAGAGCAAAGGAATTTGTTGGTAATCCGAATCATATTGAACAAGCATTGAAAGTATCGCAACGCTCGATTGTGTTACTAAAAAATAAAGATCAACTGCTTCCTTTATCTCCAAAAAATAAGAAAAGAGTGGCGCTAATTGGCCCTATGGTAAAGGAAAGAAATAGCTTAAATGGTGAATGGGCAATAAGAGGAGATCGAAACGAAAGTGTTACCTTATATGAAGGGATGAGAGATCGTTATGCCAATAGTAATGTTTCCTTTTCCTATTCTAAAGGGTGTAGTCTTGACGATCAGGATGATATGAAAGGATTAAGAGAGGCAATGCGTGTTGCAGCCAATAGCGATGTTATTGTGTTGGCATTGGGAGAAAACTACCATTGGTCTGGAGAAGCTGCTTGTCGTACAAATATTAAATTGCCTGAACCACAATTGAAATTAATGAAGGCTTTGAAGAAAACAAACAAACCAATTGTTCTTGTGCTCTTCAATGGTCGTCCGTTAGATCTTTCTTGGGAAGATGAAAATGTGGAAGCAATAGTAGAAGCCTGGTATCCTGGAACAATGGCAGGAATGGCAGTTGCTGATGTTCTTTCTGGGAACTATAATCCTTCAGCAAAGCTTACAATGACATTTCCTCGCAACATTGGTCAGATTCCTATTTATTACAATCACAAAAATACGGGAAGACCTTATGTTGATGGAAGTGGTGTAGATTATCTTTCATCATACAGAGATGTACCAAATTCACCTTTGTATCCTTTTGGATATGGACTTAGCTATACCAGCTTTGAGTATCAATCTTTACGAATGAGCTCAAATTCTTTTACCAACGATGGAAATATTAATGTTACTGTAGAAGTAAAAAATACCGGAGAATATGATGGAGAAGAGGTTGTTCAGCTCTACATACAGGACGTTACTGCTAGTGTTACAAGGCCTGTAAAGGAGTTGAAAGGGTTCAAGAAAATACATTTGGAAAAAGGAGAAGCAAAAACTGTAAGTTTTACAATAGATAAACATACGGTTGAATTTTTAGGAATGAATAAACAACTGATTGCTGAACCAGGAAAATTTAGACTTTGGATAGGTTCTCATTCAGCTGATAATACTCTAAAAACCGAGTTTGAGCTTAAAACGAATTAATAATGGTAACAGACATATTAAGCTTATATAATAAAAGAAGTGTGTCTTTAAAGTAGAATTACCTAAATACTAATCATAAAAAATAACTCTATGTTAACAGAAATTCTGAAAAGTGTTTTTGCGCATTTGTTCAAATCATCAAGAGCAATGGGTGCAATTAAGAAAAAGAATACCAGGATATTGGCTATGATTTTACTGCTAGTACTACCTTTTAATGTACTTATGGCTCAAAATCATTCGGTTAGTGGTGTAGTTGCAGATGCTAATGGAGAACCATTAATTGGTGTTACAGTTATCGTGGAAGGTACAACTTTGGGTACTTCAACAGCAATTGATGGTTCTTATGCCTTAACTAATGTTCCTATCGATGGAACTTTGATCTATTCCTTTATTGGTATGCTTACTCAATCGCATCCAATAAACGGACAATCAACAATCAATATTACTTTATTGGAAGATAGTGAGATGGTGGATGAGGTTGTTGTTGTTGGTTATGGTACAATGAAAGTTAAAGATTTAACCTCATCAATTACAACTGTTAAAGCTGATGATTTAATGAAAACTCCAGCCGGGCAAGCTGTTCAGGCTTTACAAGGAAAAGTTGCTGGGGTACAAATCGTTAGTAATGGTTCGCCTGGAGATTCTCCAACTATTCGAGTAAGAGGTATAGGTTCTTATCCAGGAAATGGTAGCGAGAATCCATTATTTGTTGTAGATGGTGTTTTATATGACAATATCGATTTTTTGAATTCGGCCGATATCGAATCAATGTCTGTGTTAAAGGATGCTTCGGCTTCCGCAATATATGGTGTTCGTGCAGCTAATGGTGTAGTTTTAATCGAAACTAAAAGTGGAAAGAAAAACCAGAAAGCTACAATTACTTACGATGGATATTATGGTGTTCAAGTGGCTGCAGATGTATTAAAAATGGCTAATTCTGAGCAGTATGCTCAAATGATTATGGAATCTGGTTCTGATGCTGATATCGCAAAGGTTTACGAATCCATGCAACAGTATGGAAGAAGTCACAACAATCCTAATGTTCCTGCAACCAATACAAATTGGTACGATGAGGTAATGCGAACTGCTTCAATTCAAAATCACAGTTTGAATGTTGCTGGTGGATCTGAGAATGCGATATACTCCTTGGGCTTAAGTTATTTCGATCAGGAAGGTATTTTAGATATGCCGAATGATTACACTCGCTTGAACTTAAGAGCAAAGCTAGATTACGACGTTAATGAATTAATTACTGTTGGAGGTAATATAATTTTTAGTGATGCCGATAAGAACGCTCCAGAGTCAGGAGCATGGAGAACTGCCTATTTTGCTGTGCCAATTATGCCAGTGTATGATGGAGATAACTTGGCGAATGCTAAATCAATGGGTTACAGAGGATCTCAGAATCCATTCGTTGCAATGAATTATAATAGGAATGCATTAAATATTCAGAAGACTTTAGCTAGCTTTTATGCTAAAATCAATATTATTCCTAATAAACTGAATTTCAAAACCTCATATAGTAAGAATGTTTCTGATTTAACAGAGCGTTATGTAAGATTGCCTTATGATATTGGATATCAAACACAACGCCTGCCTGAAGAAGCTTCAATCCGAAGAGTAAGTAAAAAATATACAAATGAAACAATTGATAATGTTTTAACCTATACTGATTCATTCGACAAGCATAACGTAACGGTTATGGCAGGTCATTCTTATCGAAATGATGAGTTTGTAGGTTTTGAGGCAAAAGGTCTTGATTTCCCATATCAGGATGAAAAATCATGGTACTTAAACCAAGCTAAAACAATTGAAGAAGGATCGGTATTCGATTATGGCTCGAAATCATATGGGATTTCATATTTCGGTCGTGTATCCTACAGTTTCGACAATAAATATCTGTTATATGGTACATTTAGAGCAGATGGTACTTCAATTTACCAGGAAAAATGGGGATATTTTCCAACAGTAGGTGTTGGTTGGGTTCTATCGGAAGAAGATTTTATGAGTGATGTTCCATTCGTTGATTTCCTGAAAGTGCGTGCAAGTTGGGGTGAGCTTGGTAACAACAATGTTCCTGCAAATGATGGTACTTCTACGGCAAATGTGGTAGATGCTGCTCTTGGAGATAATAAGATCCCAGGAACTGTAAATCAAAATATTTACTCTTTTCTAAAATGGGAGGTTAGTACCGAAACTAACTTTGGTATTACTTCTACATTGTTTAACTCAAGACTATCAGTAGAGGCTGATTACTATGTTCGTGACACCGATAATGCTGCGATTAGAGTACAAGAACCTTTTACAAGCTTTTCAACATTACGAAACGTTGGTGTAATTCGAAATTCAGGATTTGAATTGGCAGTAAACTGGAATGATAAAATTTCTGATGACTGGAGCTATAGTGTTGGCTTTAACATGTCTACCCTGAAAAATGAAGTAAGAGATCTATATGGTCAAGCATATATTGATGCAGGACAGGCTGAGTTCCGCCAAAGAAGTGCTGTTGGGGAACCATTAATGTCTTTCTATGGATGGAAAACAGATGGAGTGTATCAAAACGATGCTGAAATTGCTGCTGATCCTATAGCTGTTGCAAATGGTTTGGTTCCTGGAGATTACCGCTATGTAAATCAAAATGGTGATGATGTTATTGATGATAACGACCGTGTATTCCTTGGATCATACTTCCCTGATTTAACTTATGGATTTGATTTCTCGGTGAATTATAAGAATTGGAATTTATCTGCAAGTTTCTACGGACAAAGTGGAAACAAGATCTTGAACCGTAAGCGTGGTGAAATTCTTTGGACTTCGGATGGAAACATGGATGCCGACTTGGCTAAAAATCTATGGAGAGGTGAGGGAACTTCTAACAAGTATGTTTCTTCTGCTGGATTGCGTAAGGGTTGGAACCAAAAAATGAGTAATTATTTTGTAGAAGATGGATCATTCTTTAGAATTCAAAATATTCAACTATCATATTTATTCTCTAACAAAACTTTATGGGGTGTAGACATGCCTGATGCAAAAATCATATTTACTGCTGATCGCCCTGTTACGTTTACAGACTATAATGGATTTAATCCGGAAATAGCTAATGGAGTGGATACACAAACTTATCCAATTCCTGCTACTTATACTTTAGGTTTAAACATTAAATTCTAAGTATGCAGATAACAATATTCAAAAGGATAACACATAAAGATATGATAATGAAAATGATATATAAAACAATGATAGTGACACTGCTATTTGCTATTGGTGTAGTATTTACAGCCTGTCACGATGATCTTGATGAACTGCCTGAAAACAGAACTTTTGTTGAAGAGATCGATTATACGAGCGAATCAAATATGTATGATGTCCTTGTTGGCGTATATGCCGAGTTGGCTTCAAGAGGTTGGGAAGATATACCAACCGTAGCGGTACGTGGCGATGATGTTAATCATGGTGGAGAAGGAGACCAGCAAGGATTTGCTGATATTGATGACTTTAAATACGATAATGGTTTTTGGATGATTAACTCTGTTTGGAAAAACTTCTATGGTGATATTTTTAAATTTAATGCTGCCATTGAGGAGTTTGAGAAGTACAGAGAAGCTGGTATCAGCTCAAGTTTGGTAGATCAATACATTGCAGAGGCAAAAGTTTTACGTTCCTTCTGTTTGTTGCAAATCTCTCGTTCGTTTGGAACCATAATGACACCTGAAACTTCACAACCTAGTGAATTATATGGTTTAGAGTTGAAGACAAAGGCTGAGGTAATGCAGTACATTGTTGATCAAATGGCTGAGGTGAAAGCAAGTTTAGTGAGAACTCATCCTGCCGACAGAACTGATATTCCTGGAGGTGTAAACTTATATACCGCTCTTTCTGTTGAGGCAATTGCTCAATTGGAATTAAAGAACTATCAAGGTGTAGCCGATGCTACTTCAGAAATTATTTCAAGTAATACTTATCAATTGGCCGATGATTTTTACCAATTGTTCAAAACTCCTGGAAAACTGAGTAGTGAGAATATTTTGGAACTTCAATATTCAGATTTTGGTGAAGGTACTGGTGATAGAATTGGACATTTATTTGCATTCTACGGATCACAAAACTGGACTCCTGCAGTAGAAGGAGCTTCATCGGGTTGGGGATTTTACGAGCCAAGTATCAAATTCATCAAGTTCATGCTCGACAGAGGTGAAACGGTACGTTTGGAAACAAGTGTTTTGTTTACTGATAGAGGAATTGCAGAAATTCAGAAAGATGGTGAATATCCAAACTTACCTTCATTTGTTTCAAATACAACAAGAGATGGTGATGTAATTAATGATTACGCACGTGCAATGTTTGCAAGTGGTAAACACTACCTGCCTTCGGTTCAATTGATTCCGGGAAGAACTTCTTACGGATCAAATAAGAATTATACAGCAATTCGATATGCTGAGATATTGTTGATGCATGCCGAAGCATTGGTAAGCGGTGCAACAGGAACAGGAATGTCGGCAGATCAGGCTGTTAATGCCATAAGAGCCAGAGCTGGTTTAGGAAACCTATCAGGTGTTTCATTAGATCAGGTAATGGATGAAAAATTTGCTGAGTTAGCTATGGAGTGGGGAATTCGTTTTTACGATATGGTACGCTTGGGTAAATACGACGAACTAAGTTACGAAGGAAGAAGCTTTACTGAGGATAAGGTGTTTATGCCATATCCACTTGAGCAGTCGGATGCTTTACCAATTCTTAAAGATGCGATTCAGGAATAAAAATCTAGTGTAAAAGATTGACTTTTACATGATTTCATAAATAATATCAATAACTATGAAAAATATAAATTTATTAATAGCCGGAGTATTGATGTGTGTTGCTTTTGCCTGTGACAATGATTTGGATTCAATTACTCAAGTGCCAAAAGGTGCCGATGAAACCGCACCAGTCGTTACAATTAATTATCCACAAGAAGGTGATTTGGTACAGGATTCTCTTGAGATTGCACCGGTAACCTTTAAGTTTACAGCTGAGGATGATGTTGAAATGAAGAAAGTTGTGGTTGAGCTTGATGGTCAGGAAATTGAAAGTTACACCACATTTACTGATTATATGGTGGTAAAAAAAGATGTTTTTTATCCTACACTTGAAGTTGGTGCACATACACTTACAGTTACTGCAACCGACTTAACTGACAAAACAACAACTATTAGCGTTAAATTCTTGCGTGTTACTGACCTAGGAATGGTTGGGCCACTACCAAATGAAAGTTTCTACATGCCATTTGATGGTGACGATATTGGTCGATTTGTTTATCGTACCGATATGGTATCTGTGGTTGGATCACCACTATTTAATGATGCTGGTTGGATGAAAGAAGCTTATGAAGGAGCTGAAGATGCTTACCTAACTGTTCCTGTAAGTGCAATTGCTTCTGATGAATTCTCTGCAGCATTCTGGTACAAAGTAAATGCAACTCCTAATCGTTCAGGTATTTTAGTAGTAGGCGCTCCTGACGAAGGAAAGGAAGTTGACAAGCAAAATAACCGTAAGCATGGTTTCCGTTTATTCCGTGAAGGAAATGAGGAAAAACAAAGAATTAAGCTGAATGTTGGAAATGGAACAGGTGATGCCTGGAACGACGGAGGCGAAATCGATGTGAATGGAGAATGGGTACATGTTGCATTTACAATCTCTTCTTCAAACTCAGTTGTTTACATTAATGGTGAAGCTGTAAATCAGAATGATATTACTGGAATTAGCTGGGAGGATTGCGAAATCATGTCTATTATGTCTGGTGATCCATATTTCAATGGATGGAGTCATAAATCGGATGCCAGTCTGATGGATGAATTGAGACTTTTCAATAAAGCTCTAACAACAGAGGAAGTAAATGCTCTTATGGCTGATGTTCCTGATATTCTTGATAGTGAATCATTCTATTTATCATTTAATGATAATTATTTGCCTGAACAAGCAGCTTCTACAATAGGAATGCCTTCTTATTCTGATGATAGTTATTCTCGCGAAGCGTACATGGGTGCAGAAGATGCATATTTGACTGTTCCTGCTGTAGGATTCCTTGGCGATGAAATTTCTGCTACATTCTGGTACAAAGTGAATGCAACTCCTAATCGTGCTGGTATTCTTGTAATTGGTGCGCCAGATGAAGGAAAAGAAGTAGATAAGCAGAACAACCGTAAACATGGTTTCCGTTTATTCCGTGAAGGAAACGAAGAAAAGCAAAGAATTAAGCTGAATGTTGGAAATGGAACAGGTGATGCCTGGAACGATGGAGGCGAAATTGATGTGAATGGAGAATGGGTACATGTGGCATTTACCATTTCAGCAATGCAATCAATTGTTTATATTAATGGTGAAGCAGTAAATCAGGCTGATATTACAGGAGTAAGCTGGGAAAATTGCGAAATCATGTCGATTATGTCTGGCGATCCATATTTCAATGGATGGAGTCATAAATATGATGCAAGTACAATGGATGAACTTCGATTCTATAATAAAGCTCTTACTCAAGCTGAGGTAATGGCAACTATGGAATAGAAATCAATGTGAATTTTTTACAATAGCATATTGTTATGAATCAGGAAGGCTACTTAAACTCGTTTGAGTAGCCTTTTTTTTCAAAATATATTTACTCTGTTTAAAGCTTTTTGTCGAACTTGAAGACAATTAAATAACGGATTTAGCCCTTCAAACCAATATCACAATAATTGTATGATGAGAATTTTACTGCTTATAACAGTTTTAATATCAAGCTTAACGGCTAAATCACAAGTTGTTTTTTTTGATGATGGAACTACAACATCCTATTACGATCAGGGAATTGTAGATGTCAATAATTTGGGGAATAGCCTTTTTGAACATACATATCCACCTGGAAATCCACAGTGGAATGATAAGATTCCTTGTGTTACAAGCTCTTATAGAGGAAATTCGGCATTAAAATTTAATTATACTTCATCGTCCGATGGAAATTGGAAGGCAACGGTTTATAGAAAGTCATGGAGCTTAGCTGATATCACGTCCAGTGATTCGATTTCTTTTTACATATATTCAGAAGAAGATATTCCTTCTAATGTACTGCCAAGAATTGCCATAAAAGCGAATCTTAAAAGTGGCAATGGTGATAATGCTTCCGAATTATATCCTTTAAGTGATTACAATCAGAATGTAAACGCTAATCAGTGGACTCAAATCCGATTTCCTTTATCAGTTATTTTTTATGATACTCAAAACTCCGATTTGGATTTTACTCAAACTAAGGGAATCATCTTTAATCAATCAGAAACCAATAACAGCAGTCGATTAATTTATATCGATGAAATTACAACTTATGAATATTTAGAGTTCATTCCACTTGCAACAGAATTTAAAGCAGTTGGCTACGATTCTCATGTTGAGCTAATGTGGAATGCTCCGCAAGAAGATTTAAATTACAAAATCGAAGCGTCTTTTGATGGCGGAAATACCTACGAATTAAGAGCTGAAACTGCGGAGAATTTTTTGCTTGACTTTATTCCTGACAAAGCTAGAAATAGCACAATCCAATATCGTATCTACACAATTGCTGGCGGCAATCAGTCAGAAGAGCTAACTAGCCAAGCGGAAGTTCGTGATTTTTCTGATGATGAACTTATGGATATGGTTCAGCAATATACCTTCAGATATTTTTGGGAAGGTGCAGATCAGGCTTCAGGCATGTCTAAAGAGAGAGCATCTGGAACAGTTGTTGCTTCAGGAGCCTCAGGAATGGGACTAATGGCCATGATTGTAGCTCATGAAAGAACTTACCTTCCGCAAGAAGAAATTAAAGATCGCATATTGGAAATGCTTGAATTCCTGGAAAGCTGTGATAGGCATCATGGAGTCTGGTCGCATTGGTACAATGGTGATACAGGTGCCAGCCAACCATTTAGCACAAAAGATGATGGAGGTGACCTGGTTGAAACATCATTTGTTGCATCAGCCTTAATCGCCTTAAAGAATTACTTTTCTGGTAATGATAACAAATCGGTTCAGATTAGAGAGAAAGCAGATGAATTGTGGAGAGGTATTGAGTGGAGCTGGCATCAGAAAGATGGAGAAAATCAACTGTACTGGCACTGGTCACCAAATTATGGTTTTGAAAAGAACCTTAAAATTAGAGGATGGAACGAAAGTCTGATTACTTATATCATGGCTGCTTCATCCCCAACTTATGGCATCAATAAGGAAGTATATGACAATGGATGGGCCAATAATGGAGGAATGGTTGATTCACGTTCTTTTTACGGGTATGAGATCTCATTGGCTCCTGATTATGGAGGGCCTCTTTTCTGGATTCACTATACACATTTGGGAATTGATCCTCACAATTTATATGATGCCTATGCTGATTATTGGGAAGAGCATGTGAATACTGTGAAAATACATCACACCTATGCTGTAAATAATCCCAAAGGGCATAAAAATTACAGTGATAAATGCTGGGGTTTAACTTCAAGTGATGATCCTGATAAAGGTTATTCATCACATAAACCATTGTATGATGATAATGGAACCATTGCTCCAACTGCCGCTTTGGCATCAATGCCTTATGCTCCTGAAGAATCGATGAAAGCTTTGAAATATTTTTATCGTGAAAGGGGAAGTGAATTATTTGGACGATTTGGATTCTATGATGCCTTTAACGACAATAAATCCTGGGTGAAACAAGATTACCTTGGAATTGATCAGGGACCGATTATTATCATGTTGGAGAATTACAGAACTGGCTTACTATGGGAAAATGTAATGAATGATAGTGATGTTCAGGAGGGGTTGTATGAACTTGGATTCAATCGAATCACCTCAGTGCCTGAATTGGAGAAAAAATCAAAGCTGATCATATATCCTAATCCTAACCAGGGACAGTTTAAAATTTCATTACCCGAATTTGCAGGTAAAGATGTTACTATCAAACTATACAATTTGCAAGGTCAACAAGTTTACAATGAACTGATACATCGAATGTCCTCGGTTCATGATGTGAATGTTGGAGATTTGAAGTCAGGTTGTTATGTTCTTGTTCTAAGGACTGAAGAACAGTCAATTCAAACAAAATTAATTATCAGATAATACCATTTTATAAATAAATTGGTAAAAAAAAGCATTACAATGCGATTCAAAATATTACTTTATTTACTTACGATCACAATGCTAAGTGCTTGTGTTTCATCAACAAAAAAATCAAATTCTTCAGATGCTGATGGCAATCTCAAATTGACTGATGAACAATTGCTAGACAAAGTTCAGTATCAGACTTTTCAATATTTTTGGGATGGTGCAGAGGAAAATTCAGGAATGGCTTGTGAGCGAATCCATCTGGATGGAATCTACCCACATAAGGATCAACACATTGTTACCCTTGGTGGTTCTGGTTTCGGTGTAATGGCCATTCTTGTTGGTGTTGAGAGAGGCTTTATCAGCAGGGAAGATGCCCTAAAGCGTTATCAGAAAATTGTGAAATTTCTTGCCCAGGCAGATCGTTTTCATGGAGCCTGGCCCCATTGGTTGAATGGAAAAACAGGAAAAGTAAAACCATTTGGAAAGAAGGACAATGGAGGTGATTTGGTAGAAACCGCCTTTATGATACAAGGATTATTAGCCGTTGCAGAGTATTACAGAGATGGTAATGCGGAAGAAAAACAACTGGTAAGCGAGATTGAAAAATTGTGGCATGAGGTAGAATGGGACTGGTACACTAAAGGAGAAAATGTATTGTATTGGCATTGGTCACCAGAATATGATTGGGAAATGGATTTTCCGGTTGGTGGATATAATGAATGTCTGATCATGTACATATTGGCTGCGGCATCGCCTACGCATGCAGTTCAGCCAGAAGTATACCACGAGGGTTGGACATGTAATGGTGCAATCAGCAATGATACAGTTTATTATGGACTACCAACCATTTTGAATTATTACGAACATGGTGATGACCCAATAGGTCCTTTGTTTTGGGCGCATTATTCTTATTTGGGCTTAAATCCTAATGGATTGAAGGATAGATATGCTGATTATGTGGAATTGACTACGAATCATGCTAAAATTCATTACAAGTATTGTGTTGATAATCCTAAAGAATTTAAGGGATATGGAGCCAATCAATGGGGATTGACATCCAGCTATTCCATGAAAGGATATTCTGGTCACCACCCGGGCGACAGCGACTTGGGAGTTATTGCCCCAACAGCCGCCTTGAGTTCATTCCCATACACTCCAAAAGAATCAATGCAGTTTCTAAGATATCTATACACCGAGGCAGATTCATTAATAGGAAAATATGGTCCGTTTGATGCATACAGTCATACCAGTAAATGGTGCAAACCTCGATATCTTGCAATTGATCAGGGACCTATTCCGGTTATGATAGAGAATTACAGAACTGGATTGTTGTGGAAGCTTTTCATGAAGAACAAAGATGTTCAGAATGGCTTGAAGAAATTAGATTTTGTTGTGGATTCAAATTCAAACGAAAATAAAAGATTAGCAGATGACAAGTAAGAAATGTATCCAGGGTTTTGTCTTGATCTTTATTCTGTTTGTTGGACTTACAGGTAAAGCACAAGAAGGAGGGAAATTTCACAAATCTGTTTTTGTGGAAGGTAAGGACAGTTTGAATTATCAAATCATGTATCCTTTGAATTACGATTCTTCCAGGCAATATCCATTGATACTTTTTTTACATGGAGCAGGAGAAAGGGGAAATGACAATAAGCGTCAGATGCATCTGGGATCACATATCTTCAGGGATAAACAAAACCAAAAGGATTATCCTGCTATTGTGGTATTTCCGCAATGTCCCAAAGATGTAATGTGGACCAATCGCAGGAAGTTTAAAAAGCCGGATCGAATGGTATTCGAATTTCCTGTTAGCGATCCTGCCCCTAGGCCGTCTCAATTGGTAAACAGTCTGGTGGAGCAGCTTGTTGCTGATAAAAAGGTGAATGTTGATAAAATGTATGTAATGGGCATCTCGATGGGCGGTATAGGAAGTTTGGAATACCTATACCGATGGCCAGACAAGTATGCTGCAGCCTATATTGTTTGTGGAGGTCACAATGCTGATTTGGCGAGATACTATTCCCACATTCCAATTTGGTTTGTGCATGGCGAGAAAGATCCTGTTGTGCCAATTGAATATTCACGATCTGTTTATGAGGAACATTACAAGTTAAATCAAAATACCCGTTTTAAAGTATACCCAGGACTTGATCACAGCATTTGGACTCCAGCTTTTAAAGAAAAAGAATTGCTGCCATGGCTGTTTCAATTTTCGAAATAATTAAATTGAAAAGGTAACCTATAAAAATACAATGCAAATGCAGGCAATAAAAAACATATTTCTAGTTGTAATCTGTTGCTTTTCTATCCAGCTTAGTGCTCAGGAAACCATAGCTCAAACTTATTGTAATCCTTTAGATATCGACTATACCTATATGGTGTACAACTCGAGCCGGAATATTTCATATCGCTCGGGGGCGGATCCTGCGGTAGTAGAATTTCGAGGTGAATATTATATGTTTGTCACACGTTCCTTTGGTTATTGGCACTCTACAGATTTGGTAAACTGGAGCTTCATTAAGCCTGAACAATGGTTCTTTGAAGGATGTAATGCTCCAACTGCCTACAACTACAAAGATTCCCTGATTTATTTCGCGGGTGATCCGGCAGGTTATGGAAGTATTCTTTATACGGATGATCCGAAAAGTGGCAAATGGACACCAACTGCATCCATAAGTAATAATCTTCAGGATTCGGAGTTATTCATTGATGACGATGGAAAAACGTATCTGTATTGGGGCTCATCAAATGTTTATCCTATAAAAGTTAAGCAATTGAATAAGGATGATCGAATGCTGGTTGTAGGTGAAACAAAAGAATTGATCAACTTGGTTGAAGAAGAGCATGGTTGGGAAAGATTTGGAGAGAATAACTTTCATCCAACCTTAAAGGAAGGTTATATGGAAGGAGCTTCGATGACCAAATACAATGGAAAATACTATCTGCAATATGCCGCTCCGGGGACACAATTCAATGTATATGCCGATGGGGTATATATTGGCGAGACGCCTCTTGGTCCATTTAAATACATGAAAAGTAATCCCATGAGTTTTAAGCCCGGAGGTTTTACCAATGGAGCAGGACATGGAATCACTATGAAGCAGACCAACGGACAATATTGGCATTTTGCTACCATGGCATTGGCATCAAACTCGCATTGGGAACGACGCTTGTGTATGTTTCCAACTTATTTTGACAAAGATGATTTGATGTATTCAAATACCCATTATGGGGATTATCCTCGTTATGCGCCCAATCATCCAACTAAAGCAGGTCAGCACTGTGGATGGATGCTTTTATCCTATAAGGGGAAAACAAGTGTTTCATCCTCGAAAATGCAAATTAAGAAAAGTACTTCTACTGATGATGATTATGTGATTACTGAGATGCCAGTGGTAAAAACTGATGATGAAAAGATTTTATCAGAAGTATTAACGGATGAGAGCCCCAAATCATTTTGGGTAGCCGATGCTAACGATGACAAGCAATGGGTGAATATAGAGATGGCTCAACCAGGAAAAATCTATGCCATTCAATTGAATTTTCATGATCATGAATCGGGCATTTATACTCGTGTAGAAGGTTTGCGTCACCGTTTTACAATTGAGGCTTCGAATGATAACAAAAATTGGCAAACCGTAATTGATCGCAGCAAAAGTTATAAGGATTCTCCTAATGCTTATATGGTATTAAATCAACCAATAGATGCCAAATATGTGAGGTATAAAAATATTAAAGTACCAGGTGCAAATCTGGCTATGTCGGAAATAAGAGTCTTTGGGCTTGGACATGGAAAGAAACCATTGTCGGTTAAAGGATTTGCAATCAACAGACAAGAGGACAAGCGGGATATAGCCTTTTCGTGGAAACCTGTTAAAGGAGCACAAGGATATAATATTCGTTGGGGAATTGCACCAGACAAAATGTATCAATCCTGGATGCTTTATGAGGTAAATGAGCATTTCATGCGTTGTTTGGATCGAGATACTCCGTATTATTTCTCTATTGAAGCATTTAATGAGAATGGGATCTCGGAAAGAACAAAACCGATACTGGTGGAATAAAATGAGACATGTGTGTTCTTTCCACTTCAATACTTTAAAGAACCACGAATTGCACAAATTTCACAAATGGCTTTTTAAAAAAAAAGCAAATTAATCCTTCAGGATTTAGATTAGTGCAATAAGTTTATTTTGAGATGATTTAATTGGTTTAAAACTTATTAATAATACGATTTGATTTAGAAAACATGGGTAGAATTCTTCTAATATTACTCTTACTTTCATTTCATGTACAGATTGGTAAGGCAATAAATTCTTACACAATAAATGAAAATTGGCAATTTGCTTTGGAAGGTAAAGCATGGAAAACTGTTAATTTACCACATACCTGGAATGCAGAAGATGCATTTGGTGATCAGGCTTATTACAGGGGAACAGGAATCTATAAGAAAAAGTTAAGTATAGACTCGGCCCAAGTCTCTAAAGCATTGTTCATTCAATTTGATGGAGTTAATGCTTTCGCAGATTTATTTATAAATGATCAGTTTGTGGGGCAGCATATAGGTGGCTATACTGCATTTAGATTTGATATCTCAAACTTTGTACATATTGGTGAGAATGATGTAAAACTGATTGTTAACAATGAATTGAATCCCAATTATCCTCCTTTGGATGGAGATTTTACCATGTTTGGTGGGATCTACAGAGATGCACAATTAATTGAGGCCAATAAGCTTCATATTGATTTGGACAACTTGTCTTCATCAGGTGTTTTTATCCGTCAGAAAAATGTTAGTGAGAAGAATGCCGACATTTTTATTACAAGCAAAATTGTTAATAAAAGCGAATTTGCGAAAGTTGCAGAATTAAGAGCCAGAATTATGGATGCCAACAATCAGGTGGTATCTACATATTCGAAAAAGATCAAAATAAAGCCCAATGATCAGCTTGCTATTGAAGGCAAGCTTTCATCGCTGAAAAATCCTAAGCTTTGGTCACCCGATCAACCATACTTGTATAAGATTATAGTTGAATTGTATGATGAGGACAATCAGGAATTGGACAGTAGGATTGAACCTCTTGGGATTCGTTGGTTTTCTGTTGATCCTGACAAAGGTTTTTACTTAAATGGAAAAGCTTTAAAGTTGGTTGGGGTTAATCGACACCAGGATTTCTTTGGTTATGGAAATGCTGTGCCAGATGAGGCACATTTAAAAGATATGCGACTCATTAAGGAAATGGGAAGTAATTTTTTACGAATTGCGCATTATCCGCAAGACAAAATGATATTGGAGGAGTGTGATCGTTTGGGGATTTTGTGTTGTGTTGAGGTACCTTTGAATAATAAGAATAATGTATTCTCTGATGAATATTGGCAAAATTCCATGTTGCGTCAACAAGAGATGGTGCGTCAGTCATTTAATCATCCTTCCATTGTGATTTGGGCCATGCTTAATGAATGTTTGTTGCGCACCAAATTACGACCTCCTTACGATCCCGAGGATGAGTATTTGAAGAAAACAGGAGAATTTGCAGCAGCGATAAATTCCTTGCTAAAAGAAGAAGATGAGGACCGTTTGACGATGATTGTGAATAGTGAAAAACCTGACATTCATTTGGCGGCTGGAACTGGATTAACACCAGATATCATTGGTTGGAACCTTTATCATTGTTGGTATGGAGAAGAGAAATTCGATAACACATTGAATGATTTTATTACTCGCATGCATCAGCAATTTCCTGCGAAAGGATTGATGATCACGGAGTACGGAGCCGGGGCTGATCCACGAATTAGCTGCGAAGATCCACACCGATGGGATTTTAGTCGTGAGTATCAGGTTAAAGTTCACAAGCATTTTATGGAAACAATACTCGGTAGAGAAGATGTAATGGGTGGTGAAGTCTGGAATTTTGCCGATTTTGCCTCAGGCGTTCGTCAGGATACCGATCCAAATATCAATTCTAAAGGATTAATGACGCATGATAGAATTCCAAAGGACGCTTACCATTATTACCATGTAATGCTATCGGATAAACCTATTGTGCGAATTGCTTCAGGTGAGTACAAACAACGAATAGGAATCGAAGATAAAACTGGAGCTGAAACATGTACACAAAAAATTGAAGTGTTTGGAAAAGGAGGAGATATCAAGCTTACTATAAACGGAAAACTTATTGGAACTAAAACACCTGATCAGCACAATTCGGCCGTTTTTAAGGTGCCTTTTATAAATGGTTTAAACCAATTGGAAGCCAAATGTGGAGATGTTGCCGATATGGTAGATATTCACTTCAATTTAGTTCCGTTCGATTTGGATTTATATGCAGGCAAAATAAATATTTCCGTAGGTGATCACCGTCAGTTTGTTTCTAGAGAGCCAGCAGGTCAAGCATTTGTTCCAGAAAAGGAATATACACCTGGATCTTGGGGCTATATTGGAGGTAAGGCAATCATAAAAAATGGACTTCCATCAGTAGGAACTGCCTTAAACATATACAGAACCAAGGATGATCCACTTTATCAAAGCCATAGAGAGGATATTCAGGCTTTTCAGTTTGATGTGAATCCTGGATATTTTGAAATTAATCTTCTGTTTATGGAGCCAAATACAAAACTCAAGAAAAAGCCTTTGGTTTATGAATTGGGAAAAGGCAGAAAACGAAAAGAAAAGCTTGAAAAAAGAGTGTTTGATGTATTAGTGAATGGAATGCTAGTTCTGAAAAATTTCAACATTGTGGAAGAGGCTGGAGCCAGATCGGCAATGGAAAAAAAGATCAATGTTGAAGTGAAGAATGATAAAGGAATTAGAATAGAGTTTGTTTCAGTTGAAGGATCAACAATATTAAGTGGAATAAGTTTGAGAAAAATCAGATAATTATTAAGATATGAGATATTTAATTTGTGCTTTATTACCAATATTACTGTTTTCCTGTAAAGAAAAAGCAGTTGATCAACGTCCTAATATTCTGTTTATTATGTCGGATGATCATGCATATCAGGCCATTAGTGCTTATGATACAAGTTTAACACAAACTCCAAATATTGATCGCATTGCTACCGACGGAATTAAATTTACAAATGCCTGTGTTACCAATTCAATTTGTGCACCATCAAGAGCTGTAATTCTTACTGGGAAACACAGTCATTTAAATGGGAAAATTGATAATCGATTCCCATTTGATACTACTCAAGTAACTTTCCCTCAAATTCTACAAGAAGCAGGTTATCAAACCGCCATGTTTGGAAAATTGCATTTTGGAAACAACCCTAAAGGATTCGACCAATTTAGAATCCTTGATGATCAGGGAAGTTATTATGCACCTGATTTTTTCACAGCTCACGAGGGAAAAATAAACATTAAAGGTTACACTACCGATTTAATTACTGATATGACCATTGATTGGCTGGAAAATGATCGTGATGAAACCAAACCTTTTTTGTTAATGTATTTGCACAAAGCGCCACACAGAGAGTGGTTTCCAGCTCCAAGACATCAAGCGGAATTCACTTCAAAGACATTTAAAGAACCAGAAACTTTGTTTGATACATTCGAAACTCGAGGAACTGCTGCTCGCACAGCAGAAATGAACTTGGTGAAACACATGAACTATGCAGGCGATTCTAAGATTTATCCCGAAGTTATGGATGCATTGGGTATTCCGGAATATATGAAATGGGATAAATCAGCTTTCCAGAAAGAGTATAACCGAATGACTGAAGAGGAGAGAGCATCATGGGATAAACACTACCAACCAATTAATGAAGAATTCAAAAAGGCTTATCCAAATATGAATGAAACAGATTTGATGCACTGGCGATATCAGCGTTACATGCAGGATTACTTTGGTTGCATTGCTGCTGTAGACGAAGGAGTAGGGAGAGTATTGGATTATCTCGATAACAACGATTTGGATGACAATACCATTGTTGTTTACACATCTGATCAGGGCTTTTACCTTGGTGAACACGGGTGGTTCGATAAGCGCTTCGCATACAATGAATCATTTAAAACACCATTGCTGATTAAATGGCCAAATGTGATAAAATCAGGAATTACCAATACTCAAATGGTGCAAAACTTAGACTTTGCACAAACTTTTCTTGAAGCTGCAGGAATTACACCTCCTAAAGATATGCAAGGAGAGAGTTTGCTGCCATTGTTCAAAGGTCAATCAGAAGGGTTCAGAGATGCCGTGTATTACCATTACTATGAGTATCCATCGATTCATATGGTGAAACGTCATTACGCAACTGTAACCGAAGAATATAAGTTAATACATTTCTACAACGATGTTGATGAATGGGAACTGTATGATCGCAAAAAAGATCCGAAAGAAATGAATAATGTGTACGATAAAGCGGATTATGCTGATATCGTAAAAGACATGAAGAAAAAGCTAATAGAAATTCAGAAACACTATAAAGACTTTGAGAGACTGAAATACTCTCAACCATAGATAGATTAGTACGGGCCTTAGGTTCAAATTTGATTTAGAAAGAAATCCTAATCTCATTATTGCGATTAGGATTTTGTTATATTAAAAGAAATCGCTTTAATGTGATTCTATTTGGTACCTAATAGGTATCTATTTTTGAATTAATATCGAGTAAAATTAAACAACAACACCCTCAAATCAAACGATTTGAGGGTGTTGTTATATTAAGTGGAGCTGCAGGGAATCGAACCCTGGTCCAAACATGCGACCAATAGGCTTTCTACATGCTTAGTGATTTATTAATTTTCGACTAAGGATAGGGAAAGCACACCCGAGACCTTAGCTTATCTTCTAAATTTCGCGAACTCCCCGAAGCTTGAAGTTAGCTAACCCTGAATTGCCAGCATCCCATATACTTACCGGAACAAGGTGGAACCATAAGCGGGATGTCTCGTCGCAGCAACCTTGTGCCGCAATAAAGCTTTAATCTACTATGATTCGATTAAGCAGCAAGAGCGTAATTATTTTCGCCAATTAAAAAGTGTGAGATCCGATATTTACGAGCTGGAATCACAACGCTCGACATGCTTACATATCAATTCTACATGCTGTCAAAACCACGTCAGCCCCTAGAATTCATGCAAAATTAGTAAAAAACCATTAGCTACTAAATATATTACCATAGAAATGAAGCGAATGTTTCAATTTTTCTTACATAATTCACCTATCATCTTCAAAATCAGCAAGCCATATAGATGTTAAAAATTTAATGAAAATTCTTATTTCTGTTAAATGTTTATTAAATTTAAATAAGCATAGTGATATTTCCTGAAAGAGAACATATCCTGAGCCTTTGCCCAATTCTCACACCTAAAATACTAGCATATGAAAAACAGAATTCGAGTAGGAGTACTAAGGGAAACAAAGAATCCGCCTGACAGAAGGGTAGCCATTCCACCTGCAACAGGTTTGAAAATTCTGGACAAATTTCCCAATGTGAGTATTTTTATACAGCCCAGCGATATTCGCTGTTTTACCGATTCTGAGTATCGTGAACAAGGGTATTTCCTAACCGAAGACCTTAGGGAATGCGATATATTAATTGGTGTGAAAGAGGTAAATATTCCAACATTAATTCCCAATAAAACCTACTTGTTTTTCTCTCATACTGCAAAAGAGCAAGCGCACAATCGTGAATTATTGCGGCAGGTCATTAAAAGAAATATCACTTTAGTGGATTACGAATACCTGACCAATGTGGCCGGCAAACGTTTGGTTGCGTTTGGACATTGGGCCGGTGTGGTAGGTGCATATAAGGCCTTACGTGCAAGAGGGATGAGGACCGACTTTTTCGATTTGCCTCCTGCCAGAACCTGTTTGGACATGGACGAAATGTACGAGCATCTAAAAAAGATAAGGCTTAAGCCAATTAAAATTCTGATTACAGGTGGGGGAAGGGTAGCCATGGGAGCCATGCAAACCATTCGTATACTAAACCTAAAGGAAGTAAGTGCTGATGAATTTTTACATACCGAATACGATGAGCCTGTGGTTTGCAGAATCGATCCCGATCAGTATGTGGAGCGAATTGATGGTTCGGAATTTGATATGCAGCACTTTGTAAAACATCCGGAAATGTATCGTTCTACCTTCAAAAAGTTTTCGAAGGTTAGCGATTTATATATTGCTTGCCATTACTGGGATCCAAAAGCGCCAAAATTTTTAACGCCCGATGATTACAAAGAGGATGATTTCAGAATTTCGGTAATTGCCGATGTAAGTTGTGATATTGATGGTCCACTTCCATCAACCTTACGACCATCGACAATAGCTTCATCATTTTATGGATACGATCGATTTAGCGAGGAGGAAACAATTCCTTTTGTCGACCGACGAAATGTAACCGTAATGGCAGTAGATAATTTACCTGGTGAGTTACCACGAGATTCTTCTATTGATTTTGGAGAAGCTTTGGCTGAAAATGTTTATGAAGCCTTGTTTGGCGATGATCCCGATGGAATTCTGGAAAGAGCTACGATAGCCAAAGGAGGAAAACTCACAAAACATTTTGCCTACTTGCAAGATTACCTGGAAGGAAAAGATGCCGTTACAGTATAAAAAAAAGACCAAATGAATGTTCATTTGGTCTTTTTGTATCTTATAAATTCTTCAAATTCGATATGGTTTCTGTTGGGTTATTGGCCCCAAAAACAAAGCTACCTGCAACCAGCGCATCGGCCCCGGCTTCCAGTAATTTTTTTCCCGTGTTTAGGTTTACACCACCATCAACTTCAATAATGGTATTGGCATTTTGTCCGGTAATCATTTGTTTCAATTGAGTCACTTTTTTGTAAGTGTTTTCAATAAAGCTTTGTCCTCCAAAGCCAGGATTAACACTCATCAATAGCACCAAATCAAGATCCTGAATAATGTCTTCAAGAACCGATACTGAAGTGTGCGGATTTAAGGAAACACCAGCTTTCATGCCATGTTGCTTGATATTTTGAATGGTTCGGTGCAAGTGCGTACATGCTTCGTAGTGAACGGTCAAATAATCAGCGCCAGCTTTCTGAAAAGCTTCAACATATCTGTCCGGATCAACAATCATTAAATGTACATCCAAAGGTTTTTCGGCAATTTTATTAATTTGTTGAACAACAGGTAATCCGTAAGAGATGTTAGGAACGAACACGCCGTCCATAATATCAAGGTGAAACCAATCGGCTTCGCTTTTATTAACCATCTCAATATCGGCTTTCAGGTTGGTGAAATCGGCAGATAATAAGGATGGTGAAATAATTGTTTGCATTTGATTGTTTAATTTGTATTTATTTGGCGCAAAGATATAATTAAAAAAGGATAAGAGAGAAATGTAGAAATTTTTCCCTTATCCTTTCAATATCTTATAATACAAGAAATGGACTTACTCTCCTAAATAGGTTTTTAGGATTTTGCTTCTGAAAGTCGACTTCATCCTTTTAATGGCTTTCTCCTTAATTTGTCGCACACGTTCGCGTGTTAAGCCAAATTCTTTCCCAATTTCTTCCAGTGAATAAGGAGGTTTGCCATTTAATCCAAAGTAAAGGCGGATAATGGCAGCTTCCCTTTTCGATAGAGTCGATAGGGATCTTTCGATTTCCTTTCTTAAAGAATCCCTTATCAAAGCCTTGTCTGGACTGATCTCGTCATTGCTAAGCAAGATGTCGTATAAGGTATTTTCTTCGTCAGGGTTAATAGGAGCATCCATGGAAACATGTCTTCCCGAAGCTTTAAGAGCCTCTTTTACATCTTTAGGGCTCATTTCTAAAATATTGGCAATTTCTTCAGCCGAAGGTTCGCGCTGATATTCTTGCTCTAACTGAGAGAATGTTTTGTTGATTTTATTAATCGAACCAATTTTGTTTAATGGCAAACGTACAATTCTTGCTTGTTCTGCCAAAGCTTGCAAAATCGATTGACGAATCCACCAAACTGCGTAAGAAATAAATTTAAAACCCCTGGTTTCATCAAACCTTTGGGCAGCCTTAATCAGTCCAAGGTTTCCTTCATTAATCAAATCGGGCAAACTTAAACCCTGATTTTGATATTGCTTGGAAACCGATACAACAAAACGCAGATTACACTTAATAAGCCGATCCAGAGCTTTTTTGTCTCCTTTCTTAATCTTCCGGGCAAGTTGAACCTCCTCTTCCGCTGAAATCAGGTCGACCTTCCCAATTTCATGCAGATACTTGTCCAGAGATGGAGTCTCTCTGTTTGTTACTTGTTTAGTAATTTTTAGCTGTCTCATAGTGGATTTTTGGTATAAAATGATAGAGCCTAACTCTGTCATTAATATTTAAATATAGCAAAATGATTTAAAAAATGAAATCGCTGACAGCTTATTTAAAATGGGAAAATGCACGATAAAATCATCTGTATTTCTATTTTCGGGATAATTCTTCAATTATTTTTTGCGAATTATAAGTAATTCCGTAATATTGCATTTGAATTCCGATTGATTCTTCTCATTTAGAGGTCGAAAGATCAGGTTCCGTATTGTTCGAATACAATTCTATCTTAAAAACATTACCCAAAAAATATTAACAAAATTTATATGTACGATATTCTTGAATTAAACAAGAAGCTTGTGCCTGAGTTGCGAGAAATCGCTAAAGAACTTAAGATCAAGAAGGTTGAATCTTTTAAAAAACAAGATTTAATTTATAAGATTCTTGACCAACAGGCGATTGTAGCTTCTGAAATGAAATCAACAGAAAAGAAAGCTCCTCGCAAGAGAGTGAAAAAAGCTGAAGCTGAGGCTAAAACGGAGGAAGATCAGCCTAAAATAAAATTGCGCAGAAGAAGAAAAACTGAGCAGGCTGTAAAAGAGGTTGTAAAAGAAGCTGCTTCTCAAATTGAGCCGGAAGAAAAGAAGGCAGAAGAAGCGCCAGCAAAACCAAGACGTACCAGAAAATCTGCTGAAAAGCAAAGTGAACCTGTAAAGGAAAAGCAGGAAAAAGTTGAAGAAGTAAAAGCGGTTAAAACCGAAGCTCCTGTTGCCGAAGAAAAACCAAAGCAGGAAAAGCAGGAAAGAGGCGAAAGAGCAGAAAAGGCTGAAAAAACTGAACGTCCTGAAAGACAAGAAAGATCCGACAGACAGGATCGTCATGATCGTCAGGATAAAAATCAGCAAAGAAAGAGATTTGAAAAAAGAGAAAAGGAAAAGCAATTCGAATTCGATGGCATCATTAACAGTTCTGGTGTTCTTGAAATTATGCCTGACGGATATGGTTTCCTTCGCTCATCAGATTATAACTACTTAAATTCACCGGATGACATTTACGTTTCGCAATCGCAAATTAAATTGTTCGGTTTAAAAACCGGTGATACCGTAAATGGTTCGATTCGTCCTCCAAAAGAAGGCGAAAAGTATTTTCCATTAATTAAGGTTGAAAAAATTAACGGTCGTTTGCCGGAAGTTATTCGCGATAGAGTTCCTTTCGATCATTTGACTCCACTTTTCCCAGACGAGAAGTTCAATCTAACAGGAGGTTCTTCAAACTCATTATCGACTCGTGTAGTTGATATGTTTGCTCCTATTGGTAAAGGACAAAGAGGTTTGATCGTGGCTCAGCCAAAAACAGGTAAAACAGTATTGTTGAAGGAAGTTGCCAATGCAATTGCTGCAAATAATCCTGAGGCTTACATGATTATCTTGTTGATTGATGAGCGTCCTGAGGAGGTTACCGATATGGCCAGAAGCGTAAATGCGGAAGTAATTTCATCAACTTTCGACGAACCGGCAGAACGCCATGTAAGAGTAGCTAATATTGTGCTTGAAAAAGCAAAACGTATGGTAGAATGTGGTCATGATGTAGTGATTCTTCTTGACTCGATTACACGTTTGGCCCGAGCTTACAATACGGTTTCTCCTGCTTCGGGTAAAGTACTTTCTGGTGGTGTTGATGCAAATGCACTTCACAAACCAAAACGTTTCTTTGGTGCAGCCCGTAACATCGAAAATGGAGGGTCGCTTACCATTTTGGCAACCGCATTAACCGAAACAGGTTCGAAAATGGATGAAGTAATCTTCGAAGAATTTAAAGGAACAGGTAATATGGAACTTCAGTTAGATCGTAAATTATCTAACAAGCGTATTTACCCTGCTGTTGATATTACCGCATCGAGTACACGACGTGAAGATCTTCTGTTGGATGAAGGTCAGTTGAACCGCATTTGGGTACTTCGAAACTTCTTAACTGATATGAATTCGGTAGAAGCAATGCAGTTTATTAGCGATAGAATGAGAAAAACTCGCTCGAATGAAGAGTTCCTGATTTCGATGAACGATAAGTAATACAATTACATTAAATATAGAAGAGGCAGTAAACTTACTGCCTCTTTTTTTGTGCTTTACTTTCTGCCTGAGAATTAGAAAGCTGTTGTGCGGCATGTTATTTTAAATAAGTATAAATTGCAAAAAATACACGCTTTTGTAATCTCGAGATAGCAAAAATAAGCTTTAATTCTATAAATTTGCCTTGTAAATTTCGAAAAAGTATGAACACCTTATTACAGACTCATAATAGTTTGTTGAAAAACAAAAAGAGCAACATTCGTCGCGAATTGGCCGATCAAATCGATTGGTCACAAAGACTAATTGCGATTAAAGGTGCAAGGGGAGTTGGTAAAACTACTTTCCTGTTAGACTATATTCGAGAGAATTGCGCAAACGATAAATCCTGTCTTTATATCAACATGAATAACCTTTTCTTTACAGAAAGAGGATTGGTTTCGTTTGTAGATGAATTTTATAAAAAAGGTGGCAAGTTATTATTGCTCGATCAGATCCATAAATATCCAGATTGGGCAAAAGATCTAAAAACCTGCTACGAACAATATACCGGCTTAAAAATCATTTTTACCGGTTCTTCCATTTTAAGAGTAAAAACCAACGATGAGCTAAAAGATATCGTTAATGTTTATTACCTGAATGGATTATCGTTCCGAGAATTTCTGAATCATGAAACCGGAAACGATTTTAAAAGCTACTCTTTAGAAGATATTATTGAGAATCATGAACAGATTGTTGATGATATTTTGGAAAAAGTACGTCCATTGGCATATTTTAACGACTACTTGCGTTACGGATATTACCCATGCTACCAGGAAGAGAAAAGTTTTATTGATAATTTATTGAAGATTATCAACCTGATGCTTGAGTTTGATATCACCTATCTGAACCAGATTGAATTGAAATATCTGCCAAAGCTGAAAAAATTACTTTATATTATTTCAAGTAACGTACCATTTCAGCCAAATGTAAGCAAACTGGCAAACGATGTGGAAACTTCGAGAGCTACTATCATGAATTACCTGCGCTATTTAAAAAATGCCAGGTTAATTCGATTGCTTAACACAAAGGATAGTTATAAAGATTCATCTAAAAAGCCGAATAAGGTATATTTACACAATACCAATTTGCTTTACGCGATATCTCCTGAAAATATTGATCAGTCTAATTTGCGTGAAACCTTCTTTTACAACCAGGTTGCACCATCGAGATTGATTACCAGCACAGATATGGGGCACTTTTTAGTGAACGACAAATATAATTTTAACATTACAGGCAACCTGGGCATGTCCGATTCTAAAATCAGAACCGAAGACTTGTTTGAGGCTGCAGATATGATCGAACGCGGTGAAGGAAATAAAATTCCTTTGTGGTTGTTCGGTTTTTTGTATTAGAGAATTAAATAACAGAAATAAATAACAGAAATAAATTAAACTACCATTAATTAAAATTAATTGGAGGAGTAAAATGGCAAGAGAAAAAAAATTCATTACCTGCGATGGTAATGCTGCTGCCGCTCACGTAGCATATATGTTTAGTGAGGTGTCTTGTATTTACCCAATCACACCATCTTCGCCTATGGCTGAAAATGTTGATGAATGGGCTGCACAAGGCCGCAAGAACATTTTTGGCGAAACAGTTCGTCTAGTTGAAATGCAATCAGAAGCTGGAGCAGCAGGTGCTGTTCACGGTTCATTACAAGCTGGTGCATTAACAACTACTTATACTGCATCTCAGGGATTATTGTTGATGATTCCTAACATGTATAAAATCTCTGGTGAGTTATTACCATGTGTATTCCACGTAAGTGCTCGTGCATTAGCTGCTCAGGCATTATCAATCTTTGGTGATCACTCGGATGTTTATTCAGCAAGACAAACAGGTTTTGCAATGTTAGCATCAGGATCTGTACAGGAAGTAATGGATCTTTCTGCAGTTGCTCACCTTACAGCAATTAAATCACGTGTTCCTTTCATCAACTTCTTTGACGGATTCCGTACTTCTCACGAAATTCAGAAAGTAGAAGCGATCGATTCTGATGATATGAAAGAATTGGTTGACATGGAAGCTCTTCAGGAATTCCGTAACCGTGCTTTAAATCCTGAGAATCCTGTAACAAGAGGTACTGCTCAGAATCCTGATGTATACTTCCAGGCTCGTGAAGCAGCTAACCCATTCTACGATAAAGTACCTGAAATTGTAGAAGGTTACATGAACGAAATTACCAAGTTAACTGGTAGAGAATACAAGCCATTCGTATACTATGGTGCTGAAGATGCTGAGAACATCCTTATCGCTATGGGTTCTGTAACTGAAACCATCAAAGAGGTTATCGATTACAAGATTGCAAATGGTGAGAAAGTAGGTATGGTAGGTGTACACCTATATCGTCCATTCTCAGCGAAGCATTTCTTAAGTGTTGTTCCAAAATCTGTGAAGAGAATTTGTGTTCTTGACAGAACTAAGGAGCCAGGTGCAAACGGAGATCCAATGTATCTTGACGTAAGAGAAGTATTCTACGGAAAAGAAAATGCTCCTATCGTAGTAGGTGGTCGTTACGGTTTGGGTTCTAAAGATGTTACTCCATCTCAAATCATTGCTGTTTACAAAAACCTTGCAATGAACGAGCCTAAGAATCAATTCACTTTAGGTATTGTTGATGATGTTACTTTCAAATCACTTCCATTGGAAACTGAATTAAAAGTAAACTCTGAATCATTATACGAAGCTAAATTTTACGGTTTAGGTTCTGATGGTACTGTTGGTGCTAACAAGAACTCTATTAAGATTATTGCTAGTGCAACTGATAAGTATTGTCAAGCTTACTTTGCTTACGATTCTAAGAAATCAGGTGGTTTTACTGCATCTCACCTTCGTTTTGGTGATGATCCTATCCGTTCTACTTACCTGGTAACTACTCCAGACTTTGTAGCCTGTCACGTTCCTGCTTACGTATATCTTTACGATGTATTGAAAGGCTTGAAAAAAGGTGGTTCTTTCTTGTTGAACTCTATCTACGATGTAGAAGAAACGAAGAAGCACTTACCTGATCACATGAAGAAGTACATTGCTGATAACGAAATTAAATTCTATATCATCAATGGTACTAAGTTAGGTGAAGAATTAGGTCTAGGTAACAGAACCAACACCATTATGCAGTCTGCATTCTTCAAAATTACCAACGTAATTCCTTTCGAATTAGCTGTTGAAGAAATGAAGAAAGCAATTGTGAAGTCATATGGTATCAAAGGTGAAAAAGTTGTTAACATGAACTTTGCAGCTGTTGATGCTGGTGGTGACAACGTAATTGAAGTTGAAGTTCCTGCTGACTGGAAAAACATTAAATCTGATGGATTCTCAACTGATTCTACTGGTCGTCCTGAATTTGTAGCGAATGTTTGTGATCCAATGAATGCTCAGATTGGAGATAACCTTCCTATTTCTGCTTTCACAGGTAGAGAAGATGGTACTTTCCCAGCTGGTACGACTAAATATGAAAAACGTGGTATCGCGGTAAGCGTTCCTGAATGGAAAGAAGAAACTTGTATTCAGTGTAACCAGTGTGCTTACGTTTGTCCTCACGCTGCTATCCGTCCATTCTTGTTAACTGAAGAAGAATTGGCTGCTGCTCCTGCTGGAACTGCTGTTAAACCTGCAACAGGTAAAGATTTGAAAGGACTTAGTTTCCGTATTCAGGTTGCTCCACTTGATTGTACAGGTTGTGGTAACTGTGTTGACGTTTGTCCAGCTCCTAAAGCTAAAGCTCTTGAAATGAAGCATCTTGAAACTCAGGAGGCTGAAAAAGAGAGATGGCACTATATGGATCAGAAAGTAGGATACAAAGAACTTCTTCCTAAAAACAATGTGAAGAACTCACAGTTCGCTCAGCCATTATTCGAGTTCTCTGGAGCTTGTGCTGGTTGTGGTGAAACTCCATATATCAAGTTAATCACTCAATTGTATGGTGAGAGAATGATTGTTGCAAACGCAACTGGTTGTTCTTCAATCTACGGTGGTTCTGCTCCATCTACTCCATACTGTAAGAACGATAAGAGCGGTAAAGGTCCAGCTTGGGCAAACTCTCTATTCGAAGATAATGCAGAGTATGGTTACGGTATGGCTGAAGGTGTGAACAAAATGCGCGCTCGTATTGCACAACGCATGGAAGAGAACATGGATGCTGTAAATGAAGCAACTAAAGCTGCTTTTGTTGAGTGGTTAGAAGGAAAAGACAATGCTGAAGCTTCAGAAGCTGCTTCACCAAAAGTATTGGCTGCACTTGAAAATGAAACTCACGAAGTTGCTAAAGAAATTAAGAATCTTGAGCAATACCTAATCAAAAAATCTATCTGGATCTTTGGTGGTGACGGTTGGGCTTATGATATCGGTTTCGGTGGTCTTGACCATGTATTGGCTTCTGGTGAAGATGTAAATGTATTGGTAATGGATACTGAGATTTACTCTAATACTGGTGGACAGGCTTCAAAAGCAACTCCTGTAGGTGCTGTAGCGAAATTTGCTGCTGCTGGTAAGCGCATCAGAAAGAAAGACCTTGGTATGATTGCAATGTCTTACGGATATGTGTATGTAGCTCAGGTAGCAATGGGTGCAAACCAGGCTCAGTACTACAAAGCATTGAAAGAAGCTGAGGCTTATCCAGGACCATCATTGATTATTGCTTACTCACCTTGTATTTCTCACGGATTGAAAGCATCTATGGGTAAATCACAAGCTGAGGAGAAGAAAGCTGTAGAAGCTGGATACTGGCAATTGTATCGTAACAACCCATTGTTAGAGAACGAGAACAAAAACCCATTTGTATTAGACTCGAAAGAGCCTAAGTGGGAAAACTTCCAGGACTTCTTATTGGGTGAGGTACGTTATACTTCATTACAGAAATCATTCCCTGAAGAAGCTAAGGAGTTATTCGAAGCTGCTGAAGAGAATGCGAAATGGAGATATAAAACTTACAAGCGTCAAGCTTCATTAGATTACTCTGAAGAAGAAAAAGAACTTGCATAAGTTTTTAATCTGTGAGTCGTCCTAAAATAGGTTGACACATTTATAAATTAATTATATGATCCAGTGAGGCTAGCCTCACTGGATTTTTGATGTATAAAATTAGGTGTTTTATAATTCAAACTCAAATGAGGTCTCTTGTTATTATAGATCCAAACAGA
>NZ_RZNH01000205.1 GCF_013141825.1 Marinifilum caeruleilacunae
TCAAGCTTCACGATTTTTGCAACAGAGCCCACACGAGTATTGAGCATAGTCGAGATTGGTGCAGATCACTTCTGATATTGAACTGTCAGGAGCTGGCTGCACAACAGCCATTACGCCCAATCAACTGGTGCAGTCGTCTTCTGAAAATGACAATCGTGCCACCGGCTCCAGGTCTTATCGAACAGCTCAGACACATGGTCCAAATGCTGGTCGATCCGTTCGGCCAGTTTTTCGATGGCCTCTTGCTTGAGCTTGTCACTTTCCCTGAACTCGATGTTCAAGGCCCTGGCCACCTGGTTGAGGTTCCGGCCGATAGCTCCAAGCTGCCGGCACGATTCCCGTACGGTGTTCACTT
>NZ_RZNH01000206.1 GCF_013141825.1 Marinifilum caeruleilacunae
TTCTCCTAGCTGCATGATTTCCAAGTGGTGTTTCGGAGTTTTTAATAGTGAAGCAGAGCTCCCAATGAGTTTCTGTACTAAATTTGCTACGAGGGATACCCTTTCTGTCGTGAATGCTTTCCAGCACTCTTTTTTCCGCTTGATAGATTAATCTATCATTATTTGTGTTCTTATAATCACACATATACTCTGTTAAGGAGGAAACAGTGTCTTCAAAAAAATCAGTAGCAGGTACTTCCGGTTCTATGATATTGTTTACATGAAGCTTGGATGTTTTGTGCTCACTACTTCTTCTTCTTCTTCTTCTGCGTTTATTATGTGCTCTACTGTTGTTATAGTTTTCTATATGTGTGT
>NZ_RZNH01000047.1 GCF_013141825.1 Marinifilum caeruleilacunae
GAGTGTGCCGTCTAATTTCTTTTACCTTAGCCTCGGTACTTTGTTTCTTTGTTCTCATTTTATAGACATTAATTGGTTACAAAAAGTTAAGAAATCTATCTCTTAAATTTTATACCAACTTGTCCAAATTAGGCTGAAGACTTACAGTACATTTATTTTTATCAAACAGATGAATTCTGGCGAAATTTTTAGATTAAGAAGAATTGGTGAATGTTACACTGGGGAATTTTAATAGCTTTGTGATATTAATAAGGAATATTGGTAAAAATAACCTATCGAGGAAGGTGTTGTTCTCGAAATAAATATGATAATAAAATGGATGATAACTTTTCATCATATCATAATGAATCAGTTTCCCAAAGAGTGAAAAAGCTTATCACTCATTTTAATTATACAATTCATTCATTTGAAAAACATATTGGAGTTTCCCCAAACATGTTAGGAGTGGCAATAAGGAAAAATACAGATATTAAATCTGAAACCCTACGAAAAATATTATATCAATTTTCAAATGTGAACCCAATTTGGCTTCTAACTGGAGATGGTGCAATGCTATTAGACTCGATGCAACATTTAACTGGAAATCAAGAATTAAACAACAAAGATTTTATTGATATTAAATTAATAGATCGTCAAAAGCACTTTGATAATCTCTTAATTGAAGAAGAAGTTGATCAATTAATTACCATTCAGGTGAGAAAAATTGATGAATTAAACTATGATAACACTTTCGCTATTAATGTTAAAGATGACTATATGGAACCCACGCTTCTTAATGGTGAAAAAATTATCATTGAAGCATTACCAATAAAGGATATTAAATATCTAACAGGTATAGTAGTTTTATATTTTAACAATGAATTTGTAATAAAGAGAATTCAAAAGAATCTTAATGGAATTCTTACATTATCATGTGATAGTATGAAAGGAACTACTTTTGAGGTAAGGCATCAAGATATAAAAAGGATCTTTAAGGTAAAATACTCATATTTCCGGCCTATAGAGTAAAATTATTCTACAGGATATAATAAAAAATCAATTACCTTTCGATTAGCCTGATCCATCAAACTTCTATCTTTTTTTATATAGTATTTCCAGGCCAGTGACTTTTTACTTTTATGACCTAAAGAAAATTCAATTATTGACTCTGAAATATTTAAATCATTAAAGGCTATTGTAGCCCATGTATGTCGAATCATTGATAAATGAAAACTTCCTATATCTATTTTCTTACAGATTAATTTTATACCATCATTTATAGCATCCCGAAATGCTTTTGCATCTTTAAATGATTCTTGAAAAATTAGTTTAGACTCACCCTTAAGTTTTGATAAAAGAATCTCAGCTTCAGGCTCAATTCTGATAGAATGGTTTACTGAAGTTTTTGAACGTTCAAAATAAAATCTTCCATCGTTAACTTCTCCTCCTGAATTATTTAGATGATACAAATCAACTGGGTTAATTCCAATTAATAAAAAATTTAATTGAAAGACTGCTTGAGCTATTTCTTCTTGACTGCAAGTTGGTTTATATTTAAAAAACCTTCTTAGATCTGGAACACTAATAACTCGAATTTCTTTTTCCTTTCTATACGAATTTACCTTAATATTCCTGAATGGATAATAATCCGAAGAAACAATATTATCAGTAACAGCACGATTATAAACTGCCCTAAAATCTTTTAGAATATTCCAAATGCCATTATCCAATCCTCTGTTTTGTAAATATGATATAAAATTTTTGATATACTTAGAATCAATGTCTTGAAAGCGTTTCATTTCTATAGAAGAATCAAACTGTTTAAGTTTTCTTTTCAATGCCGTATAATTATCGAAAGTGCTCTTTGAAGCTTTTCCATGATTTTTTAAACTGGCATGATACTTTTCCTGTAAATCAGATAGTACTTGATCAAGATATCTAATAAAACCTATATCAATACTTCTTTCAGATATCAAGTACTTTTTGATTTGAATCACAGACAAGGATTCAATTTTAAGTCCTAATTGAAAAATTTTAACTTCGTACTCCGAAATCTGGCTATGTATTTTAGCATTTATGATCCCTGAATTTGTGTGGGATCTTGCCATACCAGATTTTGAAAGCTGATTCTTAAAAAGATAATATTCGGTTCGAATATATGCAGCTTTCCCTTTATGGATTATTTGTATTTTTAGATTATATGTAGAATCCTTTCTTTTATCCTTCAGCACCGCTTTAATACTAGCCATATTTTACCGTGAGTAAATCGTGAGTAATTATTTTTACAATCAACTACATTGTAGAAAATGTAAAACTAGTAAAACACTGCACTACACACAACAACTTAAAAACCAAAACTTCCAATATTCTATGTTATCACGTCTGGGGGGCGTGGGGTCGGAAGTTCGAATCTTCTCGCCCCGACTAAGTAAAATAAGGGTTTCCATTTTAGGAAACCCTTATTGGTTTATTGTGGTTTAAATATGGTTTAAACTTTCAAATAGTACGATTTTAGGCGATTAAAACATCTTGAATCAGTTTCATTTCATTTGCAAACTCAATCACCTCTATCATTTTGGATCCCTCAGAATTCTGCATTATAAATTTTACCAACCGGATACAAGTTTTTTAAGCGATCGCGATAAGCTGACCTTTCCAGGAACCAATTCACTTTTGCCCATTGGTTGTTGTAAACATCCGGATGCTCTTTTAAAGCTTGCTGAAAATCTTTCAGTAATTGCGGATTTTCTTGAATCATTTTGCGTGCCATTTTTTCCATTACATAGGTTTCAACATACTCTTTCCGCTCGAAAATGGAATTGAAAAATCCCCATCGTAAAAAAGAGTCTGGTCCTTCAGGTTCCAATAAATGAGCTATTATTTTCGCGCTACGTTGATTTACAGGAACAATAACAGAACCCGCCGGATAGTTTTGGATTATACTAAGCTCTTCCACATCGAATCCTCTTACCATTTGTCGGCCTTCATAAGGAAAATTGGCAAAAGTGATATTGCTGAATTTATAAGTTCTTATTGTAAACTCTTTCGATTCTTCAAGCGTTGTATACTGAATTCCATGTAGCTTTAGCTTATTGATAACATGATACCATTGAGCAGGAATAATATATGCATCAGGCAGTTTTACTTTTTTGCTTTCCTTCAGTTTATCGAATAAAACCAGCTTGTAATCTATAGGTTTATCGCTGAATTGTACCCACATGCCATCGGTTAAATCACTATGTACAATGTCATATTCTACTCCTTTAAAAAGCACATTTGTACTATCCTTTTTTGAGGTATAATATGTTAGAACAAAATCCTTACCGGCCAACTTTCCTGCCTCTTCATCAGCCCGTTGATTGATTTTCTTAAGTGTCTGATAGTGCTTATCAGTATATTTAATTGTATGCTTTAATAAATGGTAAGTCGCATCTACCCTGGTTTTATAATTTTTTAGCATGTGTGTTTCCACCAGTAAAGCCGGACGGTTTTGCATGGCCAGATAACCTGTTGAATAACGCGGAGAATAAGTCTTTCGAATTAATCCACTTCTCGGATCGTGCCAGGTTCTATACGATACATAGGGAAACATCAATATCTCATCTTGTTTTAGTTCCTTTTCGATGCTAAAAAGGTATTCATTTTGCCAGTCTGTTTGTTCCTGGTTCATATCGCCCATAATATGCATGGCATAGGTCAGCTGGTATTGATAATCCGCTCCATCGGTGGTGTGGATATCTACAAACATATCGGGCAACCAACGATTAAATAAAGCATGCCAATCCTGCATTTCAGGCGCATCGGCTTTTGTAAAATCACGGTTTAAATTGTAGTTTTCAGCCGTAGTACGCCAGCCCATTTCTTTTGGACCGTTTTGGTTGATCCTGCTAAAGGCACTAAATCTTTCGTGTCCATCGGCATTGAAAATGGGAATAAAAAGTATACTCGTATTTTCGAGTAAGTCAGCATACTTGTTAAAAACCAGTATGTCTCTAATTAGCATCAAGCCAGCATCTTTCCCTTCAGATTCTCCCGGGTGAATACATGCTTCAATCAATAAGATAGCATTGCCCGATTCCCTGATGCTCTCAGGCGTAAAGTTTTGGTTTTTATCAATAATCAACACAGGTAAATCGCGCCCTTGAGTACTTTGTCCAAAGATCTCATATCTGATACAATCTGAATAATCTGCTAATTTTTTACAGTACTCTATTGTTTTATCATAGCGGGGAGTTTCCAGGTAATTTGATTGCTCGTAATAAGTATCCCATTCCGATTGTTGGGCTTTCAGAATCCCAAAGCACATGCTTAAAACTGCGAGTAAAAACCACTTATTCATGATAGTGTAATTCGTGAGAAAAATCAAATAAACATATTTTTTAATTCATATGCACAAAAAAGGCTATATCATTTGATACAAGCCAACTATTATTCGACAATAAGGAAGCTTATTTTATATACTGGCCCTGGCATTCGAGCATCACCCTTTGCCTGCTTGAGAAAGCTTTAAAATTACACAAAGAATCCCACCACTCTTCACCTTACTTAATTGTTCATGTTTTCAAAGCATCTTTATTTTTTGCAACATTATTGCATTTAGACTATCTTTGCAACATTGATGCATTTGAAATGTTGTTGTAAATGAAGCCTGCTGAAATATTAAATACTCATAAGCTAAAAAGAACAAGTTGCCGTGAAGGCATTCTTGAAGTGGTAATAAACGCCGGTCAACCGCTTTCGGAAAACGAAATCAGGGAAAATCTTCCTGGAAATTATGATCGAACAACTTTCTATCGTTCGTTTAAAACTTTGGAAGAACATCAAATCATACACAAAATTGTAATTGACAATCAATTGGTAAAATATGCCTTGCACAATTCAATTACCCACAAGCAGGATCATGCACATTTTTATTGCAACGATTGTGATATGGTAAAATGCCTGGATGATATACCGGTACAAAAGTATCAACTACCCGATGGTTTTTCCGATAATGAAACTGAAGTAATAATAAAAGGAACCTGCCCAAAATGTAAAAACAAAGACTAGGAAATGTTTGGTTTAAAAAAACATATCGCAATTCTTTTATTTGGAATTTTCTTTTTCCCACTGGCCTATCAGCCTTGGCATGTGATTGTGCATCATTCACAAGATTCACAATGCCATCATGCCTGCTGTCATTCAAAAGGAGCAAAAAAGACATGTGATTTTGGACATTGGCTTGCTTCTAAAGTGGAAAAACAAGAATCATGTCCTGTTTGTGAATACCATTTCCCGATTAATATTATACCTGAATTAAATCTATTCAAGCCTAAAAATCCAAATTTGGATAGGAATTTGTTTGAATTGGAGACCAGTATAGCATTACAACAAATCGACTCCAGAAAATCCCCGAGAGCACCACCCCTCTCAATCAAATCATAAGATCGTTTTTGGAGGTTTAATCTCATTTATATTACATGCACAAATACATTATACTCTTTTTGTGCATCAATATTTTGTCCTTTTCTGCAATCGGACAAAGTAATTGTGTACTCGAAGGGATGGTCGTTGACCAGAATAACCAGGTTCTACCTGGTGCATCACTAATGCTATATCCAATCAAAAAGGGTGGCGTAAGCGATCGTAATGGTAAATTTGAAATATCTGATTTACCCAAGGATACCTATGTGATCGAAATTTCGTTTATTGGATACAATACTTTGGTAGACACTCTTATTATTAACAAGAACACCAGCTATAATGCCCAACTTACGGTTTCTAATCTCAGTTTAAGCGAAGTGCTTATTACCGATAATTATGCCGAACAACGAAAGCGCGAAGAGGCTCTTAGCATCGAGATTGTTAGCGATGATGACCTGAAAAAAAATCTTGGCGGAAGTTTGATGAACTCTTTGGAAAGATTACCAGGCGTTACCACAATTAATATTGGTTCAGGACAATCGAAACCAGTAATTCGGGGCCTTGGCTTTAACCGGGTTGTGGTGGTTGAAAACAATATTAAACATGAGGCCCAGCAGTGGGGATCGGATCATGGATTAGAAATAGATCAATATGCTGTTGATAATATAGAGGTGATTAAAGGTCCAGCTTCGTTAATGTATGGTTCCGATGCTATTGGTGGCGTTATTAATATGAAAAACAGCAAATTACCTGCAAGTGACACCTTCGGAGGATTAGTTGACCTTACAGGCAAAAGCAATAATGAGCTGCTTGGTACATCTGTTTCATTGTACGGCAGAAAGGGGAAATTCTTTGCCAATGCGAGGGCTACCTACATTGACTATGGAGATTACAAAGTTCCTGTGGATAGTGTTGATATCTATTCGTATCGAGCACCTTTGTACAAAAATCACTTGCGAAATACTGCCGGATATGAGAAAAACCTGCATGTAAGTTTGGGAATAGCTCAAGATGGTTTTATCAGCAAATTTTATGTGAGTTCGGTAAACAGTAAAAGTGGCTTTTTTGCCAATGCGCATGGCCTTGAACCACGTAATGTTGATACTGATTTACACGACAAGTCAAATCGTGACATCAATTATCCATATCAAAAAGTAAATCATTTTAAACTGATTAACACTACACAATATGAATGGAAAAAACTAAAATTCGATCTTGACCTGGGTTTTCAACGAAACTTCCGACAGGAATGGAGTCAATACGTTAGTCATGGATATATGCCTGCAGTTTTTCCCGACACACTTGCTTTTCATTCTGATTTGGAAAGAGAATTTGAAAAATTTGTGTACTCAGGAAATTTCAAAATATCCTACCAGCTCAATGAAAAAACTGAAATGTTTTTTGGTGTGAATAGCGAATTTCATGATAATCAAATAGATGGAAGAGGATTTATCATTCCTGCCTATGAACAGTTTACCTTGGGTGGATTTGCTTTGGTTCGCAATAATTTTTCAGAGAAGAGTAGCATTCAATTTGGTATTCGATATGACTATGGTCAGATTGAAACCACAGAATACCAGGATTGGTTTCCATCTCCGGTAGATGAAAATCAGCCGACTAACTTGCAATATCTTTTAAGGGCTGAAAATATCGACCGTAACTTTTCCAACCTAAGCTGGTCCTTGGGCTATACCTATAATGCCGAAAATTGGTCTTTCAAAGCCAATGTTGGGAAGAGTTTTAGAATGCCTATAGCCAAAGAACTTGCCGCAAATGGCGTGAATTATCATCGATTTAGTTACGAGGTTGGTAATGCTGATTTGTCACCAGAAAAATCATATCAGTTTGATGCTGGTTTAGAATATCAATCCAAAAAATTGACAGTCGGTATTTCACCATTTATAAATTATTTTTCAAATTACATTTATCTGAATCCAACATCGGAGCACGACAGACTATATGGAAATGGAAACCAGGTATACTATTACACCGAAAGTGAGGTAATACGGTATGGCGGGGAAATTCATGCTTACTATGACCTTTTGGAAAACATTCAATTGGGCCTAATGGGGGAATATGTTTATTCAGAGCAGTTATCGGGCGAAAAGAAAGGTTTTACACTTCCTTTTTCACCTCCGGCTTCGGCCATTTTCAGTGCCAAATATCACAAAAGCAAGCTAGGGCTAATCAAAGACTTTTATTTCTCGGTAGATTACCGATTAACTGCTTCTCAAAATGAGATTGTTCCTCCCGAAAAAACCACCGATGGATACCAACTGATTAAGCTTGGGCTTGGTGGTAATATCGAAATGGGGAAACAAAAAGTAAATATTTCAATGCAGGTACACAACCTGCTAAACACAAAATATTTTAACCATACCAGCTTTTACAGGCTGATTAACGTACCTGAGCCGGGAAGGAATTTTATTATAAATATTTCCATTCCTTTTTCAGGCTATTTTTAAATAGTAAACAATTTAATCTATAATAATTATGAACAAAAAAGTTATTTTATTTACGTTTATTTTAGGACTTGCAAGCCTAATTACTGCATGCGATAGCGATGATGATACGAATGCAAAACCAGAAATCACAATTTTAGAACTAGGTGATGGTGAAAGCCATGGCGACGAGCGCACCGCAAAAATTGGTGGCGAACTTCATATGGAAATTGAAGTTGTAGCTGAAGGAAAAATCGATAAAATTCAGGTAAGATTGCATCCTGAAGGTGAGCACCACAAAAGCGGAGAAGAAGGTGAACACGAAGAATGGGAAATCGACACTACCTACACAAAATTTTCAGGTTTACGAAATACAACTTTTCACGAGCATCTTGAAATCGATTTGGATGCAGAACCTGGTGACTACCACTTTGATTTTGTAGTTACCGATATGGAAGGTAACCAAACTGATGCCGAAGCTGAAATTGAAATTATTGAAGAATAAAAAACTAAAAGCCAGGCAGGGATACTTTTACCTGCCGGCTTTTTTTATATTTATTGATATGAAGAGAAAAAATATACTAGTGCTACTTGCATCTTTCATGCTATTTGCAAGTGCCTGTAGCGATGACAGCGAGGTGGATTCTATTAAGCCTACAATTGACATTGGTTTTACCAATGCATTTCCTAATAATTGTGACACCATCTATTTTGGGGAGTCTTTCCAATTAAAACTACGATTTTCAGACAATGCTGAATTGGGTTCATACAGTATCGACATTCATAATAATTTCGATCATCATTCACACAGCACCGAAGTAAGCGAATGTGATCTTGGCCCTGTAAAAGAACCTGTTAACCCATATGTTCTTATAGATGATTATTCAATCCCACAAGGTTTGAAGGCATATGAAACCAACCTTACAATTTCAGTTCCGGCAACAAATGAAGGAGTTTTGCTGGATGAAGGAGATTATCATTTTTATATCAGTTTAACTGATAGTGAAGGATGGTCGGTACAAAAAGGCTTAAGCATTAAAATGTTGCATCGATAGAAATTTTCGAAGGAACGTGATGCTGTTGTTGGAAGAGACCTATAGTCTCTTTTCAACATCCGGCCTGGCTATATTATTTTAAGGCTAATAAACAAAAAAGCCATCC
This sequence comes from Marinifilum caeruleilacunae, assembly GCF_013141825.1. Classification (GTDB taxonomy): domain Bacteria; phylum Bacteroidota; class Bacteroidia; order Bacteroidales; family Marinifilaceae; genus Marinifilum; species Marinifilum caeruleilacunae. Next base: position 8,985 of record NZ_RZNH01000047.1, read on the forward strand.
ATTTTGTTTCTTGGACAGCTTTTTTCTTGTTCTAAAATCACTACTTATTCTTTTCCCCTTCTTGCATCCAAATCTTTCTTCATTTGTTCGCAAGTTTCATGGTCGATCGTATAGTAATACAACAATATTGCACACGACATGTAAAGAATGCCTGGGAATACCGATATCATTAATTTAATTCCTGTAATTGCTGTTTCTGTTTGTTCAGCATTAGGTGTAAACTGGAAAACTGCCAACAACCATCCTGCCAATGCACCACCTACTCCCCAGCCCGCTTTTTGAGCAAAAGTAGCAGCAGAAAATACCAACCCGGTGGCTCTTCGGCCCGATTTCCACTCCGAATAATCTGCCGTATCGGCCAACATGGTCCATAATAATGGTACAGCGGGAGCATAAGCAATTTTGGCCAGAATGTTAAAGGTATAAATCAGAAACAGGTTATCGGAAGATGGGATATAGAGGCAAATGAAGAAAAATCCAGACAATAATGAACTAGCCAAGAACACATTTCTCTTACCAAATTTTTGAGCCAATGGTTTCGAAAACGGAATGGCTACAATTAGTGCCACCGTTCCAATCACATTGAATAGCTGGACATTTTCCTCATTACCAATATAATACTTGAAATAATATGCGATAGATAAATTTTGCATGGCAAACATGACAAAGGAGATGATGCCTACAAAAAACAGGATCACCCAGGGTTTGTTTTTGAAGAGGTTAAGAATGTCCTCTTTTAGGTTTTCCTTTTGTTCCTTGGGTGGTTGAACTCTTTCCCTGGTGGTTTTAAAGGTGATGAAAAACAGAATTAAACTGATCGCTCCAAAAAGCATTAAAGTATATTGATATCCCTTTGCTGTATCGCCACCACCAAAATACAAGGCCAGCGATAATGCAGTTCCCGAAACAATAAACTGCCCTACAAAAGCAAAAATGAATCGATAGGAATTCAGGCCGGCACGCTCGTACGAATCCGAGGTCATTACTGCTCCTAAAGACGAGTATGGCAGGTTAATGGCCGTAAAAACTGTCATCAGAAGAAAATAGGTGGTTCCGGCATAAATCACCTTGCCAGTTGGTCCCAAATTAGGAGTTGTAAAGGTCAGAACTGCCAAAACACTATAAGGGATAGCCATCCATAAGATATAGGGTCTGAATTTTCCCCACCGTGTATTTGTTCTATCCGCAATTATTCCCATTACAGGATCGCTCACCATATCCCACAAGCGGGCAATTAACATGATGGTTCCTGCGGCAGCTGCCGATATTCCAAAAGTATCGGTGTAAAATATCAGGATCCAGAATCCAACCATATCCCACACAAAATGTGAGGCTGTATCTCCCAGACTGTAACCAATCTTCTCTTTTAGTGAAAGTTTTGTGTCTGCTTTATTCATTGTTTTATCTTCTGTTGTTTATGCAATTCTGATTTGAAATGAGAACTTCAATATTGGGTTCATTCGTCCAATTCGAAAACTTTGTATGTCCTGCTCCACTCCGTTTCCTGTCCTGCTTTTAGATCGATATCAAAAAACAATTCCGGACTAATGACATGTTTCCATCCCCACAAGTTAATTTTAGAGGTAGTAAAATTGCCGCTTTCGCTGATTCCAATCTTGCTTTTGGTATTGATCAATTCCCAACTGGCAGGAACAGTTTTATTTCCTGTAAGATTGCCATAAAAGAACTGCTCTTCCGGGGTATCATAGAAAGTAATATGCTCTCTGTTCACAATCACTTTCCTTTCCGGATTCAAAAGCTCATCAAACAAATCCTGTTTTAAATCGAAAGGAAACTTTAAGATGTAATTGCTGCTCATTAATTCTTTATCAATGGCTAAAAAATTATGACAGTATTCGTTCGTTGAAATTGTCTTTTCTCCTGTGTTTTTAAGTCGATATCGAATGACAAAACTATTATCCAGTAGCTCAATTTCCTTATGCAATTCGTAAGAATAGCCATTTACATTTCCAGAATTACAGTGCAATGTGAGCTTGTTAAAATCTTTAAAATGCTTAAAACTGGCAGGTTTAATATGGTAAGCATGGCTAAAAGCATATTTTTTTCCTTCTTTTTGTAATGCTCCAACTCCAATTTTAATAAAATCGTCTCCCTCCTTTACCTCATCAAAACCAACAGGCAATTCTATTCCAAACTCATTGTAAAATCCCTTGCCAAACACATTATCAGGATCACCATTCATCTTTTCCTGGGTGGAAATGGGAATGCCTTTAAATTTTACAGATGTAATCTTCCCTGTCCAATTAAATCTTGAAAATTGATAATTTTCCATAGGCAGATCTATGCAAATTTCCAGATTCTTATTTTTCAAGAGATAAGTCATTTCAATCTTTCTTTACAAACTGCTTATTTCACGAATTGTTCTTTCACCACAAAATAAGCTTCCTTTTTGTTTCGTTCGATGTCTACAATTCCCCAGTATTCCTCGTTGGGTGCTCCATCGTAAGGAACTCCACTGCTGTTTGGAGCCCAACCTCCCGGATCTTGTGCATCCGGATTTCCGGCCTTCCAGAATTCATCCACGAATGCAAATATCGCCACTCCGGCACATACTTCCTGGTTCTCCAGCGTCGATTTCAAAATCTGTCTTGTAGCATCGGCCTGGGCTTTCTCATTTTCGCCTTGTTCATAGCCATTCTTCGAAATGGTCATAAAGCTATCTGCTCCGGCTTCAGACAAATACATTGGTTGATTACTAACAGCCTTCCATTCTCTAAAAATATCTTTAGGATCATCCCATCGGTACACATTCATTCCCCAGATATCAATATCAGTGCAAATGCTGCGTGCAAGCGAATCGGGAAGCTCTCCATGAGCCGTTGCAACCGGATGGTTTACATCAATCTCTTTGGCTTTTAAGGCAGCTTTATTTAAGGCAAGGTACCAGTTTCTCAAATCGCCATCGAACCATTCCGGATGGTAATTGTATTCATTGCCCAACTCCCAGAACAAAATAGCCGGATGCGTTTTATATTTCTCGATATAATCAGCAAAACTTCCCGAAAGCATATCGAAATGCCCCGCTTGATTGTAGCCAAAGCCTACTATGATTTTTATTCCAGCTTCATGAATTTGATCCAGAACAGCCTGATCATCAACTGGCGAATAAAACCTGATCGTATTGATCCCTGCTTCATTCATCAGGGCCAAATCCTGCTCAAGCCTGTCAAAACTTCTTTCATTGCTGCCTTTGGGAACAGGATGATAACAGATTCCCTTAATCAGGAAGGCAGAATCATTAAGCACAATTGTTCTACCCGATATTGAAACAATATTATCCCTTTGACCACATGCAAAGCAAATCAGCACAAGGGCGATGCAAAGACATTTATTCATAGTAGGCATATTTTCATTTATTTTTCCTTGTGAATCACAATGGTTTGAACCGCTTGTGCATCTATCCTGAAAGAACTTTCTTGTTCACCCAGTGCTAGCTTGATCTCCTTGGCCTCCTCTTTCATATTCAATACCACTACTGCAATTGAACCATCTGGATTTTGAGCCGCAGTTACCATCAATTCTTCATCGTTCAGCTCAAATCCAATTCTTGTAGCACCCGGGCGGATGTACTTGCTAAAATGAGCTAGAGTGTAGTACATTGGAGTATAGTAAACCTCATCTTTCTTAGGGTCGACAATTACAGGAGCCAAACACCAGTTATTTGCCCAGTTTGGACCACCTTGAGTGTCAAGCACCATATTCCAGTCAATCCATCCTTGAACCCAATTGTTTAAACAGCCAATAATATCTCGTGCATAACGATATACCGGAACATATTTTGGATGCAGGTGCTTTTGCTCTTCAGGAGCCCAGTCCCACCCCCAATCGGTTGCTTCTTTTTTCCAGTACCAGGCATCATCGTTCCAGTGAGGAACTTCAGCATCAACACAGGCTTCCGATTGAATCATCATCTTATTTGGAGCTTTCGCATAGGTATATTGCAATGCTTCAGGCATATAATCGAATGTACTTGCATACCAGTGAATGGCCATACCATCGAAATATTTCGATGATTCTTCATCCTTATACATGATATCGGCCCATTCATTCAGCTCATCGCGATTTTGGTCGTAACCAAATACCTTAACATCATGTCCATCAGCTTTCAGTTTTGGTCCCAGGTGTTTACTTACAAAATCAACCATTTCCTCTGGTGTATAATGCATACTCTCCCAGTTGTAACCATTTCCCAATGGTTCATTTTCAACTGTCAAGGCCCAGATATCAATTCCCTCTTTCTTGTACTCGTTAATATACTTCGAGAAGAACAATGCCCAGGTATCGTAATATTCAGGCAATAGTTTTCCACCTTTCCAATCCTTATTGTCTTTCATCCAAACAGGAGCTGTCCATGGCGAGGACATAATCTTAAAACCATCCTTCGAAACTACCATTGCCTCTTTTATCATTGGAATGATATCATCACGATCTTCGTCGATAGAAAAATGCTTCAATTCCTTGTCTCCTTCAACCGGAGCGTAAGAGTAGTTGCTTAGCGAGAAATCGCAAGAATTAATATGGGTTCTGGTCAATGAATATCGTGCTCCATTTTCACCAAAATAGGCATCCAAAATTTGTTTTCGGTTTTCTTTCCCAAGCTGATTCATCAAATAGGCAGTAGACTCGGTAAATGAGCCTCCAAAACCAATAATTTCCTGAAATTTTTCATCAGGATTAATCCTGATTTCAACATCTGCCTTCGTGTTTTCTGATGCTTCAATTTTCTGAAGTTTGTTTCCTGCTGCCGATGTTTCGTAAACATCTACAAGTAGGCTATTGTCTTTTGAATTACAAGCCATCATACCAATACTTATCAATATGATCAATAATTTGTTTCGTTTCATGATTGTCCAATAAAGTTTTATTTAATGTTTTACTTTTCCTCTTCGAGCAATTAAGGCTTGTCTAATTTCGAGAGCTCTCTTTTCCGAAATGCTATATTTCATCATCATCCAAATGGCGATTAATGCAAATATGATTGGGATAATAATATCTGCCAACCTAAGATTTATCAGCGACTCAGCTGTTTGTGTCCCCGCATTTTGATTAAATCCAACCATTTTAAGCACTATTCCACTAACAAGCATAGCTAATCCGTTACCAATTTTTACCATGAGCCAATACACAGCTCCAAACATTCCCTCGCGGCGCGTTCCATTATTCAGCTCATCCAAATCGCAAACATCGGCGGTCATCGACATCATTAGGGTAAACAAACCACCAATACCAAAAGAAATCAATGGCAATGGAATGAACATCAACCATGGGTTGGCCGGGTTAAATCCCCACCATTTTAACACATATCCTACAATTGAAAGTAATGTGGAAATAATGAAGGCATTTTTTTTACCAACTCGTGTTGATATCCTGGTAATAATAGGAATAATTAAAAACGCTGTAGCTGCAGCATTAATGGTACTATACATTGGAGGCCAGTAGCCTGCTTCTGTCATACTTCCATTAAAAATGTAATATAGAATAATAAAGTACGAGAACTGTGCAATGGTCTGAAAGCCATTGAATATTAAAAATGTAGCTCCACACAGCTTCACAAATGGTTTACAGGTTAAGGTTTGTACAATTGCTTGCCAAAACTCCTTTAAGTTAGATGTCATGTTTTTCATCGAAAGTTTCGACTCGCTTTGCGATTCTGGTAGCACCAATTCTTTACAAAACAATGCAGGAAGCGCTCCAATTATAATACTTACACCACCTACCCATAAAGAAAGTACCCTTACTCCTTCGGTCGATTCTTTAAAAAACAAATCAGGATTTCCAATTAATGACCAGAACCACGGAGCAATCATCCAAGCAAACTGACCAAAAACCTGACCTACAGCCATTAACCTGGTTCTTTCATTGTAATCTGGTGTCATTTCATAACCCAGACCAATAAATGGAGTGGAGTATATTGTAAATGAAATGAAGAAAACAATTGACAGAATCAGAAAGTAAATAAAATTATAGGCTTGTGAGTTTTCCGGATACAATTGCCATAATATCATAAAAGAAATACCCGACAACATTGTTCCTAGCAGAATATAAGGTTTTCTTCTACCCCATTTTGATCTGGTGTTATCAGATAAAAAGCCCATTATTGGATCAATTAAAGCATCAAAAATTTTGGGCAGAGCAGCAACCAAGCCAGCAAGAGCAGGATCCATTTTAAATCCGTAAATCAGATAGAACATAAAAACGCCGAGGGCTGCCGGATAAAGGTTGATTGTTAATTGTCCTGCTCCATAAGCTGCTTTTTGTCCAAAAGGAACTTTGTCTTCTGCTGCTGTTTTATAGGGTGCCATATGATTGGAATTATGAATTAAAAATTAAGAATAGGGTTTAATCTTTTTAAGCTTATTACTTCTTCACCCCTCTGTCTATCGACATCTCCCCTTGCAGGGGAGAAAACAAACTTTTTGCACTACCGGTCTTATTAAATCTTCACCTTTTAAGGGAAGTGTCGATAGGCGAAGGGGTTGTTCCTTTATTTTTTAATTGAGCTCAGGAAATAATGCCTGCATTACCTTTTTGGGTTTGCGGTCAACTGTGAATATTCCCCAGTGCTTTTCAGCTCCTAAAGGGTTTGCTGTTTCACCTTTCCAATCCTCGTCGAAAGCTTCGAAAAAGAAGGTGGTAATGTTCATTTCCTTCGACCACTTGTTCAACTCCTGGTAGTAACGCTCCTGCTTCTCTTCGCTAGCTCTTTCGCCAAATTCAGTTGCAATACTTGCCCATCCAGCTTCTGTAATCACAAGTTTGCTATCGGGGAATGCATTTCGTACATCCTGAACGTTTTGTATGGTATATGACATTCCTTCGTCAATGTCTTTTCCTTCCCACACCGGGTAAACATGAATCGAAACAAAATCAACAGTTTTTGCCAGTTCTTGTCCACTTTTAATCCACCATTCGTAGTTATCGGCAACAGTTACCGGCTGCTCAATTTCTTTCTGCACGCTCTTCACATAAGAAATAATCGAATCGGTATCCACTTTGTGGTCGTTCCATTCAACCAATGCTTCGTTTCCCACATTTACAGCAATTACCGTTTCCGGATATTTCTTGGCTAAAGCAATTCCCCTTTGAATTTCTTCCTGGTTCAGTATCATGTTTTTATCCAATGTTTCCTGCGGAATAGGTTCCGTTAACCAAGAACAAGTTTCATGTGCACTTAACTCTGCCTTTAACCAAACGCCCAACATCACTTTAATATTCAGCTGATTTTCTTCAATAATCCTTAGAACTGCCTGCGAATTTTCGCCACAGTCGTACAGTCTGATTAGATTGAACAATGAATCTTTCGATATGATTTTTAAATCTTCCAGCACTTCCGAATCACTAGGGTTTACGGCTCCATTTCCCCTGTCGGGATGTTGTCCGCTGCGAAATCCAGAGTAGGCCACAGCCCACGATGTTCCACCTAAAAGATCTGTTTCCTTTTGTTTGATTTCCATATTCTGCTTTGCTTCTTCCTGAATATTTGCATCCGATTTCTTGGCAGCATTCTTACAAGAGAACATGCCTATCGTAATGCATATCAGTACTGAAATATTTTTAATCGTTGAGTTTTTCATATGCTTTGTTTTTAAGCTTTCATTAGTTCGGCAAACTGATTCTCCATTACCTTTTTTGGCTTTCTATCGAGCGTAAACAATCCCCAGTGTTTTTCCGGTTCCATTGGTTCTGGCGAACCTTTCCACGATTCATCAAAAGCTTCGAAGTAGAAGCAAAGAATCTCCTCCTCTTCTGTCCATTTCATCAAATCCTGGTAGTAAACAGATTGAAAATCTTCGCTCACATTTCCTGGATCGATCCCTCGTCCATTAGAATTGGTTGCCCATCCTGCCTCGGTAATTACAACTGGTTTGTGTGGATATTTTTCAGCAATACTGTAATAGTTCTGTTTTGTATATTCCAGGGCCTCATGAATATTCTTGTACTCCCAAACCGGGTAGGTATGAATGGAAATAAAATCAACAGCCTCTACCAGGTCTTTAATATGATCGAGCCAAGGCACGTAGTTTTCGCAAAAAGTAACTGGCTGCTTGGCGCCCTTTTTTATGATATTTACATATCGAATCACGCTTTCAACCGGAACGTAATGATCTGTCCAGCTAACTGTGGCCTCATTTCCTGCCGAAAGAGCAAACACAATATCAGAATACTGGTTTGCAAGTTGTATCAATTTCTCAATCTGATTGATATTGTGTTCCTTATTGGCAATCAATTGTCCTTCGGAATAAACGCCACCCCAGGGACAGGCAAAATTGTTCATTTCGGCACCAATGTATGCGCCCAGCATCACCTGGAAATCAAGCTTTTCATTGCGAATTACTTCGAGCACTGTATCAGTTTGCTCATCGCAGGCATAAAGTCGCAAGTATTTCCAGTGTCCTTGCAGAATTAAAAGGTCCTCCTTAATCTGTTCGTAGCTTGGAAAAATTCCTGCATCCGGACTCTGTCCTTCTCTAAATCCTGAGTAACAGATTGCCTTATCAAATTTTATATTCAGTTCTTCAGTAATCTTCTTCATTCAATTGGCTTTCTTCGTGAGTACACGAATTAGAATTTCAACTTTTCATTTTTATCCCAAATGCCCCAATAGGCACCCACATCACCTTCGTCCGAAGTTTTCCATTCTTCATCGAACGAAGAGAAATAGAAGATTTCAATATCTTCCTCTTTCGACCAGTTTTGAGATTGAATGAAATATTTCATTGCATTTTCCTGCGAAGGTTCCGCTCCATGAAATGGTTCTCCAACATTTGGCCAACCGGTTTCCGAGATAATCACCTTTTTGCCTGCTCCGGCGCTTAATGCGCGGTTGTACATATCTTTCATGTACAGGTATGAATTTTCGAGACTACAGCCTTCCCAAAACGGATAACAGTTTGCAAGGATCACATCGCAAGCTTCGGTTACTTTAGGTCGGTTAGCGAACTCATAGTAGGCATCCACATAAGCCACAGGAATGCCAGGAAGTTCCTCTTTCACGCGATAGATGTATTTCAAAAGTTCCTCTTCCGTTAAATCTTCGCGATACAGCACTTCATTTCCCACAGCTACAATATCTGCGTAACCTGCTTTTGCAACTTCGATTACACCTTCAATTTCATTTTCGTTAATGCTTTGGTACTTCCCCAACCATGCTCCTACCATGGTTTTCAAACCAAATTCCCTAGCTATCTTCGGAATCAATTCGTTTCCTTCAGTACATGAAAAAGATCGAATCCACTTGGTATGCGGACTCACAATTTCCATTCTTCTTCGAATCTGTTCCTCGCTAATTTGGGTTCCCGGCTCCTGTCCTTCCATATATGGACTAAAACAGATCCCATGCATTCCTCTATTTAAATGCTGATAGTATAGCGCTCGTAATTCATCTTGGCTCTTGTCTTCAAGATCAACCCCTGCCAAGGACATTAAATATTCACTTCTTACCGACATAGGTTTAGGCTTAAAAGGTTAAAGTTTACCGGAGTGCTCACAAATCTTTACAAGCACTCCGATTGTCTATTTGTTAGTTTTTCGACATTGTATAATCAATTCTTCTCACAGAATCTTCTCTTCTAAATATGGATGCACTGTTCTCCTCATCCATGATATTTCCAGGGATTAAAGTGCTGGTTCCATCTTTGTAGGTGATTTTTATCTCAGAAACTGAACCTTTTGTAAATACAATTGGAACCTTACAAAATGTTAAGGCCAGTTGACCCTGGTTCAATTCAATGTTTTGCTTTGTATCTTGAAGATCGTAGTACTCAAACTGCTCATTGTTTTTAAGAACCTCCTGCTCATTCAACAAAGGCAAATCAAAAACAATTTTCCCCTGATCGATACGGATACCCAGTTCTCCCATTCTCGAAATAAAATCTTCCTTCACCTGACCAGTCATACCTGGTTGTTTGGCTCCTGCATTTCCAGGAGTATGAGAATAAGCATCAGTTGGGAAAGCTCCATACAAGTCTGGCGATTTGTAAATTCCAATACCTGCTTTAATTTCGTAGTAGTGTTCTTTCAATCTACCAATTAGTTCGGCACTCAAGTTCTGATCGCTTGCCAGGAAAAAGTTCTCCTGTGTAGCAAGAAGCAGTTTGGAAACCATGTGCCAGTAAATGCTTCCCAGGCCTTCGTAGCCATAGAATGTTCCCGATCTTCCGGTAAACGACTGATGATCGAACATGCTTTCATATGCGTTCAACACAAGATCTCGATCGGCTTTTACCAATTCTGCATATTCAGAATTTAATCCATCCAGAATTCCATGTAGCACCTCTGCATTTCTAATTTTTCCATTAAAATGGCAGTTTCCTGATTCATCAACCGAAACCAGCGCAGTATTCTTATTTTCAATTAATTTCTGAAGTAAGGATGATTGTGCGACCTGTTCTTTTGGAATGTTGTTCTTCTCGGTGAACCTGGCCAATTGCCTGTCGGGATACAAGATGTAACTAAACTGATCGGCACGGAACAAGGAACTTGCCTTTAAAGCGTCCAACACTTCCAGGCTTTCTTCAGCCGATAAGTACCCAGAACTTAGTACAGCAACCTGTCCTTCCAACATTTCATACAGGTAACGAATCGATATTTCATTATCCGATATTGAAATCAGGTTATAAGCATGGTACAATTTGTCTTCTCGTTTATTGACACGAATCGATTGATCCATATAAGCCATTGCCAAGCTTGTAAATTCTACCAAATCGGCAACTTTCAGAGACTTTCGTTCTCCCGAGAAAGCATTGGTATAAATTGCTTCACGGTATTCAGTTCCAGCCAAACCTAGTACATCGGCAAAGTGCTTTCTGTCTTTGTTGGTAAAACCAGTATTCAACAAATTCGATTGCTCGTTGAACAAGTTAAAAATCTGATCCAACAACACTTTCACCTCTGCTGAAACGCTAATTTCTTCAACTGATAATTGAGCCAGCTTCTCGGTCCAGAACTTCAAAAATCTACGCAAGTAGTAAAGGGTTACCATAGAAACACCATTACCCACCAATGCATTGTTTGCATCGTTCCATTCCGGACGCTGAGTATTCAGCCAAATTCCTGCTTCAGGGATAAAATTGCTTAGCTTGCTTAGTAAGGTCACCAAAACTTTTTCCATCAGGTTAACCCTGTATATCTCGTTTCCTTGATGCAACAAGAAAGCATCGGCGCCAAGCTCTTTGTATTTGGCTTTTATTTCTTTGTTCAGATCAAAATCAAAACCGATGGTATCTTGCGGATTTTTGACAATCTGATCGTATGATTTAATTCTGTAAGGAACATTGGCATACACAAACATCTCCTTGCTCAAGAGTTCATCCAGCTTTCCAGGATGGAATTCGTTCGATAACTCCAAAAGCTTCTGCAAGTAGATAATCTGGTGATCGCCCCAATATCCGATGTATGCCCATGGATCATCCGGGTCTGGGCATTCCCAGTCGATTCCTTCACGTGTAATTCGATATGGATTGTAACCATCGGCTGTAGAAGCATTCACGAATTTGCTAATCATTCCTTCCAGGTACTCAGGGAACGACCAGGCCAAAGCTTCCCAGTTTTGGAAAATATCTCTCCAGTTACCCTGATAATTTAATTTCGGGCTTCCATCTTCGTTTTTGGTTTCGATAGAGAACTGGTTCCATGGACGACTTGGATCGCCATGACGTCGGCTAAAAGTCAATGGAAGGTATTCCACGCAAATTCTTTGAAAATCGGAATTCGCTTTACTTCCTACCAAATTTAAAAGCTCACTGTATGAAATTTCATCTGATAAATCGTTCAGCCAGTTTTCAAACTGGGAGAAAATTGCAGTGTTTGTCTGCTTCACAAACAGTTTAAAATCGGCAGTATTTACCTTGTAGGCATCAACAAAAATTCCACCTCTCATTACATTAAAAAGCGTATTCGAGAAATGTCTGGCCGTACATAAACTGTCATCGCCAACCTGTAAACCATCGGCATCAGCTACAATTTTTATCAGGTTATCGGTTCCTAACTGAATATCTTTATTGATTTCAGAAAGAGCATCCGAATCACTTAAAATAAAATCATTCAAGTTTGAAACTGCAGTGCTGTCCTGGTTAATTTCAGCAATAATTAACCACTCTTTGCTTCCTTGAGGAGTTAGCTCGAACTCGGCATTCAGCATGTATGCTCCACGTGTTGCTTTTACATCAACTTCGGTTTGCAGGCTTTCTCCTTTCATGAAGTTTTGCTCTTGTTTGGCCGATAAAAGAATCTTCTTGTTTTCCAGTCCAAGCGACCAAACACTTGTACATTTCAACGATTCACTCGGCTCAGCCTTATCTACCGGAATAGAACTCAACATATACAATCCCAATCCTGATTCGGATAGCAGTTCATTCTTTTTGTAAGCATCGAGCAAGTTACTGTATTCGCTCTGAAATGCATAATCAAATCCGTAAGGAATGATGTTTTGAATTCCATCCAAAACTTCAACACTTACATAAGTTTCGCCAGTGTTTTTAACCTTCGATTTTCTTACAAATCCAAATTTTTCTGAATAATGCCATGCATACTCGAATGCAACACCAAGATCAAGATTAACCTCTTCGAAAATAATCTTGTTTCCATAGATGCTCTTGTACAGATTTCTCTGAATTTTATATACTTCATTCAAATTTTTTGCGAAAGGTTCCCACAAAAAAGTTCTCTCATTTTTTTCAACCAAGAATAAAGTCTTACTACCTGTTATCCCCTTAAAATCGTGGATTTTATCAACAGTGTAATATGGAAACAATGCGTTGTCGCGATTTTTTCTACCAGCCGATAATGATCCGTTACTTGATATAAACATCCAATGATCCGAATCACTTACCATGCTCATAAAGAAATCAGGCATTTGGTCTGAATTGCTAATCTTGTAGAACTTCTCATTGTTAAAGTCTACAAATTCTCCCTTAATTTCAGCCTCGCTGCAATTCAGGTTCGTGTTTCCCAGATAAATGTTACTCTTCTTCATTTTAATCTAAATAGATTCTACTTCAATTTCCTACAACAAAAAACTTCTGAGTTTTATATAATAAATCCTAAATGGATACAATCTGTTCCTATTCCTTAACCAGAATTACTTCCAGTTCTTCAAGGGATTTCCCCTTGGTTTCGGGCAGCATTACAATGACAAATACAAGTCCTAATGCTCCGAATATTCCATATATTAAAAAGGTTGTGGCATTCCCAAGGTTCATCTGTTCCCATGGAAAAGCCAGCTGTACTATAAAACTTACTCCCGAATTAATCAGCCCCACAAATGATATGGCCAGGCCTCGTACCCGATTTGGAAAAAGTTCTGAAAACAAGACCCACATCACAGGGCCGATTGAAATCGCAAAAGAGGCTACAAAGCCAATAATTCCAGCCAAAACCAACCATGGGTTGATGCTGATTGCTTTCGCGATAAATTCTGATTGGTGCTCTTTAAAAGTTTGTTCACCAACACTACTTAAGAGTGCATTATTAAATTCGATATCGCTTTCGAATACAATATTTTTCATCTCATTCAATTGCGAAGGCTCAATAAAAACTGAACATTCGGCTATGCTCTTTTCGCTTAACTGGTAGGTGGCATTTCCAAAGCTTGCCGATAGCACAAACATGGATACTGCAATACCAAACAAACCAAAAACCAGAAGAGGTTTTCTGCCCACCTTATCGATTAACCAAATGGCGAAAAGAGTAAATACAAGATTGGTTAATCCTACCAAAATGGCTTGTGAGAATGAGGCATCGGTTCCAATACCTGTTTGTTCAAATATCATTGGAGCATAAAAAAACACAGAGTTGATTCCCGTAATTTGCTGTGTAATTGCAATCACTACTCCAATAATCAAAACCAACTTTAAGGATGGTTTAAATAACTCCTTAACAGAGATTCGTTCCTTACTTTTCGATGATTGAATGCTTCGGGCAATGTTTACCAACTGTTCTTTTGCTTTCGATTCACCCACTGCTTTAGTCATTACCTGAAGAGCTTCATCGTCGAGGCCATTCATGGCCAGCCATCGCGGACTTCTTGGCACAAAAAACAAGAGGAAAAAATAAAGCAAAGCAGGAATGGCTTCAAGTCCAAGCATCCATCTCCAATTGTAGGCATCGAACTGCAGCCAGCTAGCCCAACCAGCAGTCGATTTCCCCAATTGTAAAATCAGGTAATTGGTAAAAAAAGCTACCGATATACCCAGTACAATATTCAGCTGGTTAAAGGATACCATAGTTCCCCTAAGTTTTGGAGGGGCGATTTCGGCAATGTACATTGGAGCAATAATCAGCGATGCGCCAACTCCTATTCCTCCAATCATTCTAGCCAAAACCAAGAGTAAAAAATTAGGAGCTATGGCTGATCCTAAAGCTGAAATAAAATATAATGCTGCCGCACATTTTAAGACTGATCTTCTTCCAAACCTATCACTAACAGGACCAGCCAACATCATGGCCAGGGTTGCAGTAAGAGTCAGACAGCTTACAGCCCAACCCAGCTGAATTTTGCTAAGGTCGAACTGAGGCTCAATGAATTTCACAACGCCAGAAATCACCGACGCGTCGAAACCCATTAGAAATCCTCCTAAGGCAACAATTAAAGAAACAGCAGCACTATATTTTAAGTTCATATTCTATTTTTTTTGATAAACTCTTACAAAGTCTATTTCCATTGTTTGCGGGAAAGCTTCCTGGTCGATTCCCTTTACACTTCCCCAGGCACCGCCAACTGCAACATTTAATATCAGGTAAAAGGGTTTGGTGTAAGGCCATTTCGATTCTCCCAGGCCTTCATTTTTATACTCGAAATACAATTGATCGTCTACATAACATTTCATTACATCTTCTGACCATTCCAGTATGTATGAGTGAAATTTTTCGGTGGCATCAGCAATATTGATGGTTGCAGTTTGCTGCGTTCCTTTTTGCCACTGATAATCTTTTGAGTGTGCAGAGGCATGAATTACTCCTGCTTCATGGCCCACATGTTCCATGATGTCTATTTCGCCAATATTTGGCCAGTTTCCATCATTGAAAGACCAATCACCAGGCATCATCCAAATGGCCGGCCAGGTGCCAATTCCATCCGGTAGTTTTGCCCTTACCTCAATCTTTCCATGCAACCAATCTGCTTTTGAATTCAATCGGGCTGAAGAATACTCTTTGCCGTCCATATTTTCATGACGAGCAGTGATGAACAGTACTCCATTCTCTACCCAGGCATTTTCTTTCCTGCCTTGCGTATAATATTGCAATTCATTATTGCCCCATCCTTTGCTATTACCTTCCGTATCGTAAATCCACTTTGTGGAATCTGGCAATCCTTTGTAATCGAATTCATCGGACCATACCAGTTGATACTCACGCTCTTTCTTATGTTCTTCCTTTTTTGTATTGGCAAACTTACATGCGGACATGAGAAGTAGAATGCCTACAAATAGGCTTATTTTTTTTAGCAGCATATGTTTCACTTTACAGCGATTTACAATCCAATAAATTATTGGTATACTCTAACGTAGTCGATCTCCATTGTTTGAGGGAATATCGAATTATCGATTCCCTGAAGACCACCCCAGCTTCCTCCAACTGCAATGTTCAGAATGAAAAAGTGAGGTTTATTAAACGGCCAATTCGAAGCTGTTTTGTTCGAAGGAGAATAGGTATGGGTAATGTTATTCTCAGTATCCACATAAAATTGGATTTTATCTTCATCCCAAATCATACCATAAATGTGAAATTCCTCTTCGGCTGTTTCCAAAGATGCTGAGCTTCCATTTCCATCTCCGGCATATCCTGAAGGAGTATGAACTGTTGCATGAATTACATTGGGTTCAAAACCTACATATTCCATGATATCAATCTCTCCACAAGCTGGCCATCCTACTTCGTCAAGATTTGCTCCAAGCATCCAAATGGCTGGCCAAATTCCTGTACCCGAAGGCAGTTTCGCACGAATCTCCATTCTTCCGTAAGTAAACTCTTGCTTTCCCCAGCTAATCATTCGGGTTGAAGTATATGAACCTGCAACTTTATTGTCATTCACTTTTCGTGCAGTGATCACCAATTTGCCATCCTCGATATGCGCATTATCACCATTGGTATAATTTTGCAGTTCCTGGTTTCCCCATCCACCGTCACCAGTCTCAAAAGTCCAGTTGTCGGTATTAATTGTGGTCCCATTAAACTCATCAGACCATACCAAATTTTCACCTTGCACATAGTCTGGATCATCACTTGCAATCGTAACAGTTTTAGTTACAGTTTTCGTATCGCTTAAACTGTTCATTTTACCCCAAACTGTTAAGGTAATTTCATAAGTTCCTTTTTCAGGATAATGAATGCTTCGAACCGAAGTTTTGTCGGTTTCTTTTGCACTGGAACTACCATTTCCGTAATTCCACTGCAGGTATAAGTAATCTCCTTCGGATGTATTGGTAAGGTTCACCAGATTAGGGTTATCCTGATCTATCTCAAGTTCAAAACCTGCTGTATATTCTTCTCCTTCGTCACTCCCACTACTTGAACATGATGAAATACCAATTGTTGAAACAACAAGAAGCATTAGCATCCATATCGTATTCTTTACTTGAGTCATTGAATTTTGATTTTTAATTCAGTTGTAGAAAAGAGAGTTCTGAGCGAACCCAAAACTCTCTTGTATTCTGATTAATTCAATTTTCCTGATTTTACACCTTCTACGTGAGGACCTGATAGGTCATCGAAATAGAATTCGTGTGCACCGTCGCCGTTTCCAGGATTCACCATAATACGAATCACATTATAGAAATCGCTAGAGAATCGATCGTCAGTTGTAACATCTGAAGTAAACTGGTCGCCAGTCCAATCAAAACCTGCACCAACTCCTGCAAAGTCATACTCGGCAACTTCCCATGTATCATCTTCCTGGATGGTATAGATTAAATCGTAAGTACCAGTTTGCCATGCATTGCCACCTTTATCGGTATTTTCAAGTTTTAGCAATACTTGCTGTCCTGCTTTACCATACACCATCATTTTGAAAGTACTGATGCTGCTGATATCAAATCTATGACCTGCTGGCAATTGCATGTAAGCATTTGCCCATTGCTGATTTTCTTTAAAGTAGTGGAATACACTTGCACCACGGTTAGGGTAAATTCTATTCGGGTTGTCAACTACGTTTACAGCACAATCTTGTCCCAATACAGGAGCCAGTTCGAAATCACTGTTATCAACATACATTACCATTTGATCTAACAAGAATGGTACGTAAGTTGAATGGTGATTATCAACGGTAATAGATGAAGTAGATACCAAATCTTCGTTAGAAGCTTTTACAGTAACAGTAACTGGGTATGTACCTTTTCTCATGTATGTATACTCAATGCTTGCGTTGGCATCATCGGTTTCAACAAGTGCACCACCGTCACCAAAGTCAACAGAAAATCCATTTACAAATAATCCGTCAGGAATTACAAGATCTGTAAGACTAACAGCCCATGTATTTTCAGTACCAGTTGTTTGAACATCAACTGTGAAAGTTACGGTTGGCTTTACATATCCTTTAAGCACCATGGTATTGTACCATCTGTTTCCATCGGCACCAATACAACTTACTGCCAGCTTGGTATCTGTAATTTCATCGATTCTAAACTCATTGTTTACGGCACCATAATTAAATCCGAAGAACGAAGGTTTTTCTGATGATAATACAATGTAATTTACTCCATCTCTTTCTGTTAATGACCAATTTGCAGCTGCAGGAGTATAATTTACTCTTGCATCAGTACCATCAACTTCAACCGGATTCGAATAGTTAGGATCATCCAATAGTAGATCTTTCACATAAGAAGTACCGTTGTTTACGTAGTCGAAAACAAAATCAACCAACTTAAATGTAAACTCATCGTCGTAAGCACCAGCACCAGTTTTCTGCAATGGACTTGCTGCCCACCATTCTGGCCAGTCGCCCCCTGCAGGGCCAATACCAAAGTGTCCCGATTCCAAGCTATCAACCACCCATGTTTTTCCTTCAGCTGCCGAAGCACCACCAGAAATCATTGTCAGTACCGGGCTATCCAAAAATGCATAGTCTGTTTCGGTATGCTCAATGGTAGTTGTTTTTACTCCTTCGCTTCCATCAGAAGCTGCAATGGTAAGTGTTACCTCGTAAGATCCTGGT
Organism: Marinifilum caeruleilacunae; assembly: GCF_013141825.1. Lineage (GTDB taxonomy): Bacteria > Bacteroidota > Bacteroidia > Bacteroidales > Marinifilaceae > Marinifilum > Marinifilum caeruleilacunae. Next base: position 27,154 of record NZ_RZNH01000047.1, read on the forward strand.
AATGGATAGTATGCTGTCACCTGGTTTCCTTCGGCACTTGAACCATTTCCGAAATCCCACTTTACAGTCTGAATTCCCGAAAGAGGAGTTAAATTTTCAAAATTATAGTGAAATGCATCCTCACCCTGAGTCACTGTAAAGTTCATCTCTTCAGCGGTAGGAGCTGTGCCGATATTCAATTCGGACTTATCGAATTCATTTGGATCACAGGCAACCAACATCATCAACATTGCCAGTGCAATTCCAAATCCTGATTTTATAATATTTTTCATGATTTTAACTTTAAATGTGATTAGTAACCTGGATTCTGTACCAACTTGAATTCTCCGTACGTTCTATCAATTTCAGATTGAGGAATTGGGAAATACTTTCTTGTTTCGTCCCAGGTTCTTTCTGAAGAAAATTCAGGAATACTTTCATTCAACAGAGCTGTATCACCCCATCGTACCAAATCCCAGTAACGCATACCTTCTCCGAAGAATTCTCTTCTACGTTCCAGCTTAATATTCTCAGCTGTTGCAGGAATAGAGGCAACACCAGCTCTTGTTCTAACAGCATCAAGACAAGTTTCTGCAGTTAAACCAGATGTAGCTGCCTGACCGTGTACCACAATCAGTTCGGCTGCATTTAATAGAGCTTCCGAGTAACGGAAAATACGTACATTGTTCTCGTAGTTCAAATCGGCAGTATATGGAGCATCGTTATACTCTTCGCGAGCTGCATATTTAGCCATAAAGTAACCAGTATTCTGGAAACGAGCAGTATATGTTCCAGCTTCAAACTGGTTTACAGATGCTGCCAATCTTGTATCACCAGCTTCGTAAATATCCACAATTTCTGTACGAGCAGGACCAAATCCCCATCCTCCTTGATACTCAGTGCTACCGCTTAATAAATCGGTACCAGTTAATTCGTTTGGAGAAATAAAGGTTGGCAGGTTGGTTCCATAACCAGTCCATGCAGCATCCCAGTCTTTTCCTTCTGCCAAATGATTTGCTTCAAAAATTGAACCTGAACCGAATTCACCAGCTCTGTCCCAAATTGAAGCATAGTCAGCCAACTGGAATTCACCACTGTTGTAAATTTCCTCCATATCGGCAAGTACCTCTGCATATTTGCTTTGATCTTTCTGATACATTACAATTCTTGCCTTCAACATCATGGCAGCAGCTTTGCTCGCACGACCATCGTCTACCGCACTTGTTTGTAATGGCAGTTTATCGCCTTCGATTGCAAAGTTTACATCTTCTATCAATTCTGCATAAATCTGATCGGCAGTAAACTGAGGAGCAAAATAAGGAGCTTCCAATTCTTCCTCGAAATAAGGAATGTTACCCCAGAATTTCCATAACCAGTGTACATAGTATGCTCTTAAGAAACGAGCTTCTGCCTTGAATTGATTTAATTTATCTTCGTCAACACCTACTGCATTTTCACAAGCTAAAATTACACCATTACAACGGCTTAAACCTGCATAGTAAATGTTCCAAAGTCCGCCTGCAGTTAAATCACCATTCAGGTTGTACTGCGACATATTATAAAGCACCTGCTGGTCACCCGCAGAACCTCCACCTTTGTATACATCATCAGATAAAAGGTCCGACATGAATGTTACACTGTTGTACTGAAAATCGGCGTAACTATCGAATAGCAATATCTGGTAAGCAGATCCAAGGTTTGATAAAATCGCTCCTTCGGTTGCATCACCTCCTGCCTCTTGAGAAGAAGTAGGCTCTACTGTTAAAAATTCATCGCTACAGGCTGTAAAACCTATTAAAACAGCAAGGAATAATGTTTTTATATATTTATTCATAATGTTTTCTTTTTTGAGTTAGAAAGTAATATTTGCCCCAAATGTAATTGTGCGTGATTGTGGGTATACCCCTTTATCAACACCAATTGTGGTATAACCTCCAGAAGCAACTTCCGGCTCAAATCCTTCGTAATCAGTTAATGTAAACAGGTTTTCAGCAGCTACATATACTCTGAATCTCTGGATGATATTCTTACTAATAATTGAAGAAGGAATCGTATATCCTAACTGGATCGATTTTAATCTAACATATGATCCATCTTTTACATACAAGTCAGAAGAACGTGCGTTACCATTTGGATCTTCAGATGTAACACGTGGAATTGAATTTGAAGTACCTTCACCTCTCCAACGATCCAGGATCCATGCAGGACGGTTCATATTTGGAATATCCGCTCTTTGAGAGAAATCGTAAATGTCATTTCCATAACTTCCCTGGAAGAAAGCATTGAAATCAAAGTTTTTGTAGTCTGCAGAAATGTTCAAACCAAATGTCCAGTCAGCCATCCCTTTACCAATTTTGGTTCTATCATCGTCATTGATAATACCGTCATTGTTGTAGTCTACAAATCTTACATCACCAGGCATTGCCGATTCACCGTAAGTATTGTTGTACTGTGTAGCTTCAGCTTCGTTTTGAATCAAACCATTGGTTTTAAAACCGTAGAAGAATGGGAAAACTTCACCGTTCTGACCTTTTACGTAACTACCTACACCAGAAGCACCATTACTCTCGTAAATTGCTTCACCAGAATCGTTACCCATATCAATCAATTCATTTTTGATATAAGAAGCCTGAGCACTTACCGAATAGTTCAATTCACCAATATTATCTTTCCAGGTAATTTCAAACTCGATCCCTTTGTTTTCCATATCACCAGCATTGGCAATAGGAGCACCTTTTCCAACATATCCAGGAATTGGCTGAGCGATCAACATTCCTTCAGTATCTTTCTTAAAGTAATCGAATCCAACTGTTAATGCATGGTTAAACAATCTCAAGTCAAAACCAACATCGATTTGCTCTGATTCCTCCCATTTTACATCTGGATTTGCAATTCTCGATGCATTTGTACCATACTGTAAGGTTGAATTATCACCAGAACCGAAATAGTAGTTTGTACCACCATCCATCAAACTGGTGTATGAGAAAGCATCGATATTTTCGTTACCATTTCTACCCCAGCTGGCGCGAACTTTTAAGTAATCAACCCACTCTGGTAAACCATCCATGAAAGATTCGTTGGTAACATTCCAACCCACAGAGAATGATGGGAAGGTTGCCCATTTGTTGTTAGGACCAAAGTTTGATGAACCATCGCGACGAACTGTTGCCTGGAACATGTATTTTTCATCGAAGTTATAATCGATACGACCAAAGTATGATGCCAATGTTTTAGAAGTATATCCTCCTGTTCCTCCAGAAACCATTGAATCGTCTTCGTCAGCAGTTGCATAATCGATAACTGCTTTGGTTGGATTTTCTTCCAATAAATCGAAGTCGGTACCCGATAAGTTTCGGTAAGTATATTCTTTTGAAGACTGACCCAATAATGCTGAGAAATTGTGCTTCTCATTAATGGTCTTCATATAATGTAAGGTGTTTTCAATCTGCCAGTTGTAACCTCTATTCATGCTCGACCATACAGAACTACGACTGAAGTTTTTACCTTGCGAAGTAAGGTAGTAAGGAAATCTATATCCATCTGCTCCCCAGAAAGCAAGATCAACACCATAACTTGATTTGAATTTTAAATCCTTGATAATTTCCAATTCAGCCCAAAGTGTTGCCACAAACTTGTCTGAGTTATCTTTTGAGTTATCAGGAGCATTCAACATTGCTACAGGGTTTGCAATTTCCTGAAAACCTGATGGAGGAAGTGAGAAAACACGACCATCTTTATCTGTAACAGCAGTAGGCTGAGCAGCAAGAACAGCATCAGGATCGGTAGCATATACAGGTACACTTGGATCGAATGCCAAAGCACTACCCAAAACAGAACCGAATTCCGAGTTGGTCTCAATTCCTGTTGATTTAATTCTGGTATAACCAGCATTAATTCCAACTTTTAAGTTACTAAACCACTGACGTTCTTCTTTTAACACATCGTATGTATTGTTTAAACGCAGACTGTAACGTTCGAAGTTCGATTTGTTAAAGTTACCACCAACAATACCTTCCTGGTTGAAATAACCAAATGATACAAAGTAGTTTGATCTGTCGTTTCCACCACTAATGCTTACCTGGTGGTTTTGAACAGGAGCATCGTAATTGAATGTTTCATCCTGCCAATCGGTTCCCGAACCTGCACTTGCAATTTGCTCCGAAGAATAGATTGCGCTATTGCCATCGTTCAATTGCATTTCGTTCATAATTACCATGTACTCTTCAGCGTTTAGAACTGCTTTTTTGGTCCATGGATTCTGGAATCCGTATGAGAAATCGTAGCTAATTGTTGCTTTACCCTGAGAACCTGATTTTGTGGTTACCAAAATAACACCGTTTGCACCTCTGGCACCATAAATAGCAGAAGAAGCAGCATCTTTCAATACCTCAACAGACTCAATATCCGAAGGGTTTAAGTAATTAATACCACCATCAACAGCCATTCCATCTACAATGTATAAAGGATCACTATTGTTGATTGTACCAATACCACGAATTCTTACTTTAGAATCGGCACCTGGCTGACCTGAACTTTGAGTAATCTGTACACCAGAAACTCGTCCTTTCAGCACATTTTCGATACGTGAAGGAGTAGATTTTTCAAGATCTTCAGCATCTACACTACTAATAGAAGCAGTTACGACACTTTTCTTCTGAACACCATAACCAATTACAACAACTTCATCCAAGCCAGTTGTTTCTGTGTCCAAAATCACATTAATTTCAGTTTTATCACCTACAAGTACTTCCTGAGAGGTAAAACCAATAAGAGAAAATACCAAAACATCTTCACTCGATGCTTCAAGGCTAAACTTACCATCAAAATCTGTAGAAGTACCTATAGTAGTACCTTTAACAACAACCGACGCAAATGGTAATGGTGTACCATCCTCGGCCGAAGTAACTAAACCTGTTACAACTTGTTTTTGTGCAAAAGATTGCAAACAAAAGAAAGCCATAACTAAAAACAAGACTGTTTTTTTCATAAATTCGTTCGTTAAGATTAGAAAAAAATTAGTTCACACATTTGGGTTACATTTATTTCACCTAAATCGTTTGCAATATCTTCCAATGTTAACTCAATGTCAAAAAATCAGCTACATCACGAACTCATCATTAGCAAATTACCAATACATCATTACTACATCATCTTGCTTTTTAAAAGCTATAACTCCCTGACTCACTACCGCTTAACAAATACAACAATTCTTAAAAAATGCACATCTCTTATACATCAAAAAACAAAAAAGGCAAATCTGTTAATCAGATCTGCCTTTTTATCTTAAAATGATGTTTTTTATACGTTCAATAAGAAATCTATTAGATTTTCGTCTCTTGTAAGATCAAATTTTTTCCGTAATCGGTATCGGCTAATTTCAACCCCACGAACCGAGATATTCATAAGCGGTGCAATTTCCTTTGTCGATAAATTCATTCTTAAATAGGCACACATGCGAAGATCTTTCGGCGTTAACTGAGAATACGCATTTCTTAACCTCTTCAGGAAATTCTCGTGTACCTGATCGAAGTGTAATTCGAACTGTTCCCAATCCTGGTCGCTATTGAATTCCGAATCGAGGGTTTTCATCAATTGACGCACCTGAACCAAAGCAGTAGGATCCTTTATTTTTTTCAATGCCTTTTTTAGTTCTCCAACAGCATAAGAGAGAACCTCGTTTTTATGAATGATATTCATGGTAGAACTTGCCAGTTCGCGAGTCTTAAAATCAACCTCGCTTCTCAGCTTTTCATTTCTCAGCTGTATAATTTCCCTCTCGGCGATTAATGCTTCTTCTCTAAACTTTTGCTCCTTGGCTTTTAACTCCTCTTGTTGTTGTTGTTCTAATTTTTCGTGCATTCTTTTAATGCGCAATCGAATTAAGAGTACAATTCCCCATAAGAAAGCAATGGAAATTAACAGGTAAACAAAGTAGGCCAGTTTTGATCGGTACCAGGGAGGTAAAATGGTAAATCTAAACTCGTCGGGAACAGATTGTACACCATATTGATTCTGCGCCAGAACACGAAAAACATAGTCGCCTTCGCGAAGATTGGTATATTCTTTACCTGTATTGATTTCCCATTTTGAAGTATCTTGTTCGAAGCCTTGCAGTTGATATTTATATTTTACCAATTGCATCTGACTCGACTGGGGAGCACTATATTGAAAACTGATTGCATTATTTCTAAATTTTAGATACATATTCGTCTTCTCATTCTGTCGTTCTCCTCCAAAATAAATAAGAGAATCTTGTGATTTACGCTTATCAGCTACTTTCACTTCCCGAATCAGGGTATGGAATGTGTTCTCATATCTTTTTCGCATTTCGGGGTTATAGTGTACAAATCCATCTTCGGTCGTAATTAATACATTTGCCCTGTCAATTTCGTAAACATTCTCAAATGCCCCAATAAAAGAACCTCTTATGGAAGAGAAAGCAAGCTCATGCTTCTCGTATGATCGATCTACTTGTAATTTTAATACTCCCACCTTTTCGCCCTGGAAATACCAAATATCACCATTGGATTGTTCAAAGATTTTTGTCACCTCATTTTCCCTGCCAAATAAATTGTTTAAAGATTGATAAGTCTCGAATTTGTTAATTTCCGGTACATACTCGTAAAAACCCATTTCGCTTGTAAAAACTACCTTATCGCGAATTTTATGAATTCCAAGACTTATATCTGCAGGAAGTGCATCTTCTTCTCCATACAATTTATAATTGATACATGAATCCAAAGCTGTATTCAGAACAATCCTGAATAATCCTTTGTAGCCATGGCTCATCCATATGCTGTTATCCTCATTCCAAATCATCTCTCTCGATGATTCCTGGAAACCGCCAATTTTCTGTTTGAATTTCCATTTTCCCTTTTCGGATTCTCGTTCAAACAAAATCAGACCCGAATAAGTTCCACCAATCATTTGATTCGGAAACTCATCTTTATATAGGTATTTCCATCCTCCTTCAACATCAGATATCAGTTCACCCCTGTTCTGATTTACACGAAAAGTACCTTTTGTATGCCCGCAGATAAGTTCGCCACCTATTACTTGTAAACTCCAAACTTGCCCTGAGGTATTTTCCACCAGCCTGAACTTTTCGTTCAAATTTAAAGCGATATCCGAGAAATCGTATTTACGGACAAACAATCCCATATTTGTTCCCAGGTACAAATATCCATTGTGGTAAATCGAAGCATAACCGGTTCCAACATCTCTAATTCTGGGGAAAGTAGAAACCGGAGAACTAATTTCAAGATGATTTATCCCATTATCCAACCCCAACCAGAGATTCTCTTCCGAATCCTGAAATAAGCTAAGTATGGTATTATTTAGCAGACCTAAATCAGTATTTACATGCTGAATAATTTGACCTTTTTTATTAATGATATACAAACCATTTCTAACAGTTCCAAAAACAAAATGGTCATCTCTTACCGCTAAACCCGAATAAATTTGCTCTTTAACAAAGGATTTATTTGCCTCAAGATTCCACAATTCGGTGGTTCTTCCATTAAAAAGGAACAAACCATTCAGTGCTGTTGTAATGACAAGTTCATTTTCTGAATAAGGCAACACACTTACAATTTCAAAATCTGCAAAACTCTCACCTCCTGGCAACAATTGAAATTCCTGTCCTATCAGTTTACAAAGCCCTTTCCCCGGAATTTGTACATAAAACTCATCTTCTATCACAAAACTTTTTCGAAAAAGCATACCTTCCCCTATGATGGATAATTTATCATCCTTATAGAACATTACTTTTTCGAATGAGTGAAAGACAATTCCATTTTTATAGTGGTAAATCTGCCAAATTTCTTCGAAGTCGATTTCTGTTTCGGGCAATAAATCAACCAGTGATTTATAAATCAATTTGCCATTGGAATTAGATTCCAAATAGCCAAATTCATTGTAAGCTCCCACATAAACCCGGTCCGACTTATCGATAGCCAAAGAGCGTACAACCGATTTATTAGGCATTTCTATCAGTCGCCAATTTGTTCCATCGAATTCTAAAACACCTTCGTTATTGGCAAAATACATCAAGCCTTTCGAAGATTGCGTAATATCCCAATTTTGAGTACCGCCCTGGTATTCATGTCGTGGAAAATTCTTGATAAAAGGGATTCCATTATTTTTTACTTTTGCCAAACAGCTGAAATGAGCGATTAGCAAAACCAGGAGTAAGGAGGTAGATTTATTCAAGGCAATAGTAGTTTAGTTTGCTGAAATATATAATGATTCATAAACATATCCAAAGTAAAGATGATTTCAATTTTAAAGAGTCAGCAATAATTTAATACAAAACAGAACTTCTCTTATTAACAACTCTTAACAAGATTCAAGATTCATTTTTTTACATTTATCGCTGTTTTACTGCAATTTGCGCATCATTCTTATTACCGATACATTAACCTTATTTAACCTTGATTCACCTTAAATCAGCAAAAGGAATAGAGTCCTGAACTTATCTTTGAATTGAATTTAAAAACGAAAATGCATGTACAGAATTTTACTATCTATATTTTTTATCCTTACAGGATTTACCCTTTTTGCTCAAAAGACTTTTACATTAAAAGGTAACGTTATCGATTCTCACCTAGAAGGATCACTTCCTGGCGCTACCATTCTTTTGATTAACAAGGGTGATACCATTCAAAAAAGTGGAACCATCACCAACGAACATGGGGAGTTTCATCTGAAAGTGAAGCCAGGGCAGTACGATTTCCAGGTTTCTTTTATAGGATACAAAGAAATTAAAAGAAACATCACTGTTGAAGAAGAGTCGATAAATTTAGGACAGTTTAAACTTATTGAGAATACAGAGTTTTTGCAGGAAATTAATATTACAGAAACACTTCCTCCCACAAAAATTAAGGGTGATACCACAGTTTTTAATCCAGAAGCATTTAAGGTAAACCCAGATGCTACTGCCGGGGAACTTTTGGCCAAAATGCCCGGTTTCTACGAAATGGATGGAAAACTGATTGTAGAAGGCGAAGAAGTTGCAGAAATATTGGTGGATGGTAAAAAGTTCTTTGGTAACAATATGAATCAGGCATTAGAAACCATTCCGAATGATGTAATCAAAAACATAGAGGTATATGAATACAAAAGTGATGAAGAAAAATTCACCGGCCTAAAGAAAAACGAGGAAGATAAAAAGACCGTAAATATTGTTACCAATAAAAGTAAAAAAAGACTTGTATTTGGGGAAGTTGCTGCCGGATATGGCAAAGAGAACAAGTATGGATTTGATGGAAATATTAACAGTTTTTCTGATAACAATAGCATTACCGCAACTGCAAAATCGAGAAATGTAAACGCCCCTTTAAAACTAAACAACCGAAGGTTTGGCAATTCGAGTATTGATGGAAACGACATTCAGGATGATTCTTTTGGGATTAACCTGGTTAAATCGAAAAACAAGAACGATATTGAGTTTAGTTATGAATTGGGCAATCAGGAGTATGAGAACAAAAGCAGTAATGTAACAACATATACCACAGAAGCACTTGCCGGACAGGTTCAAAACTCCAGCAGCACATCCAATAATGATGTTGATGATCATCGAATGAACCTTAGAGTTTCCCTAAATTCTAACCCAAAAAACAGGTTGATGTTGTATACAAACCTTTCGCTTTCTGACAATGAATCAAGTTCGAGGTCAATATCAGATACCTATTTAAATGGGAACAGCTTGAATTCAAACAGCAACCTAAATACATCAGAAGGTCAAAATTACAATCTCAATCAGAATATCAATTATTCGCGCACTCTCGGCAAAAAAGGCAGAACATTAAATCTTACAGCCGGATTTAACCATTCAAAAAATGAATCGGATGGTAAACAGTTATCAGAAACTCTAAATGAGAGCGATGAAGTGAGCCAAAGTATCAATCGCATATCCGATTCGGAAAGCAAGAATACCGGCATAGATGCAGGATTATCATATAATGAACCAATTGGCAAAAAAGGTTTTGCGAGCATCGGTTATCGATTCAATTATAACGAGCAAAAATCGGATAAGTACGGATATAATTTTAACCAGGACGAAAACTCTTACAGTGATTTGGACGAACTAACTACCAATAATTTCGAAAACTCGACCACGCAAAATGCAGGAAGGTTTTCATATAATATGCATGGCAAAAAACATGGATTTAGCCTTGGTGCCGATCTTGAACTGACCACTTTAAAAAATGAGGAGTCTTTTCCAAACCAGACCGATTTCGATAAAGACTTTTTCTCATTTAAACCCTACGTGAGATATTCATTGAATTTGAAAAACCAGAAGCGAATCAGGCTGAATTACATGTCGAGAACTTCGACTCCTTCGGTTCGCGATTTGCAGGAGGTTGTAGACTTATCGAATCCATTGTACATTTCGACTGGAAACTCGGAATTGGATCAATCTCGCTCTCATGCTTTAATGGCAAGTTTCTCGAAATCGAACATGAAAAAGGGGAGTCATTTATCGATTCATGCCATGGCAACAACAACCAATAATACCGTGGGTAGAAGAACCATTGTGGCCAGTCAGGATACCACAATTAATGGTTTGTATTTCTTGCCAGCAGGAGGTCAGTTTTCGGAGCCGGTAAATCTTGACGGACAATACATGCTGAGCACCAGTGTGAGTTACAGTTTTCCGGTAAAAAAGCTAAAATCGAAGCTCAATATCAATACACGAGCCAACTTATCTCATAACCCAACCTTTGTAAATGATAAAAAGGCTTATACCGATTCGTGGAATTTGAATCATGGCATGACACTGAGCTCAAACATCAATGAGAAAATCGATTTTACTTTTTCCAGTTCGAGCAACTATCGAAAATCGACCAATGCTTCGAGCTCTGGTTCTGAATATTTTTCGCAAACCACATCATTAAATATGTATTGGAATTTCTTAAAAGATTTGGTATTCAGAACCAATGCCAGCAACAACTATCAGAACAACTTTTCTACGAATAATGAAGACAGTTACTGGCACTTGAATCTTGGCTTATCAACGAAAGTGTTTAAAAGCAAAAGGGGCGAAATATCTTTTACTGCTTATGATATTTTAAGCAAGGAAGACCAAAGATCACACATTGTAACCGATTTGTATACTGCCGATTACTACTCGAATAAACTAAACAACTTCTACATGTTTACCTTTAGTTATAAACTAAGGGATGGAAAAGGCAAAGGGAAACACAGGCGACACAGAGGTGGACATGGCAGGTATCCGGGCGCTTATAACAATTACAATATGATGATGATGTAAGAATCGAAAAACAAAAATTATTTTCTTTTAAATTTTCATAGTCAATGTGGGCCATTCCTTTTGGAGTGGCCTTTTTTATTGCCAATTCTGATCGAAGATCAATTTGGTTAATTAAGGTTAACAAATGCCCTATTCACATCTGAAAGCCAGTATATTTGTCTCATGCAGAAAAACAGACTGAATAGAAAGAAGTATAAAATCATTTCGCCAATGGTTTTAAGTATGTTTTTACTGGTAACCTTTGTAGGATACTGGTTGCACAGTCAGTACAATAACGAAAAAAAGAACCTGCAGGTAGAACTTACCAGCCTTTACCACGAATCATACGCCGATGGGGAGTTTATTTATTTCTATCAGAATGTGATAAAACCCTCGCTAAACTATAAGGACACAACAAATTTCGATCAGTTGAAAATTGGCAATGACAAAACCAGTGCTGAATTTAAAAAGGCTTACGTAAACGAGTTGAAGAACTATTTAGATTCTAATCAGAATTACCTCAATATTTTTCGTTCCATAGAAAGCAACTTAATCATCCCCGATAGCTTAAAAGAAGACAGGCGCTTCGAAATTGTGCGATTGGGTTACCGCTATCAGATTTACCCTGCCCAGATTTTATACAATCAAAGGCAAACAGCTCATGATACCATAAAGAAATTCTTTAGAAACCTGTTTCTTAGATCGGTAGAAGAGAAATACCCAAGCCTTAAATCAGGTGAAGAAAAGGCTCTTGACAGGGACAACCTGGAATTAATTGAAAAAACAAATAGCGAATCGCTAAGAAGAGGAAGATTAGGCATTATTGTTTATCCGAGCAGATACGATAAGGCAAGTGTTCTGTACTTCGATCACTACTTCTTTCATCTGGTAAAAGAGATTCTGGCACAAATTATATTTGGAATTGTATTGATTGGATTATCGGTTTTTGCCCTTGTATTTGCTTACCGAAGCTATCTTACACAGGCCAAATTAAACATGCTTCGCTCCGATTTTGTGAGCAATATCACTCACGAGCTAAAAATTCCGGTTTCAACGGCCAAAGCAGCAATGGAGGCCATTCTGAATTATGGCATTACCGACGACAAGGAGAAGACCAAGTCGTACCTAAACATGGTGGCCCTGGAAATGAATCGATTGGATAGTCTTACCTCGAGGGTGTTGGAACATTCGAAACTGGAATCGAACCAACACCTGCTTAAAAAGGAGGAAACCAACTTGAACGATTTTGTTGATCGAATTGTAAACTCGGTTCAATTGTTTTATGCCGATACGGTCAATATCAAATTCAGCAGGTCTGACAAAAGCATTAGTATCCCGATTGACCAGGTTTATATAGAAGGGGTGATTCGAAACCTGATTGAGAACAGCAAAAAGTACGGTGGCAATGATGTGAGCATAGCAGTAAACCTTTGGCAGGAAGGCTTGCATGTATACCTTTCGGTGATTGATAACGGTCCAGGTATACCAAAAGAATACCTCAATAAAGTCTTCGATCGGTTCTTTAGAGTGCCAACCGGCGATCAGCACAATGTAAAAGGATTTGGCCTTGGTTTGAGTTTTGCAGCCCTTGTAATGAAGCAGCACAATGGTTCTATTAGTGCCAGCAACCTGTCTGAAACGGGTTGTGAAATCAAACTTGAATTTCCTGCTTAGAAAGTTTTTTTTCAGAAACACCCATTGCCACGAGATACATTCCATAATGCCAGGCAGTAAGTGAAATTTAAGCTTTATTAACAAGACTCTCCAATCTATTTCTTATTTCATTTTCTTATCTTGCATGGCATTCAAGCTAAGATAATCATGGAAAAAGTTAAAGTACTCTATGTAGAGGATGAGCCAAATTTGGGTCAGATTGTCTACGACTCACTCTTACTAAAAGGATTTGATATTGTTTGGGAAACCGATGGTGCCCAGGTAATGTCTAAATTTCATGATTTTGCACCAGATATTTGTGTTCTGGACATTATGCTTCCAAATGTGGATGGATACCAACTTTGCGAACACATCAGGAGTAAATTCCCAAACCTTCCTATCATTTTCCTGACTGCAAAAACAGAAACTCACGACCTGGTAAAAGGATTCGAAGCCGGTGGAACCGATTATATTCGTAAGCCTTTTAGCATTGAAGAATTGGTGATTCGAATTGAGAATCAATTGAAAATTCATGGCAGCAATCAAAACGCTAATACTTCCAACGAAAGCAAAAATGAGTTGGATGAGATCAAATTAGGAACCTATACCTATTTCCCTAAAAGATATGAATTGATTACTCCCTCTAAAACCATCAACCTATCGAACCGTGAAGGTGAATTGCTAAAAAAGCTTACCGAAATGGGCAGCAAGGTGGTCGAGCGCAAAGACATTCTCATGCAGGTTTGGGGCGATGATTCCTTCTTCAACTCCCGAAATTTGGATGTCTACATTAAAAAGCTTCGAAACTATTTTGGCGAGGATGAAAATATTGAAATCCAAACCCTAAGAGGTAGAGGCTATTTGTTTTTAGTGAAATAAATCAGACAAGAATATAATAAGAAAGGAGTACGCTACAGGTACTCCTTCTTTTTTATCAAATGTCCCGTCCTGAAATAAGTTGACAGTAAATCGACTTATTTATGAAAATATTGAGAAAGACTGTAGCAAGGCGTACCCAACGAAATTATAATTTATCCTTTAAATTGTCAGTTGTACGTCAAGTTGAAGAAGGGGAAATGACCTA
>NZ_RZNH01000207.1 GCF_013141825.1 Marinifilum caeruleilacunae
GAAGTGCTGCATAATACATTGCTTAATACAAGCAAGCAGTCTCTCGCCATTCATATTTCAGTTATTTTCCATTACAGCTGATGTCATTGTATATCAGCGCTGTAAAAATCTATCTGTTACAGAAGGTTTTCGCGGTTTTTATAAACAAAACTTTCGTTACGAAATCGAGCAATCACCCCAGCTGCGTATTTGGAAATTCGGGAAAAAGTAGAGCAACGCGAGTTGCATTTTTTACACCATAATGCATGATTAACTTCGAGAAGGGATTAAGGCTAATTTCACTAGTATGTTTCAAAAACCTCAATCTGTCCATTGAATGCCTTATAAAACAGCTATAGATTGCATAGAAG
>NZ_RZNH01000048.1 GCF_013141825.1 Marinifilum caeruleilacunae
TATAAAAGCGATGTTGTAATTACCAAAGACTTGAGAGTGGTAACATCTAGTTGGACAGAAACACTCATATATAAAAGCCCTGATGTGCTAATTGAAAAGATTGTTTCTGATACAACCATACACGCGAATGATTTCTATTAAACACATAACCCTGTCACCGCGCAAGTACTCTCGCGTGGTAAAACGCACCCCTCCTATTTAAACCAGTTCTTAATTTTTGGCACATTGGCTTCTATCATTAAATAATATGTAAATTTATTATGTCATATTTGCCTAATAGTAAGCTTACAAAGCCCTAAAGTCAACCTAAGAATACACCAATGAAAAACTTCAAAAGCTATTATTTCCATTTTATAATTCTTGCATTACTAATAGTAAGTTGCAGTAAAGATGATGATCTTAGTGAACACCATACTATTATAGGACAGTGGAATTGGGTAAAAACTTTGGGAGGATTTTCGGGCATTGCCTCAGACACACCAGAAAGCACTGGCTACACTCGCACCTATATATTTACGCATGAGGATACAGTAATCGTTTTATTTAACCGCGACACAGTGCTAAAAACTGATTATTTTTTAAGTACAGAAGAAAGTGTTTTGTTTAAGGAAGAGTTCGATTTTTTAACAATCAATCACAAATATCTTGCTCCAGATTTATCAACATCAACTCTTCCTGAGAGATATATGATCAAATCATTAAATGATAGTTTAATACTACAAGAGGATTTATATGATGGTTTTGAGCATATCTATATTAAGAGTAAGTAATTACTAAAATAAATTATATTTATTGCACATTACATACCATATACGGATGTAATGTGTAATGTACGTTTTAAGATAAATAAATAGGACATTGTGTTTATATATACGTTGGCCGTAATTAAAAAGAGAGTAAGATGGATGATAGATTTCAATTAAATAAATATTCAGCAGCAAGTATGATTATAATCGGTATTGGATACGCTCTTTCTGCTTTTATTTATTCAAATATAGGTTTGATTCTGTCGATAGTTGGTATTGTTGGTTTTGTAATTTATAGCAATCTCGATAGGTATGTGCTGATTTCCTTAGCTATATGGTGTGTTGGATTACAATTCTCTATTTCTCATTGGCCAGGTGGATTAGAAATAATTTTAATTGGTGGTTTGTGCACCATTGCATCATTATTTTTCAGGTTCAAAAGAGACAATTTTAAAAGTTATAAACTTTGGATTCTAATTTCACTAATTATCCTGCTTGTGTCTTATTACATTAAATTAATGGAGGTCGATTACAGCCTTTATGGGTTTATGATAGGAGCGCTTAGTTTGACAATTTCATATGGCTTAAGATTCGTTAAAAAGAGTCCCAAAAATATTGAAGATTTTCTCAAACTGATTCTCATATATTCAATTCTAGTAAAATTTATATTTTCGATTGGTCATTATCCTGCATACAATATTATAAGCTGGACAGTTATCCTTTCGATCTTATGCTTAGGTGGATATGCATTTATAAATAGATTACTAATAGAAAGAAATTAACTACGGCCAACAAAAATTAAAATTAAAGGGCGTTGATGCCCAACAAGATAATGTAACAAAAACGATAAACACAGTACGGTTTTGATAAGGCGGTAGTTTTACATCGCCCTCAAAATTTAGCAAAACCGTTAAGTGTAAATAAAAAAAAATGAAGTATCCCACTTTGAAAATACTATTTGCAGCAATTTTAATAAGCCTGACACTAAAAAGTTTTGGTCAAGAACAAAAACCCATCAAGAGAAATAGTGATCAGATTAGTAAGATCCTTATACAGTTTTTCCCTTGTTTTATCGCTCCGACTCAACTTTTAGTGGATGTTTCAAACAAAGAATTGACTTTTTATAGGTTCGGWRGAAAAGAAAGATTATTACCACCTTCTCCGCCTGCAGATAGTTTAAAACCAGATTATGACCCCAATGTTTATGTGCAAAAATTTCCWATTAACATTAATGTAAAGCTTAATCAARGGGATTTTGAGTTTTTGAAGGACTCACTTATAAATCAACTAAATCCAAATGATCTAAAAGATAGCATAAGTGAYTGTTGTGACGATGGAATTACAGTGTATATATTCTCGACCTTTCAAAATTCTGAATTAAAAGAAACAGAATTGACGAACTACTTTACTGCAAATCAGAAACGGCTTATAAATTTCACATTGGAAATAATAAATAAAAACAACTCGGATATTACAACTGAAAAATATTTGACAAAACTAAAAAGACAATTTAAATGATAAAAATCTGCGCTTAACAGCGGGTCAAAGCGCATGCCGCGGTTCGGCTCGGCTGGAAACTGATGTGAGATTTTAACGATAGAACTATAAACAACAAACCTGCGGAAATTGCGGCACGACGCCATACCCGCGAAACGTTATGCGGCAGCTTAAAAAACGACACAACCGTTAAGAATGAAAAATGCGAAAACAATAATTTTCTACTTTTTAATTGGATTTTCAATTCTTGAGATTCCTGTTTTTGTCTTTGGAATAATCAACACAATGGTAAGTTTGAAATATGAAACAGAAAACCCAACTGACTGTATTTCTTTAATAACAGGACAAGATTTATGCTTAACTATTCAAATATTAAAAGCTCTTATAGTAGTCTGCATTGTGACAATTGTTTTATTGTTAGTTTTTAGAAAACGAATTTTAAATACAAACTAAATGACTACCTGGAAACAACATTCGACCCACAAACAAGCAGAACTTAAAAAGTATCGTGACTTGGTATTAGCAACAATAGACTACTACCTAGAAAATAAATTAATGCACGTTTCGACAGCAGATTTTGACTCTATTGAGCATTTCAATGGATTAAAATTGCAAACTGAAGAACATTTCAATAAAGGCAGACTGACACGACTAAAGCAATGGTTTCGTGATATGACAGAGATGCAAATAGAAACAAAGGATTTAAAATTTAATCAGTACTTGAAAGATAAAACAAAGTATGATATTGATATTTTCAAATCTTATAATCAGCGTGTTGATAAGATTATAGAGAAGGGTAAAATCACATCTGACAATCAATTTTATGACATCAATATTATGGTTGACCAACTTTGCCAAATAGAGCCGATTGATAATGAGAAAATTGAAAAGTTAAATGGACTTTTAAGAGATTATGAAGAAAGAAAATCAAGAAAATAAAAAAGCCGACCGCATAACAAAATGTTTAGTGTATAAGGGATTCAGAGGTTTTCGAGCGGTATCACCCGCATCAATTTTGGGTGGTAACTTGATAGGTTTGAAGGCCGCAATTCCCTGCGACACCATACACTAAACGTTGTAGTGCATTTAAATATAAAAAAAATAGTATCTGCAGTATTTCTTATAGCACTATTTGGCTGTGCAAATAAAGCAGACAAAAAAGAGGAAGAATACATGTTTAATATATTCAAGAAAAAAAACAAGTCGACAGAGGTTTTATCTCATGCGGACTATAACACAATATTTGACAATGCAACAGTTGAAGGAATTCCTGTCGAACTGGTCGAAATAGGAGACTTAAATGTTCCAACTGGGCAGATTGTTGTTTGTGATCCTCTTGTAGTTCCTGACATGCCGCCACTAAATAAGACGGTTAAGCCAGGTAAGTATCCAATCAAAATTTACGTTGCCAAAACAAAGGAATCAGGAGATAGATACGCAATAGCTACACTAGTTTTTAGTGAAACAAAGGCGGATAAGTGGGTTCTTGCGGTGCGTAGTGGTGAAGACGTAACAGAACTCAAGGGAGATGGCGACTTTTTTGGGTTTCCTGTTGACGCTGGCTTGGGTGGTTTCTTTGATTATCAGTCAGGGGTTGAATACAATAAATTGATTGACGAGTTTATAAACAAGAACCCTACGGGTAACATTTACGATGATTTTTTTGCTGCCGAATTCAAGAAAAACGCAAAAAATCCTGATAACCCAAATGATTATGGTGACTGGGTAAACTTTAAAATTCCAAATAGTGAATTGAATATTACAATGTTTCAGTCAGGTTATGGTGACGGGACATATCCTGCATATTGGGGGATGACTGACGATAATGAAATTGTATCCTTGGTTATTGACTTTTTTGTTCTATTACTTACTGATGAATAAAAAACTACTGCTAGCAAACGCTATAGGGCATTAAAAGGCCACATAGCAAAACCGTTACCAACAATATAAAGAAGCAAACATGTTAAAACTATTTAAATCGAAACTGAAAGAAGAAGAATTCGGGAGAAAGTACTTTCAAAAACTAAAGAAAAAAATACCAGGTCTTGAATTGGTATCTTTAATTGGGCTTGAACTACGAACAAAACTAGATAGTCGGGACGAAATGAGACATCTTTTAGATAATTCATATGCAGAATATAAAAATGCCCCAAAAGATTTAAATGAAATAATTGAGAAATATACAAATGCGTCAAAAGAATTGTTTGAACCAAGGAAATCTGTAAAAGAAGAAAGAATCATCCCGATTGTAAAAGATTATAGATTTCTAAATGAGACTATAAAACAAAATCCAAGTTTTGAGAGTGACTTTTTATTTGAAAAGTACAATGAGGAATTATACGTGTTTTATGCAGAAGACAGAGAAACAACAATAGCATATTTAAAAAAGGAAGAAATCGAACCGTTAGAAATCTCTTTTAATGACTTGAGACAAAAAGCTATTCAAAACTTTGGGAATTTAGCAACTAATATTGAAAGACATGGTGGAGATGGAGAATACATGGTAACAATAGGAGGAGATTATGAATCAAGTCTTATTCTTTTAGACATTTGGAATAGTGATAATTTTCCTGTTGATGGAGAAATAGTAATTGGTGTTCCTGCTAGAGACCTTGTTTTAGTGACAGGGTCAAATGATAAAAAGAACATCCAAAAAATGAAGGAAAAAATCAGAGAAATAAATGCAACTGGAGATCATGTGGTTTCGGACAAGTTATTTATTATGAATGCAGACAAGTTTGAAATATTAGAATAAAATACTGTTGGTAACATCCTACCATATTGCATAGCGGTGTTTGGTGGCTTCCGAGAAAGACTCTCGCGTGGTAAAACGAACCCCTCCTATTTAAACCAGTTCTGAATTTTTGGCACATTGGCTTGTGTGCTTAAATAATATGTAAATTTAATCGCATTAATTTATTGGTGGTTTTTTTTTAAAATCACCCTCAAGTTTTAGCAAAACCCTTGGCAGCAATTTGCAGTCGCATTTATTGGTCGAATAAAACAGAATAAATGATTACATTAAAAACATTTTATAGTAAGAAGAAAAAAAAAATACCTGTTCTTCTGATAATGTTCACTATTAATATTATCGTCGCACTTCTCTTTAGATACTCAAAAGAATTTAACGAACACGCTCATATTTTCGGGACTATTCTTGTCTTTAGTTTACTTGGGTACTTCATATATAATGGTTTTGTGAGCAAGACTAATAATTACTCGAAAGAAGGAAAGTTATTGGTAATCGTAATGACAACATTTCTTTTAATTTACATAGTTGATAATTTTTTGTTCCTAGACTCAATTTCAAATTCATTGTATGGTGGAATTGGATTATTAATTCTTGGATTTTGGATATATACCGCAACGAATAATTCACGAAAAACTCAATCGATTAACAAAGAATACTTTGGACAAGTAATTATTAATTATCATTCTATTATTATAAATGAAGCTGAATATAGTATTGACCAAATAAAAAGTATAGTCCTTGATAATAAAGACTATAAAGGTCGAATTACCAAATATAATGGATTAGCTTTTGGTCCATTGTTATCAAACGGAATAGATAATGATATTTCAATAACACTTAAAGATGGTTCAAACTTTTACCTAAGCTACTATCAAGAAGAACAAAATCAACTTTCTGGAAATGACGATATTATTAAAAAATATAACACTTTAGGAATATTAGAATTTATTTAAACCATTGACAACAAAAGTTAAAATTAAAGGGCGGTGATCCCGAAGGATCGGGACAGGCGCAACTAGATAATGTAACAAAACCAATAAACAGCTAAAGGCTATTTTTAAATACCAGACTATGAGAAAAACCTTATTACTAATTGCCATTATATTTTTCACAACTTCTTATTCATATTGTAATGAAAAAGAAATAGTTATTAATAAAATATTACATGATTTAGAATTAACCATTAAGAACTCTCAAACGAAAAACGAGTATGTTCAAAACTGTTATAATTTAGCAATAAAGTGCATTAAAAATGGTGAGGTTACAATGGTTCATGACTCTACCTTAAGCAATAGGTTATATGGGTGTTGTGCTATTGCTACTTCAGAAAACCTTTCCAAAGTGCAGTTAAAATTTGGCAACTTTATATTAGATACATACCCAAAACACCCGTCCATTGTCCAGGCTATATTAATTCACGAATTTCAGCACATCTACGATCTAAAAACAAAACCTGAACTGTTTAAAATCAGCTTTTCTAATCAAATTGAAAAACTATACTTTGATATAGATGCCTTGCTTGTGGAAACTATGTTTATCAATGATTATCTAAAGCCAAATAATGAGTTATCTCCATTTGAAAAATATCTGTGCTCTGACTTAAAAAACAATATGGCAAGCGTATCAACCCTATTCGAAAATGCAGACATCAATTTGGTGCATCAAATGGATGCTTTAGATAATTCAGACCAAGACTTAAATAAGACAATAAGTGAACTTGTGAAAATTGGAAAAAATTTGTTGATTGAATATGACATTAATAATTCTGATACCAACTGGACAAAATACTGCAATTTCACCACCTTGAATACCTTCAATAAATATTACAAACAAGCACTATACGATATTGTAAACTCAAAATCAAAAAAAACCATACAACCAAATGACTTTAATATAGAAGATTTTCCACAAGTACTTGAAGTGGTTGAATCTATTAAAACTCATTTAGAGACACACATTAAAATATTACAGTTCAAAAAGAAGCTTGTAGAGAAATTTGAAAACTATTACCACTAACAATATAAAAAACAGTCCTTAACAAAGTACCATATTACAAAACAGGATTTCTTACGGTGTCAAGCCTTAGCACCAATAACAAGTCAAACAATTAATGATGAAATCTAAACATACTTTAAGAATTTTGAGCCTATACTTTGTGATTGCAATCTTCATTGTTGGCTTAATTAGATTAGGTGTACTTTGTTTAAATTTTGGAGCGTATAAGTCAGAAGGCGTTGTAGGAATTATAGGCGGTCTATTATTAATATGGATGGGCTTAGGATATTTCGCTTTAATGGTTGGAAAAATTAAAAGAATCCTAATAAAAGACAATAACCTAATAGTTAGAAAAATCTTGCTTAATAAAGAAAGTGAAAGCAGATTGAGCAAAGTTCAATTCACAGAATTTGAATGGCAAATGACCTGGAATACAGTTCGAGGAATATTAGTTAGACTTGAAAATGGAGAAATAGAACAGATTAGTATAAAAGAGTTTTATAATTCACATGAATTGATTAAGCTGATTAAGGAAAATGGAATTAAAGATGATTCAATAAAACCAAAAATTCACACTGGGAGTTTTAAGGTTTTTATGTTATTAGGAATACTTATCTCTATAGCCATGCTTTTATTAAAGCTATAGTAGGTTAAAGGTGCTAACTAAAGTTAATATTAAGTAGGCTTACGTTGCCCCAATAGTTATCGGAAATCCTCTAAATTTAGCTAGACCGGTATCAGTAAATAAGAAAAACAAAAAAATTTCAATTATGAAATTGAATCCACTAAGTGAAAAAATTATTAAAAACGGAAGTAATTCTTTTAAAGTATGGATTGAATTTGAGGAATCATATCCTTGGGAAAATACTGAATGTGAGTTTTGTAATATTTTAGTCAACACCTTAGACGGTAGAAAATATGGAATCAACATTTAGACATACAAATATTTTACTATTGCCATTGAGGAAGAACAAAAAGACAATAATAATTTCATTATTCCACCAGATTTATTCGTCGATGAACTTAAAAGAGAGAGCATTGAAATAGCGATTTCTGAACTATTGAATCATGGAAATTTAGAAGATCAACTGAATAAATCAATATTTGAACTTGATTTTTTAGATCCATATTGGGCTGTAGATGAAATGAGTGAAAACATTGTAATATCATTACTTAATGAATTTAAAACTGAATTATCTGAAGAGCATATTTTATTTAATCAACAAGTTGAATTACTAGCTAGAAATTCCAGTAATGATGAAATAATTTTAGAATTAGAAGACGAAAGAGTTGCTGTTGTAAATTTAACCTGGAGTTCAATAATGGAAAGTGACAATTTCCCAATTACAAGAATCTATAAAGACAAGTTTGAATTTTGGAATAGGGAAATGAGACAAGAAATACGAAACTTTTAAGTCAAACTATTGGGAACAAAAGCTAATATTCAAGGGCGGTGAAGCTCTCCGCTGCCTCGCGAGTCCCCCCACCTGCCGCAAGTCTGTTAATTGTGGTTTGTAGCAGCGCTGAAAGCTGATTGCTATTATTTCTATTCTCCTCTAGCCGGAGGGGCTCTCACTTTTTGGCTTAAGCCCAAAAAGTAAGCAAAAAACCCAAGGCGAACTGAAAATTGCAATTTGATTCTTGAAATGCTTAAGTGCGGCCGGGTGATCTTTAAGCAAGCTTGTAGCTTCCCGGTCTTACTAAAGCCTTTCTTCGAATAAAATCACAATTGTCAGAATGCCGGACAGCGACTTTTAAGGACAGCAGAATTAATAATGAGTTGTTTGTAGTGAGCAAATAATAATTGCAGCTGATTGCTGTAAGCTTCTCTCCGCTGCCGCGCAAGTCCTCTCGCGTGGTTAAACGCACCCCTCCTATTTAAACCAGTTCTTAATTCGCAACACACTGGCTTCTATAATTAAATAATATGTAAATTTATTTTCAAGACATTCAGCTATTACAAGATGCATGATAAAAAGGCAAGGAAAGTACTGTTTATGGAATTTTGAACTACTAAAACCCAGGAGAAGATTTACTAAAATAAATTATATTTATTGCACATTATAAGATAAATAAATAAATAAATAATAGTCTCATCCTCATGGACGGACAATTTTAACGCAAATCTGCTACAGCACCATACGGCCAACCGTTGCATGCCATTAAACACGAGACATGAAAGAGACTTTAAGAAAAGCGATTGAATGTGAAAATGAACAAGAATTGATACAATGTCTTGATTTTACAGTAGCAAAGAAAATTGATTCTACTCAATATGATTTAATTGAAAAAGCACTTGTAGGAAGATGGCACAGCCAACATGAAGACATAATAAATACCATTTACTTGGAAAATTTAAAAGACGACAGATTTGTAGAACCAATTCTTAATATTGCTCTGAATAGGGAAATTTACAGACGATATGATGATGAATTAGAATCGACCTTAAGAAAATGTGTACATGCTTTGAAAATAATTAACTCAGATAAAGCTAATTCAGCACTAACAAGATTGGAAGAACTTAATAACGAAAATGTAAGTTTAGTATTGGAGATGTACAAATGAAGACAGTTGATTCAAAAATATTAGGAAAGTTAACCCAGGACGAAAGATTTGAAGACTGGTGGCACAGCGAAACTTTAAAGATTCCATTAGTGGATAAAGAACTGGTCGTAACCTTCATGGACTTTGAGCCAGACTCTGATGAAACATTCATTCAAGAAGCAGATACGGCTCTTAGAAGTTTTCTTCTTTTGGACTCTGTATATAGAGCTGAAATAAGCAATCTGGTCTTGAATCATTTTGTTGAATATAAAGAATTAGTTTGTGAAGTGGATGTTCCAACTGAAATGAAAGAAATTAATGAACATGAAATATGGAAATTCATAACACCAACCGAAATTCTTATCACGAGACGACCATATAACGAACCTGACATTTTCATAAACCTAACATGTGAATGTGCATGGGAACCTGAACATGGGTTACAACTTGTCTTCAAAAAGGGAAAAGCATTAACTAGAGTGAGTAGTCAAGATGGACATTTAACGACAGCCGATGCGTATGATATCCCAGATAGTGAAGATGAATTATTGGCAAAATTTAAAGAATAACGGCATACAAAAATGCATAAAAAATATAAGTGACTTAGTGACTTACGGAAAGTAAGTGCATTTAATCAGCTCCCCCCGCTGCCGTACGAATCCTCTTGCCAGGTAAAACGCCCCCCTCCTATTTAAACCAGTTCTTAATTTTCA
Organism: Marinifilum caeruleilacunae; assembly: GCF_013141825.1. Classification (GTDB taxonomy): domain Bacteria; phylum Bacteroidota; class Bacteroidia; order Bacteroidales; family Marinifilaceae; genus Marinifilum; species Marinifilum caeruleilacunae. The sequence goes on from NZ_RZNH01000048.1 coordinate 10,248, forward strand.
GCACATTGGCTTCTATCATTAAATAATATGTAAATTTATTTTCAAGACATTCTGCTATTACATGATGCATGATAAAAAAGGATGGAATGTACTGTTTATGTTATTAAAAACCCAGGAGAAGATTTACTAGAATAAATTATATTTATTGCACATTACAGGATAAATAAATACGACATTGTAGTTATATATACGTTACCAGTAATTATGAGAACAGCGATCTACATCTTAATAAATTTAGTGCCATGTTTATTATTTGCACAGGATTATCCAATTATAGACACCTTAAATTATGGTGGGAATGTTAGCCATGTTAAGTATTACTTTCAAAACGATGGAGATAAAGAGATCTTGCTAGAAACCTACTGGTTCAATGAATCAAGAAAACATACCATTACATACACTGGATACGATGGCATTGAAATATATAAACAAACCAAAACATCCTATAATTACGATATCAATAACAACCTAACTACTGTAAAATATTTGGATTACATCAGTCCAAAAAATGACAGTATTGGAAAGCTGCTTATTTCTGAAATTAGAAAAGCTTATAAAGAGGATAAGAATATTTCAAATGAACTAATAGAGAAGTATCAAGCAATGTATGAGTATATTAATCCTGAAAACATTAATTGGGGATCGAATAAGGAGATGATTCCACTTTTAATTTTTAAAAGAAATCGAATTGGAAACGATTCTTTAATAGAAATATATAATGAAATCAATGATAAGGAAATATATCTTGATCAGATCGTATTTTTCTTTTATGACAAGCAAAATAGAATTAAAAGAAAAAAATGGATTGACATTCCTAACTCTAATGTATTCAAATTTCAGGTTTTCAAACCAAGCGATGTTAAACTTGAAGATTCTATAAAGGTTTTAACGAATTCATATCAAGAGAAGACTTTTAAATACTATAAGGATTCTATTGTGATGAAACACTATGTAAATGGGCGTTTTACAGGTTCTGAAATCAATAAAACAAATAGCAATGGAACATTATCAGAATTTGTTTTAAATTCCAACGGCGATACTCTATCAAGTTACTTAAACGAATGGGATTTAAGGAAGAACTTAATAAATCGTAAAAGAATAAAACATACTGGATATGATGGATTTGGCTATAGTTTGGATTTGACTTTTGGTAATATTAAAAAGTACAAATACGATGAGAAAAATAGACTCATACAGATTGATACATTTGAAGATGATAAACATGTTTGTACTGAACGGTTTGAAATAGTTGAAAAATAACTACTGGTAACAAAAATTAAAATTAATGGGCGATGATCCCAAAGGATCGAGACAGGCACAACGAGATAATGTAACAAAAACAATAAACAAAAGCGGTGCTTGATAAGGAGGTGGTGGTAATCCTTATAGCTAACCGGAGCCCTCAAATTTTAGCAAAACCGATAACTACAATTAGAACATGACAACACTTTTGATTATCCTTGGAGCTATTGGAGCATTAACAGGAGTATTTTTAATCTCCAATAGGATTGGACTTAAGCGAATAATGCAAGAGAAAAATGAGGTCCTTAATGCTCATAAGAAGTTAGGTTATCCAAAGCTTGAAAAGTCTGTGCAATTCAAAATTATGGAAACCGGAGACATATCTCCAATAGCTCAATTGATACCTGAATTAAGTGAAAAAAGCACACCCTTAATATTGCTCCGGCATTATATCACGATTTCCAAAAACGAGTTTAAGGAATACTTGTTGAAATCTGATTTTGTAAATAAGCACAAGGTTGAAAATGCGCCTAATCCAAAACATGATGGTATGTGGATTAGAGAAAATGAAATAATTGACCAAGAACGTGGTTACGTTCACCGCACTTGGCAAATATCCAGCGATAAAGAAGCCATTGATATTTATAGTGATTTATTGTGGGAGAAAATAAATTTTGAATAAAAAGAGTAACTAGTAAAAGTTAAATTGCCTTAAAACGCAGCTTAGCCAGAAAGTTGAATCACCGAGATTAAGAGTACTATGAGAAGAAAAATTAATTTAAAAGAAAGTGAACAGCTTAACAACAGGATTTCTGAGATTAAAAATTCACTAGGCATAAAACTAAATTGGTTTCTAATCATAGTCTTAATTGGAATCACAATTGCTTCTGCATTTCATATCTATTTCTTCGACAAATCGAATTGGTCCCTAATTTCAAAATTTTTAGTTTGTGCTGCTCCAATTGGACTTTGGGTATTAGTCGAACAATATTTTAAACGAAAGAAAAGTGGAAACAAGGAATATTAAAACCTAGTGGAAATACAAAATAAGGGTCAGATTTCTGTATTTCCAATCGATTTAAATAAAATAGCCAGACTTGAAGAATATGAAGATGAAGGTGATTTGTACCTGATTGAAACAAAAGATAAGAAATGCATTTACCTTTGGGATAATGAATACTACTTGATTGATGACAAGGACTTTCCAAGTGACAAACTAGAAGTTTATATTGAAAACGCTTTCAAGTATGGAATTGGTAAGAAAGTAAATTGTCTAGGAAATAAAGTGACTCCAATAATTGTAAAAGGAGATTATAAATGGTCATACTTTGGAAAGCTTGGTTTTCCTGATGACTTACAAATAGAAGACAAACAATTTGATGCGATTATTGAGGAAATAAACAACGAAAGCCTAACAATGGCTCATAAAGCATAAGTGAGCCAACTCATTTTGCTTAGATCGTAGCTTCGGCCCGCATCGCCAAATGGTTGATTTGGCTTTGAAAAGAAAAGATAAAAACAAATACATCGCTTTGGCTTTGTGAAATTTGAAAGTGAATTGGGGTTAATTTTCACTTATACTTCATAGCCAAATCGTTACGTGCAAACCTAAATAAAATGACAACGGAAGAATTTGTAAAAGCTTTTTATAAAGAAAAAGAGGATATTCTTAATGAATATTTATCTGAAAATACTGAGACAGACGTTGGTCAACTAATAAAATCAATGAAATTATCTAACCAGCAATATGAAATCATGAGGAACATTCTAGATTCATCATTTACAGATATCTATTATGGAATTCTATTAGGATTGGATGGTTGTTCATCTATAGGAGGAGCACAAGAAATGTATGAATTAAAAGATGAAAACGGAAATCAACTAAGTGGAGAAATTGAAGGTTTCGCTTACGAAGTTTTCCATAATCAGAATAAACGAGACAAGTAAATGTTTATAGGCTATTTTGATTACATCATTTTTGGGTTACTACTCTTATTCAATGTACTATATTGGAAAAAGAGATTTAATGGAAAAACTGGATGCCTTATTATCGGAATTTTATTTGGAGTGGCAATTCCTTATGTTTCAATGGAAATTGAGTTACTTCGAGTTAAGTCAGAGTTTGAAATGATTGATGGTTTCAATCTGCTTTATACCATTTTTCGTTTTCCAATGTATTGGATTATTGGAATTCTCCAATCTATTTTAATTAATATACATGACAAACAAAACCAGCCAGAAGGTAACAAAAGCTAAAATTCAAGAGCAATGATCCTGAAGGATCAGAACAGGCACAACCAGATTATGTAATAATTTGTAACGAATAGATAATTATACATTCCCTTGAAAAAATTGAAACTTACAGATTTAATTTCATCACTAATTTGAACTAAGAAATGAAAGGCGCAATTTCACTTATATCTTTAATCATTATTATTCTCCTGGGTATTGTATTAAAAGATACTTTATACTCTATCAATATTGCTGCCACTAAAAATGAGGCGCTACAAAGACAATATTTGATGAAAGTGAAGGAAATAAAAAATGTTGACTCCTTATATATTGAAATTGAAAACCAGATAAATTATAGAAAACGCGAGCGAAATGAATTATCTAAAAAAGCCATTAGAAAAGGTAGACTTATAGGTATAAGCATGATTTTGGTAATTCTAAACACAATATTGATTTTTATAAGAACAAGAAGGAAAAACCGCACATAACAACGGGTTAAAGCCCCCGCACCGCGCGAGTCCTCTCACGTGATAAAACGCACCCCTCCTATTTAAACCAGTTCTAATTTTCAAGACACTGGCTTCTATAATCAAATAATATGTAAATTTAATCGTATTAATTTATTGGGGAGATTTTTATTAAATCGCCCTCATTTTTTTGGCAAAACCCTTAGCTGCAAGCTGAATAAAGACAACAAAAAACATGACAGAATTAAAAGACAAAGTAACCATTGGACTAAGATTAGCATCAATGTTGGTCGACCATTTTGCAATGACTTTCATAATGATGTTTATCATTATGCCAGGATTTGTTGTAAGTATGTTTGACGCATTTAACTTAGACCATGAACCAAGCTCATTCGGATTTGGCGGAATGTCATTTCTATTTGCTTTTGGATTTTCCGCGTACTTTAACAAGGACATATTTAATGGACGAAGTCCTGCAAAGAGAATTCTAAAAATGCAGGTCATTGATAACAAAACAGGACAAGCAGCAAACCCTTTAAAATGTTTAGTTCGTAATTTGACCATCCCACTATGGCCACTTGAAGTAATCTTTGTCCTAATTGACCCCAAAAAACGACTTGGTGACAGAATTGCAGGAACAAGAATTGATTATATTGAAAATCCAGAAAAGATAAAATTGGATTGGTCCAAATTCACAATTGCGTTGTTGATTGCTATTATTTTCTCAATTCTTATTTCACTTCCTTTTGCATTAATGAATTCAAAATTGGAAACTGATAAAATCTCATATGTCGAGAATACATTTGATCAAACGAAAAGTGTTCAGACCAACAACCTATTTGAAACTAAACTCGATGGATTGATAAGAGAAGCTGACTTTAAAGTTTATAAGCAAATTGAGAATGACGATAGGAAATATGTTGCAGGGATTCTATATTTCAACAATCGACGTGACTATGACAACTTTAAGGAATCTGAAATGAGAATCTCTGAATTGTTGAATTCCGAATTTTCACCTGACCACCATGTTTGTTTCTTGAAGTTTGTTTACAAAGAACCAGGAAGCATGAGTACAAGACAAAAACTATATGACTCGAGAAAAGAAAAAAACAGAAAAGCCAGCAGTTAACATTGTATAATAATAGCCGAGACAGCAGTAAATTCAACGATTGTATCCTGCTTCAACTTTTCTGTAACCCGTCAGAAAATTACCACGCAATTGGCTACTATTCTTATACTCAACCTTAGGGGGCATTTTGATAGCGTCTTTTACTAAAGAAACTCCAATAACAGACAACTATGAATTCCAAACAACTATTCTTTCTAATTATTATCCCATTTTTTTTTAGTTGTAATCAAAAAGCAAGCAACCCGATTGATGAACTAAAATCAATAGGAAAAAGAATGAAAGAAAATAATTGTATTGAATATTCATACAAAATCGAAAAATATAGAAGTTATTCAGGACAAGCTCCTACCAGGAATGGAAAAATCTACTTTGAAAAAAACCTGGAAGACTCAATAATTGGGATGAATTTTTACAACAAGCAAGCTCCTTTCGTAACCTTTTACGGTGGAGATTGCCATGTTACAATGCGAAAAGCAGATAGTACTGCCCATAGAGCACCACTCGTCCACTTTAAAAATGGGCACGGAGTAAGTCTTCCTTTCTTAGAAATGTCATATTGCGCTATTCAATTGTTCTTATCCAAACCCGACATTGAATTACAAATTGATTCATTAGTGAAAAATGATACTATTTTTAATAATCAAGCCTGTACTTATTACTCTTTTTGGGCAAATGAAAAGTTTATTGATACACACAAAGCCTTTGATAAGTATAACAAAAAAGTAGAATTGATTATTAACAACAACTCCTTACCATTATACTATTCCCAGTATAAACCAATTATGCGTAACAAGAATCTTGACTATCATTTCACCGAAGCATTTTTCAGTAATTATTCTCTTGAAAGTAAATATTCTTCTTCACTATTTCGAATGGAAAACATTCCTGAATATTATACCTGGGATATGTATAAATCTGTGAGAAAAACTTTAGCTAATGGTCAAGCTGCCCCAGATTGGACTTTACCACAATTAGACGGAGATTCCATAACTTTATCAGATTTAAAAGGGAAATATGTTCTTTTAGATTTTTGGTTCATTGGATGCGGAGCTTGTATTAAGTCAATTCCAACATTAAATGAAATTCAAAATTCCTATCGAAAACATAATCTAGAAGTCATTGGTATAAGTACAGACTTGAAGAACCCCGAAAAAATTAAAGAATATTGCGCAAAAAGAGGCATGCTTTATCGAAACTTATTCAACGGTAACTCAATTAGTAAAAAATACAAAATCAATGCTGCCCCCATCTTCTATCTGATTGACAAGAAAGGAACAATCGTATACACTCAGATTGGTCATGACAGCAAAAAATTAAAGGAAAATATCGCTAAACAATTGAATAAAACGGCCCCTAACCGCGGGTCATAGCGCATGATGCAGTTCGGCTCGTCTGGATGCGGAAGTGAGAATTTAAACGAAAGAACCATAAACAACAGACCTGCGGGGGAAGACAGCACGACGCCATACCCGCGGAACATTAGCAATAATTATGAAACGAATTACATTTTTACTTTTATTAATAGCGAATTCGACATTTGCCCAATTCCATTTTTCAGATCTACAATATGTAGATATTGAATCAAGCTATCTTAATGGGAAGTTTGGTTTTAATAAAACATCAGAATTTCAACTCATAAATAAATTATGCGATGACTCCATGGACTGTTTTAAGTATTACGACCCTACTACTATTATTGGTTATTGGCCTATAAATGACAAAACGAAAATTGAGCTTCACTACACCGAAGCCCCAAGCGATGATCCAACTTTTATAGCTATTTACAAAGGCAAAGTAATACTGGAAGAATCAGGATCTACATTACATTTTAAGGGGAATACCCTATACATAGAAGGCAACGCCAACTCCTATTTTGATAAAAAAAGAAAATTTCAGTTTGTAAATAATTCCTATCAAGAAGTCACTCAACCCTTCTACTACATCGGATTAAAAGGGAATCTCAATTATCCAATCCAAATATACAAGACTGAACAATTCAAAGAAAAACTAGCATATCTACCAAAAGATTATAAAATTGAAGTTTTAATGGGTAAAACCGGAGGAGAATATGATGATTTAGAAAAGGTTCTAATTAAAACTGAATTTGGTTTAATTGGTTGGTTAAACTTTAAAGATATAGCTTTTGAAAGACCTATGGTCGATGGACTATATTTTCACGGAGATTAATAAACCATTGCCAAGAAAAATTAAAATTAAAGGGCGGTGATGCTCCCCCCATTAGCTATCGGGAGCCCTCTATTTTGCAAAAAGCTAACCCATAATTATTAATTATAAAATGAAAGCATTTTTCATATTCGTATTGGTTGTTATTTCAAATGGGTTGGTTTATAGTCAAACCAATGATAAAACATTTAATTTAGTTCGGGATATTGGAAATTTCTCTGAATTAATGACTGAGTTCGACACAATAGTTGTTAATGCAGATTTCAGTATATGCGATGGAGAACATTTTGAAAAAGACATAATAACTAAACAAAACGATAGTGTTTTCATAGAAGTGTATATAGAAAATGACTCCAAGGGAAAATTACGATACGAAAAACGTTTATACAGATATAACAAATCTGACACATTGAATTTTGAGACTCTATATTCAAAATTACAAAAACATACTATCCCGAATAAAAATGCATCATTAAGGTTTGAAATAGTTCACAATAAAAGAGATACTCTAAAGCTCTATTCGTATGGATTAGTGGACGTCTTAAGGATATCAAGCTATTTGACTAAAATTAAAGATCAAATATATTTTGACAAGGATTATTATAAGCCAATACAAATTCCTCCTAAACCTAAAGGACTATCCGAACTTGAAAAATTGGATTCTTTAACACGTGTTGAACTAGAAATGGAATTACAACGAATGATAGATGAATAGAAAATAACAGTTGCAAACAAAAGCTAAACTTCATGGGCAGTGAAGCTCACACATTAGCTATCGGGAGTCCTCAAAATTTTAGCAAAACCGTTCCCTACAATAATGAAAATGAAAAATCTAATTGTCACCATATTCATACTTCTTCCTTTTTTTAGTTTTTCTCAAAAAGTGAATGAGAATCTTATTGGCGATTGGGTTTCATTAGAAACTAGATATATTTTGTCATTTACCAATTCGACTATTGGATTCCTTGATTGGGGAGAATTTCAAGAATGTTATACTAAGTCTGACACAATTTTCTTTGAATCACCAGATATTATTAAAAAAGATTATTCATATCTGGATAGTATCGAAAGAAAACCTGTGGTTAAAAGAACTGTGGTCACTGGCATAGAAGTTTTAGGAGGTTATAAAATCAATGGTGACAGTCTAACTATTAATGTGATAAATGATAATTTATTCTTTGATTTAAAGCTTCATAAATTTAAAAAATTAGAAGCGAAGAATTCAATTGATTTCGATTCAATTTTTATTGAATCTTCCTGGTGTATGGGCCTTTCCCCATCCATGGAAATTAAAATTCTATCTAATAGAGATTTCTATTTTAAAGGTAAGATGTACACAGAAAAGTTAGGCAATTACAAAGGAAGATTAAGTGACGATTTACATCGTCTTGTCAGTGATAAAATAAGGCAACTTGATTTTAACTCTTACGATTCAGCTTATTTTGCTGGACATACAGATGGTCAAACAAGAAATCTAATATTATATCATAATGGAAATCGGGAACGAATTCAAATATATGGACATGAGGCAGAACCATTAGAGCTAAATGTTTTCTTTCATTATTTAACTGAATTGTACAAAAATATAAACTTGAAAGAATTGAATTTTGAGCTTGAATTTGAAGAAATGGAACGATTATACCCTAAACCGCCTCCGCCACTATCTAAGGAGATGTTAGATTTAATTGAAGATTTTGATGAAGAATAAATTACTGTTGGCAACAAATGTTAAAATGAATGGACGGTGATCCCTGACAAGTTAATGTAACAAAAAACAGTATACGGCAATTTTAAAAAACCAAACAATGAGAATTTCACCTTTTAAATTACTGGCATTATTCGTTCCAATATTTTTACTTTCATGCAATACAAATGATAAAGAATCTGAATTGAAAATGGTGAACATTGCTGACTTGAATGGAAAATTCCAAGTGAAACTCCCCGAAAGTTGGAAAAAGGAATTTAATACCACGGGATTTTCTTCAGGGATAATTTCGTCTGACACAACTACAGAATTAAAAAATACAGTGATTATTAATATTAATTGGAATCAAGACACTGTTTATATCAATCCTAATCTGGAGCAAACACTTGACTCTCTTAATGCAACAATTGGACTTAAAACACATATACGAAAAAGTGGAAAAATTGGTAATTATCGGACAAGTTTTAATTTTAGTTCTGGTTATGACCTAAGTGAAAAAATGAAGCAGAATCAGTACTTGTATATCCTAAAAGGAGATTCTATCACAGGACACATATTAATGACAGCAACAGTTTTTGGAGATTCGATTCAGGCTGAACAATCGGAATTAATTGCAGAAATAGTGAAGACCATAAAAATGAACAAATAACATCCGCTAACAAACGTTAAAATTTATGGGCGGTGATACTCCCCCCGCTGCAGCTCGAGTCCTCTCGCGTAGATAAAAAGCATACCAACACTATAAATAAAAAAGATTTAAGTAAGTTTAAGAAACTTATGCGCATTGGGCTTGTACAGTTATTTAGAGCAAGTAAATCAAAACGGTTCTTTTTATACCGAAGCTGTAAGCATTGCTTCAGCACCTTACAAAGTATTATTTATAAATAGAAAAAATAAATGATGAAGAAGATATTCATATTTACATTAATCGGATCAATAACAATGGGAATTTTCAGTTTTAAGGGAAAGGAAACGGTAAAGCCAATGCTCGGAATGATACTTTTAGAGGAAGCAAACTCAATACAGATGGATAAAGTAGTACGTGAATTGAAAGAAAGCTGGAAATTAACACTTCGTGAAATGGAATCGGCTAAAGAAACATCGATTCTTGTAATTGATGGTTATCGAATTGCGATTGCAAATATGCCTGTGCCAATTCCTGGTGATGAGATAAAAGCAGCTGCTGAATACAATTACTTCTGGCAAAATGGTGTTGAAGAAGCAAGCAAGCATAAAGAACATGTAATTTTATCGATTATGAATGCCGGCAAAGATAATGTAAAGGAAAACATTCTATTTAATCAGGTTGCAGCTGCAATTTTAAATCATAGTAAAGCACTTGGAGTTTATATAGGTGGTCGCACATTATTACTAAAGAAAGACTTTTACTTGGCAAATACAGAGATGATGTCGGAACAAGATTTGCCACTCTATAACTGGATTTATTTTGGACTAAGGCAAGAAAAAGGGAAACAATCGATTTACACTTACGGATTGGCAGATTTCAATAAACCTGAGATGGAAATCGTGAATTCCAACAAATCAATGGCAGAGCTGAGTGAAATAATGTTCAATATGGCACATTATGTAGTTGCTTCTGATGTGATTCTAAAAGATGGTGAAACCATAGGTATGTCTGCCACTCAAAAACTTGAAATATCCTATTCCAAAGGAAAATATTTAGACGGTAAAACATTGAAAATTAAATATTAATTTCTCTCCCGTGGTAAAACGCACCCCTCCTATTTAAACCAGTTCTTAATTTTCACCTCACTGGCTTCTATCATTAAATAATATGTAAATTTAGCTGGCTTTATTTCCCTGCTGGTTTGTGAAAACAAACAGTTCAATCAAGTTCAAAACAAGGCAAAACCCAGAGCTGTAATTTCTTATTTGATCACACAATGATGGTATGACAAAGCGAATTTTAATAACAATCTTTTTTCAGATCATTCTATTCCATGCATTTTCTCAATCATTTTGTAACAAGAAGCATGTTTATGGCTTGCTATCAGACTTTTACTATTTACAAATTCTGCCTGAACAAAACTACAAACTTCGAGTTGGTATGTATTCCAATTTACATTTCCTTGGCGAAACAGAGATAAAACAGGATACTTTAGAATTAAGTAAGCTTAATCGATCATACGGTGCAGTCAGGAAGATGTCAAAATATCAGATTAAAGATTCGCTTTTAATACCGGTAGCTTACAAGAATAAACTGCCATTCTCCAGGAAAATGAGTAGAGATTCAAGCATATGCAAGTCTTATTTTCAATCCGATGGTCATGTATATTATGAGTTGATCTTTAGGTCAGATTCCAGTTTTGTATACAGGACAGGTTCCGACATAACCCGAAATGTTACCAAAGGCAAGTGGACTCAAAACGGAAATGAGATTAGCCTTCACCCTGAGAATTCAGACCATCTTTTGTATTGGATTTGTACCAATAATAAGTTGATTGAAATTGATAATTATTTGGTAGGAAGAACATATGACAAGGAGAATGAGACAACTGAATTTCAATATCTAAGAGGACTTAAGCCTAGAGTGAACAAATAACAACAAGAACAAACCAATATCAATAAACACAAATGAAAACTGCCCCAATACTACAAGATGGAATGAATATGAAAATATTCAAGAAATACGCAATCATTCTTATCATTCTGGAAATATTAACAAGGTGGGGAATCATAGCAATATTCAGACTTTTTCAAGACTTTTATGAATTTGATAATCTAGCATATCAAAACGGGTTATATAATTTGTTATATGGATACTCAATCTTCACGCTTAATCTTGTTATTGGAATTATTCTACTCTTCGACCTTAAGCTGAAAAGCCTTTGGACCTGGATTATTTTTGCCTGGACATTATTGAATCCGTGGACTAGCATACTTTTCTTTTTGTTATGGGGAAGTTTTGAGATGAAATTAACAGCCTCACAAAAAAGCGAACATTAAAATGAAAAAAACACTATCTATATTATTGATATTAACCTCATTTAGCATTCACTGCCATGCCAAAATTAATTTAGGAATTAAACTTCTTTCACAGAATAAGCGTGCAATTAAAATATTAATCACAGCTACGAATACAAGTGAAAAAGACAGTATCCTATTTTACACACCTAATAAAGAAGATATTTGCATGTCGCTTTTATCTGTTTACTTTATTGAACAGGAAACCAAAAAAATTCATGAATATTTCCCTTGTAGCTGGATTACCGACCTTGATCATATCAATATAGTAAAGGCTAATTCAACATTGCTTCATCCAGGACAATCATACGAATTTGAACTAAACATGAAACGAAAAGACATATCTCCATTTTTAAAAAAGAATAAATATGATATTGAAGTAAGTCTATCCTATAACTATGCTAATTTTGTTTCCCAACTGAAACATGAAATATTCAAAGGGGATCTAAAATCAAATATAATAGTAATATCGAATTGAAAGAATAAACATGCACAAGAGATTATTTATTATATCAATACTGCTATTTTTTGGAAGCTCTATTTTTTCTCAATCATACTACTATTCAGATTCTACAATGATTGAAGGAAATAAGTTTATCGCAAGTTTTGACACCACATCTGCAAAAGTTATAGTAGAACGAAATCAAAGCATACTTAAAATTGACCAATTGGTAACAAGCCCTGATTTTGAATTTATTGACTTTGACAGTGACTCAATACCAGAATTGGTTTTTTATTGCATAGGATGTAAAGCCGAAGTTTTAACAATATTCGATTACGATTCAATTAATCAGAGTTTTAAGCTCATTAAAAACATAGAAGATTTCCCTGCTCCAAAAAATATTGAAAAAACCAACTTATACTATTCTTATTCACCTACCGGATGTGCAGATCAGAATTGGGAATCAAAACTGTTTCGAATTGAAAACTTTAAAACAGAACTTATAGGCTTGCTCAGAGTAGAGGCTTGTCCGGATAATGATAAAAACACAGCCTTTACGATTGATATTTTTAAACCAGATAATTCTAATGATTTGACTTTTGTGGAAGCACTGCCCCTCGATACAATAAACACATACAATGAAAACAAATGGGGATTTATAAAATCTTATTGGGAAAATCAGTATAAAGCTTTTACAAATAATACTCCCCGCTAGCGCTTGAGTCCTCTCTTGTAGTTTTAACAAATAAAAAACATAGACCAATAATCGAAAATATAATGGATAAGATTTTAAGCATCATTTTAATCATATTTGCAGTTATTACCCTTGGTGTAGTTGGGACATTTTACTTTTCATTTGGCGATCATAAAGAATTAAAAAAAATTAAGAATCCTGTTCATGGTGAAAAAATCTATTTAATGAAGGTAAGTTGGGGATTGGATGATTGCAGAATGGCAATTGGTCTAAATAGAAAATTTCACGGAGGATTTGCCAATGATTTTGATGATAAATATCTTCTGGATTATGGAGAGCATTTCTTTTATAAATTTTCTAATGACTCCTTAATAATTTATGGTTCTGAATTTGATGGACCCAAGCTTAATGAATTTAAAACTCCTATCGTATTCATAAGTCTCGAAAACCCGGCCTTCATCGAACTCGGAGAAAATGAAACCTATAAAACAAAAGGCTTGGCAGTTTTTCCAAAATCTGTTATTGAAAGATTTGAGTACAATGACAAGAGAAATAAAAAATAAAGATCGAAAACTGAGAAAATCCAATATGATAAAATCAAAGCCAAATATTGGCTCAATAATAATTTTACTTATAGGCTGCATTGGCATGTCTGTTTTAAGCTACAAGCTAGTATCTACATCACTTAGTGCCGACTATCCTCAATTGACTGGTTTAATTTTAGGTGCATTTTTTGGCCTATTTGCAATTCTTTGCATCATTGCTTTACTCTCTTACGATCTAATTACCATCGATAAGGAGTACGTGACCATTAAGTCAGTACTAGGCTTTCAAAAGAAGAAAATTCACCTAAGGAATATTAGGGCATACAACGAAATCAAAAAGAGGACAAAACATACCAGTTGGACCGATCTTACCATTTTTTATGATGACAAAAAGCTTAAAATTACCTCTTCAATGTTCTCAAATTATTCTGAGGTAAAAAGCAGGTTGACCAGGGGGAAGAGACGAGATGTCATTTCTGTAAAGCACTGGCATAGGAGATCAGATTTGTATTATGGTATTGGATTCATAGCACTTGGGCTGCTTATGTTTGTTTTTTTTACAAATATTTACCCAAACAAAAATGAAAATATCCTCGAGCATGAATTGTCAATTATTCAGGGAACTGTAGATCATGTAACACTTGACAGGTCGGCCAAAGGAAAGAGATCTGTGAGATTGGGCCTAAAGCAACATCCTAAATTTATCTTTTCTCTTTCAGGCATTAATTTCGATGCAAGTGAGGTAGAAAAACTCTTGGCTGAAGTAAAACAAAATGACAAAATAGAACTCAAAATCCTTTCAGAAGTAAATGAAAAAAAACTATTGAAGACCACAGCTCTAAGTTTTTGGGATAAGACAATTAACTACAAAACAATTGACATTTACGATTTAAGAGACCATAAGAATACCTATTTGGATATTAATCATTACAACAAGCTTAGGAGACAAAATGCATCATCCTGGGCACGTAATATTTTGATAGTGGTTTCATTCTTAATTCTGACTTATGGGCTTTATTTATTACTTAAAGCGAAAAGACCAATTACAATGAACAATGAGTAATGAGTAATGAATAATGTGTAATTAATAATAGCAGATACCAGAAACTTGTGGCTGTATACTGACTTCTTTTCTCCCCTAGCCGGAGGGGCACTCACTTTTTGGCTTAAGCCCGATTACAATGAATAATGAGTAATGAACAATTAACAATTGCAGCTACCAGAAACTTGTGACTTGCAGCTTGTTGCTTGTAACTGATTACTGATTGTTGATTGTTGATAGCTAACTTCTATTCTCCTCCAGCCGGAGAGGCTCTTACTTTTTGGCTTAAGCCCAAAAAGTAAGCAAAAAACCCAAGGCGAACTGAAAATTGCAATTTGATTCTTAAAATGCTTAAGTGCGGCCGGGTGATCTTTAAGCAAGCTTGCAGCTTCCCGGTCTTACTAAAGCCTTTCTTCGAATAAAATCACAATTGTCAGAATGCCGGACAGCGACTTTTGAGGACAGCTGAATTAATAATGAGTTATTAGTAATTAACAATTGCAGCTACCAGCAACTTGTAACTTGCAGATTGTAGCTTGTTGCTGATTACTGATCGCTGTAAACTTCTCTCCTATTTAAACCAGTTCTTAATTTTCAGTACATTGGCTTCGATAATTAAATAATATGTAAATTTATTTGGAATGGTGCCTGGCGGGTTTGTGTGGAGTTAATTGTAAGACTGTAGATGAATCATTAAAATATCAGACCAATGAAATTATTTGCGAAGTGTTCAGACTGTAATAGTGAAATAAAAATAAAGACATTTTTAATTTCCAACCGAATTGAACTGGCGAAATCGAAAGGCGAAGAGTTCGAACAAAGATGCACCCACTGTGGCCATAGAAATGAAATCTATGTTGACGAAGTAATTGCAGAAAAGAACGACAGCTTAATTTTTATTGTTGGTGGTATTTCTTTTTTGCTGGCAATTGCATTAACTTACTTTTTTTGGCACTATGGCTACATTGCTGCAGTATCATTTGCCATTCCATTACTGCTTAGTACTACTATTAGTCAGAACCAACGTAATAGTGTGAACTTGTTTAATGGCATGTATTTCAACTCAAAAAAACGACTCGAGCGACTGAAAAGTAAATCATCAGTAAATTGATTAGGAATAGGTGTACAAGTGGCTTTGATACAATAAGCTTCTAATTTTAGCAAGATTCTTAATTCGCAACATAAAAACGACATCAAAATGAGACTATTCATCTTAAGTTTTTTTGTTTTAAGCTTTTCAATTGGTTATGCTCAGAATAACTGCAAAAAAAGATATGAAAAGGAAGACTACGTTCCCAAAAGTTAAAATGAGGCTGTTTCTTATCTTAATTGTGTATTGTCAACAAATGTAGGATATCCAGTAGGCACAATTTGTTTGATTTTAGATATTGTTGTCTATACAGTAGGAATCGTTCTTTTGATTATTGGAATTAAAAATAAAAAAGTCTCCTGACTTTTCTCAAAAACTAAAATCTTGATGATCTATTTTAACATCATATTGATTGTACTTGAAATTCTTGTAAGCATCTGTTTTTTCTATTCCCCAATGGGCCGCTTGACTTTTGGGTACGGATTGGGAGATGTCTTCTACTTGTTATGTTTTAACTTTGCTCTTTTAACTCACTTAATTTGGGTGATTGCTCTCAAAATAAAAGGCTCACAAGCAAATACATACAGAAATCCTTTTATCATTTACACAATTATTTTGCTTTGGGTATTATATAACGTGTCCTTTGGAAGGGGACCAGAATTTCCATGGAATAATGAAATATTTATAAGCTTTTAAAGCTCCGAAAATCTGTGAATTGTGTCTTATTGAGCGCTGATCGCTGTAAGCTGTATGCTGTTCGCTTCTTCCCTATTTAAACCAGTTCTTAATTTTCAGCCAAGTGCAACATTTTAAAATTATGCCTGTCATTAACAGAAATAGATGAATTATGAGATATAAATTATTTATTTTCCCCATCGTATTTTTATTGTTCTCTTGCTTGAAAGCACAAGAAAAGACAGTAAATGTATCATTTCTAACTGGCACTCCTAAAATTGATGGAGTATTAGATAAGCATTTAGATTACCTGCCTAAAAATGAATTTCAGCACTTTTGGCAATTCGATAATCCTGTAACAAAAAAAGTTCCTGTAAGTTATAAACTTGCCTACACTCCTACTCACTTCTATTTATACATCGAAACAGAAACGGATAGCATAAATTATAGAAACAGAGGCTTTCAAAATGGAGATGGATTTAAACTATTGTTTGCAAAACCCCAGCAAGATTCCTTAAGCAGCGAATTTTACGACCTGTTTTTTTCTCCTACAAAAAAGGATAAATATTGGGCAAGGCAAATCATATGGACCTATAATGTAAAAAACAGACCCAAAAGGTTTAGCAAGGAAACCAAATTTGAATACAAAGAACAAAATGGGAAATGTGGATTTGAATTGCTGCTTTCCTGGAAGAATATATCACCCTATCATCCGTGGATGCTGAAACATATTGGATTCAATTTATATTTTGCCAAAGCAATTGGCGATACCATAACCAATGGATATGCTGTGGTTAATGATGGTGGAATTTGGGATGAAGGCGTTAAAAGAAAATTTGCCCCACTACAATTTGAAAAGCCCAAAAAGATTCAAAATGATATTCTCGTTGCCAAAAGATTACATGGAAATTTAGAAAAGGAAGATTCATTACTTGTTAAAAGCAGTTCAATATCCACCGCAGCAAGAAAAAAGCAGATCGAGCTCATTATTTTAGACAATAAATGTAATGCTGCTTATAAAAATACATTCACCATATCTTCAAGCAACAAGTTGAAAACAGATCTTAACCGATTTGCTCTAAATCATCTAAAACCCGGAAATTATAAGGTCATTTTAAAACATGAAAGTGATACACTTTCCAATAGCCTAATTACACTTTTGCCGCAGGTAGACATTGAAAAAATAAATCAATCTTTACTTCAAAACAAATCCAAGCTGTCTATAGGAACTGTTAACACTTTAATGTTCAAGTTAAAGCAGTTGGAACAGGAAAAAATTGATCTAAAATCCTATGAAACGGGAGATCAGTACCTCATCAATTTAAATCACTTTTTAAAGGAGTATAATCTTTTTTCAAGGGGAATCAATCCCTATGATACGATTAGGAAACCATACCGAAGAGCTTTTAAATCCAAGTACGATCAAACATATCAGCCTTATACCATCAAGCTTCCAGCTGATTATAGCAAGCATAAAAAATACCCATTGATTGTATTCCTGCACGGCAGCGGTGTGGATGAGCAGAAAATTTTAGATAAATCCAGAAGCAATGGAAAATTCATTGAATTGGCTCCTTTTGCAAGAGATATGTTTAATTGCTATACATCCGATAGTTCACAAAAAGATATTTTGGAAGCAATAAAGGATGTAAGCATGAATTTTAATGTTGATACTTCAAAAATAATTATTGCTGGCTTTTCAATGGGAGCTTATGGAGCACTCAGAACATTTTACGAAAACCCCAAGCTATATAAAGGAGTTGCTGTATTTGCAGGTCATCCCTATTTGGCAAGCAATTGGTTAGACGACGAACACCCTAATTTTTTAGAACAAGAATATTTACAAGTATTTACCAACAAACCTGTATTTATATTCCACGGAGAAAAGGATGGATCATTACCCGTAAAATTAATCGAAGAAATGGCTAAAGAATTACAAAAAGCAGGAGCAAAAGTAAGCTTGAGAATCGATAAAGAAAAAGGACACGAATACCCGGCTAAAACTACGATTGAAAAATATTATCATTGGTTAGATAAAACAATTGATGAATAGAATGCTTGCTTTGCTTGAACCTGGCTACCGCGTGAGTCCTAACGCGTGGTGAAAGCTACCACTATTAATTGTCGCAAGTTTGTGACTTGTATCAATTAATAATTAACAATGAGTAATGAACAATTGCAGCTACCAGAAACTTGTGACTTGCAGCTTGTTGCTGATTACTGTTTGTTGATTGCTAACTTCTTTTCTCCTCTAGCCGGAGAGGCTCTCACTTTTTGGCTTAAGCCCAAAAAGTAAGCAAAAAACCCAAGGCGAACTGAAAATTGCAATTTGATTCTTGAAATGCTTAAGTGCGGCTGGGTGATCTTTAAGCAAGCTTTCAGCTTCCCTGTCTTACTAAAGCCTTTCTTCGAATAAAATCACAATTGTCAGAATGCCGGAAAGCGACTTTTGAGGACAGCTGAATTAATAATGAGTTATTAGTAATGAACAATTAACAATTGCAGCTACCAGAAACTTGTGACTTGCAGCTTGTTGCTGATTACTGATCGCTGTAAGCTTCTCTCCTATTTAAACCAGTTCTTAATTTTCAGCACATTGGCTTATATAATTATATAATATGTAAATTTAGTTGGCTTTATTGTCTACCTGGAGTGTGGCGGTTGTATTAATCTCGCTAGCTATTGAAAGGGCGTATGTTTTAGTAAGCTCTTCAAAATTCATTAAAAAATTATCAATGAAAATAAAAACTGTTCTGATTCTATTTCTAATGCTAAGCCTGCAAGTAAAAGGGCAAAAAGAAACCAATATTACAGGAAAGGTAATTGATCAGAAAACACAAGAATCCTTGCCATATGCAACTGTTATCTATCAAAATAAATCCATAGGGACCATTACCGATTTAAATGGCAATTTTACCCTTTCCATAACTGATGCAAGCGAAACAGACAGTATCTTCATTTCATATATGGGCTATGAAAGCATCAAAACAGTGATCGCAGAATGCAGCAAAACCAATCAGTTCGAATTAAAGCCAAATATCAACAAGCTAAATGAAGTTATCGTTACATCTAAGAAGTTTAAACTCAAAAAATTCATTGAAGAAGTAATTGGTGCTTACAATAAAAACAAAAGAGAAAAAGCACACATTGCAATTGCTCATTATCGGGAAAAAGCAAAAGAAGACAATCGCTATGTAATGTATATGGAAAGTATTGGATACTCGGTATATGCAGGCACACAAGCAAATGCAGCACCCCTTTCCAACTACAAATTCTTCAATGAAAATACCCGGTGCCACGTGAGTCATCCGAAATGGATGAAATACAATGAACACAGAGATGCCCATAATGGACAGAATGTGATACCAGCTGGAGGTTCAAACCTGAATATGTTTCGCTATTTTGAAATCAATGGATTGTTATCAAACAATGAATCTAAAAAATACAAATACCAAATAGATTCCAGCTATTACATTCAGAATAATCCGATTTATTGCATCCGTTTCAATGGTAGCATTGCACAAGGAAGCTTACATGTTAACGCAGAGAGCAAACAGATTCTAAAAATTGAGTGCTCAACTTCAAAATACTGGAGTACTGCATTTCATAAAAGAGTTGATGCGCAAATTAAGATCCAGTTCAATTATTTCGAGAAGACGCCATTCCTTTCAAAAATAACAGCCACATACGAACATGAAAAATTGGAGTACCAAAATCATCTTGAGGTATTAATTCAAAAATTCAACGATTTTGAACTCAATAAAGAGGAGTATTGGAGCATGAATGCATACGAACAGAATCCATATATCGAATACATTCCTACAGCCTGGGAAACCAACATCATTGAGCCCGACAATGATTACAGCAAAATCGCAGCAGACTTGGGCTTAAACACAACATCACTGGAAAAACATTTTACCGATTATTCTGGTCGTTGGTTCTTTTCAAATGTAACAAGAAACGAATTGGCTGTGTCTAAAATTAAACAGCTAAAAAAGAACTTTTAAAGACCAACTAAAATGACCGATCCCATCAACCGGTATTTATCAGCTTTTCTTGATTTAGGCATAACAGTTAATGTAATAATGGCTCCAGCAAGCTTTCTTTTATATGAGTATGCTCCCCAGTTTTTCCGACAAGGATTTTGGTACATAGCCATCTTTGCCTGGACCATTGTGTATATGAAAGATGTTTGGAATGGATCAAGTATTTTTAAAAAGCTTTTTGGATTAAAAATCGTTGATTTCAAAACAAATGAAACTGCCCTACCCTATAAATCTGTAGTTCGAAATACAACTTTACTTCTATTCTTACCAATTGAAATGCTATGGCTTTTTGTTAATCCTTCACGAAAATTAGGAGATTTACTTGCGGGTACAAAGGTTGTTGAAACAGAAAAATTATCTTTTCGAAAATCATTTAAAAATCTATCCGCAGCTAAAAACACGCATAACATATGGCTTCTTGGGGCAGCCACACTAATTATAGTTACTATCGAAATGTGGCTCTATATGTCATTTATCCTCAGCTTTCATCTTTAAATTGTAATTGCTTTAAGATCATAATTGTGAGAGTCCCCACAACTCCCGCTAGTCTGTAAATTGTGGCAGAATGCTGAATACTGTGCGCTTCTTTCCTATTTAAACCAGTTCTTAATTCTCAACACATTGGTTTCTATCATTAAATAATATGTAAATTTATTTGCTCTGGTTGAATGCTAGGTTTGATACAATTGACTTCAAATTATAAGGCACTCCTTAGACACCTCAACAAGAAGTTTAATTATGAGACTAATTTTAATACTAAACATTTTACTTCTTCCCCTTTATTCATTTGGGCAAAAAGACGATATTTTAAGCACCTGGACCAATGGTTACGAGTTCTATTCTGCCAGCAGATATCAGGATAGCTTAATTTTATGCACAGGTGGCAACCTGCACGAGGGAGGATATATGTTCGCATTAAGGCAGATAGATACTTCCTTTTTTCAGTTTACTGATTGTCCTTTTGAAGACTTCCACCCGAGTATTGGCAATAAGTTCGAAACAGTAAACTTATCCATTATAAATGGTCAGAAGGTTCTTATTATTAATAGCAAAGCAGGAATTGTTCGAGAAGTATTGATTGAGCTAAATAGTTCCCTGGAAGAATTAATCATACAGAATAAGGTGAATTATGAATTGTCTGGGAAATATGTCGACGATGAATTGAAGCATTATGGATTCTATCCAAACAAACAAAGTGCCTATGGTTTTGATTCTACCGAAATCTACAAGTTTGAATACGAATTTGATATACCAGCCAACTATATCACATTTGAGAGTGGTCAAACTTATTATTATGAGCAAACAGAAAAGGGATTGGATATCTATGGTGCATCTTGTAATGAAAATGATTATTGGACCAAAGGAGACAAAATAAAATCACTGAGAAGGGTTGAATATTTTCATACTACAAACAATAAAAATCTATTTGGAAATTACCCTTTTGCATCTACTACCATTCTATTGCCAAGCATATTAGAAAAATTTAGCAAGGTAGAATTAAGAATTATGCGCAATGAAATATTCGCCCGACATGCTTATATTTTCAAATCCAATAAGATGAAAAGCCATTTTACATCTCAAGATTGGTACCAAGGCAAAGCTGAAAACGTAAACAGCAAATTAAGTGACTTAGAGAAACTAAATATTAAATTAATTAGCTGGGCAGAAAGAAATCGATGATAATTCATCTGCTGCCACAAATCTAAGCAAAAACCACACGAAAGAATTCGTGAAGTAGTCTTTGACACATCAATAGTGAACAATTTGAAGCACATAAAATTATGAAAGAGACAAAACTGACATTCCTGTTTTTATTTATTGTTCTGCTTACATCAGGACAAGTAAAAAAGAAGTCTACTTTAATGACCAATGGATTGGATAATAGGCTGAGTGGAGAATGGATTAATACCACACTTGTAGATTCAACAGTAGTGAAAAAACAGCTCAATCCATATATTTTTCAATTTTATGGCGACTTGAGATTATCAATATCCACAAGTGATCATGTCAATTTGTATGGTAATATGGATGGTGCTGAAAGTTTATTGGAACGAATTGATTCAAAAACTTTTTCTATTCCAGACCGTTTTGACAATCCAAAGTTTGAGTACCAGGAAGAAAGAGACTTAATCATACAAAATCCAGAATCTAAATTTCCTATTATTTACAGAAGAATTAAAAAGAGCGATCCACTGCATATTATCCAATCAGAAGAAAAGTTTAGTAAATATTTTATTCACCTGTTTTTTAAAGACTTTAAGCTTGATGAAAACGAGGAAATAACAGATTTATGGATTGGTTTTGATACTTATTTCCCCTTTGATTTTGATGCGATTGGAATCAAAAAAAAATCGGGTGAAGTACAGTATTATGCATGGAAAATAGAGAATCATACATTGTACTTATACGAGACTAAAACAAGTTATGATGAAGAATCGGGCTTTTCTAATTATCACATGGGTAAATTGAGTAGAACAATCAAAAAAAGGATGGCAAATAATGCAAAAGCAGATAGACTTCGTTTTTAGATTGGCTCTTTTGAGTGGTCGAAATTTTATGGATTGTACAGCTCAATGAGCAATTAACACTTAACAATTGCAGCTACCAAATACTTGAGGCTTATAACTTGCAGCTTGAGGCTGATTAAAACAAACAAGCCACTCACATTTTACTGCAAGTGGCTTGTTTATTTTATAATAGAAACGAGCGGAAGGCTCGCTCTTGTATTCTAAGATGAAGTTCTAGTTGGCCAAATGTTCGAAACCTTTTTCCTTTAACCACTCTTTGTTAAAGATTTTGCTCAGGTATTTAAAACCACTATCCGGTAGTACGGTTACAATCTTTGCAGGACCTTCCATTCTCTTTGCAACTTCCAGTGCCGCCCAAACATTACCACCGCTCGAACCACCTACCATTAGGCCTTCCTCACGGGCTAGTCGCTGTACCATTTCAATGGCATTCTCATCGTTAAATTCAATGGCTTCGTCAACAAGGTCGAAATCCATGGTAGCGCAGATTTTAGTCTTACCCGCTCCCTCTACATGAAAGGACTTGATATAAGACAAATAATCCTCTTTGCCCTCGAAGTAAGGTTTGTAAACAGAGCCAGCAGGATCTGCCAACACCACTTTTACATTCGAATCGTTTTCTTTTAATCGTCTTGCAACACCCGAAATGGTTCCACCAGTCGATGCTGAAGCAACAAAGGCATCAATCTTACCATCCATTTGGTCCCAGATCTCTTTACCCAAACTCATGTAATGGGCTTCCGGATTGTAAATATTGTTGTATTGGTCTACGTGATAGTAATCTGGACTTTCGGCTGCCTTTAGGGCTGGGAATTTTCCGTATGTCAGCTCTGGCTTCACAATCACTTCTGCACCGTACGATTTAATAATTGCAATCTTTTCTTCACTGCATTTATCCGGAACAAAAATGATCGATTTCAATCCCATGCTGGATGCAATCATGGCAACAGAGGCACCTGTATTCCCGGAACTTCCCTCAACAAGTGTGGTATTCTTATTAATTTTCCCTTCTTCAATACCTTTCTGAACCATATAAGCAATAATACGGTCTTTTGTACTTCCGGTAGGATTCATGAATTCCAGTTTTGCATAGATCTCCACTCCTGGTTTTGGATCAAGTGTCTTTAGATGCACCAAATTGGTTTGTCCAATAAGGCCCAATGCTTCAATTTTTGACATAACTATTCTTTACCTTTTTAATAATAATCTGTAAAAATAGCATATACAGCATAATAAACCAGTACTTATTTAAAAAATAAGGATGCTATAGAATACAAGTGGAAAATATAGAATCAATCCAAATACAGATAGGGTTACTGCTGGCGCGAGTTTGTAACTCTTGCCCAATTAACAATGATCGATTAGCAATGATCAATTAACAATGATCAATTAACAATTGTTGGCAGCCAGTTGCTTGAAGCTTAGAGCTTGTGGCTTGAGGCTGATTGCTTTTCTCCTCTAGCCGGAGGGGCTCTCATTTTTTGGCTTAAGCCCAAATATCAATGAATAATTAATAATGAGTAATAATCAATTAACAATTGCAGGTAGTCAGGTACTTGAAGCTTAAAACTTGTGGCTTGAGGCTGATTGCTTTTCTCCTCCAGCCGGAGGGGCTCTCACTTTTTGGCTTAAGCCCAAATATCAATGAATAATTAATAATGAGTAATTAACAAATCACAGGCAGTCAGATACTTGAAGCTGATTGCCTTTCTCTTCTCCCCCCAAACCCTGCAATAAAAAACATTTGACTAATTTTATGGAAACTTTTGGCAATTGCTTTTATAAGGCAAATTAACCGACATTACAACCATAGTCGATACAATCATCACATGAAAGAAAAAAGAACAAACGTCTATTTTTACGTTCCCAGGCAAGTAACTATTCTTGATTTAACTGGGGTTGTGCAAGTATTCGAAGAGGCCATAAATTTGGGTTTCAATTATGAATTACAGTTTATCGGCAGTCACTCCAATATAAAAAGTTCTTCTGGCATTGAGCTTTCGGCCTTAAAAGACTTTAGGCAAACAGATACAAGTAAAAATGATATTGTCTTTATTTTTGGCCCAAGCACACGTAAAATAAAGAATTCTGAAGAAGACAAAACTTTTTACGACTGGTTGCTAAAAACCAAGGCTATTGGAGCTACAATTTGCAGCGTATGTAGTGGCGCTTTTCTTTTAGCAGAATCGGGACTTTTAAATAATAAACAATGCACCATACATTGGGATTTAATTCAAAGAATGAAAACTGATTTTCCACATGTAAGCATAGACGAGAATACTTTATTTACCAAGTCTGATAACATATATACTTGTGCCGGAGTGGTAACAGGAATTGATTTGGCTTTATTTTTAATTGAAGAAAGGCATGGAAAGCAAGTTGCCACAGAAGTTGCAAAAGAATTGGTCGTTTATAAAAGAAGACTTGCAACAGACGAACAGGTAAGTGTATATGTACAAAACAGAAACCATAGGGATGAAAAAATTCATGCTGTGCAAGATTGGATGATCCAAAACCTGGATAAATCTTCCACAATTGAAGAATTGGCAGACATGGTTTTTGTTAGTCCTCGAAATTTAACTCGCACCTTTAAAAAACAAACAGGCATTACAATAGCTGAATACCGAACAAAATTACGGGTTGAAAAAGCAAAAAGCCTGCTAAGCTATTCCGATTATAAAGTAGAACACATTGCCAATTTATGTGGCTACAAAACTTCAAAGCAATTGCGAATGGTCCTTGAAAAACACCTGGAAGCCTTGCCTGGCGAAATTAAAAACAAACTGTCCTAAAACGACTATTCTTTGTCCTTTTCTCATCATTTCACACGAAATATCTTTGTGATACGATTTAAACAGATAAATGATGAGCTTACAAACATTGAATTTTAAAAGCATTTTTGCACTATTAGCACTCTATATAGGATGGGGCTCTACATACATGGCCATTGCTCTTGCCTTAGAATGTTTTCCACCTTTTATGTTGGCAGGCATCCGATTCATTCTGGCGGGTCTGATTTTCTTTCTATGGTCTTTATGGAAGGGCATTCAATTTCCGAAGAGAGAAGAAATGCTAAAGATCTGTTTGGCAGGTTTCCTTTTACTCTTTCTTGGCTCGGGTTCTGTTGTATGGGTAGAGCAATATCTTAGCTCAGGTCTTACTTCAATTGTATGGGCATCCTTACCCATCTGGCTGGTGGCAATGGATAGAAAAAGATGGAAATTCTACCTGTCTAATCTCAAACTGATCTCTGGACTACTGCTTGGTCTTCTGGGTGTGATACTGCTCTTTGCAGACAAAGAGCTAATTCGGGTGATCGAAAACGGCACATTATTAGCTTTTATGATCGCCATTTTCGGGGTAGTTTGCTTTGCTTTTGGTTCGCTCTATTCAAAAAACATATCCTGTAAAAGTACTACCATTTTTATTGTAGCAGTTCAAATGATCTTCGTGGGTGTGCTCTCGCTAATCATCAGTTTATCACTTGGAGAAAAATTCATATCCCATCCTGGCAGTTCAATCCTGAATTCAATCCTGGGATTGCTCTATCTAATCATTGTTGGTTCGCTAATAGCCTATTTCTCCTACCTATGGCTTTTGAATGTACTGCCACCAACCACAGTTGGAACCTACACATATGTCAACCCGGCAATTGCAATCCTTCTTGGATGGTGGCTCTTAAATGAAAATATTACAAATCCTAAAATCCTTGCGTTGATCCTTATTTTTATTGGTGTATTTATGGTAAATTATTACAAAACCAAAATACCAAAGGGAAAACCAGGTCAATTAGAATACAAGAATCACATTTGCACAAAATGATTAATAATCGATAATGAAATAAGTCAGACCATGAAATTTAAACAAATCGTAATCATAGACAAAACTGGCCTGCAAGACTGGGCAATAGAAAAGTTAAGTAAGTTATCGGAAAATCCGATTAAGATTTATGATGATGTACCAGGTTCAGAAGAAGAGGCTGCCATACGAATAGAAGAGGCAGACTGTGTTTTTGTTTCCTGGAGTACTCAATTGACTGCAAAAGTTCTAAGCAATGCAAAAAACCTAAAATATGTAGGCATGTGCTGCAGCTTGTATAACAAGGAATCGGCTAATGTTGATATTGATTTCGCCAACAATCACGCTATCACTGTAAAAGGCATTAGAGATTATGGCGACGAAGGACTTGTTGAATACGTTATCTCTGAATTAATTAGATTGATAAAGGGAATTGGAGAAAAACAATGGAAAAAAGATGCTGTTGAGTTGACGGGAAGAAAAATCGGAATTATTGGCATGGGGGCAACAGGAAAAATGTTGGCTGATAGATTGCAGGCATTTGGAGCTAAGCTATACTATTACAACAGAAGTAGAAAGCCACAGGCCGAAAAGGATGGAATTAAATACCTGCCCTTGAACGAACTCTTAGAATCAACAGAAATCATCTCGCTTCATTTGCCCAAAAACACGAACATTTTAGGTGAACGCGAATTTAAACAATTTGGGAAGGGCAAGATTCTAATCAACACATCGCTTGGACTTACATTCGATAAATCTGCTTTCGACAAATGGATTTCAGCCCCATCGAATTATGGAATTTTTGATGGAGATGGAATGGGCACCTTCAGGGATGAATTCGACCAATTGGAAAATATTATATCCTCAGAAGTTGTATCTGGCTGGACAATAGAAGCACAGGAACGACTCTCAAAGAAGGTCTTGGATCATGTCATCGAATTTATCGGAAATAAGGAAAACAATTTGTAATTAATAATTAGTAATGATCAATCATAAATTACTGGCGGCCAGCTGCTTGAAGCATAGAGCTTGTGGCTTGAGGCTGATTGCTTTTCTCCTCCAGCCGGAGAGGCTCTCACTTTTTGGCTTAAGCCCAAAAAGTAAGCAAAAAACCCAAGGCGAACTGAAAATTGCAATTTGATTCTTGAAATGCTTAAGTGCGGCCGGGTGATCTTCAAGCAAGCTTTCAGCTTCCCTGTCTTACTAAAGCCTTTCTTCGAATAAAATCACAATTGTCAGAATGCCGGACAGCGACTTTTGAGGTTCCACCCCACTACCGCAAGTCTGCGGCTTGTGGCTGAATGAAAACATGAAGACATTAAGGATAACCAGCAATGAAAAGCCTGTTACACGAAAGAAATTACAGGAAAGAATAAATCTTACCGCACTTCGTTTCCTGCCTTAGCCAGGGGTTTTAATCACCTCTTCAACAAAATTTATCCATCAATTGATTTTAAAGAATAAAGCCAAAATATTAATTATATTTATTGCACATTACATGCCATATACGGATGTAATGTGCAATGCACCTTATAGGATAAATAAATACGACATTGTGTTTATACATACGTTGGCAACCATTTGATGAAGAATGAGAATAGTTTATTTCATATTAGCAATTATCTTTTTAATCTCATGTGAGAATAAAAAAGTTAGATATTCTGGTCTAAATGACTTGGTTGTAGGTGTTCAACAAGTTATTTTGTATGAAAGT